>JADBXZ010000073.1 GCA_020403265.1 Bacteroidota bacterium
AGGACGAAACTTTTAATAGGATTAATATGAGTGCTATTAATTTAAGCGACAAATGGGTTTTGTGACTAAATTAAAACAGTACTTGAAAGAAGTAATAAACTATCCAAAGCTTGCAAAAATTGCAAGCTTTGGATTATAAAATTCTCCTACACGCAATACGTTAGCACCAATTTTATGAAGACTCCAATAATTCAACAATTAAACAACTCTTAATGACAGACAAGCTAATCTCAGAAATAAAAAATATTGCCGATTTTTCGGCAGCAGATATGGACTTATTTTTGAATTCATTCTCCGAAACTTTTATTGATAAGGGTGATCACTTTTTGATGCAAGGTAAAATTAGCAAGCACGTTGGCTATGTAAAAAGCGGGCTGATGATGTATTATAAAATAATTGATGGCGTAGAAGTTCCTGCTGACTTTGCTAAAGAAAATGAATGGGTTGCTTATCTAAAAAGTTTTTCAACAGGTATAGTATCCGATATGTCTATCAAAGCAATAGAAGATACCCAACTTTTAACTTTGTCAAGCTCGGCAATGAGCGAGCTTTTTAATAAGCAGCCAAAATTTATGGCTTTAAGAAATTATTATATAGAACTTTCGTTTATACGAAATACAGAACACACGTCAGCCTTAGCAACACTTAACGCAAAGCAACGATATTACAAATTTATGCAAGATCACCCTGATATGATTAAAAGAGTGCCACAATACTATATTGCAGCGTATTTGGGCATTAAACCGCAATCATTAAGCCGAATACGAAAATGAAAATCATTTATTAACAAATGTGAATGAATAGTACGTTCGTGTGTACGAATTTTGTGCCATCATTTTAAAATAGAATATCATGGCAAAGAAAATTCAAAATTCGACAAGAGCGCTGCTCTTTATTTCATTAACACTTTTTGCTTTCCAATCAAAGGCACAGGACTGGAAAAAAGATAAAAAAGTAAATGTTGTGTTCGGACTAACACAACCAATTTTCGCAAAAGGTTTTAATATTGAAGGAAACTATATTCACAATCGTTTCATTATTGACTACTCCCATGGCGCTTCCTTAGATTTGTCAGGTCAATCCGTTACGGCTGAAATGAGAAAAGAAGGTTTAGCTGTTCATATGCCTTGGACAACAGGCTTTGGTATTGGATATCGCTTAAAAGAATGGATTAACGTGAGAGTAGAGCCAAAATGGCATCGGTTTGAATTTTATTACGATGACGAAGCACAGAATAGTGCAAACCAAATTACCTCATACAACACAATGAGTTTGGGTATAGGTATTTATGGGCATTATCAGCCTTTTAAAAACAAAACATCCTTTTTGAAAGGAATTATGATTGCCCCAAGTATTCGATTTTGGCCTACAATTTCTTCAACCTTAAAGGATAACAGTTTTACATACCTCAATAAGAATACAGGGACGAATGAAGAAATTAAAACATTGGATTCCGGACCGGGCTTTACACCATTTATTTTCAATGTAAGTATAGGATATTCATTCAGCGTAAAAAAGAAACAATAATGGACTCGAGAATAGTATCTGTTGTAATGAGAACTAAAAAGCTCAATTCAACTAAATTATTTTTTGAAAATCATTTAGGTTTTAAAATCAAAGAAAGTTCTCTTCAACATTTTGTAATTCATTCAAAAGGAGTGCGAATTGTTTTTCTGGAAACGGAAACTGAATTGGAAACCGAACTATATATAGAAGCAAATACGATAAATTGCACAAGACAAATAGACCCAAACGGCATCAAGTTGTTTTTTAAAACAACTTGATGCCGAAGTCATTGATAAAACTGAATTTTAAAAAATGAACAAAAAAACTGGTGTTAACAAGATGTTTTGAAATGCTGCGTAAATGAAGAAAAAATTGTAATTGTTTTGTAAACCATTCGACATTAAAACTTTATCCATGTGCTGTAAGAATTCACAATACCATTTTATAACTTGATTAAAACTTTAAAAATGTAAGTTATTTTAACTCGTATTACCAATTACAATTACTAGCATTTCAATTGAAATTTAATTGATATCAATATACATATTAATATTAATTGCCATAGTATATGATTTATCAATTCATATAAAATTATCTGGAGATAACTCTTGCGGCAGCATCATAAAAAAAAGATCGAATTGTAAAGGTTATAAATGATGAAAATATGAATATAATTTTCTATACTCGTTATTAATGTGTAGCATTAATTATCTCTAAAGTATGGCCTAACAATTCTAATGAATAAGTAAACAATAAAAATATTTTTTACCTATATTTGGGGCATGGGTTTCACTGCTATTAAAGAAGCTATGAATTTTTTTGCGCCAATTGATGAAGTAGCATGGTCTGATTTTGAACAATACTTAACTACTCATAGCATAAAAAAAGGCGAATTACTGTGGAAAGAAGGCGATGTAATTAAACAAATTATTTTTATAACAAAAGGTGCAATGCGTTATTACTATCATAATCACCCTAGTGATAAAGAAGTAATTGCTCAATTTTTTTTCGAAAACGCATTTTTAACCGATTATGTAAGTTTTAATACACAAGAACCAACGGATTTCTATTACCAAGCACTGGAAGATACTGAGTACATTGCATTTCCAAGAGTGGTGATTTATCAAATGTATGATAAATATAAGGTTTTTGAACGCATTGGTCGTTTAATTGCCGAATATAATTTTATATCTCAACAAAACGCATTTAAAGACCAAAAAAATCTTACACCTGAAGAAAAGTATCTTAAGATTGTTAAAGAAAGACCAAAGGTTATTGCTCGCATTCCATTACACATGATTGCATCCTATTTAGCAATAACACCTGAGCATTTAAGCCGTATTCGAAAAAAAATTTCAGCCGTCTAATAATTACTCAATTTATTGAATGTTTGCAACAATACAATGACACTAAATGATATTCATAAAATCCTCAATCCAGATGAACAGGTTGCTTTTAATTCAATTCTAACCAAAAGAGAATTGAAGGCGGGAGAATTTTTAATAAAGGAAAATACAATTGCAAATAAACTCTTCTTTATCGAACGTGGTGCTTGTCGTTCATATTTTATTAAAGACGGTGAAGATGTAACAGATTTTTTTTTCTTTGACGGTGGTTTTGCATCTGACTTTGCTTCCTTTTATGCCGACAAACCTTCGCTCTTGAACCTTTGTTGTTTAGAAGACACAACTGTGTTAGAATGGGAAAAAATCGATTTGCTAAATCTATATAAGCACAATATAAAATTTTCTGAAATTGGCAGGCTATCTGCCGAATATAGTTTTTTACTGGTAGAAGAACGAATGAGACTTCTACATACGGAAAGCCTTGAAATAAAATATAACTGGATGCTTAAAAACTTCCCAATGGTATTTCAAAGAGTACCACAGTATTACATTGCATCATTTTTAGGAGTTAAACCTCAAAGCCTAAGTCGAATCAGAGCCAAAATTTCAGGCAAAAAGTATTAATTCACCTATGTGAACGACAAAGCATTTTTTTAGCTTCAACTTTGTACTGTTAATCTAATTTCTAACAATTTAAAACAGTAAAAAAATGAAAGTATCATCAAAAAGAAATGCAGTAAGATGGTTGCACATCATAGTGGGAAGTGTTCTTGCCACTTACATCTATTCGCCCTGGGAAGAAAATGTTGTGTTTCAAAATGTAACTAAGTTCCTTGTAATACCACTAAGTGCTATTTCGGGGCTTTGGTTATGGAAGGGGCACTTAATAAGAAGGTTTTTGCCAAGCAACAAAAAAACTTCGTTATTAACTACTATCTTGCTCGTTAGTGGGCACTTGATTTTTGCGCAATCAACTGAACCAATAAAACCCAAAAGATGGGGAGCTGAATTTAGTCCGATAGGTGCAGGTGTATTTAGCATTGCACAAGCCAAGGCAACTTACCTCATAAACCCAGACAAAAAGTGCAAAACAGAACTTGGAATTGGCTTTTTGATACAGACTGAATCTAATTCAAAGGCAAATGAC
>JADBXZ010000074.1 GCA_020403265.1 Bacteroidota bacterium
AGATTATGCAATAGGATTCGTTACGAAACTTGAAAATGCAATAATCTCAAGCGTTCCCGCAAGATTTTATGACGAAGGAATGGTAATAATCATTTCAAGAAATAAAATCGAGGAAACGCTTGAGGTTGAAGCAGTTTCATGGTGCAGTAGAATTTCTAATGCATAATCTGGGTTAAAAGTAGTCTAAAGCATTTAAGTCACCCTGAGCGTAGTCGAAGGGTGCTTGAATATCAGACTTCGACTCCGCTCAGTCTGACCATAGACTATTTAACAATTATAAATGGTATTATTTCACATATGTATTTCAGGTATTTCTGAACAAATGGTTGATTTTCTTACATCGTTTATTCATTTGGTTTTCCAAATGAATAAAATGGGTTAAAAAATAAGGGCTCAATGTTTATTCACCTCGGTATAATTTCTTAATCTAGTTCAATGATTTTTGGATGGTTGTGCCCGTAAATTTGTTGTATAAAACAAGTAACATGAATAGATTAGACTTTCTTAAAAAAGGCATGATGGGGACCGGTATGCTGGTTACATCCTCTGCGCTCGGAGGCTTAATTAAAAATAACATAGATGAGTTACATGAGCTTGAACTCATCGGTTTTAATCATATACCAAATACAAATTCACATCTTATGGCAAACACCATTTTACACAAAGCCGGCACACGCGGTCACGCTAATCACGGCTGGTTAGATTCGCATCACACATTTAGTTTTGCAAATTACTATAATCCTGAACGGATGCACTTTGGCGTATTAAGAGTTTTAAACGACGATTGCATTGATGGCGGCACAGGTTTTGGAACACATCCGCACGATAACATGGAAATCATTTCAATTCCATTGGAGGGTGAACTTGAGCACCAGGACAGCATGGGTAATACCACCGTTATTCGTAAAGGTGAAATACAAGTAATGAGTGCCGGAACCGGCATTAAACACAGCGAGTACAACAAAAGTAAAAATTCAAAAACTAAATTTTTACAAATTTGGGTTTTCCCAAACAAAAAAAATGTAACACCCCGTTATGATCAGATAAAATTGAACGAGGCTGATCGAAAAAATAAATTACAACAAATACTATCACCTAATGCAGACGATGAGGGCGTTTGGATCCACCAAAATGCATGGTTCCATTTAGGTAATTTTGATAAAGGAACCAAATCTGATTATCAACTAAAAAATGAAAATAACGGTGTATATGCCTTTGTTATTAAAGGAAGTTTTAAAATTGAAACGCATGAATTAGCAGAGCGTGATGGTTTGGGAATTTGGAATACGAATCACCTCAAAATAGAGGCACTCAGCACCGATTCAGAACTACTATTAATGGAAGTACCAATGACAATTTAATTATAACAACAAAAAAATAAACCATGGAAACAACAAAATGGGCATTAGATGCCATGCACAGTGAAATTAACTTTAAAGTTAAACACATGATGATTGCCAACGTAACGGGCGGTTTTACAAAATTTACTGTTGATGCAGTAACAGAAGGAGATGATTTTTCAAAAGCTAAAATCAACTTTTCGGCTGATGTTAATTCAATTAACACTAATAATGAACAAAGAGACGGACATTTAAAATCCGGTGATTTCTTTGATGCTGAAAAATTCCCTCACATAAAATTTGAAAGCACCGGCATCACCAAAAAAAGTAATGATGAGTTTGAATTGATAGGAAACTTAACAGTTAAAGATGTAACCAAACCCGTTAATTTATTGGTAAATTTTGGCGGAATTGGCAAAGATCCTTACGGAAATACCAAAGCAGGATTTACGATTGATGGTAAAATCAACCGGAAAGATTTTGGCTTAACATGGAACGCTGCATTGGAAACAGGCGGCATGTTAGTAGGTGAGGAGCTAAAAATTCAATCCGAAATACAATTGGCTAAACAAGCCTAATTGCAAATGAAAATAATTGAAAAGCAACAAGCAATTGTTGCTTTTTTTTATGCAATTTGTTTTGAATGTGAATAAACCCCCCGCTACCGCACGAATCCTTTCGTGTGGTGTATTATACTTAATTAACTTTTAAGCTAAAATTAAACTACCCACCCGCTAAGGCACGAATCCCTTCGTGTTGTGCACTATACTTAATTAACTTTTAAGTTAAAATTAAACTACCCCCTTACTACTTCGCGAATTCTATTTTTTATTAAGGTACATAACCTAGCATACCTCTGCAATACTTCTGCTGCAAACCCCCGCTACCGCACGAATCCTTTCGTGTGTTTGACTATCCCAACATAATCAGCCCTGCACTACTTTATAAATATTAGGTAAGTAAATTAAATTTATTACCTTTAAGTTATGAGTCGTAACTATAAATTTTATAACTCAGAAGGACTTTACTTTGTTAGCTTTGCTGTGGTTGAGTGGTTAGATGTTTTTACAAGATATGAATACAAAGAAATAATAATAGAAAGTTTAACATTTTGCCAAAAAAATAAGGGCATGGAAATATTTGCTTGGTGCATAATGACAAACCATATACATTTAGTTTTTAGAACAAAGGATTTACAAAAACCAGAATTACTTCTTGGGGATTTTAAACGTTTCACGAGTCAAAAAATAGTGAAAGCAATAATTGAAAATCCAAGAGAAAGTAGAAAGGAAATGTTGCTTGCTGCATTTAAAAAAGCAGCTGAAAACAGTTCAAACGTTAAGTATCACCAGTTTTGGCGGCATGATAATAAACCGATAGAATTATGGAGTAACAAAGTAATTAATGAAAAAATAAATTATGTGCACCAAAATCCTGTTGAAGCTGGTTTGGTTTTTAGAGCTGAAGATTATAGGTATAGCAGTGCAATAGATTATTCAGGACTAAAAGGATTACTAGATAATATTATTGTTGCAAGATGAAAGTTATTGAGTTTAATTGCCACACGAAAGGATTCGTGCGGCAGCGTGGGGGTTGGCTAGCTAAAGATTATTTTGCATCACAAGGCGCATTATCTGGTTGGGAATCACTTTATGGATTTGCGAGATTAATACCATATTTTAAATGAAAAAAAATCAAAAGATTTATATAATAGCTATTACATTACTCACATTATTGAACATCTTTTGTTTAATATATCGAATATACTACTTAAAAATATATGTAAAAAAGTATTCTTGGTTATATGGTTCTGTTGGTCAAAGTTTAAAAATTGAAATTCCAATTTTCGAGGAATTACCTTACAAAATATATTATTTCATAAGCTCAAATTGGTTATCTTACACTTTCATGGTAATAATTTTATCTTTTTTCATTTTTAAATTGAATTATAGTAAGACAATAAGGGTTGCTTCCTTTATATTAACAACTTTAATTAACTTACTTACAATATATTTTTATATAATTTATGTCTATGATTAAGATTCTCTATTTAAGTTTGCAGCACTGATAAATTTTTTCAAATAAAATGACATTTATTAAAAAAAATAAACTTATTCTAATTTTTTTTACTTTACTACTTACTTATTATTGTTCAAATTACTATAAAATTAAAATTGACGGTCTAAAAAATGAATTATTTGGAGTAATAACATATACGCAAACAGATTACAGCAATAATTATACACATGAAAAATTTTTAAAAATAAAAATTGGAATGAATTTGAATGAAGTCATAAAGTTAATTGGTGAACCAATCAATTCAACTAAAAATAAAGAAGAATTATTGTTAGTATATTCAAATAGTAAAGCTGATACCCTAGCTACCGCACGAATCCTTTCGTGTGGTGTACTATTTAAACTTTTTCAACCGCATGCTACTTCATAAATTATTCAGTATAAACTAAATTCATTACCTTTAAAGTATGAGCCGTAACTATAAATTTTATTCTGTTGAAGGGTTTTGCAGTAATTGACAATACAAAATATCATTGGGCGAGATACACATGGTGAATTTTAAATTATTCTGGATACGATTTTTCATTAGTTATCTTATCTATATAATTCTATTAAATGTGCAATCTTATTTTGATAATAATCATAATTGGGGTTGGATAATGTTTTATATGTTTCCAGTATTTATTTTTTTAACCACAGCATTTCATTATATTCATGTAATTATACCAAAATATGTTAATATTTCTTTAATTCTAATTTTAGTTACATGTTTTTTTTATCATTTATACGTTCGGCAAGAAGAAATATACACAGTACCAATAATAAGCCAGTTGTTAATTCCAAAAAAATTAAGAAGAGAAAAGAGTTGGTAGTTAGTTTATCTTAAAAAAATCGAAAAACCACTCCCCGCTACCGCGCGAATCCCTTCGTGTGGTGAACTATTCCAAAATAATCAGCCCTGCACTACTTTATAAATATTAGTTAAGTAAATTAAATTTATTACCTTTAAGTTATGAGTCGTAACTATAAATTTTATAACTCAGAAGGACTTTACTTTGTTAGCTTTGCTGTGGTTGAGTGGTTAGATGTTTTTA
>JADBXZ010000075.1 GCA_020403265.1 Bacteroidota bacterium
GTTAACTATTTACACTGTAAATTTCAAAATAGTCGGAGTGTTACAAATTGATGTATGGTAAGAAATGGAATTATGATGAAATTTCTTTTCTTATTCTACTTAAACTCTCGGGAGTGATACCTAGGTAGGAAGCAATCATGAATTGGGGTACTCGTTGTGTTAATGAAGGTCTTTCTTTTATAAAGTCTAAATAGCGTTGCTTTGCGTCATCCTTTACCAAAGAAACACTACGTTTTATCAAATTTATGGTAGAGCGGTCAGCAATGACTTTTCCCAATTTCATAAAGATGAGTGAAGAGTTGAAAAGGTTATCTAATTCTTCATACGTTATCTTCAGCGCATCTGTTTTTTCAAGTGTTTGAATGAAAAAGGCAGATTTTTTTTGAGATAAGAAACTGCCTAGATCTACCACAAAGTCATTTTCCACAGCAAATTGCCGAATATATTCCTTCCCTTCATTGAGCAAGTAAGATTTGGTAAGTCCTGAATTAATGAAATACAGATTCTTACAAACTTTTCCTTCAGAAAGTAAGTTTTCGCCTTTTTGGAATGAAATTGGCTTAAATAAATTTAGCGCAACATTTATTTCGTTTTCTGGGATGTCAACCAAATGGGTCAGAATTTGCTTTAATTGTAATAGTCTTTTTTCCAATGTTATTTTTTTTTCGTTTGCTCACAACGATTGATCGATTGTCGATAGGCGGTATTTTTAGTAAGAAGGGTTATTCGGAGAACTGAATTAATTCTAGTACTTCTCAGCCGTTCGCCACTATTGTTTTCATGCTTTCGTTGGAGTCATGAGTTTGCCGTTTTTTATGGTGTAAGTGATAGTTAATTTTCGCTTATCCATTTTACAACATCTTTCATTACTTCAGGTATATGGTTTTTTACTTCATAAGTTCCATCTTTTTTGATTATAATTTCATTAAAACTGTGGTCGTAATTCCAATACCACTTATATGTTAAATTGTTTTTTCCAGCTTTAATAAATTCTATTGGGGTAGAATCCATATTTTCTATTGTTGTTGCTCTGTCTGCAGTGCCAACTGAAATGTAAATTGGAATGTTTAATTTTAATAAATATTGTAACGGAGGGTTATTAATAGTTGATGACCAGCGCAAATACGTATGTCCTGCCCATTTTTTTTCTGTAGATAGCGGATGTAGCATTATGTCTTTATAGATTGTAAGTAAGGAGTCAATTTCTTTGTTACCCTCATCTTTTGTTAATTTATTTGATTCTACGTTTTTCCTGATATGAATAAGGAAGTCATACATTTGGTTGATACTTGTGCCACACAAAGAAATCAAGTGAGTTACATATTTGTTGACATAGGCGATTTTAGGTGCAATTTGTCCTCCTTCTGAGTGGCCTGCAACTACAACCCTTGATTTGTCAATGTTTTCTGATTTTATTAAATCGTTTATAACTGCATCTGCGATATTTACTCGATAGTCCAAGCTCATTTTCTTATCGTAGTTCGGGTTGGCAGTTTCAGATTCTTCATCAGCAAACTTCATTCCTGGTTTACCAATAATCACATAATGATATTTTCCATTTAACCATTGTGGTCCAAGGATCATGGATGAAGATTTACTCCCATCTTTATTTATGATAAAAATTGGATTGGCCCCGGAACCTTGCAAATACAAAAACAGTGGTTTTTTTTCTTCTAAGGTTATTTGATTGCCAAAGATGTAATAATTAATCGTATCATTTTTCAATTTAATTTGCCTGCCAACAAAACCAAAGTCCTCCGGTTTGTTTTGGCTAAAAGAATTTGATGATAAGTTAAAAGTTAATAAAACAATAGCGATGATTCTGCTACTTATCATATTTTTAAATTTAATAAGCACAATAACTAATATAGATATTTTTTTTTACTACTTTTTCAATTTATATAGGTAAGTTGAATAGATAAAAAGTATCATCGAATTTAAGAAAAATATGACAAGCTAATTGGATCTTTTAACCAGTTTGTAACTCAAATAATGTTATTTCCGGTCTTACATTGAACCTTACCTGCCATAGGTGCCCTAAGGCCCTGTTGATGTATAAAGTTCTGTTGTTGCTTAATTCTATTTGTCCGGCAGAATAATTTGTATTTTTTACCGGTAGCATTGGCGGTGGGAGAAAGGGTGGTTTGACTTGTCCGCCGTGTGTATGTCCAGATAGTATCCAACTATTGTATTCTCCCCAAATGGTTAGGTCGCAAACGTCAGGATTATGGCATAATACAATGTTTGCTTTATTTATATCAAAGCCTCCTAAAGCTTTTTGGGGATTAAAATTAAGCCCCCAATAGTCGTCAAATCCTATGAAATTTAATCCGTCACATTCAGCACTTTCATTTCTTAATAGTCTAATGCCACTTGTTGTAAGCATAGCTGAAATTTTATCTGCAACTTTGCTTTGAGACCAGTTACGACCATGGTCGTGATTGCCTAAAATTCCAATTGTCGCTATTTTACCTTTTACCAGGTTGTTCAGGGTTTTATCTAGTTTATCATATTGAACTTCGTCTTTATAAGTGCTTACATAATCACCAGTGTACACGACATAATCAGGACTGAATTCCTTTGCTTTATTAAATGAATTGATGATAAAACGATAATCAAA
>JADBXZ010000076.1 GCA_020403265.1 Bacteroidota bacterium
ACTCCGTCTGCTTATTAAAGAAACGAAAATTTTTAATTATATGGAAATTATTTATAAAAGTCATTGTCGGCATTAGCGGAATATCGTCAACCGAGATGTAATGTACGTGGCAATTTTTTGGGTTTTTGCTGTGTGTTGGCTGTCCTGACTACGTTTAGGTCGATACGTTTAAGCGGGGCGGAAATTTACTAGCTTATTTTGCGAACTATAAAAACATTTATGCCATTAAAAAACGCAAAATGTGCTTGTAAATGTGTGTTAGCTTGTCCTAAAACCGTATTTACCAATTTTGTGCTGATTTTTAACACTTTTAGCAACTTTGTCCGCTAATTGGGCGTTGCAGTAGCTAACTTTAATGTCGCAGTAGCTAGGTTTATAGTTGCAGTTACTAGATTTGTTAACGCAGTAGCTAGTTTTGTTAAAGCAGTTAGCAATTTTAATGTAGCAGTAGCGAGTTTTGTTAACGCAGTAGCAAATTTTGTTAAAGAAGTTTTAAGATTTGTTAAAGCAGTAAAGAACTTTGTTGTTGCAGTTACGAGTTTTATTAAGGCAGTAGGAAAATTTAATAAAGTAGTATGCAGGTTTTATGATTTAATTTTTAGTTTAAAAATGTTGCGTTGTCGATTGTAGTAAAAATCCTTTTTACGGTCTTTTTGCAAAAAGATTGTAGCGAAAACGTGGTAAGACACCCAAAAATTTTAACTAATTTTTATTAAAAATGAAAATTCTACTTATTTAAGAACACATTTAAAACTAGCGTCTGTCGCTTTAAGTTCATTTTCTTTATCATTACACTTTTCTTTTGCTTTCTGTTTTGTGTCATTTATTATTATTGCGCTCTCACTTAATGTAGTTGAGCAAACACAGTTGTAATTTTTTTTACAACTAATACTTAATAAAGAAACGCTGATAAAAAAGAGCATGATTTTTGATTTATTGTTTTTCATATTATTTGAGTTTAAAGTGAAAGTATCCGTTACTTAGTTTTAATGTGTCAGAATAATGTGGAGTTGAGCAATTATTTATTTTAACTAAACTCAATTTAAACGTTCCAAATACCTCTGAATAATTATTAATTTGTTTTGTAATTTGAATTATATTATTGGCTGAGTCAGCCAGAATAACACTAAAATCCTCACAGGTTACATCTCCATCGGGTTTGAAAGTGCCAAAAAATGAAGAGGTTTTAGCAATTAAAGGGGTTAAATTTAATGTACTATCTGATTTATAAATAATTTGATTTCCAGTTGTCCTTCTTATTTTGAAAATTGAGAAAATCTCCATTGGAAGAAAATTTTCGCCCGATTTTCGATATTTTGTAGCCGTAAAGCTAAAATTACTTGAACTATCGGCATAAGGAAAGCCTCTCCATAAATTTCCATTAATTATCACAGTAATAGTTCCTTTTGTTGTATCGTTAATATAGTCAAAATCTTTTGAGGGAACGTTAGTTTGTGTTGACTCATTTGGTTTGTACTGCTTTTTACAATGCACAGTAATAATTGACAATATAATTATAGATATTTTTATTTTCATATTTAAATAAAGTTAGCGGCATTGCCGCTAACTTACATTTTAATTTAGTGAATAATTATTTTGTCCACTAGGTTAATGTTTTTTCCTTTTGCCTTAACAAAATATATACCAGCATCAAGTTTGGAAATGTCGGCAACGTCAAAGTTTTGTTTTCCAACACTAAGGTTGTTGTTGTATATTTCTTTAACGATTTTTCCAGAAATATCTGTTAATACAATTAGTACATTTTCTTCTGAAAAATTCGAATTTATTTCGATGTTAAAATTCCCCGAGTTAGGATTAGGAATTGTTTTAATACTCCCACTATAGAGGTTAACAGATTCTTCAACGTTTGATTCATTATTAATAATATTTGAGTTACGAAAAGCGAAACCTTGGCAAAAACCAATTTTAACAACATTTTTTTGAAGGCTGAAAATTAGATTATTTAGAGGATCTCTTACTTCACACTTAATTAAACCGTTGTTCACCGGAACATTGACTAAAGTAAAGAACCCTGAACCACCAGGAATCCAAAGAAATCCATTGGGACTCCAAAACCAATTGTAGGTGTAAGGAGTACCATTACAAATCTCCGCATAGCAAGCCCAATTATTTCCACAACCCGCTTTAAAAACTGAAAAATTAAATGTTGCAGGAATAGGGTCAGGATAATAACCTCCAATTTGTGTTTTCATCGCATTTACCTGAGCTGCATTATTGTGAAATGGTACCCCTGTAGGCACATTCATAAAATTAACATTTGGGTTAGATGTGTGTTCAATTCTTGATTCACCAGCTGGAATAACTACCATCACAGTTTTTCTAGTTACTCCTCCCCATCCGAACCAACCAGTACCAGTTTTAAATATGTGACCATGTTCATTACTTGGTGAAGGGTCATTATCATGTCTAGCACCAAATAAATGATTTACTTCATGCGCAAAGGTAAAACGTCCAGTAGTCGATGATGTTACGTCTACTATTGCGAAAGTTTCATTAAAATTTGCATTAATTCCGCCTGCAAGTCCCATAATTCCACCATAATTACCATTTGTAAGAAATATAACGATTTCAGCTTTTAAAGAATTTCTAAGTGAAGTTACATTGGATAAACTTTTTAAAGTGTTTAAATCATTACTTATATTACCCGTCTCACTAAAGTTAATTGGTTGTACTCCTACTAAAGTCAGATTGTTTGAAATTGAACTATTAGCCCAATTTTGATTTAATTGACTCATTGCTAGTGCAACACGACCATTAATATCTGATTCAACACTTTGCGCACTTGGAGTAAAAAACACTAGTACTTTTGATTTACCATCTGCGCAAGGGCCTTGGTTAGCACTTGCTGCAACTGAAGAAACTCTGTTACCAGTCGCACATTCATCAGGACTAAATAAATTCAAATTTGTAACAGCAATAACTTGTACACCTCCAGTTAAGTCAAAAATTTCATAGCTTTTGTTATCTAAAGTTATATGCCCAATAAATTTTTCTCTTGATTTAATTAAGTTTATACTTCCATAAGTGTTAACGCTATCATCATAAACATATTGATTCCCGATCCAATTAAAATCAAAAGGATTATTGAATTCAACTTTACTCATTTCAAAAGGAATATTATCAATACCAATAGAAGGAAGATTTACATTTAGCTTACCCATTGGCGCAAGTGTTTGAATATCAGCTATCGAAATAAAATTAATGGATGTGTAAATATTGTGACTAACTATTTTGTTATAAAGAGTTAATTGAGTTGGATTTAAGTTAGATGCAGTAATATTAGTTAATGCAGTAAATGCGTTTTTAGTTTCAATTAAGTTTAATTGAAAAACTGCTGCATTGTTGCATTGTGATGGATGAACAGTGCATTGTTTTGGAGAATACTTTTTCTTTGTAAACAATGTAATTGTATCACCAATTTTAACATCACTTAATGATAAAACTAATAAACTATCATTACCAGGTGAAATCGAATCAGTTGCAATTTCAGTTGATGAGTTACAGTTACCTTTAAAAGCTTTGGCGTAAATAATTTGACCACCATAATTTGGAAGCAAGAGATTTCTTAATCTAATATCTGGATTGCGTGAAGAAGAAATAAAATAGAACCAACCGTTTGTACCAGTTTGAATAACAGTTTGCACTGTATTAGTTATGGTAGCTTTTGGTTTGTTATTACAATTTATAGAAGGTGCAAATTGAGCCTTCAAATTTGTAAAAGATAGTAATGCACCTAGTGCAACTATGATTTTTTGTTTTTGTATATTCATTTTTAATTATTTTTTGGATTAATTTTTAATTGATATTATATTATTAAAGATAATAAAAATAGTCAAGGGAAACCTAATTTGCTAATTAAAAACGGAGACAAACCAGTTTTTGACACAGATAAAAAGACAAAACCGTACGCCTGTGGCGCGCTTTTTGGGGCGTCGAGCCCACGCGCAACCGAAGTGCGGAGCATGCCTATTTTTGAGGGTAAGCAACAAAGCTTATTTATTTTTGCCATTGTACTTACAAAAATAAATGTGCTTTGTTTTGGGATAGCCAAAATGCTTTTGAAAAAAGCAATGTTGGAAGGAGATTGCAGCGTTTTTGTTTGCTTTGGCTGTCGGGTAGCTTGCGTGGCAAAGAAATGGGCTGAAATGTGGGATAGCTTAAAATCGGTTGTGTCAACCGAACGAGGGGAGTAAAGCAAAAACCAAAAAAATTGCTTACCGAGGTCAAAAGTCGAAAAGTTGTCGAACGAGATTTTGCCTCTTGTCTTACCGTTGTATTTATGTCCGTCGTTATGGCGCATTACTACTAACGTTTTGCGACTAATGGCCGTTGGGCTTTTGGAACACTCAACTTTCTTAACCGACAAAAGGTTATTTAAAGATACCAAAGGTTTTTAGCCGCCGCAAATTAAATTTCGCGAAGCGACCTTGTTAATAGCGCGCGGCGA
>JADBXZ010000077.1 GCA_020403265.1 Bacteroidota bacterium
CAATAATCTCTTCGTCTTTGTAATAATAGGCAGGTCTTATTCCACTTGGATCTCTCAAAACAAAAGCATCTCCATGACCAATCATACCGGCCATTACATATCCGCCATCCCAACGTTTACTGCTTTCTTTTAGGATATTGGTTATATCTAAATTTTTTTGAATAAGCTTACTTATTTCAAAGTTTTTATCATTCTGTTCTTTAAAATGTTTAAATAGTCTATCGTTTTCTTTATCCAAAAAATGCCCAATTTTTTCAAGAACAGTTACTGTATCAGCCATTTCTGTAGGATGCTGACCTAATTCAACTAAATGGCCAAACAATTCGTCAACATTGGTAAGGTTAAAATTGCCTGCTACAACTAAATTCCGACTCATCCAATTATTTTGGCGGCGGAAGGGGTGACAGCTGTGGATACTATTTTTACCAAAGGTACCATATCTAAGATGTCCGAGCAGTAAATCACCTAGAAACGGAATGTTGTTTTTTTGCCATTTAGCATCTTTGTATTCATTTGGTTTTTTGGTTTGTGCATCAATGAACAAATTGTTTATTTGATTAAAGATATCTTGTGTTGCTTTACTTTCAATACTTCTTAAACGATCAATGTAGTTTGTTCCGGGTTCAGCATCTAATTTAATTGTGGCAATCCCGGCTCCGTCTTGCCCGCGATTGATCATTTTTTCCATGATTTGGTATAATTTGTGCAGGCCGTACCTTGCAGAGCCGTATTTTTGTTTGTAATATTCAACCGGTTTCAATAGTCTAATTAAAACAACGCCGCACTCATGGTGTATATTATCGCTCATAAATTTAGATGGAGGTCAAAGTTAAGATTTAAAACACCTCGATTAACAATTTTAATTTAACAAAAAAGCTATTTTTTGTAAAAAATTGCAATGTTTTTTGTATTTTTACGAGATATAATGGTTATGGAAAAAAAGAACATTTTTTTTACCAAGTTCACGTATTTGGTTTTATTTAGTTTAATTGGGTTTAATTACACGCTTAATGCTCAGGCCTTTACTAATAGAGGTGTTGTAATTAATGAATATTGTGTTTCAAATGATGGAACCTATATTGATGGATATGGCAAGGCAGGAGACTGGGTGGAACTTTTAAATGTTCATACCCAAACCCTTAATTTGGCCAACTGGGGACTTAGCGACGATCGCAATAATCTTTTTAAATGGAAATTTCCAAACACATTCACTTTGGCAGTTAATGGCTTTGGGATAATTTGGTTAGATGGAAAAAATACTACTCTAAACACCATAGGAGGACCGGAACATCACGCTAATTTTGACATTACTCAATGCAAAGGGGAATGGTTAATTTTAACTCACCAAAACGGTACCATTCGTGATTCCATTGCAGTTAAACGTACAAGTTACGGGCATACACGTATTCGTGAATTAGGATCATACAGCCAAATGGGTTTTCACTTGTGGCGCGTGAGCACAGCCAATACATTTAAGCTTGCAAACCCATTAAATACCCTAAGTTTTAAAGATTATATGCCAACGCCTGTTTTTAGCGTAACTCCTAATACTCAGTTTGGATTAGTTGGTAATGCCGGGGAAGTACAAATTAAAGTAGATGGTTTGGATGCTGATTCTGCAGGTCAATGTTATGAGGTACGGTATGAGAATGGGACAAGCTTGTTTCCAAACCAGACCACATCGGCAGTATATACTGGCACGAACAGCCCAATCTTTTTAAACCCCAATACAACCAATATCAGAGCAGTTACCTACCAAAGACCTCAGTATACAGGTACGGTAGCGATAGTTAATCCAGGATGTTTGCTTGATCGTTATTTGCCAAGTTTTTGCGAGACTAATACTTATTTCCAAGATAATGAACATAATGCATTTAACAACCAGTTTGGTTTAATTGCAGTAACCATGAGTTCTGTGGAGGCAGCATCCTTTTTTCCTTCCAATGGAACCGTTCCTCCTCCGCCAAGTGGAACCGTGCATGTTGAATATTTTGATAACAAAAATCAATGGGTAGATGCCTACGGTGTGATTAGCAGACCGGTTAATGAGTTATGGAAAACTAAACAAAAGGGATATTACATTACCATTGATGATCGTCGTGGTTTTGGTTGTGAATGGCAAGGTAAAATTTTTAATGTGGCCGGTTTAGGAACAAGCGACCGATCCAGTTTTCCTACACTTCATCTCAAAGGTGGTGACGTAGAGAGTCATTCTTATCCTAATTCTGGCCCAACGGCTCTGCCCGAGGGAACAGGGATAAGAGATGTTTTTGTGCAATCGTTGGCCGCTAAAAATAATTTTAATGTTAGCCCACTTCATATTAAACCGGTTGTTGCTATGACTAATGGAACTTATACTGGCGTGTATAATTTGATGGAGGTTTATGATAAATATTATGAGAATTACTATTACAAACAATCATTAGATAGTTTAGATTTAAATTTTGTAAACAACAGTGTAGAAGGATCAATTACTTATCCTTATATCGATGGAAGCACAAGCAGTTTCATGAACAATTGGGCAAGTACCTATACAATGGGAATAAACGGTACAATGTCTAACCTTACGCCAACAGCCTCAAATGGTTATTTTGCTTTAATGAACCGAATCGACAAAAAAAGTCTGATTGATTACATGATTTTGAACAGTTATTGCATCAACAATAATATCTGGACTTACAATGTTGGATTTGCCAAGGGTGCGCAAAATGTTGGGCCATATGGCAATAAATGGCATTACTATTTATGGAATGTGCCAACTGTTTTCAACTACACAACTGTTACCGCTAACCCAGTTAGTTATGTTAATCCATTAATGAATATTTGTTTACCACATGTTCCATTAACACCTACTATTAATATTTTACCTCAAAGGTATAACGGACATGGAAATATCTTTGATAATTTGATTAGAAGGGTACCTTCATTTAGATTAGAATATTTGAACCGTTATCAGGATTTACTAAATGGGCCGCTTAGTTGTACAGAAATTATTAATCACTATAATTACATTTATAACCTATATAGTAAAGAAATGAAGTACCATGAGGATCCCGGTGCTACGCCGACTCCCGGCGAATTTGCAACAGTTATGGATGCCTGGGATTCTAATATGGTGGCCTTAAAACGTATTTTGCAAAAGCGATGTGAGTATGTGAAAGGTTTCGGTTTTTCTTCGGTTGGAACATGTACAACTTTATACGGACCTCAATTAGGACCGTTTAATGTTTCGGTTGATGTGGAGCCGGAGGGTGCCGGTGTGGTGAGATTAAACTCGCTTATATTACCTAACTACAAATGGACAACTACTTATTACGGAACAACATTACCTATAAAAGCCATTCCTACATCAACAGACTATGCATTCCATCATTGGGAATTTAAAAATAATCCACAAGTCAATAACAGCATTGTTGATTCGGTTAATTTTGCGGTTACCAGTTTGGGCGAAGAAATTGTTGCTGTTTTCGCCAATAAATTAAATGATTTAACTCAATACGGCGAAAATGCTAACATTCCAAATGCTTTTTCACCAAATGGAGATAATGTAAATGATGAATTCAGACCACTAGGAAGTGCGGAATTTGCAACCAGTTACGATTTAAGGATTTATAATAGATGGGGTCAAGAGGTATTTCGCTCAACCGACCCAAAAGTAGGTTGGAATGGTATGTTCGGTGGAAAAGAGGCACAAAGTGGTGTTTACGCTTACATTGTGAATTATACCAATGCCGCTAATGAAGATAAGATGAGCAAAGGTAACGTAACACTTATCAGGTAATAAAAATCGTATTTGTAAATTGATGAAACTAACTCGTATGAAGAATAAATTAATCGGTATCTTGGTTTTAAGCTTGTTATTCATAAACATGATGCATGCACAGGATATACATTTTTCACAGGTCAACGAAACACCATTGTTAATGAGTCCTGCCAACACCGGATTTTTTAATGGCTATACAAGGGCAAGTATTAACTATCGCAACCAATGGACTTCTATGGGTACAAATTTCGGTTCAGCATTTAATACAGGAGTAGTGGCAGTTGATGGTGGTTTGTTTAAATCGAGGCGACGTAAATCCTTTTTGGGTATTGGTTTTACCTGGGCTTATGACAGAGCAGGAAGTGCAAATATCACGAAAAATAATGTGTTATTGCATGTGAGCGGAATCATTAAAGTTGGTAAAAAGGGTGTTCTAAGTGCAGGTATTTCAGGTGGAGTTGATAATGGTAGCGCCAGTTATGGTAATTTGCGTTTTGCCTCACAATTTAATGGAAATTATTTAGAAGATAACGCTGCTTTGAATGGAGAGAAAAATTTCAGACAATTCACCACCACCGATATTAATTTCGGAATGGCTTATGAATGGAGTAAAGTAAAGTCAGATCAGGATCATGATGATGTAACATCTATTAAAGTGTCATACGGTTTATTTCATTTGAACAGAGCTGTGCAAGATTTTATGCCTGGTTCTTCATACAGAATGCCAATGCGTCATACATTTATGCTAAATGCTGTACACGATTTCGAAGATACTAAATTTTCGCTGGTTCCTGTATTAGTGTTTCACTCGCAGGCTTCAGCTTTTCAAATGGTAGTTGGGTCTGTTGTAAAATACAGGATGAGTACCGGAACTAAAACAACCGGACAAAAAACACAAAACGCCATTGGCGTTGGGTTATACTACCGCACGCGTGATGCATTTGTGCCGCAAATTATTTACGATATGGATGATTTATCATTTATAGCCTCCTATGATTTTAATGTATCAAATTACCGAACAGCTTCTCGTTACAGAGGCGGATTTGAAATTGGCATCCGTTACAATAAATTAGCAAGTTCGTTATTTGATGCCAGAAGAGAATTTAAGTAATCAGAATGAAACGTTCTTCGCTCATCTTAATTTCTATTCTCGTTTTACTCTCTGCTTTAGCAATTTATCTCTATAAAACAAAAGCAAAGCCAAGCACGGTTACCGATATTGAGGACCGTAAGTTTGCTGTAAAGGATACTGCGTCCATTGGTAAAATATTTATTGCAGATAAAGAAGGCAATTCATCTAATATTGTAAGAACAAAGGATGGATGGTATGTTAATGACAAATTTAAATGCCGTGCGGATGCTATATTAAATCTATTGGAAATTATTAAGAACGTAGATGTAAAAATGCCGGTGCAAAAATCGGCACACGAAGAAACAATAAAATTACTGGCAGGGCTCGCTTATAAAGTAGAAATTTATAATAAGGAGAACGAGTTAATTAAGCAGTATTACATTGGTCACGAAACACAAGATTATGAAGGTTCTTTTATGTTATTAACGGATATTGAAAAAGGAGAAAATTTTAAAACCCCATACATTTGCCATCTGCCTGGCTTTAAAGGATATTTAAAACCGCGTTATATATGTAAAGAGAACGATTGGCGCAGTCAGCAGGTAATTGCATTGGAACCAACTCAATTAAAACAAATTAAATTAGAGTATCAGGCTTATAGGGATTCGGGTTTTGTTTTAGATTTGATTGATACTAAAACTTTTAAGTTAAGCGATTTGAATGGTAAACCATTAAATGCAACTGAGGCTAATTTAAAACAATTTTTAGCCTATTTTCAAAATTTAAGTTATGAGGGGTTGATTAGTAGTTACAACAAGCGCTTTCAAGACTCTTTGTTAATGAATCAGCCATTTTGCAAATTAACCATAGAGCAAAGGCCATTTAAAACCAACGTGTATAAGTTTTATCGTAAGGAACCGCCTAAGCATATGAAAGAAGATAAGAAGTCCACATTTACTTTTGATCCCGACCGTTTCTATTTGGTATTTGAGGGCGATAAACAATTCGCCATTGCACAATATTTTATTTTTGGCAAAGTATTGGTAACACCACCTTATTTTGTGAAGGCGAATTAGGAACAGTTATTTTGGTAGCAATTTAATTGTTTTATTGAACTGATTAACTCATAAATGTTATTTAGATTTTAAGTTATTCTACTGATGCACTTAAAATTTATTTAGTTAATCTCTAACCTTTATAAATCATCAAAATCTTTACTGAAAAACTCTTTAGGGGTAACTCCTAGAGCGCGAATAACCTTTAATAATGAGGTATAACGCATATCTTCTCCTTTTTCGTACTTCCCATATTGTGCTCTGGCTATTTCATTATCATAAGCAAAAAACTCATAGTTTGTATATCCCAATTTTATACGCAACTCTTTAATTCGCTTACCAAGTCTTTCAACATCAGCATTTGTTTTTTTATCTACTTTTTTATTTTTGAAAGTTTTCACAATCAAAATAATTTAAAATAAATCTAAATAGTAACCATTAATAAATTCATATTAAATAAATACCATTAATTAGTTTTATCGCAAAAAATATTATAAATTAGCTATACAAACACACAAGCTTATGAAAAAAATTATTTTAATTTTAATTCTAAAGATGTTAATTTTAACATCTTTCTATGCTCAAACCAACTTACCAATTTGTAAAGGTATTCCTAACTCAAGCCAATTAAATTTTCTTGCAAGCACACTATGCGTTCCGTCATCAACAACCTATGCTAAGTACATTAATCCAAATACCTACATTCCTAATAATAATACTGCACTAATTACGTTAAATATAACATTACATGTCTTCACCTACACGAATGGAACAGCGTCACCAGGTTTATTTGGTAGTGATCCAGGAGAAATAGGCAACCCTAGCGTATTGCTTTCTCGTATTTCATCAATAACGAATGATGCTGGAGAGCGTTACTCTTCGCAGCGAGTAGCAAATTATGAACCAAATTTCAATTTAAATCAAATTACAGACTCGAAAATAAGATATGTTGTATCGAATATTTACTATTATCCTAATGAAGCACTTTATACCAACACCGCAACAACTGCTTACCAACATTTAGATTATATTAATAGTAATTTTCCAGAAAGATTAAATGAAGGATTACCAATTATCCTTTCTCACCATGGACCAGATTTCGGACATGCTTATGTTTATTCAAACGGACTACCATATGTGGCTGCTACAGTAACTTATTATGATCCTCCTCATTTTAAAAATCATTTGCTGCATGAAATTGGGCATACTTTCGGTCTTATGCATACATATCCTATTTCTTGCTGTCCAGAAACAATGGATTGTAATAATATAGATTATTTAAATGACGTTTTCCCTCCAAATAATCTAAACTGCAATCCTTTTCCAACAGGTAATACATGTAATTCCTGCTACGAGATACCCGGAAATCCTTCTACATTGGGTAGCAATAATTTTATGGGAGCATCAAGTGTCTATCCTGGTACCTGGTGGTCGCCAAAACAAATGGCTAGAAGAAACAGAGCAATGAGGTTAAATCCAGTTAGAACATTTGCTAAGGACTTACCCAGCGACCACATTAATAAATGGAATATAACAGCAAGCGAAACCTGGGACTTCGATATTCAAATGTATGAAGACATTGTGGTTAAATCGGGTAATACTTTAAAAGTTACTTGCAAAATCAACATGGCGCGCGAAGGAAGAATTATTGTTGAAAAAGGAGCGCAATTAATCGTTGATGGCGGTGAAATTACCACATGGAGCAAAACAGGCAGATGGGACGGTATATATTTAGAGGGTACAAGTAATGCCACCCAGTTTTTACCTGATCAAAGCCGCATTGAAATAAAAAATAATGCC
>JADBXZ010000078.1 GCA_020403265.1 Bacteroidota bacterium
ATTCGGCTTCGGCTTTTGCAAAAGCGGTAGACAATTATTTAATTTTCGCTTTGCAAAAGTCCATTAAACATTTATCTTTAAACTAACATTTCGGTAGACAAAGTTTCAAAATCCAAACAGGAATTTAGCTTGAAACCGTTAGCGGTAATTTTACAAACACGACAACACAGACAATTAACATCAACAATAAAAAGAAAAAAAATGACAACAAAAACAATTTTCGCAGTATTAGGACTTATGTTCTTTACATCAACAGCTTACAGTCAAAAATACTGGAAGCTCTACAAGCCTGCTTCAACCGATATTCTCGGTTACTCGGCTAACTACAACAACTCAACAAGGGAATTGATGACAGTCAAAAAGTATCAAGTAAAAATTGTAACAAAAATTGGTGCTTCAAGTGACTTTGAAAACTTCTCCAAAAATGCTAATGTTGACGTAATTGGCTTTAGTTATGACAGACTAAAAATTTCAAAAATTACAGCTAAAGGACAAATTTACATTGACCAAGTTGAGGAAGCCGATTTAATACCTGAGGATGTATTTTTTATATACGCTGGTTTACGTTCTGACAGCGTTGAAGTTGAGTTTGAAAAGACAAGCAACTTAGATTTAAGACCAGAAGAGTTGTTAACAGCTATAAACACAGTTGGTGTTAAGATTGACCCAAAGTGGCTTGGAATTAATTATGTTGACACGTTAAAATTTAAGTCAACTGGAAAGGTAACAATGACAATAAAAAATCCTAATGTTTACTATTCACTTCAATTTGTAAAACTGGACAGAAGTAGCGTAAAGGCCTTTAAGGAAAGTTGGAGCCTAACTTTTAATCAAGGTTCGGTTAACAGCCAATCACCTATAACTTTAAAACCAATAAGCGGACAATTCAAATCAAGAGACGACTTGACCACAAAGAGATATTGGTATCAAAAAAATCCCAACCCTACAAGAGTTTGGTTAGAAGTTGACAAAGACAATAATGGTGTAACTCAACTTTATGTTAGGACAAGTCGAGATGCAACTGGATATAAAGGATATTTAGTTAAACCAAATGCACTTGGAAATACCGAATGGTCAATTCGTGGCGAGACTGTTAAAACATTTGAACAATATGGAACTGGACTTTATAAAATTCTTAAAATTGACATTGACGCAAAAAGGACTGCTGACGGTGGTATAGAAATTACAAATTCATTATTGAAATATCCCGAAGGCAGATTGACACCGCAATAAAAACTACCGCTAACACGGGTTTGGCAAAAGTGGCGGTTCAGTGCTCCGCAGACACATTTGTGGTTAATCAAAGTTTGGTTCTCCGCATCAACATTTGTGGTGAAAATCGCCACCTTCGCCAAGCCCGAAAACGTTATGTGTAACCTTATCACGACAACAAAACAGACAATGTATAAATGAAAAAAGCAGTAATAGTAGCATTTGACAAGTTCACAGACATTGATGTTTTTTTAGCTTGGGACTTACTTAACAGAGTTAAATTTCGTGACAAAGAATTTCAAGTAAAAATCGTTGGAACTGAAACAGCTCATAAATCTGTGTGCGGACTTGACCTAAAAACTCACGGACTAATTGAAGAATGTAATGATGCCGACCTTGTATTTTTCGGTAGCGGACCAGGGACAAGAAATGTTATCAAGGACGAACTTTACTTAAAACGTTTTGACATAGACCCAAACAGACAAATTATTTGCTCAATGTGTTCAGGCGCTTTAATTATTGCTGCTCTTGGACACCTAACAGGACTGTCAGCAACAACTTATCCGACTGCCTTTGAAGCTTTGAAAAATTATGGTGTTGACGTTCTTGAAGACAAACATTTGGTAACACATGGTAACGTTGGGACAGCAGCAGGTTGTTTGGCGGCAGTTGACTTAGTTGGTTGGGCAATTGAAAAACTTTACGACATTAAAATTAGAGAAGACGTTATTGCATCTGTTTTACCAATTGGACAAGGACAAGTATGTATATACTAGCAGACAAAAGAAAGGCTACACATAACAGCACATTGGCAATAGGCGGGGTTTCGTCTCCGCTTGACAGTTTTGTGGTAGCCGAAAGTTTTGTGCTCCGCATAAACATTTGTGGTAGAAGTCCCGCCCATCGCCAATCTGCAAAACGTTAGCGGAAACCCTAAAAGGACAAACATAACAGACAACGATCCTTAAGAAATGGATAGACGACATTTTATAAAACAATCGACATTACTCTCAATTGGTGGTCTTTTAATTCCTTCAACCTTTCTTTCTGCTTGCAGAAAAGAAACCTTATTTGAAGACATAAATTATGACGGAAAAGTTATAATTATTGGTGCGGGGGCAGCGGGGCTATATGCAGCATATATTTTAAAATCAAAAGGAATAGATTTTCAGATTTTAGAAGCTTCTGCAAATTATGGTGGACGTCTTGGTAAGCTAACAGGTTTTGCCAATTTTCCTATTGACACAGGTGCTCAATGGTTGCATGGTAAAAACAGTATTTTGGGCGACTTGATCACTAAGTCAAACACTAAAATCACGTTAGACGATAGTGAAACAAAATATTGGTTCAATAATCAGTTAGTGAATTCTTTACCCCAAAACACCGATATTTTTGAAGGCGATGATTTGCCGGATATTTCATATAATGATTACGCTTTGCAAAAAGGATTAGGTAATGAATATAAATACATTGTAGAAAATATTGCAGGTGACCAAGGTGCAGCGGCTACTCGTCTTTCTGTATTTGGCAATAATCAAGATGAAGAAAATTGGAATTCTGGGGACAATGATTTTAAATTTCGAGAAACTTTCTTTGATTTAATTGATAAAGAAATTGCAAGTCGAGTAAAAGATAAAATTCTACTCAATACCATTGTTTCTAAAATTGATTATTCGCAATCAACAATTCAAATAACAGACAGTAATAACAATACATACAACGCAGATAAAGTAATTATTACTGTCCCAATACCAATTCTAAAATCGGCAGATATTCAATTTATTCCAACACTACCAAATGAAAAAACAACTGCATTTTCAAAAATAGGAATGGATGCAGGAATGAAAGTTTTTTTAAAATTTAGCAATAAATTCTTTGACCAAAATATAATCGGTGGACCAATTTGTGCGGCTTATGCAGATGATAGCGTAGGCAAAGCACAAAATGACAATGTATTGCTTGCTTTTATTATGGGCGTTCAAGCCGAATACTTAACTTCATTAGGAAGTGACACGGCTATTACAACTGCATTACTTCAAGAGTTAGACACAATGTATAACGGACAGGCAACATCGTCATTTGTTGTATCGCATGTTCAAAATTGGACAATTAATCCATTCGTTAAAGGAGCATACTCTTATAGCACAATTGGCATGGGAGATGCAAGAAAAGTTGCAACAAAACCGATAAACAAAAAACTATATTTTGCCGGTGAAGCAATGAATACAAATGGACACCATCAAACTGTTCATGGTGCAGTAGAAACTGGCTATAGAGAAGTTATAAATATTTTAAACGACATAAAAAAATGAGAGCAGTATTATTTGGAATGTTGTTTTTTACATTTAATAGCATAATAGCCCAAGAGTTTAGAACTGATATTTCTTACAAATATATTTTTGCTAATAAGTGGGATAAAGCTATTCAAACCTACAATTTTAGCAGACCATTTCTTGAAAAAAAACAACCATTGCTCATGCACGGACTAAATGCTTCAGTATCTTACATTTTTAAATCTTCTAGCAGTTTGAAACACGGAATACATATTTCGTATAACTATTTTAAAAGTTCGGCTGAGAATGAAAACTTGAAGAACATCTTAAATTTGCATTTTTTAAACTTGGGTTACATAATTCATTATGAAAACAATGAAAAAACTAAAGGACTTTACACTGACCTAATTATCTCGGCAGTATCAAGCGGACTTTTTAGAAATGTGAATGATGAACCTTTTGAATATGACGAAGCAAGAGCAAAAGCATTTGGTATTGGGGGCGACCTAAGCATCAGAGCAGGTTATTATTTAAAACTAAAAAATAAAATTTATTTATCTCCTTTCGTTCTTGTTGGTTACACACCTTATTTTTATTCACCCAATAGTGAAGCGGTAATTAATCAAACCAAAGGGCTGGTGAGTAATAATTGGACTGGAATATTTACTACACAAGTTGGTTTGACCTTGCATATTAGACAACATCAAAATGACTAACACTATTACGACTAACCGAAGAAGGGCATCCGCTAACAGCACCTCCTATGTAAAGCAGAAATAATTATGAACAACTTTTAAGAAGCAACAGTGAACTCTTTTTAATGTGAGAAATTCGGCCGTGCGAGGGCCTGTGCGTTTCTCATATTAAAAAGAGGTAAATTTCGGCG
>JADBXZ010000079.1 GCA_020403265.1 Bacteroidota bacterium
AAATTGGGTTAAATAGTCTATGGTCAGACTGAGCGGAGTCGAAATCTGATATTCAAGCACCCTTCGACTACGCTCAGGGTGACTTAAATGCTTTAGACTACTTTTAATTTATAAATGGTATTAGTCAATACAATTGACTTCTACTGTCTAATTGCGGTTTAACGCTTCAGCTTATACAATTGCGAGCAATAAAATTGGGGTTTTTTAAATTTGGTTTGTTATAAACCAAATCTATTTTGGTGTTTAGGTCAAAGATGTTGCCACCCGCTTGCTTCACGATACAGTGCCCTGCTGCTGTATCCCACTCCATAGTAGTTCCAAAACGCGGATATTCATGCGCGAGACCGTCTGCCACCCAACACATTTTAATACTGCTGCCAACATTCAGCAAATTAATTTTTTGGTGTTTTTGTTCTAAAACGTCAATGTAATGATAAAGTTCTGAGCTCAAGTGTGACCTGCTGGCAATAATTGTGTATGTGCTTGGTAAATTTTTGTTAGAAAGTTCTGTTGCTCGTTGCATGATAAGGTTAAGGTTGTGAAGCTGTTGATTATTTATTAACTCAATAACCTGGTGCTGGTTTAGTTTATAACTACCTAATCCTTCTGCTGCAAAATACAATTGTTTTGAAACGGGCGAAAATACCACGCCTATTACAGGACGACATTGTTCGATTAATGCAATATTTACTGTGAACTCACCATTGCGTTTTACAAACTCTTTTGTGCCGTCCAAAGGATCAACCAACCACAGTTGTTTCCAATTTTTTCTCTCATCGTAGTCGGGCACTTCTTTTTCTTCGCATATAAGCGGAATTTGCGTGCTTGCCAGTTCACTTGCAATTGAATTAGAAGCAGCCTTATCGGCTGAGGTAACCGGTGTTTCGTCACTTTTATAATCTACCGAAAAATTAGTGTTGTAAATCTCCAGTATTTTATCGCCCGCATTAATGGCTGCTATAATTGCTTTGTGTAAGAGTTGTTGCATGTACGTAATTTTAGTGTTTATTGGCGAGGAAAGTTTCTTTATTCATTAACTTAATTTTGTGTGTGATAAATCATTTTTCAAAAACGATTAATACCATCTTTGTTATACATAAACGTTTTATCGTAAAATAAACTTTCTATTTTTATTATTATTTCTGTTTTGGTTGTACTTTTGCGCAAGTTAGCTACCAAAACAACACAATGAGTAAAATAAAGAAAAATTTTCTGCTGCAAGGATTAGAAGTAGTTGATATAAGTACAGAAGGAAAAGCTATAGCCAAACAAGACGGTTTAGTTGTGTTTATAGAAGGCGCTGTGCCCGGCGACATTGTGGATGTAATGGTACACCGCAAAAAAAACAGCTATGCCGAAGGAAAAGTTCATCAATTAGTAAAACCTTCGCCACATCGTACTGAGCCAACCTGCGCACACTTCGGAACATGTGGCGGATGTAAATGGCAAAATTTTAGCTACAGTCAACAATTAGTTTTCAAACAAAAATATGTGTTTGATGCGTTTACAAGAATCGGCAAATTAGATTTTGAATCTATTAACCCCATTGTGCCAAACAAGGAGCCTTATTATTACAGGAACAAACTTGAGTTTTCGTTTTCAAACAAAAAATGGCTCACAACAGAAGAGTTGAACCAACAAGAAACAATTAGTACAAAAAACGGTTTGGGATTTCACATTCCGGGTTTATTTGACAAGGTGCTCGATGTTAACCATTGTTACTTACAAAAAGGATTAAGTAACGACATCCGCAACACCGTTAGAGCTTATGCGCTAAAGCATAATTTAAGTTTTTTTCAGATACGCGATAAACAAAATTTTTTGCGGACACTCATGATTCGAAGTACCAGTACCGGCGAAACAATGGTGGTGTTGAGTGTGTTTGAGTATTTAGAAAAAGAATTGATGGATTTGTTGGAATACCTTAAAACTACTTTCCCAACTATTACAAGTTTACAATATGTACATAACCCAAAAGGTAACGATACGTTAACTGACCTAACGCTTCACACTTATTACGGAACACCTTATATAACGGAAGAAATGGAGGGGCTTAAATTCAGGATTAGTCCAAAATCATTTTATCAAACCAACTCCGAACAAGCCTACGAACTTTATAAAATTACAAGAGATTATGCAGGACTCACCGGTAGCGAAGTGGTTTATGATTTATATACAGGTACAGGTACCATTGCCAACTTTGTTGCCAAGCATTGTAAAAAAGTGGTTGGCGTAGAGTATGTTGAAGACGCCATTGTTGATGCCAAATTAAATTCTGAACTCAACAACATTACAAACACGGTATTTTATGCAGGTGATATGAAACATGTGTTGACCGAAGACTTTATTCAACAAAACGGGGTGCCGGATGTGGTAATTACCGACCCACCCAGGGCCGGAATGGCGCCTGAAGTTATTGACGTGTTGTTAAAAACCAATCCTGAAAAAATAGTGTATGTGAGTTGTAACCCAAGTACACAAGCCAGAGATTTAGACCTTATGCGCGGGCACTATAAAATTATAAAAACCCAACCTGTAGATATGTTTCCGCAAACGGCCCATGTAGAAAACGTGGTGGTGTTGCAAAGGATTCGGTAGTACTTTTTAAATTTGAAATTATACTGGTTTTTGAGTTTTTGTTACGTTGAATTAACTAAAAAGAAATATGTATATTTGGTAGGTTAACTCAAACAAAAAGCTGATGATGAAGAGAGCTATAGAATGCTTTTAATTTGATGCAACTGATAAAAACGCTTAAATAGAATGAAGAAACTACTTTTACCGCTTTTAATGTTCTGTTGTTTCGGTTGTTCCAACCCAACTAAAACAGAGCTTTTAGATTATATTAATAATAAAATTACGGTGGCTTCGGGCTGGGAAACCAAAGCGATAAGAGCTTATGATGCAGTGAGCGGTGCCAATTATAAAAACGACTCTATTATGTACTTAGAGTTACAAGCCTCTGTGATGCCAAACTATTCGGCATTTTGTGCCGAGTTAAAAAAATATGAATCCGAATTAAAAGAGCCTGAATTAATTACCTTGCACAAAAAGTATTTAGAAGGTGCTAGCCTGCAATTAAAAGGTTTTGGTCTAATTCAAACTGCCCTGGAAAAACAAGACACTGCCATTATTGCTGAAGCCAATGGTTGTTTGGAAAAAGGCAAATTCTTAATTAAAGAATGGCGAAGCGGATTAGACAGTTTGTGTAAAAAATATGACATTGTGATTACAAAAAACTAATGCGTTCAAAAAAAATAGTTGTATTTACGGGTGCCGGTATTAGTGCGGATAGTGGTATTAAAACATTTAGAGATGCGGATGGTTTATGGGAAAACCACCGCATAGAAGATGTAGCCACACCGGAAGCATGGCAAAGAAACAAAGAGCTGGTACTTAAATTTTACAACGAGCGGCGTAAGCAACTTAAGCAGGTAGAACCCAATGCCATGCATTTATTTATTGCCGACCTTGATAAAAAACATGAGGTTAAAGTGATTACTCAGAATGTAGACAACCTTCATGAAAGAGCCGGAAGTAAACATGTTTTACATTTACATGGCGAGCTTATTAAAGCGCGCAGTACGGTTAATCCAAATTTAGTTTACACCCTTAAAAAAGATACCATAGAGCTTGGTGATAAATGCGAACTAAACTCTCAGTTGAGGCCGCACATTGTTTGGTTTGGTGAAGAAGTGCCTGAAATGGAAAAGGCATATGAATTAACGGAGTACGCCGATTTATTTATTGTGATTGGAACTTCATTAAATGTTTATCCTGCAGCTAATTTGTTAACCACTGTTAGTGCGTATACCCCTAAAGTTTTAGTAGATCCCGGTACTTTTAATTTAGACTACGTTAATAATTTAAAGCATATAAAAAGTAAAGCGGCTGAAGGCGTGAGCGCTTTACAAGAAGCCATTGAGCTTTTTTTAAAATAAATTACAACACCAATTTTATTGTTTGTTGATTTTGTTTAGAGCTTAATGTGAGGTAATACAATCCTTTATGTTCTGAAGAAATATTAAGCTCGTTGGATACACCATCTAACTCCTTTTTGAAAATCAATTTGCCACAAACATCAATTAAAGTGATGTTAAGCGGGAAAGTTGTATTGTAAAATTGTAATTGTGTTGAACCGTCAATTAGCCTCTTGCTAATGTAATTAAAAGTGGCGGCCGTGTTTGATTTGATATCTACTGTACCAGATGAAAGTTGTATTTCATCAACATAAAAATTAAAGCTTGGCGAACCGGAATAATTAGGAACTTTAAATTGAAGAGAGAAATCTGCCCCCGAATAGTTTGAAGGGATAGCCAACATAACATTATTCCATCCGGTTGCTGTAAAAAAATTACCAATTGTAAATGCCGGAGATCCGTTTTGTAATAAGCTTACCTGTAGTTGATAATTAAATACCGATTGAACGGGCGAGGTACGATAAAACGAAATGTATTTAGCCCCAGTTGGAAGTGTAAAAGTTGGTGTTTCGGCGGTTTGGTTGTTAGAGAACTTCAGCATGCCGGCGCCTGCGTATGGTGTAATGTTGTTATCAAAGCCAATCAACGTTCCTTGATTGTACCAATTGCTTAAAGGCCCTTCAAAGCCTTCGTAAAAAATGGTTTGCGCTTTAACAGATAAGGCAAATAAAATTACAAATACACCTGCTATTTTTTTAAATTTCATTTGACAAAATTAAAATTATTTTTATATTTATATAACGAAAAACCCAGCGCTTTACTGTGACTGAAGTGGCGAAGCTTTAAATAAAATTAAGTTTGGGCGCCCTGCCTTTGGGGCAGCCGGGCTGTTACGGGCTCCATTTCATTACGGCTTTTTTTATTCCGCTGCGCTGCATAAAAAAGAGCTAAACCTCCGCCGCGGCGGACACATCCCTGGCGCAAAATATCTACAAAACATAGCAACACACTGCTATAAATCATTCTATTTTCGCTTAATATGGAAGCTAAATTAGTTAATCATAAAGGCGAAAACAGGATTGCGATTTTTTGCGAAAAAAATTCGGCAACAGAACAACAAATAATTGGGCTTACAGGCCGAAAATGGAGTGCAACGTTGCGGGCCTGGCATTTGCCGGATACACCTGAATTGCGTGCCTGTTTTAAGCATTTGATTGAGGATGAAGCACAGCCGATTACTTTTAATGAGCCTATAAAATGTGTTGAAACGTTATTAACGAAGCCTGTAGCAGATGCTGGCGGGTTTAAGCACCGGCATGGGCAAATTTACAAAGTAGAGTTGTTTAAAAAATGGATGTTAAGCAGGCGTTACAGCGAGCAAACGATTCATACTTATGTTGGTGCTATTACTGTTTTTTTAAATTATTACGCTGATGTGCCCATTGAAGAATTAACAAATACACATGTGATTAATTTTAACCATTCGTACGTAATAAAAAACAAATTATCGGTATCATATCAGAATCAAATTTCGGGGGCGATTAAATTATTTTTTTCGACGGTTGAGGATAAAAAAATGGTAACTGAAAAAATTCATCGACCGAAGAAAGAACAGCGTTTGCCGAAAGTGATGAGTAAGGAAGAAGTGAAGTTGATTTTAACTGCCAAGCATAATTTGAAACACAAAACCATGTTAAGTTTGATTTACAGTTGTGGTTTACGATGTGGCGAACTATTAAATTTAATGCTAAAAGATGTTGACAGTAAGAGGCACTTTTTAAACATTATACAAGCCAAGGGCCATAAAGACCGTTTGGTTCCATTGAGTGAAAAAACCATTACGATGTTACGAGATTATTACCAGGTTTATAAACCCAAACGTTGGTTGTTTGAGGGGCAGGTTACCGGTGAGCCTTATGATGCGCGGAGTTTACAGCAGGTTTTAAAACAGGCCTTGCGTTTAGCCAACATTAATAAACCTTATACATTACATTGTTTGCGTCACAGTTATGCAACGCATTTATTGGAAGGGGGTACTGATTTGCGTTATATACAGGAATTGTTGGGGCATAAGAGTTCTCGAACCACGGAGATATACACCCACGTGAGTCGGAGTAGTTTACAAAAAATTGTAAGTCCTTTTGATACTTTATAAAAAAGGAGTAAATTTGAATAAAGCGATGTTTAATCAAGAAAACATATTACAAAAAGCAAAGCGGATGCCGTTGTATGAAGGAAAACGTAATAGGGTTTTAGATGGTGCGATTTTTTTTAACGCGCCAAATTGTAGCGCCAATCCCCCACAATTGTGTAGGATACCCGCCAAAACATAGCGACTATAAGCAGTTATGCGTAAGGCTGACGACAGACAAAACAGCAAGTAAAGACATGAAAAATATTATTTTAATTGTATCGACATTAGTGATTCTTCTAGGGTGTAAAAAACAACCGACAGCAGAATTTACACTT
>JADBXZ010000008.1 GCA_020403265.1 Bacteroidota bacterium
AACTAAACCAGAAGAAATTAGCAGGCGGTGTATAGGTGGTTAAAACACTCATATTAATAACCGGATTTAAACAGGTTACGCTGAAACTACCCGTTGAATTTTGTAAAGTAAAACTTGGAATTGGTGGAGCTGGTGTAATTGTAAATGATTGGGTAATAGAACAACTAAACGTATCATAAACGGTTACGTTACCAACAGTTGGAGTAAAACCACAAGCTTGTAAAGAGTTGCTGGATAATGAACCCGGTGTTGGAGTCCAAACAATAGTTGGTGCAACAGATGCGGAACCTGCGGTAGTTAAACTCACACAGGCAATCGTTGGTCCAGGAGGACAGGAAATATTACTTACAGTTATAAGTGCTTGAGGTGCTTGTGTATTGATTACAGATAATGTTTTTACAATAGGTGCGCAAGCACCAGGAGGATTCATTATTAAATCAACAGTTCCGTTTTGTGAAGTTACAAGCGTTGTATTTGTGAAGGTTGGAGTCGCAAATCCGGGAGGGATGGTAATAGCACTAGAGGTCCAAGTATAAGGGCCTAAGCCCGGAGGAGCTGTAATAGTTGCACCTGCAGCACCACAAGTAGGGATTAAAATACTGTTTGTTCCCGCCGGGAATAAATTACCATTACCAACAACGGTCATTGGTTGACATAAAGCGTCAAAGTATACATACCCCGCATGAGCTGAAGGCGCACAGTCGATAGCAAAAACGTCTAAGGTTACATTATTACCAAGATAAGGAGATAGGTCAATCGCTCCCGGAACCCAAGCAGGATTGAAAGAAGAAGGGGAACCAGTTAAAATATTACCAGTTACAAATCCACCAGCTGAAGGACCACAAGCATTACCGGCAGCAACTGTAATATTTGGACATGCTAACACCGTTGAGGTTCCTGATACAGTATTTGTAACGGTTACGCGGATTTTGAAACCTGGCTGTTGGCAACAAGAGTGGTTTGGGTTACAAAGTACAGCTCTGTAAGCGTATCTGAAGATGGCGTTACTTGGAGAAACATTATATGTTTTTGATAGTCGAACTACCTTAGCACCAGCGGACTGATTGTTAAGACGAATGAAACTACTTCCTGCAGGTTGAGTTAACGATGTAGCAGAAAAGTATGAAAACACTGTATTGTTTGGAGCAGTCATAATTGGGTCAATAATCGGTGCATTGAAAACAGTGTAATTTGCAGTTGCAGCTAAGGCTGATGGGGTACAAAAATTGGCTGCAACAGAACCTACTCCGCCAAATAGAGTCCAACCGGCAACCGGTCCACCTATATTAGGTCCGGCTAAGCCTGTTTGATCCTCAAAATCATCATTATTACAAGCTCCACTACTAGGTAAAGCGCTGTTAAGTCTGCTGGAAAAAGGTGCAACAGGATGATAATCAGGATATGTAGTACGTAAATTAAATTTTTCTTTTACAAATAACCTTTTTTGTTCGTACATAAAGTACTTAAATTCTTGACCAAAAAGTTTATTTTCAAGAGCTATGGCTTTTGCCGATACTTCATCGAATCCATCAATGGAATCGGTAGCAAAAAAATAATTCGTTTTGATTCTAACATCTTCACTTTGAGCCTTGTACGCATAGCTGATTGTGAAGAAGCAAAGGAATAAAAACAGATTTGTGGTTGTTTTTTTCATGTTTTTCGTGTATTAAGTTAAAATCGTATAAATTTTAACAACTAAATTCAAATATCATGCCATAAATTAATAAATGTTAAATTTTAACATTTAATTTTTAGAATAATATGCCTTACTTTTGAAATTTAACAAATAAAATGACGAACTAACTAACAATTTACCATAATATGAAATTACTCGAAAATAAAGTCACATTGATAACAGGAGCATCCAGAGGCATAGGAAAAGGGATAGCTGAATTATTTGCTAAACAAGGCTCAAACATTGCCTTCACTTACTTAAGTAGCGATGAAAAAGCTAAACAGCTTGAATCGGAATTGGCTTCTTATGGCATTAAAGCAAAGGGTTATAAAAGCGATGCAGCTAATTTCGCTGCGGCTGATGCCCTTGTAAATGATGTAGTGACCGAGTTCGGGACAATTGATGTTTTGGTTAATAATGCCGGCATTACCCGTGATACTTTATTAATGCGCATGAGCGAACAGCAGTGGGATGATGTTATGAATGCGAATTTAAAGTCTGTGTTTAATCTAACAAAGGCTGTTCAACGTCCGATGCTTAAAGCAAAGAGAGGTAGCATAATTAATATGAGTTCTGTTGTTGGTGTAAAAGGTAATGCAGGTCAATCTAATTACGCTGCTAGTAAGGCAGGGATTATTGGATTTACAAAGTCAGTAGCATTGGAATTGGGTTCGAGAAATATTCGTTGCAATGCTATTGCACCGGGCTTTATTGAAACAGAGATGACAGCGGCTTTGGATGAAAAAGTAGTTCAACAATGGCGCGACTCTATACCTCTTAAAAGAGGTGGAACAGCAGTAGATGTCGCTAATTTGACTTTATTTTTGGCAAGTGAGATGAGTGCTTACATTACCGGGCAATGCATTAATGTTTGTGGGGGCATGTTAACCTAATTTAACCTTCCTGTTTCTTATTTTTTTTTGGTCGTCTTCTTTTTGTAGTAATTTAGTTGCGTGCTAATTAATGAAGACTTTTCTAAATAACTCGCCGTTTTATTGGCATATACTTTCTTTTTTATTTGCAGCGTCTTGCGCAGCAATTACGTATTTTAAACATCGATCTAATTCAAATATTTCCAAAAGATTAGTTTATGTTCTTTTTTTAATCAGATTTTTGTTTGTTTTATTAATTTGTTATCTGACACTTAATTTATTTATCAAAACACTTTCAAAAGAAACACAAAAACCAGTGATCATAGTGGCCATCGATAATTCAGAGAGCATGAGAAGCGCCTATGATAGTGTTGAAGTTAATACCAAGTTAGCAAAAGATTTAGCTGCTTTAGGTGAAGAATTAAAAGGAAACTATGATTTGAAGTTCATCAAATTTGGACAAAAATCAAAGTTAATGCAAAACGTTCTAACGGAATTAAACTTTAATGAAAATGAGAGTAATTTTGATGAACTTTTTTCAACCATAGATAACAATTATGCTAATTTGAGTATTGGTGCATTAGTAATAGTTAGCGATGGAATTTATAATGCCGGCATCAATCCAACTTATAAAACTAAGAACATTGATCACCCAATTTATACAGTAGCAGTAGGCGACACAACTCAGACCCCGGATATCTCCATTCAAAAAGTAAATCATAATTCTATTGCCTATTTAGGGAATATTTTCCCAGTTGATGTTTCAATCGCGGCTAAAAAATTTATCGGAAAAGAAATTCTAGTTTCGTTAAATAAAGGTGGTCAACCAGTTTCGGTAAAAAATTTAAAGATTAATCAACAAAATTACGCTTCAGTTTTATCGTTTACGGCTAATGCTAATTCAACTGGTTTGCAAAAATATAGTGTTTCAGTTTCTGTTTTACCTGAAGAAAAAAACAAGTTAAATAACTTTGCTACTTTTTTAATTGATGTTATAGATAACAAAGAAAAAGTGTTAATTGTTGCTAACGCACCCCATCCGGATGTTGCAGCAGTTAAGGAGGCTCTCGACGGTTTGGGTACTTATGAAGTCGATTTTTGTTTGATGAATGAACAAAAATCTAATTTAAAGTCATATTCGGCGATTGTTTTGCACGGAGGTACTGAAGGATCAAACTCTATTTTGATGAAACAGATTACCGATAACATGATACCAATTTTTAAAATAGCAACTAGCGATAAGTTGAATAATAATCGGACAAATGAAGTAATTCCTATCATCGACCGATCTTTCAATTTATTTTCAATTAGTGATGATTTAAAAAAGTTTATTGCCGAATTACCCGCAGTTAACGCGCCTTTTGGTAACTATGCCGCGGCTGGCAACGAACAGGTTCTTCTTTATCAAAAAATAGGATCAGTAGAAACGCAAAATCCATTGTATTATTTTAAAGAAACTAATGGCCTTAAAACCGCGTATTTTACCGGGGATGGTTTGTGGCGATGGAAATTACGTGATTATGCTGAGCATCAAAGTCACACATTGTTTAATGAGCTCATATCAAAATCAATTCAATATTTAGCTGTTAAAAGTGATAAGAGTTATTTTAGACTAAATGCTCCTAAATTAGTTAATGAGAATGAGGCTATTGAATTTAACGCTGAGGTCTACAATAAAAGTTATGAGTTAGTTAATGAAGGAGATGTTCAGCTTACAATAACGTCTTCTGACAATAAAAATTTTCAATTTACATTTAGTAAAACAGATAACGCCTACCTGCTTAATGCGGGACAGTTTGCCCCTGGAGAATATAAATATGTTGCCCAAACAAAAGTAGGAAATGAATTATTCAAGAAAACCGGACTTGTTACAGTTAGGGCCTTAGAATCAGAAAAAATTAATACAGTTGCTAATCATCAAATGTTAAATCAACTTTCAATTTCCACAAACGGAAGGTTCGTTTATCAAAAGCAATTAGCGGAGTTAAAAAATGCTATTGAAAGTAATGAAACTATTAAACCGATAACATATTCTCAAAATTCTACTGACCCACTAATTGAATTAAAATGGTTGTTCGCTATTGCATTGCTCTTATTCGGATTAGAGTGGTACGTGAGAAAAATTTATTTAACCATTTAAGTTTATTTTATAATGATTCGTTTAAATTATCAACATTTATATAGGATACTTCTAGTTTCTGCTGCAAGTTTAAGTTTGTTAGAGTCTTGCAACTACCATAATGTCCAAAAAGTTGCGCCAGAAATTAACGAAGTTAAAATTGATGAAAAATTCAGAGTTAATTTACCTGAAAATCATCAAGACGGTTATACATGGAGTCAGGGTACTAAAAGTTTACATCATGTTGAAGAATTAAATCAAGTTTGGCATGGAAATGATAAAGGGATTGATTTCAATTATAAAACTAAAGCACTCGGAACAGATACACTGTATTTTATAAAACGAAAATACACGGATACAATTGAAACCAGAACCATTCTGGTTAAGGTTATTAATAGTTAATTTTGATTTTCAAGAAAATTATTAAACTCCTTTGTTGTGTTGGTAAATTTAAATGATTTACTAACTGATACATAGTTTGCTTTGTTAAAGCAGTATGTATAAGCAAACTTGGCATATTCTAATTTATCATTATCAATCATAAATAAATCACAAATACTTTTAATTTGTTCACTTGTTAAACAGGCATTTTTAGTACCTGCTTTTGCCGTGCTCAGTTTAGTTTCGGAAAATGGTTTTTCCTGAACTAATTTTTTGAAAGATTCAAATGAAGCCACGTTCATTGGTGTTAAACAGTTGGATGAATTCGTTACCGAGACATTGTCAACCGGCATCGTAGTGTTTTGGTTTGGGTATTTTGGATTTGAATTTTCAGGCAAGATAATATTAACTACTGCTGAATTATCGCCGGTGTTGATATCAATGACATTTACTGAATTTTCATTAGATGGTGTTTGGTTGTTTGATGGCGTTCCTGAATTAGTTTGAGTTTGGGTTGATTCTTCTGCTACGTTAAATTCACCATGGTTTATCTGTTGCCCCATACTTGTATTACTTAATGGAGTTTTGCCAAAATACTGTAGTTTTATAGCTTTCTTTTTTGTTTTTTTCACACGCATTGTGTGCTCATAACCCGGTTCGGCATATAAATTTTGTTTTAATACCGGATAAGCTAAGTTGGTAAATTCTAATCTTAAACTACTTGCTTGTGATGTTAAATTAGTGGCTTGAACATTAGATTGCGGTTCATTGTTTTGCTGAACACCATTAATAAACAATATAAATTTTTCGCCATCATCGCTAAACACAACTATATTATAAAAATTTTGTGAGTAGCTTGTAAAGGAAATAAGTAGAAGAAGAGTTAGAATTAAATTTTTCATTTTTCATTTTTAAATTTTATAAAACAGGTTCAATAGTTGTGCCAATTTATTTTACAGTTTGTTAAGTACTGTTAAGTTTTTCCTAAACAAATTTATCTCCTTTTAAAACTTTTACATCATTAACAAAGTTTCTGATCTGCTGTTCATCTTGTTTTTTACAAATCATTAAAGTGTTATCACTTTCTACAACAATATAATCTTCTAATCCCTGAATAACCACTAATTTATCTTTAGGTACATGAACTATGCAATTTTTTGAATCGTAGTTAATTACGTTTTTACCAACTATCGCATTATTTTTTTTATCTTTTCCTATATGGGTATACAAACTTCCCCATGTGCCCAAATCACTCCAGCCAATTATACTTGAACGAACGTAAACGTTTGTTGCTTTTTCCATTACACTGTAATCTATACTAATATTTTTGCAAGTGATATATGCTTTTGACACAAATGCTCTTTCTTCAGCTGTATTATAAACATCAATACCTTCCTTAAAAACATTGGCAAGTTCTGCATCATGTTTTTCAATAGCTGCGATGATGCTTTTTGTACTCCAGATAAAAATACCTGAGTTCCATAAAAAGTCACCGCTTTCAATAAAAAATTTAGCCATTTCATGGTCAGGTTTTTCTGTAAATGTTTTTACCTTAAACATTCGATTATCTTTTTCGCTCGTGTCACTATCCTTAAATTGAATATAACCATAACCGGTATCCGGACGGGTTGGCTTAATGCCAAGCGTAATTAAACAATTTTCTTTTTCAGCTTTTTGAAAACAACTTTTTACTGCTTTTGAAAAGGTATCTTCTTTTTTAATTAAATGATCGCTGGGGGCTACAATTGTTATTGCTTGTGGATTAAGTTGATGGATTTTGTAACTTGCATACGCAACACAAGGTGCGGTGTTTTTACGTGCAGGTTCGCTTAAAATGTTTTGTTTTGGTAATTGAGGCAGTTGTTTGGCAACTAGATCTTCATATTCACTGCTGGTTACTACATATATATTTTCATTCAAGCAGAAATTCAACATTCGATGATACGTTTGTTGAATCAAGGTTTGCCCGCTACCAAGTATATCCAAAAATTGTTTAGGATGTTTGCTCGTACTCATTGGCCAAAAACGCGAGCCAATCCCTCCAGCCATTATAATTGCATAATAGTTCTTCATAAAACGAACTACAAATGTAAAAAAATAAGCTATTATTTACATTATTAACAAATTAATAACAATTTATCAAATTAATTATGTATCTTTGCACCCGAAATAAGTAAAGACCTCGCCAATTTTTGTCGGCACATAGCATTAAAGCAAGGTTTTTAGCTTTAATGTATAATTTAAAATTTTAAAAATGACTTTTCAAGAAATCGGTCTTAACAGCGACCTATTAAAGGCTGTTACTGAATTGGGTTTTGTAAATCCAACACCAATTCAACAACAAACCATTCCATTATTAAGCAAGCAAGCAACCGATTTAGTGGCTTTGGCCCAAACAGGTACAGGCAAAACAGCAGGCTTTGGGTTACCTTTACTTAATTTAATTAACGCTAACGACAAATCTGTACAAGCATTGATTTTAGCACCAACACGCGAGTTGTGCGTTCAAATCACCAACGATATCAAAAATTACAGTAAATACATGTCTGGTTTTGGTGTTACAGCCATATATGGTGGTGCCCGCATTGACAATCAAATTAAAGACATAAAACGTGGGGTGCAGGTTGTAGTTGCTACGCCTGGACGTTTAATAGATATGATTGAACGTAGAGCAATTAATTTAAATACAGTTAAAATAGTTGTGTTAGATGAAGCTGATGAAATGTTGAACATGGGCTTCAAAGAAGATTTGGATACCATTTTAAGCGAAACTCCTGATCAAAAAAATACCTGGTTGTTCAGCGCTACTATGCCCAAAGAGGTTGAGCGCATTGCCCGCAATTACATGAGTAAACCGGTTGAATTAACTACCGGAAAGAAAAATGAAGGAGCAGATAATTTAGAACACATTTATTATTTAGTACAGGGCAGAGATCGCTATTTGGCACTAAAACGCATTGCCGATTATTATCCTGATATCTTTGGAATTATATTTTGCAGAACAAAAGCAGAAACACAGGAAGTTGCTGACGGCTTAATTAAAGACGGATACAGCGCTGATGCATTGCATGGTGATTTATCGCAAAGTCAGCGTGATTTTGTAATGAAACGTTTCCGCAGCCGCACATTACAAATGTTAGTTGCTACAGATGTTGCAGCCAGAGGTATAGATGTGAATGATGTAACGCATGTAATTAATTATAATTTACCTGAAGATGTGGAAAATTATACGCACCGTACCGGTAGAACGGCTCGCGCCGGAAAAAGTGGTATAGCGGTAGCCATTATTACACCTAAAGATCAAGGTAAAATAAAAGATATTGAACGCATTATAAAAAAGCAATTTACCCGTAAGCCGGTTCCTAACGGTTCGGATGTATGCGAAAAACAATTGTTGAATTTAGTGCACAAAATTCATAACGTTGAAGTTAAAGACGAAGAAATAGAAAGCTTTTTGCCAAAAATTTATGACGAATTAAAAGATTTAAGTAAAGAAGAATTAATTAAACGTTTTATCAGTGAAGAGTTTAACCGTTTTCATGAATACTATCAAAACGCCCCTGATTTAAACATTGAAAAAGGTGCAGTTGACGGTGCATTTGGTAAACACAGAACAACACGCTTTTTCGTAAACATGGGTAACATGGATGGTTTTAATCACAATAGTTTAAAAGACTTTTTAAGTGATGCCGCTAAATTACATCCACGCATGGTTTTTAATGTAGATGTAAAAAGCAGTTTCTCGTTTTTTGAAACAGAAAGTAAGTTTGTTGATAATTTTTTAAACCTGAACGCACAAGATTTAGAATTTAATAACCGCAAAATAAGTTTAGAAGTGAGCAACCGTAAAATGAAAGAAGGCGGCGGCGGTGGTGAAAGACGTGGTGGCGGTAAAAGTTTTGGCGGTGGCGGCTACAAAGGTAGTTTTAGAAACGGTGAAAAACGCGGTTTTAGTAAAGAAGGAAGTGGTGAAAAACGAGATTTCGGACGTAAGCGCAGAGATGGCGAAAAAAGTAGTTTTGGCGGCAGCAGAGAAAAAAGTTTTGGCGGTAGTAAAGAAGGCAAAAGCTTTGGTGGCGAAAAAAAGAAAAGTTTTGGAAAGAGCAGATTCTAAACTAATTTAATGCATTAAAACCGTTTAAGATTTATTAATTTTAAACGGTTTTGTTTTTTATGGAATTCATTTTAAGACTTAAAATAGTTTACCTGATTTATAATTTTTTTCACAAGAAAAAATTAATGCACAATGTGGCGCATTATGAAAAGTTAGGACTAAGTAAAAAATATTATTCTCCGGTGAGCAGTGTTGATTTTAAAGGACTCGATTCTTCAGTTTTAAAGCCGGCTAATTATCAAATCACAGATATAAAGCAAACAGCTCTTTATAAATCGGCTTCCGATGAATTACAGCAGCATTTGATGGATTATGACAAGCAAGGATACATTATTTTGCCACACTACTTTTCTGAAAAAAAAATAGACGCGGTTAATACAGAGATTGACAAACTTTTACAAAATGGAAAAATTAAGTTTGTGCAACGGAACAAGTTAATGTTTGTCATTAATCAGTCTGTTATTTTACGTGAATTAGGTGAAGATAAAAAATTATGCGAGTTATTAAATTCACTTTTAAAAGACGATGCCGTTTTATTTCAGAGTATTAATTTTATTACCGGTAGCGAGCAGCACACACATAGTGATAGTGTGCACATGACTACTTTTCCGCTTGGCGGTTTATTAGGCGTTTGGATTGCTTTAGAGGATATTGCGGAAGATAATGGCCCTTTGCATTATTATCCCGGAAGTCATCAACTCCCTTACTATCTGAACCCTGATTATGATAATGTTGGCAATAGCTGGATGATTGGCGATAAAAGCTACACAGCGTATGAGGCCATGTTAGCAGAAAAGATAAAAGAGCAACAGATACAAAAGAAAATATTTAAAGCAAAAAAAGGCGATGTATTAATTTGGCATGCCAACCTAATGCATGGCGGAGAGCCACACACCAATAAAAATAAAACTCGTAAGAGCATGGTGCTGCATTACTATGCCAAGCACTGTATTTGCTATCATGAAATTAAACAACGACCAGCGTTGATTTAATTAGTTGTCACTTCTTGTCATCACAAAATCTTCCATTAAATACCCGTTGCCAATATCAAAGTCTTTTACCTCCGCAATTTTGAATCCATTTTTAAAATAAAAATTAATGGATTTGTAATTTTTTCTGTTGACGGTTAAGGTCATTTTTTCCGGCTTTAGCGCTGCTAAAAGTAAATCAAAGGCTTTGCTTCCAATGCCTTTGGCAGCAATATGTTGTAAAACATAAAATTTATTTAAATGCCAGTCCTCTCCTGTTGTATTATTGACTGAAATAAAACCCACATTTTGCCCGTCCCAATTAACAAAGTAAAATACATGTTGTAATTCCGTTAACTGTTGTTGCAAACTTTTAGCACTGTACATTTTTTCCAGCATGTAATTAATTTGTTCCAAAGTAATAATATCCGGATAGTGCTGATGCCAAATGACTTTGGCTAATGCCGTAATTTCCGAAACATCATTTAATGTTGCTTTAACTAAGTTGACTTGTTGCATTTTTGTTAATTTTGCGTAATGCCTAAATTAAGCAATAGAATTAATATAGAAAACCGCCGTGCCAAGTTTGATTACGAGTTTATTGAGCGCTTAACCGCCGGCCTTGTTTTAAAAGGCACAGAAATTAAGTCTATTCGAGAAGGTAAGGCCGGCCTGGCCGACAGCTATTGCTTTTTTGTGAATGACGAATTATTTATAAAAAACATGCACATTACCGAGTATTCGGAAGCTTCTTTTTACAACCACACACCTTTGCGCGAACGTAAATTATTACTCACCAAAACTGAAATTAATAAATTACATAAAAAAGTAAAGGACAGTGGTCTCACTATCATCCCAATTAAGTTATTTATCAACGATAAGGGATTTGCCAAATTAGAAATTGCATTGGCGCGTGGCAAAAAGCAATTTGATAAACGTGAGGATATTAAAAAGAGAGATGTGGAGCGAGAGACTAATCGAAAATTTTAATCTAATAGTTTATAATTTTTATTCTCTCCAATTCGCCAACCAGTTAACTTTTCAATAAAAAATAACAATTTGTATTTTAAATTGGTTTTAACTAAACTAGGCTGGTAGTTGAAGTTCCAATTGGCATTTGTTACCCTTTCTTTAAACACCGCTGGATGCGTTCCTTTGTATTCCTCAAGTAAATCTATGTTATTGTAGTCAAATTCCTCTGCGGCTTTGATGTTGTTTTTAACCCAGGCATCGTCATGCCACATTTTATGGAAATTTTCTTGTTTCGCTTGTTGAGCTTTTGGTGGTTTTACCCAACCGTAATGATAAATGCTGGCGCCTGTTTTTTTGACATTAAGTTTTTGGTTATTCTCAAATCTGAATCCTTGAGCATCTTTATATGAACGTATTTTTTTGTTGTTACGAATAATACGTATTTCGTTTGCATACCAACGTCTGCCTATACCAATGTATTTATAATGCCCATAAAAGTGTTTATACTCAAACAAAAGTCCATCCACCTCTTTAACTTTTAAATTAGCAAGCATTGATTTCTTAATTGTTTCAAGGTCTTGTTCATGCACACATTCATCACTTTGAATATAAAAACACCAATCATATTCAGCCGGTATAGCATCAAACACTTTGTTAGTTTCATTTGATAAAACTAATCCACCAACTCTTAGCGTATCGTCCCATAAAGTATCTAGTATTCTAATTTTATCCGAATTAATTTTTTCAATGAGTTTTCTTGTATCGTCTTCACTTTGTCCAACTCCAACATAAAAAGCATCACAAATTGGAAGAATAGAGGTAATGGCCTCAACAACGGGGTAATCGTACTTTAAAGCATTTCGTATAATTGTGAATCCTGCAACTTTCATAAACTTAAAACGGATAACCAATACCAAAGTTAGCAACTATATTGTTATATGGTTTTTTATTAAGGGTCCATCTGTCACCCTCCTGATATTTTGGATCTTTAAGTGGTGTGGCTAAATCTAATCTTAAAACAAAAAAGTTTAAATCCCACCTCAGCCCAAGTCCTGCTCCAATCGCAATTTGTTTCCAAAACTCGTCTACTTTAAATTCGCCATTTGGTTTATCTGCCGTTTTTGTTAATCGCCAAATATTACCTGCGTCGGCAAATAAAGCGCCGTTAAACGAATTAATAATGTGAAAGCGATATTCCATATTACCCTCTAATAAAATATCTCCAATTTTATCAAATCTTGCAGAACTTGAACTTGGGTCGTATCCTCCCGGACCCAAAGTTCTGGCCCTCCACGCTCTATTGCTATTTGGACCTCCAGAGAAAAAACTTTCTTCATATGGTAGCACACTGAGATTTTTTAGTGGCTTTCCAATTCCTCCTGCCAACCTATATACAATTCTGCTTTTTTTACGAATTGGTACATAAAGTCTGTAATCAGCATCAACTTTTAAGAACTGAGCAAATGGAATTCCGAAAATCAAATATCTATCAAGCGTGTCTTTCTCTCTATTATTGTATGTGAATACAGAGCGTAAAATATTACCAGCACTGGAGATGCCAACTTTAAAATATATTGACGGTTTGGTGCTTTTATTAGGGTCAGCATTTGAAGTGAAATCTACAATGTATTTTGTGGATGTTGTGATATGATCTTGAAACGAGTTAACCAAAAAAGCATCATTTAAACGATTAAGGCTAACTTTAAATGAATCACTTAATGCAGCTCTAACTAATAGTATTTCAAGTGGAATTAAGTTGTGACGGAGTTGATTTTTGTTAGATTTAAAACTAAAACCATAATCAACTGTGTTAATCACTCTTGCAAACTCGCTTCGGGCTTGGTAATTTAAAGATGTTTTTAAGAATGTGCGCGGCGACATTTCTTTTTTGAATGGCAAAAGTGAAAATGGAAAAAATGCTCTTGGTACTGAAAAATCAAACTCCGGACCAAATTGAACAGTATTAAATGCACCTTGTAATTTTCTCAGATCTGACACATCATCTATAGAATTTACAATAGGTGAGGAATTATTACTAAGTTGGCTTTGAGCCGAAATTGCCGCTTGTAATTTTAGCTCTAAAAGCTCACCTCCCCTGAAAGTATTTCTGTTTTGAAAAAGGATAGCTCCATTAATGCCTAGATTGCCTGAAGTGTTGGTGCCTTCAGTTTCTGCGGTAATCGATTGCTTAATTAAAGGATTACAAATTATATAGCAATCTAATTTATTTGAATAATTGCTGCTTTTAAAAAATTGTATAGAAACGTTTTTAAAAATTCCCAAACCAATTAATTGTCTGTATGTAATTTCAGCTGTGTCCTTTCTGAAAAGTTGACCTTTATACAAGTCAACGTAATTAGCTATCAACACTTTCCTATAAGGTAATTTGGAATTAGATAAATAAACTAAGCTTCTATTTTTAACACGAATAGTGTCTTTAAAATTAGCATCTCTAACCTTGCCAATAATTTGTTCTGTTATGATGTAAATGTTATCAATTTTATATTGCGTGTGATTAACAAGTACAAGCGAATCGTTGGAGTTACTATAAGGTTTTGAAAATTTTTTAAGTAAAACGTTAATGTTAACACTCTGTTTTGCCAAATTTGAATCCACGTCAAATGAAATGTAAGCATTATCAAAGGAGTAATAGCCATTGTTTAAACAAAAATTACTTATACGTTGTCTTTCAGTCGCCAGAATTTCGCTATCATAGTTGTCACCTCGTTTTATTAACGTATTTAAGGTGTCGTTTAAAATTAGTCGACCTAATTTCTCATCTAACATCGTATAGGTGATGGCATTTATTTTATATGGTTTTTTTGAGTTAATAACATATTTAACGGTTGCCTTTCGGGTTCTCTTATCTACTTCAATAGTGTCCGTAACTTTATTATTAAAAAAGCCCTTGCTGAATAAATACATCTGAATTTGAAGTCTTGTTTGTTCAGTTAAGCTTGAATCTAAAACAACAGCTGGTTCACCGATACCTCTTATGTTTTCAACTGTTGTTGGGCTATCTTTATCTTTTAGTTTAGGGCTTTTTGGCTTTTTGGCTTTAGCCAATCTTTTAATGTTCAGTTCTTCAGTTTTTCTGCTTCTTTCAATATTTATTTTATCGTATTTTGCATTTCGTTCTTCTTTTTTGCGCTGTATTTTTTCATCATCAAATAAATTAAACCACCAAACATAAAAATGAATTTTACCAAGGAATTTTCTATTTGGTTTCTGTCTCACAAATGCTTCAATATCTTCAGATTTTAATTTAGTTTCCTTAACGTTTTCAATTTTATTTTTGTTCACCAAATACTCACCCTGTTTAAGTTTTTTAGTTGGACTACAGGAAACTTGAATCAAAATAAATAAAGCGCAATATAATTTTAGAATATTTAGGTTTATTTTTGACACGGAATAATTTACTAAATTAGTCTTTAATATGATTAGTAAAAATCAAATCGGGTTTATACAAAGTTTGCATCTAAAAAAGTACAGAGATACACATCAACTTTTTATAGCCGAAGGTATAAAAACGGTTCTTGAACTTGTGAATACTGTGCCTCAAGTTATTAACGAAGTGTTTGCTGAAAAAGATTTTCTAAATGCAAATACAGAATTAATAAATAGCAAAAAAATTAAAATAACCTTAGTTAGTGATTCTGATTTAAAAAGAATCAGTTTACAAACTTCACCTAATAAAGTTTTAGCTGTTTGTCATTATTTTGATTATGAACAAACCTTAATAGATTTTAATAAACACTTTACTCTTTTTTTAGATGATATTCGGGATCCTGGGAATTTTGGAACAATAATTCGTCTTGCCAATTGGTATGGTATTTCGCAAATATTTGCCTCCCCTAATTCGTGCGATTTTTATAACCCAAAAGTCATACAATCAACAATGGGGGCTTTTATAAGAGTTAAATGTAATTATGTTGAGTTATCAGAGCTAACAAGGCGTGCAGTTATTCCTAAAATTTATGGCGCAGTACTAAGTGGTAAACCAATCTATACTGAGAAACTTGAAACTGGTTTAATTGTTATTGGGAACGAGGCTAATGGCATTCAATCAAAGAATTTGTCATTTATAAACAATCCGATAACAATTCCGGCTGCTGCCCAAAACGGCACTGAATCATTAAATGCAGCTATAGCCACTGGAATAATCGTTTCGGAATTTTACAGACAATTAAATTTTAAAAATCAACTTTAACATAAAACAAAGGTAAAAAACCAAGTTGATAATTTTTAATTAACGGATCTGCCTGTAAGTTGGCTGGATCTGGGGCATAGCTCAAAGCCAAAACGTTTTTAGTATTTAGAATATTTACTAAATCCAATGCAATTTCTGTAGAAACTTTTTTGCCGTTTATTTTATAAGACAATCTAAAATCAATTCTGTTATATGGATCAAACCTTAAAGTGTTAACCTTATCATCTTGGGCAACAACATCCATGATTGCATTACTTGCAGCAATATTAACCGGCGAATAGCGTCTTCCCCCTCCATAAGTTGCTTTCAATCCAAAGCTGATGCTGTTCTTCTTCTGTTTACCAACATTGTATTCCAATCCGCCAAGCACATTAAAAATATAATTACCATTAAAATCTGTATTTGCGATTAAGCCATTACTACCTATGTACTTGCTTTCAAATAAGCTTCCGCTAAACATATAAAAGAAATGGTTATGATAAAGTTTTTCAAGCGTTAATTCAATACCGTAATTATAGCCTGTGCCGTTATTATTCATGCTATAAATTGGGAAAAATCGGTTAAACGTTGCACCTCTGTTTAACATACTTACACTTGATTTTACCTCATACACTGGTACATCCCAGAGGTATTGATAATATAATTCTGTTTTGAGTTTAAAGTAAGTACTCAAATAATAGTCATAACCAAGCACAACGTGGTGGCTTTTTGTGAAATCTAAATTTTTATTGCTTAGCTCTCGATTAACATTTGGCAATAAGGTGTTGTTTCTTACAATGCTATCTGGTACCGCAAAATATAAATAGGTTTGTTGCATTTGGCTGTGTAAGCCATAAGCTAAACTTAATACCTGCTTGTTTGACAATTGGTATCTTAAGGAAGCTCTTGGTTCAATATTATATCGATTGTTTAACGTTAAGAATTGTGAGAAAATTCCTCCGTTAAAACTTAATTTTTCATTGAATTTATGTACCAAAGTTAAATAGGGTTGAATTAAATAAAAATTAATTGTTGTATTAATTCTATTTTTAAAAGGTTTGTTATTAATTGCAGCTGCAATTGTGTCAAAAACGGAATTAATCTTCACATCGTCATAAAACTTTACATCAATTCTGTTTAACAAGAAGCCTATTTTGTAACTGGTTTTAGCATTGCGTTTGCTTTTTAAATACCAACTTAATGTAGATTTGCCTTCATAAAAATCATAATTCAAAATTTTTGGCAGTGTATCTTTTGGTAAAAAGTCTTTGTTTCTTAAAACTAAATAATGCTGAACATCCAATGTTTGAACGCCATAAGCCAAACTGGTTTTCATTATGGTTCGTGAGTTAAACGCATACGTATGATTTAAAATACCAACACCCATGTTGGAGGAGAAGTACTGGTCTTTATTCAAATCGCCGTATAATTCAGTTGGTCGTTTGGTTTGTTTACTTAAAATAATTTTGATGTCGCTTAAGCCACCAATACTGTTAAAGCTAAATACTCCTGCTTTTTTGGTTGGAAAATTCAAACGCATACCAAAGTCTTGATAACCAGGAACCGCACTTGTTCCAATATTGAAATTAACGGCAGAAAATAGTTTTAACGTGGAGTAACGATAAGTTAGTAAATAGGTTGCCCCACTTTTTCTACTTAATGGGCCTTCCAGCGCTAGTTCAGTACCTAAAAAACCGAATTGAAAAGTTCGTTCATGCTTTTCATTATTACCATTTCTTAATTTTAAATCGAAAACACCTCCAATAGCATTGCCATAATTAGAGGGAAATGCACCGGTATAAAACTCTGAGTTGGCTAGGTATTTATTATTGATAATACTTTGAGGCCCACCTGCAGATCCGGCTACAGCAAAGTGATTTGGGTTTGGAATATCAATTTCTTCCATGCGCCATAATAATCCAGCCGGACTATTGCCCCTAATAACAATGTCATTTCGGCTATCATTAGTTCCTTGTATGCCGGCAAAATTGCTCGCCATTCTGGCGGGGTCTTGCCTTCCACCAGGGTATCTTTCCGTTTCCTCAATACTAAACAATTTCATGCTTGATTGCTTCATTGTGTTAACTATGTCTGTATCCTTTCTGGCATTTACAACAATTTCATCAATTGAAACAATGCTTTCTTCCAACTCCATGTTTAGCAAAACTTCCTTTCCTGAGGTTACAATAATGTCGTTTACAGGGATTGATTGATAGCCGGTATATATAAAAATAAAAGATTGCCTACCAACAGGAACATTCAGTAACTTATAATTGCCATTGTTGTCAGCAACGCAGTTAAGTTGAGTTGTTTTTGATCTTAGTTGAACAATTGCACCCGGTAATCCTATTCCGGTAACCTTATCAGTAATTTTTCCCTTAACTGTTTGAGTGATTTGCCCAAAAAAATAACTTGTCAGCAAAAACAATAGAATAAAAATCAAACATTTCTTCATGGGAATAATACCTAAAATAAATTTTTGAAAGCAAGTTTAATCAATTATTGATTATTTGAGTTCAAATAATCAATAAATTAATTAATTAATTCAGCAAGTTTCACATATAGTTGGGCAATTAAAAAAAAGCAAATAATATTAGATAAAACATAAAAAAAATAAGACGAAACGAAATCATTATAAACAGCTTATTTAGAATGAATATAAATTAGATAAAGTGTGAAAAATATTTAATTTTTAAGGTAGGTATTTTCCATATTCTGTTAATTTTGCCTCCGTTTAATGTCATTATTTTGTCATTAAACCATTAAAAAGACGTTATTTTCTACATTTTTATGAAAAAATACATATCGCGTAATTCAGTAAGAACCTTGGTAGCAGCAATTTTTACGGTTTTTGCTTTTACAAATTCCCTTAATGCACAAGATGCAGCCAATGGCGCTAAAATTTACAAACAAAACTGTGCGGTTTGTCACGCTTCACATACCGACCAAAAATTAACGGGTCCGGGCTTGAAAGGTGTTTTTGACCGCGTGCCAAAGCCAGCTGATGCTTGGTTAACCAAATGGATTATTAATAATGAAAAGGTTATTAAAAGCGGTGATCCTTATGCCAACAAAATTTATAATGATTTTGGTAAGGCTGCCATGACCGTTTTTGAAGGTCAAATTGATGAAAAAGGAGTGGCAGATATTTTGGCATTTTTAAAAGGACCTGATCCTGCTGCCAGTGCTGCTAAAACGCCAGTTGGCGGTGGTGCAGATTCTACAGGTGATAACAAAGAAAAACCAAGCAGCATCGAACCAATTTATTTGATTTTAGGCGTAATTGTTATCCTAGCCATTTTAATTGGTGCTTTCCGTTCAGTTAGAATTTCTCTTCAAAACACAGCAAATCGTGCCGCAGGTGAAGCCGAGCAAGAAGAAGTTACTTTTGGTGAAGAAGCGCGTCGTTGGGCATCAAAAAATTCCAGATTAGTTGGTGTTATAGTAATTATTTTAGTGGGTGCAGGAGTTAAATCTTGTTGGAATGCTTGTTACAATATTGGCGTTTATTACGATTGGAAAACTCAAAAAGGTTACAAGCCTGAACAACCAATAAAATTCTCTCACAAACTCCATGCTGGTGAAAACGAGATCGCTTGTCAGTATTGCCACAGTTCAGTAGAAAAATCTCGTCATGCCGGCATTCCATCGGTTAATATTTGTATGAATTGCCATAAGTCAATTCAAAAGGGACCTCAATATGGTGAAACTGAGATTGCAAAAATTTATGCTGCAAATGGGTTCAATCCAAAAACGGGGGTATACGAAAACAAAGAAACAAATCCAATCAAATGGATTAAAGTACACAATTTACCTGATCACGTATACTTTAATCACTCGCAACACGTAGTAGTTGGAAAAGTTGAGTGTGCAACCTGTCATGGAAACTTAAAAGAAATGACTGTTGCTGAGCAAAAAACGCCATTAACAATGAAATGGTGTATTGAGTGTCACCGTAAAACAGAAGTTTCGATGGAGGGTAATGCTTATTACGATAGATTGCATAAGGCTTTAAAAGCAAAATACAAAGGACAGTATGATGTTAAATTTACTGTTGATAAGATTGGTGGTTTAGAATGTGCTAAATGTCACTATTAATGCCGTTAAATTAGAAGTTAAGAATTAGAAATTAAAAATTAATTGATGTCTATGTCAAAAAAATACTGGAAAGGACTATCGGAACTACACAATAGTCCGGAGTTTCAAGAGCAAGCAAAAAATGAGTTTGCTCAACCGCTTCCAATGGATGAATTTTTAAGCAGCGATGAGTCTGAAAAATCAGGTACTTCACGTCGTGATTTCTTAAAAGTAATGGGTTTTAGTACAGCAGCTGTTGCTTTAGCAGCTTGTGAAACACCTGTTAATCGTTCTATACCATACTTAGTTAAGCCAGAAGAAGTAACACCTGGTGTTGCAAACTTTTATGCCTCAACTTTTTATGATGGTCATGATTATTCATCAATTTTAGTAAAAACTCGTGAAGGACGTCCAATTAAAATTGAAGGGAATGATTCTTCTAAAGTTACTCATGGTGGTACTACAGCACGTGTTCAGGCTTCGATACTCGGATTATATGATGGTGCTCGCTTAAGAGGCCCTGTATTGAAGGGACAAGATGATGGTTGGAAAAACGTTGACGCTGCTGCTGCTAAAGCATTAGCAAGTGGCGAAATTCGTTTGTTAACCTCTACAATTATTTCTCCTTCAACTAAAGCTGTAATTGCTGAATTTAAAGCTAAATATCCTACAGCTAAGCATGTAACTTATGATGCTATTTCATACAATGCTTTAACAATAGCCAATAAAAATGTTTGGGGTAAATCCGTTGTTTCTTCTTATGATTTCAGTAAGGCTAAAACAATTGTAGGTGTTGCTTGCGACTTTTTAGGAAATTGGTTAAACCCTGCTGAATTTGCAAAACAATTTGCAAAAGGCCGTAAAGTTACCAAAGAAAATAGCGAAATGAGCAAACATTATCATTTCGAATCTAATTTATCTTTAACTGGAGCCAACGCTGATGAGCGCTATATGGTTAAAGGAAGTGAATTAGGTGCTGTAGTTGTTGCTTTATTTAATGAAGTTGCCGGTGCAACCGGAAATGCAAAAGCCGGTTCTGACGGAAAAATTTCTAACCCTGAAGCAACTAAGGCAATTAAGAAAGCAGCTGATGAATTAGTTAAGCATAAAGGGCAATCAATTGTTGTTTCAGGTTTAAATGATGAAGGTGTTCAAACTTTAGTTAATGGCATTAATAAGATGCTGGATAATTATGGTAAAACTGTTGATGTAGAAAATCATTTTAATTTCAAACAAGGTAACGACAAAGAATTTGCAGACTTAGTTGCTGAAATGGCAGCTGGTAAAGTAAGTGTATTACTAACTTACGCTTGTAATCCTGTATATACTGCTCCATCAACACTTAAATTTGCCGAAGCATACAAAAAAGTTGGTACAAAAATTTCGTTTGCAAGTGTATTAGATGAGACAGCTATTATGGCAGATATAGTTTGCCCGGATAGCCATTGGTTAGAATCATGGAATGATGCTAACCCTAAGCGAGGACATTATTCATTGCAACAACCAACAATCAATCCAATATTTGCTGCGCCTCGTCACGAAGGAACTCGTCAGTTTCAAGATTCACTTTTAAAATGGAGTGGCGTTAAAACTGATTACTTGAGCTATTTACAAGGTGTTTGGAATAACCGTATTTTTCCTAACCAAGGAAATTATTCTGATTTTGGTACTTTTTGGGCAAACGCATTGCATGATGGTGTAGTAAAAACGTATGTGCATAAGGATGTGCCGGTGGTTTCAGAAATCATGGCTAAAGATTCTACAGGTAAGCCGATTTTAGCCGGCATCGCCAACATTATTAATGAGGTGGTTGGAGACACAGTTGTTAAGACTGAAACTACGCCTAAAGCTGTTGTAGCAGCACCGGTTGAAACTTTACCTACACCTGATTATAACAAGGCTGCCTCCATGGCAACTGCTATTAAAGGTGGTGCATTTGATTTAATCGTTTATGAAAAAATTGGATTAGGAAATGGTAACCAGTCTAACAACCCATGGTTGATGGAATTACCGGATCCTATTTCAAAAGTGACTTGGGATAATTACTTTACAATGAGTCCTATTGATGTTAAGGCAATGGGCTTAAATGAAATGTTGCGTCAGGATATTGAAGGTTCAGTTATTGATGTAACTGTAAACGGAACTAAAATTACTGCACCAGTATTTCCTCAACCTGGACAAGCTCCAGGTACTATTGGATTAGCTCTTGGCTATGGACGATCAGCTGAAACTTTAAAAGTAGCCAATGGAGTTGGTGTAAATGCATTCCCTTTATTAGGAATGGTAAACGATACTATTCAATCTGTAATTGGTAATGTTACTATTGCGAAAGCAGATGGTACACACGAATTTGCTGCAACGCAAATTCAGCATACAATTATGGGTCGTGAGGAATATTTATTAAGAGAAGTTTCTTTACCTGAGTTCAAATCTTTAGATAAAGAAGCTTGGAACCCATCAGCCATGTTACCTGTACATGGTGGTGGTAAAAAACATGTTAGTGAAATCGATTTATATGGAGCGCACGAGAGATTAGGTCACAAGTGGGGCTTAACAATTGATATGAGTACTTGTATTGGTTGTTCTGCATGTGTGGTTGCTTGTACCTCTGAAAATAACGTTCACGTTGTTGGTAAAGAAGAAGTGCGTAAAACTCGCGACATGTTCTGGTTAAGAATTGACCGTTATTATAGTTCTGACACTACAAAATACTCTGCTGATGCTCACGGCTTAATGGAAACTAAGCAGATGTACATTGACATGGAAAATCCTTCAGCTAATCCTAAGGTAACTTTCCAACCTTTAATGTGTCAACATTGTAACCATGCGCCTTGTGAAAACGTTTGTCCGGTATTGGCAACTTCGCATAGCACAGAAGGTTTAAATATGATGACCTATAACCGTTGTATTGGAACTCGTTATTGCGCTAACAACTGCCCTTTCAAAGTTCGTCGTTTTAACTGGTTCAATTACATTACTAACGATATGTTTGGCGATTTTAACCCTGCACAACAAGAATTAGGACGCATGGTTTTAAATCCGGATGTAGTAGTTCGTAGCCGTGGTGTAATGGAAAAATGCTCGATGTGTCAGCAACGTTTACAAGCAGGAAAATTGGAAGCTAAAAAGAATGGTGCACCATTAAAAGATGGTTCTATTAAAACAGCTTGTCAACAGGCTTGTCCAACAAATGCAATTATTTTTGGTGATTTAAATGATGATCAATCAGAAATTGTAAAATGGAGAAATGATGACCGCAATTATTTGTTATTAGAAGAAGTAGGTGTTAAGCCAACAGTTTCATATATGGCAAAAGTTCGTAATCAGGAAGAAAAAATGATTCATGAGGAACATCACACTGCTCCTGCTAAAAAAGAACATGGTGAAGAAGGTCACAAAGAAGAAAAACATTCATAATAAGATTAATACGAATAAAATAATTTAGAAACTATGCACGCAGAATCAGAAATAAGGTTACCGTTGATATTAGGCAATAAGAGTTATCGCCAAATTACCGACGATATTATTGCGCCAATTGAAGGTAAAGCAGCACGTGGTTGGTACACATTACTTACCTTGTGTGGATTAAGCTTCCTATGGGGAATAGGTTGTTTAGCTTATACTATTGGCGTTGGTATTGGAGCTTGGGGTAGTAATAACGGTGTTGATTGGGCTTGGGATATTACCAACTTCGTATGGTGGATTGGTATTGGACATGCCGGCACCTTAATTTCCGCAGTATTATTATTATTCCGTCAAAAATGGCGCATGGCAATTAACCGCTCTGCAGAAGCTATGACAATTTTTGCAGTTTGTTGCGCTGCAATTTTCGTATTGCTTCACACTGGTCGTCCTTGGTTAGATTACATGTTATTCCCATTACCGAACCAGTTTGGTAGCTTATGGCCAAATTTTAACTCACCATTATTATGGGACGTATTTGCGGTATCTACATACGCTACAGTTTCAATTGTGTTTTGGTATATTGGATTAATTCCTGATTTTGGAATGATTCGTGATCGCGTAATTAAACCATGGCAAAAGAAAATGTATGGCACACTTTCTTTTGGTTGGGGCGGAGGTGCACGTCACTGGAGTCGTTTCGAGGAAGTATCTTTAGTTTTAGCTGGTTTATCAACACCACTTGTATTCTCTGTACACTCTATTGTATCTTTTGACTTTGCTACATCGGTTGTTCCGGGATGGCATACAACAATTTTCCCTCCATATTTCGTTTCTGGTGCGGTATTCTCTGGATTTGCAATGGTATTAACATTGATGTTAGTAGTTCGTAAAATTTACAAATTAGAGGCTTATTTGACTATTAAGCATATCGAGTACATGAACATTGTAATTATTGTTACCGGTTCAATTGTAGGTGTTGCTTATTTAACAGAGTTATTCGTTGCTTGGTATAGTGGTGTAGAGTGGGAGCAATACGCATTCTTAAACCGTGCAACAGGCCCTTTAGCTTGGAGCTATTGGGCAATGATGACTTGTAACGTATTCTCGCCTCAGTTATTCTGGGTTAAAAAATGGAGAACAAGTATTACGTTTACATTTGTAATTTCAATTGTAATTAACATTGGTATGTGGTTCGAACGTTTTGTAATTATCGTTCCTACATTATGTAGAACTTATTTACCTTCTACCTGGAATACTTACACGCCATCATTTATTGATATTGGAATATTTGTAGGAACAATTGGAATGTTTGGTACATTGTTCTTATTATTCTCTAGATATTTCCCTGTAATTGCTCAGGCAGAATTAAAAACAATCTTAAAATCGAGTGGTGAACAGCAAAAAAAGGATGCAGCGCATCATGCACACCACTAGATACTAATAATAAATAATTGTAATTAGAAATTATATAAAATGGGATCAGCAGTAGCAAAAACAAAACACATCATCCACGGTGTATTTAACGATGAGGTACCGTTATTGGAAGCTTGCAAGAAATTAAGGGCTTCAGGTATCCGTATTAAGGATGTATTCTCTCCAATGCCGATACATGGAATTGATGGCGTAATTGGCGTACCTAGAACCAGAATTGCCATTTGTGCTTTTATTTACGGGATTACCGGAACATCTTTAGCAACATTGATGATGTGGTACATGATGATTAGTGATTGGCCAAATGATATTGGTGGTAAACCAAATTGGGCTTATTATTTAAACGTTCCTGCTTTCATTCCAATTACTTTTGAAAGTACTGTATTTTGTGCTGCACATGGTATGGCACTTACCTACTTTTTACGTTGTTGGTTGGTACCGGGTGCTAAGGCTAAGAATCCTGATCCACGCACGACTGACGATAAATTTTTAATTTTATTAGAATTAACAGATGAGCAAGCTAAAAAAGCTGAAGAGATTTTAAAATCAAACGGTGCTGAAGAAGTAAACCACAAAGGTTCTTACATTGTACCTGCTGCTTATACACTAGAAGAAGCTCATTAATTGATATTAGTTATAAAATGAAAAAACATTATAAAAGTATAAAATTCGCCTTGTTTACTGCCATGACAGGTATGTTGATGGCCGGATTAACATCTTGTGCCAAAAAAGATGAAAACAGTCCAGGTGTGGAATTCATGCCAGACATGTATCGTTCCCCGTCTTTGGAGTATTATTCTACTCACACAGTTGATGGTGATACTGCGCAAACGGCAAAAACACCGGTTAAAGGAACGGTTGCGCGTGGTTATGTGCCTTACGCATATGAAAATACCCCTCAAGGTTATGAAGCTGCGGGTTTAAATTTAAAGAACCCATTAACGCTTAAGTCTAGAGAAGAATATGAAAAAGAAGGCGAAGTAATTTACGGTAAATTCTGTATTCATTGCCATGGTGCAACTGGTGGCGGAGATGGAAAAGTTGGAGGTAAATTGCCTGGACCACCACCCGCATATAATGGAACTTTGAAAAATCTTCCTGAAGGAAAAATATTCCATTCAATTACTTATGGTAAGGGTTCAATGGGATCGCATGCCAGTCAATTAACTCAAGAGGAGCGTTGGAAACTGGTTTATTTTGTTCAAAAACTTCAAGGACCAAAGGAAGTAGCAGTTGATAGCACAGCTGCAAAAAAAGAAATAGCACCTGCAAAAAAATAATAACGGATTAAGAAATTAAGAATACTATGAACACTGAAAAACTAAACTTTACAGTTCCGTCAAAAACAAAAATGTTTTCCTTTATTTTGATGGGGATTGGGTTGTTATCTATCATCTTAATGTTTGTGATGGATAAGGGAAATGAAGAACTGCATTATCATGCGCATACAAGAGCGTGGAGTAATGTATTTGCCGGTTCTTTCTTTTTTATGGCATTATCATTGGCTGCTGCTTTCTTTTTAGGATTGCAGTACGCAGCTGAGGCTGGCTGGGCAACTACTATTAAGCGTGTTATTGAAGCTGTAACAGCTTATTTACCTTGGGGTATTGCTTTTATGTTATTAATCTTTATTCTTGGTCAATTACACATTCATCATATTTATCATTGGATGACTGAAGGAATTGCAGATCCTAACAGCCCAAATTATGATGAAGTGATTGCTGCTAAAATTGGGTACTTTGGAATTTTCTGGTGGGTACGTACAATTTTATATATGATTGGCTGGTGGTGGTTTACCAACAAATTGGTTAAAAACTCGCGTGCTGCCGATGCTTTAGAAATCGACACTAACAATAGCTACCACTGGAAGAACGTGAAGTTGTCTGCTTGGTTCATGGTATTGTTTGCAGTAACATCGTCTACTTCATCATGGGATTGGGTAATGAGCATTGATACCCATTGGTTCTCAACCTTATTTGGTTGGTATATTTTCTCAGGTATGTGGATAAGTGCAATTGTAGCTATTACTGTTTTAATTATCTGGTTAAAGAAGTTAGGTTATTTAGAATTTGTAACAGAAAGCACAATCCATGACATGGGTAAATGGATGTTTGCAATTTCATTTTTATGGACATATTTATACTTCTCTCAATTCATGTTAATCTGGTATTCAGATATTCCTGAAGAGGTTATTTATTTCCAAACACGTTGGGAATCATACAAAGCCCTAATGTGGACAGTATTTTTTGTGAACTTTGCTTTCCCTATGGTTATGTTAATGAGTCGTGATTGCAAACGTAATTTCTTCTTCTTAATGTTTATTGGTACAATCATTTTCATTGGACATTATTTAGATGTGATTATGATTGTAATGCCCGGAACTGTAGGTCATGCATGGACTGGGTTAAGTTGGATGGAGTTTGGTTGCTTTGCTTTCTTTTTAGGATTGTTCATTTTTGTGGTAACACGCGCTCTTTCCAAGGCTCCGTTGATGGTTAAAAATCACCCTTATTTGGACGAGAGTTTACACCATTCAACATAATTGGAAGATTAAAATTGTAGAAAAAATAAAGTAAAAATTTAAAAATAAGTAAAATGAATCTTTTAGTACTGTTAGCCATCGTTTTATTAATAATTGCGGGTCATCAATTATTAAAGGTGATAGAATTAAGCCGTGGATTGAAAAAATCAAAGGAGTGGACTGTGAATGATAATGATAATGACATGATGGGAAAAGCCATGATGTTGTTTATGTTTCTGTTTTTCGCCTTTTTCTTTTGGCAAGTTAACCGTTGGATAGATCGTTCCTTGCCTCCTGCTGCATCAGTTCACGGGGAAAAGATAGACACATTATGGGATGCGAACATGTACTTAATCACTTTTACATTTTTACTTACAAATTCATTTTTATTTTACTTTGCATACAAATACAGAGGTAAAAAAGGTAGACATGTTGAATACTTCCCTCATGATAATAGATTAGAAATGTTGTGGACAGTTGTTCCAGCAATTGTATTAGCCTTTGTAATTATTTTTGGATTAAAGTATTGGAATGAAATTACAGAAGAGGCTACGTCACAAGATAAGGTTACTGTTGAACTTTATGCGAAACAGTTTGACTGGACAGCAAGATATCCGGGAAAAGATAAAAAATTAGGTAATACTGACTACAGACAAATAGGTGGAAGTAACTCTGTTGGCATGGATACTTTAGATGCTGCAGGTAACGATGATATTATTGTGAAGAATGAATTTCATATACCGGTTGGTAAAGAAATTGAATTTTTTATGCGTAGTCGTGATGTTTTACATAGTGCTTACATGCCTCACTTTCGTGCCCAAATGAACTGTGTTCCGGGAATGATCACTTCTTTTAAATTTACGCCAACCAAAACAACAGCTCAGATGCGTAAAGATCCTTATGTTATAAAAATGATGGCGGGTATCAATAAACAAAGGGCCAAAGAGAATAAAGAACCGGTTGAGTTTGATTACCTATTGTTATGTAATAAAATTTGTGGTCAATCTCATTATAACATGCAAATGAATTTAATTGTAGACACACAGGCAGATTATGATGCTTGGATGGCAAAACAAAAAGCATTTAAAACTGTTGCAAGTAAATAAAGTATAGTATTAATATTTAAATTTAAGATAAATGGCTAGCGTAACTCACACAGAACTGGAAAAAGATCATTTAGCACACCATAGTCATGTGCATGATCATGATGAACACGAAGAAAGCTTCGTAAGTAAATACATCTTTTCGATGGACCATAAAATGATTTCACGTCAGTTTTTAATTACAGCTGTTGTAATGGCTGTTGTTGCTATGACGATGAGTATTATTTTCCGACTTCAATTGGCTTGGCCCGGAGAAAAATTCGCATTCATCAATGCTATGTTAGGCGATAAATGGGGTAAAGACGGAATTTTAGATCCTAATATGTATTTGGCGCTAGTTACAATACACGGTACCATCATGGTGTTTTTTGTGTTAACTGGTGGTTTAAGTGGTACTTTTTCAAACTTATTGATTCCATATCAGATAGGTGCGCGCGACATGGCATCTGGCTTCTTAAATATGTTATCATATTGGTTCTTTTTCATCTCAAGTGTTATCATGTTAGCATCTTGTTTTATTGATGATGGCCCTGCTTCAGCTGGTTGGACAATTTACCCGCCACTCTCTGCTGTTCCTGAAGCGATGCCAGGTTCAAAACTTGGTATGACAATGTGGTTAATTTCGATGACTTTGTTTGTCGTTTCTTCTTTGCTAGGAAGCTTAAATTACATTGTTACAATTATTAATTTGCGTACAAAGGGAATGAGTATGACACGCATGCCTTTAACAATTTGGGCTTTTTTAATAACTGCAATTTTAGGCGTTTTATCATTCCCGGTTTTAGTTTCTTGTGTTGTGTTGTTGATAATGGATAGAAGTTTCGGAACTTCATTTTATTTGTCAGATATCTACATAGGTGGCAGACCTTTGGATAATGTTGGAGGTAGTCCAATTTTATTTGAACATTTATTCTGGTTTCTAGGTCATCCGGAGGTGTATATTGTATTATTACCTGCCTTAGGTTTAACATCTGAAATTATTTCAACTAATTCTAGAAAACCTATCTTTGGTTACAGAGCCATGATAGGATCAATGTTAGCAATTGGTTTCTTATCTTTTATTGTATGGGGTCATCATATGTTCATGACGGGTATGAATCCGTTTTTAGGCTCCGTTTTCGTATTTACAACTTTATTGATCGCGATACCTTCAGCTGTTAAGGCATTTAATTATATTACTACCTTATGGAAAGGGAATATTCAGTACACACCGGCAATGCTTTTTAGTATTGGCTTAGTTAGTTCGTTTATTACGGGTGGTGTAACTGGTATTATTTTGGCTGATTCAACTTTAGATATCAATGTTCACGATACTTATTTTGTTGTAGCTCACTTCCATATTGTAATGGGTCTAAGCGCCATTTTTGGAATGTTTGCAGGCGTTTACCATTGGTTCCCAAAATTATTCTTAAGAATGATGAACAAGAAGTTAGGTTACCTTCATTTTTGGTTAACTTTTGTTACTGCCTATGGTGTATTCTTCCCAATGCATTTCTTAGGATTAGCAGGTGTTCCTCGTAGATACTATACCAATAGTAACTTCCCAATGTTTGACAATTTGGTTGATATTAATGTTATTGTTACTGTTTGTGCAATTGTTGGTGCTTTAGCACAAGGTGTGTTCTTATTTAACTTCTTCTACAGTATGTTCCGTGGTGAAAAAGCACCTCAGAATCCTTGGAATTCTAACACCCTAGAGTGGACTACGCCTATGGCTAATATCCATGGAAACTGGCCGGGAGAATTGCCAACAGTACAAAGATGGGCTTATGATTACAGTAAGCCGGGCGCAGAAAAAGATTTTATACCACAAACCGTTGCACTTCAAGAGGGTGAGCACGATGGTGGTGGTCACTAATAATTTAAATTTAAAGAGCCCTTACAAGTTTGTAAGGGTTTTTTTTTAGTTGTGAATGGCATACGTTTTAAAATTAAAATCAATAAATAAGAACTTTTAAACTTCCCTAGTTTAAGATTTCAAAAACTTTCTAATTTAATAAACTGTATATACATGAGAAATTTTGGACTAGATTTATTAAGATGTATATCTATTTGGTTCGTAATTATTGAACATGCAGGCATTGAAGTTACCGGAATTAGTAGGCTAAAAATTGGCACAATTGGTGTTGAGATTTTTTTTGTAATAAGTGGTTTTTTAATAGGAGGAATTTTATTAAGAGATATAGATAAGGGCAATCCATTATTCATTACATTGAAAAATTTCTGGATAAGACGTTGGTTTAGAATATTACCTCTTTATTATGGTGTGTTAATTTTTCAGTATATCTTTATCGATAATACAGTTGGAAAAAACATCATCTATTACTTTTTATTTTTGCAAAATAATTTTTACGGTGTTTCCTTTCTTCGTGTATCTTGGAGTTTGGTTATTGAAGAGTGGTTTTATATATTCACACCTATTTTTTTATTTTTTGTAATTAAATGGTTCAAAAAGCCAAATTGGATTTATTTATCTATAATTGGATTTTTTATAGTGGAAATTACTTTAAGAGCACTATATGTTTCATTCTCAAATGTACCATATAAAGGAATAATAGGAAGTTTTCCGTTTAGATTTGACGCATTGTTTGTTGGCGTTTTAATGGCGTTCGCGTATAAGCAAGGTTCTAATCTTTTTAAAAAGCCACAACGGATTACGTTAGCCGTGATTGGCTTATCTTTAATCGTTTTTTATATAAGTGCTTTCAAACATTTTTCACAGCCTCAAGATTTAATTGATAAAATTTATTTTTTCAGAACCATTGGACTTTTTGTGCTTCCCTTCGGATTCAGTTTGTTATTGCCATTTTTTCATGAGCTCGCTTTTAATTCAGAGTCGATTATTAATAAATTAATTTTAAAATTTGTAACGCAAACAAGTTTACTAACCTATGCAATTTACTTAATACATATGCAGATATACAGCTTAAATATCTTAGAATTAAGCAATTCAGATGCAATTAACTTTTTGATTAAGGTATTGACTATATACATAGTTGCTGCTTTGTTGTATTACTTTTACGAAAAACCGTTCCTAAAATTAAGAGAGCGATTTGTTAATCAGTAAATAGAATTAGTTAATCTGTATAGAAGGAACATTACTTAATTATTAAATTTTCACTCATCAAATTTATATTTTTGATTTATAAGTTGCCTTTTCGAATGCGCTAAATAGTTTTTTCTTAATTTAGTTGATCTATACAATTGCTTTTTTTGAGTGTTTAAAGAATTACTTAATATTGGTATTCATTCTAAATTAGATGTGTTTCAGAAAAGAGAAATTAAGTTGCTAAACTTAATTGTCCTAATTTATCTCAGTGGGTTACTATTTGGGCTAACGAATTACTTTTTTCTTAGCAGTCAAATGCCATTTTTATTTCTGCTTTGTTCATTTTTTTTACAAATTGTTACATTAATTCTTAACTATAAACATCATTATAAACTAGCTACCACATCATTTGTTATTATACTTTCTTTTACATTGTTTTACGTTTCGCAATTTTACGATCCTTCTGTTGCAACATTTGTTTTTTATTTCCCTTCGGTTTTTTGTATTGCGTTGATGATGAACCCTACTGAAAAAATTAATCGAACGGTTATATACTTTGCATTGATAAGTATCAGTTTTTGTTGTTCAAGATTTTTAAATATAGAATTTTTACAAAACAAAGAGATCACAATCAATCAAAATAAAATTTTACTTGAATATAATATCTACTTCTGTCTTGGGTTGAGCATTGCACTAGTATTATTGGTTAGCAGACAACTTAACTCACAATTTTTGGAAACATCCAATTTATTAAATCAAGTTGAGAAGGATAAAATTATAGTTCAAAATGCTTTAAAGGAAAAAGAAGTTCTGTTAGTCGAACTGCAACATCGTGTTAAAAATAATTTAGCTGTGATTATTGGATTGTTAAATATGCAAAGAGAGAAAGCAATACAAGAAGAATCTAAGTTATTTATGAATGAGATTAAGGGACGAGTATTAAGTATCTCTATGGTTCATGATAAATTATTAGGTGGAGGTAGTTTTTCAGAAATAAATTTAAGTGAGTATGTTAATGATTTGTCAAAAGAGATATTAAGCGGTTATTCCTCATTTAACAGTGTAAAGTTAGATATAGAGGTACAGAACATTCAGATGGATTTATCCAAAGCTGTACCGCTTGGACTTATTATTAATGAAGCCCTTACAAATAGTTTTAAGCATGCTTTTACAAAAGAAAGCAAAAATCCACTAGTTAGCCTTAAAATTGAAAAAGGAATTGAATTTATTAAAGTTATTATTACTGACAATGGTGTTGGATTTCAAATACCCAAAAACGAGAACTCTCTTGGTTTGAGTTTAATTAAGGCATTATCAGAACAAATAGATGCTGAGCTTATTATTAATGGCAATAAAGGTACGAGCGTAGAATTAAAAGTACCTTATAAATAAAATTAACACACGATTTATTAATTAGTTCGAATAGCTTCAACAGGATCAAGTTGACTGGCACTATATGCGGGCACAAATCCACTAATTACTCCAATAAGCAACGAAATTGTAATTCCAAGAATAATATTTGTGCTAGTTAGTTTAATTTCCATATCTATCAGCCCCGCACCAAGCACAGTACAAAGGTATGTGAGTATCAAACCAAATATTCCACCAATTAAACTAAGCAAAGTACTTTCAAATAAAAATTGAATTAGTATGAATATGTTTTTTGCACCTAAACTTTTTTGAATCCCAATTAGATTTGTTCTTTCTCTTACACTAACAAACATAATGTTAGCAATTCCAAATCCTCCAACTAAAATACTAAATCCACCAATGATCCAACCGGCAATACCAATAATATTAAATAATTCATCAAATCCTTTACTTAGTAAACTCGTTTCGTTTAATGCGAAATTATCTTCAATTTTTGGTTTTAGTTTTCTTATACTTCTCAAAACACCAGTAAGTTCATCCATCATTTCTGCATTGCTGATTGATGATTTAGATTTGCAATAAATAATAGGGTCTGCATTCTCACTTTTTGGATCCATCATCACGCGCGCAAAGTTGAAAGGAATAACCACTTGATAGTCAAAACTTACACCTAAAAGACTCTCACCTTCTTTTTTAATTACACCAATAACTGTAGCGTTGTTTCCTGCAATTTTTATTTGTTTACCCAAAGGCTCTTGATTATTGAATAATCCTTCTGCAATTGCGCTACCAATTAAACAAACTCTGTATCCGGCCTCCGTTTCTACTTGTGTAAAATACCTGCCGCTTGTTAAATCAAAGGTTTTGATTTTATAAAATTCATGCGAAATACCCGCTACAACCGCATTACTTATGTTGTTGCTTTTATACTTAATAGTCTTTCGTGCACCCATTCTATAGGCTATAGCATCTGTAGTTTTACATTTCCTTTGCAATTCATCAAGTTCATAATATTGTGGTGTTGGTCTGTTGATGTATTTCCACCATGGGTAATCTGGACCAAATGTCCATGGCCATTTTTGAATATAAACTACATTATTACCAAGTGATTGAATGCTGCCTCTAATATTATTCTCTAAACTATCTACAATTGTAAAAACTAAAATAATTGCAAAGATACCTATGGTAATTCCTAATAAACTTAAAAAAGAGCGTAATTTATTAGCAACCAATGACTGTCTGGCAAATAAAAAACTTTCTTTAATTAAGTTTAAATACATTTTACTTTTTTAATTTATCGTTAAGCGGCTGAGAGGTACAACCATTAGGCTGATTAATTTGAATTAATTCAGCAATTGTTGGTGCAATTTGTGTAATGGTTGTATATTCATAACTTTCTCCTTTTTTAATTCCCGCTCCAAAAAAAATAATTGGCACATGCGTGTCATAGTTATAACCTGCACCATGTGTTGTGCCTTTATCTGCATAATCCATCCAGGCTGGATTAAGTATATATGCAATATTGCCGCTCATATTGTGTTTAAAACCGTTCTGCAAAAGACACTTATAATCACCATCTTTAAATGTTTGAAATTTTAAAACCTCAGATGGATAAGCTTCGGCAATTCCAATTGTGTTAATTAGAAATGCACAAATGTTTTTTTCTAAATCTGATTTATTAATTTTTTGTTGGTTGATTTTTAATTCGTTTAAGAATACTTGTTCATTACTAACATTTAAAAGAAGCGTACTATCGTTAAAATTTAATTGTAAAAAGGCTTTTAATGATTTTGCAATTTTCTTATCATTTATATAACCTGCAGGTATTTTATTTTTAATCAGATGATTTGGAACGTCTGCCCCACCATGATCAGCAGTTAAAAAAATCGAGTAGCCATCCTTACCAACTTCTTTATCTAAGAAGGTCAATAGTTCTTCTATATCTTTATCAAGTCTTAAATAAACATCTTCAATTTCAATTGAACGAGGGCCATATGCATGTGCAATAATGTCGGGGCTAGAAAAGCTAATGGCTATTAAATCTGTGAACTCATCCTTGCCTAAGCTTTCTTTTCTGATACATTCTAATGCTAAGTCTTTTGTTAAACTATTCCCATAAGGCGTCGAACGGATTATACCAAAATTGTTTTTTTCAACAAAGGATTTGTATGAGTACGGGAAAATAGGCTCACTTTGTTTGTTAGGTATACTTTCATATGGATTTTTATCATCCAATGAATTCGAATATGTCGCAATTGGATATAAAGTACTCCAATCTTTCATTAAATATGATTTAGGTTTATTTAGTTGATTAAATTCAATTAACCATTTTGGAAGTTCATTTAAATACCAACTACTACTCACAAAATTTCCGGTGCTTTCATCAAACCAAAAAGCTCCATCAGCCGCATGACCCGCTGGCAGAATAGCACTTCGATCTTTTAAGGCAATTCCAAACACCTTACTTTTCTTCATTGATGACATTTTAAGTTCATCTCCAATTGTACTGCTTATTTGATGTTTAGGAGACATTTGACCGTTTTTATGACTTGTGCCAATGGGCCTAACAAGGGTATCATTCACGCAATAAATTTCAGAAAGGTGCTGTTTATCGAACCATTCATTGGCGATAATGCCATGCGTTTTTGGAGTAGTACCGGTGTAAATACTGCTATGTCCTGGTCCTGTATATGTTGGTATATAATTAAAATGCGCATTTTTGAAATAAAAACCATTATTTACTAATCGTTTAAATCCATTAGCACCATATCTGTTCCAATACCGGTAAATATAATCGTTACGCATTTGATCTACTACTATTCCAACTATTAATTTCGGTTTTGTATTTTGAACTATGGGCTGTGCAAAGTTTAATAAGCTGACGCTCAAAAAAATTAAATTGTAAATTATTTTTTTATTCATTTTAAATAAGTAATTGATAGGTTACTAGCGAGCATAAATAGGCAAGTGAGGTAAATAAAACAAATTGCAATAGCGAAAATTTCCAACTTTTACTTTCACGTTTAACAGTTGCAACTGTGCTCATACATTGAAGCGCAATAGCATAAAAAATTAGTAAGGACCAACAGGTTGCAGCACTATAACTTTTACTGCCATCCGTGTTTTTCTCTTTATCCAATTTTTCCTTTATGTTTTGTAAGTCTTCATCATTGCCTGATTGGTAAATTGTGGACATTGTTCCAACAAACACCTCCCGCGCAGCAAATGAACTTAATATAGCTATACCAATTTTCCAATTAAATCCAAGCGGTTCAATTACCGGCTCGATTTTTTTACCTATCAATCCTAAATAACTATTTTCGAGTTGTTGGTGCTGAATAGTTTTGATTAAGGAGTCATTAAGCGGATGAGGTGGCCTTTTATTAATGGAAATTTTTTGATTGTTTAAATCGTTTAATGTATTACCAGGGCCGTGCGTTGTTAAAAACCAAAGTATAATGGAAAGTCCTAAAATGATTTTACCGGCATCAAAAATAAAAATTTTAACCTTATTAAATACCTGAATTGATAAGTCGCTTAGTTTTGGTTTTCTATAAATTGGCAGCTCCATTAAAAAAACAGAGCTTTCCTTGGTTTTAATTATTTTAGAGGAGAAATAGCCTATTGTTAAGGTTAATAAAAAGCCTAATAAATAGAATGCAAATAATACCAGTCCCTTTGCGTTAATAACGCCAAAAAAAAGATGATTTGGATAAAGCATAGCTATGAATAGCGTATATATTGGTAAACGAGCAGAGCAACTAATTAGTGGCAGAACGAAAATGGTTACTAATCTTTCTTTTGTATTACTAATACTTCTGGTAGCCATTATTGAAGGAACGGCACAAGCTGTACCACTTATTAATGGAATAACTGATTTACCATTTAAGCCAAACTTTCGCATGATTTTATCCATGATAAAGCTGGCTCTTGCCATGTAACCGCTATCCTCTAGAATGAATATAAAACTAAACAAAATAGCAATTTGTGGTATAAACATAAAAACTCCACTTATACCGGAGAGTACGCCATTTGTAAGCAAGTCGGTAAATGAATTATCCGGCAGAACTTCAATAAGATAATCTTGCAGATTTAAAAATCCTGACTCAATCCAATTCATTGGTGTTTCAGCCAAATAAAAGATGAATTGAAAAACTGTAAAAAGTATAAGCAATAAAATTAAATAACCATATAATTTATGCGTAGTAAATTTATCAATTCTAGATGCTTTACTTTTTAAAATTAAATCTTTCGGTTGCTGCGTATACTTTTTAACGAGGTAGTGTATCACGTTAAATCGATAAATTTTATCTGAGCTCTCTATTTCTTTACTATTTTGTGTGAGGCAATCTTTGTAAGTTTTTGTTTTATAGTGTGGACTATTTAGATCATAAAAATGACTGGTGGAAGTTTGAGCTTCTGGTATATATTTTTTTAACTCATCAATACCGAAATTATTACGAGAATCTGTGCATATAATTTTAACCCCCAGCGTTTTTTCAAGTTCGGGCAAATTAATAACTATGTCTTGTTGAGTAGCTTCATCTGTAAAATTAAAAGCCAAAATAGTCCTAAATTTCAAATCAATAATTTGTGTTGCTATCAATAAATTTCTCTCAAGGTTTGTGCTATCAATTACAACAACTACAACTTCAGGATTTTCCGTTAACAAAAAATCTGTGGTTACTTTTTCATCTATTGATTTTGGATATAGGCTATATGTTCCGGGTAAATCTATGAGTGTTGCTTTTTCCTTTGTTGAATTGTGCTGAAAATAGAAGAAGCCTTCAAGTTTATCTACCGTTACTCCTGCATAATTGCCAGTTTTTTGATTTAAACCGGTTAATGCATTAAACAATGTAGATTTGCCTGTGTTAGGATTACCAACAAGCGCAACAGTTATATTTTTTTTTTGATCTGCCAAGTAAGTTATGCTATGTGTTCAACTTGTATTTTTTTAGCATCTTTTAATCGAATACTTACAACTGAATCAAGTACTTTAAATGCAATAGGGCAGCCGAATGGTGCAATGTTTGTCAATTCAATATTTTGTCCAACAAAACAACCCAAATCCATAAGTTTTGAACCAAGTAAATCATCTGAAATAGCGCTAATTTTAGCAAGGTGACCGGGCTTTAAATCTGATAGAAGTAACATTTTACGCAAAGTTAAGAAACTAATTAAATTTTGATTAAGATTACTGCTTTTTTTAATTATATAACATACCATAAAAAAGGCATTTATTTGCTAAATTTGAGCTTATGATGAAGCTAAAGAATTACATAAATGGAAAATTAATGGAACCATCAAGTCAGCGATACTTCGATAATTTCCAACCCAGCACAGGTAAGGTATACTCTCAAATACCAGATAGCGACGAAGCTGATGTTGATTTAGCTTACCAGGCAGCAAAAAATGCATTTAAGAGTTGGAGCATATTACCTAAAGAACTGCGAAGTAATTACTTATTAAAAATTGCACATTTAATTGAAAGTAAGTTGGATCAATTGGCGATGGCTGAAAGTATTGATAACGGGAAACCGCTTAAGTTGGCTAAAACAGTTGATATTCCTAGGGCAGCGGCGAATTTTCATTTCTACGCCACTGGTATTTTACATTATGCCTCACATGCTCATAGTATGGAGGACACGGCAATTAATTATACTTTGCGACAGCCGGTGGGTGTGGCGGGTTGTATAAGCCCATGGAATTTACCGTTATATTTGTTTAGTTGGAAAATAGCTCCTGCTTTAGCTGCAGGCTGCACGGTTGTGGCCAAACCTAGTGAAATTACACCAATGACAGCATATTTGCTTTCTGAGATTTGCATTGAGGCTGGGTTGCCGGATGGTGTTTTAAATATTGTAAATGGTTATGGCTCCAAAGTTGGAAATGCCATCGTTTCTCATCCTGATATACCTTTGATTTCATTTACCGGAGGCACAGTTACAGGGAAGCATATTGCTTCGGTTGCTGCACCAATGTTTAAAAAGCTTTCTCTTGAATTAGGAGGTAAAAACCCAAATTTGATTTTTGCCGACTGTGACTACGATAAAATGCTTCATACTACTATGTTGTCGTCGTTTGCCAACCAAGGTCAAATTTGTTTATGTGGGTCAAGAATTTTTGTCGAACGAAAATTGTATGAACGATTTAAAAACGATTTTGTGGAGAAAACAAAAGCCTTGCTTGTTGGTGACCCACTGGATGATAAAACCAAGGTTGGTGCCATTGTTTCTAAGCAACATCAAGAAAAAATTATGAGTTATATAGAGTTGGCTAAGCAGGAGGGTGGAAAAATATTATGTGGAGGAAATGTATTAAAACTAGTTGGCAATTTAAGTGAGGGGTACTATATTGAGCCAACTGTCATTGAAGGATTACCTCATAATTGCCGAACAAATCAAGAAGAAATTTTTGGCCCGGTAGTTACCATTACACCATTTGATAGTGAAGCTGAAGCTTTAAGTATGGCAAATAGTACAATTTATGGGTTAGCCAGTATAGTCTGGACTGAGAATTTAACAAGAGCACACCGTTTAGCCAATCAATTACATGCCGGAATTGTGTGGGTAAATTGTTGGCTTTTAAGAGACCTCCGAACGCCTTTTGGTGGAGTAAAAGCGAGCGGAGTTGGCCGTGAAGGAGGTTTTGAGGCGCTGGACTTTTTTACTGAACCTAAAAACGTTTGTATTAAATTAACTTAATAAGTTGATTAATTATTATCAAATACTTGGATTGCCAAATGGATCCGGAATACAGGAAGTTAAAATTGCTTTTAGAAAGTTAGCTAAATTATATCATCCTGATAAAAATCCTAACGGTAAGGAGGAATTCACTAGAATTTTAAAGGCCTATGAAATATTGTCGGATCAGAGAACTAAGGCACAATACGACTACAATTTAAGTATATCTGCAAATTATTCTAGTAGAGCAGTTAAAAACACTACACAAAAAAAAAAGAACTATACTTTTGATGAAAAAGAAGAGCAGAGAAGGAAGTATTATAATGAGCATATCAAAAAGTATGCAAAGAATTTTCAGCAGCCAACTGCTACTGAAATTAAAAAGAGCAATTATAATGAATTTAAGTATATTTTGTTTGCTTCGCCCTTAGCCGTTGTGTTGTTTATTTTCATAGCCTTTACGGTTAATAATAATAAGGAGTTGCCAAAACAAAAATTGGAAAAAAAAGTTGAGCAAAAAGTTTTGAGAGGAATTGAGATGGGAGATGTGCCGTTTGCTCACTACTTTGGTCGGTTGAAGTTCGATTCAACAAATAAACATGTTCTTGAAATAAGAAATAATAGTGGTTACGACATTGTTTTATGTTTCTTTAAAAAGAATAATTTTGTTAGAAGTGCAATTGTGCTTAAAGAGTTGTCAGCCGAAATACTGGAACTGCCAAAAGATAGTTTAAGTGTAAAATTATGTTACGGAAACAAATGGGATTATGATAAAATCATTTTTAACAACGAACTATATGGTAATTTTACTGAGGATTTAGGTTATGCTAAGTTAAGTAATAAATTAAAAGTTGTTAAAAATACGCAACTAAGTTTCGAGAAGATTAGCACAATTTCGTTGCCTATAACAGAAAAAGAATTTTTTGAAAAAATTTATGATTAAGAAAATTGAACACATCGGTATAGCCGTAAAGAATTTAGAAAATAGCAATGAATTGTTTAAAAAATTATTTGGCAATTCGCATTATAAAATAGAAACTGTGGAGACTGAAGGTGTTAGCACTAGTTTTTTTATGATAGGAGAGACCAAAATTGAGTTACTGCAAGCTACCAACGAAAATTCTGCCATTGCAAAATTTATTGAAAAGAAGGGCGAAGGAATCCATCATATAGCTTACGAGGTTGATAATATTCAAGATGAAATGCTGAGGCTACAAAGTGAAGGATTCGAATTGATTAATAAAAATCCCAAAGATGGCGCGGATAACAAACAAATATGTTTTTTACATCCAAAATCAACCAATGGCATGTTGGTTGAATTATGTCAAGAAAAAAGCCTTACTGATTAGCAAGGCTTTTTTTAGTTTAAATTAATAATTTATTGGTGGTAGGTTACCTTGAACTCAACACGGCGGTTTTTAGTTCTACCGGCAGCAGTTTTATTATCTGCTATAGGTCTTTCAATTCCGTATCCTTTTGCGCTTAAAGCATTGGTAACACCTTTATCTTGTAAGTACTTCATTACAGCATTTGCTCGGCGTTGCGATAAATCCTTGTTAGCCTCTGCATTTCCTACATTGTCTGTGTGACCATCAACCTCTGTGTCCCAAGTTGGATTTGCTTTTAATACAGAAACTACGTTATCTAAAATACCATATGATGTTTTCTTAATTATATCCTTTCCAGTTTCAAATTGTATACCTGTCATGGCTTGTTGGAAAATTTGTTTAGCTTTATTATCAATAGCTACCTCCGGGCAACCATCATTGGAAACTGGTCCAGCGATGTTTGGACAACGATCGTTGTTATCAGCAATTCCATCGCCATCTGTATCAGGACAGCCTTTAGCTTCTTTTTTACCTGCAACCTGCGGACAAGCGTCTTCGCTATCTTGAATGCCATCACCATCAGAATCAGGACAGCCTTGGAAAGCCGAGCTTCCCTTTACCGTAGGACATTTATCATCACTATCTTGAATACCGTCGCCATCGGTATCAGGGCAGCCATTAAATTGTTTTACGCCAAAAACGGTTGGACATTTATCTTCATTGTCAGGAATCCCATCTTTATCTTTATCCATTTCAAACTCACGGAGACTAATGTTACCTAAATAATAATAAGCTTTTGTACTTGCAAAGCTTTGACCGTATTTATTCTCTACAGTTTGTTGTTTGAAGTTTTTAGAGAACACTCCAATGGTCATAAAATTTTCTCCGCCTTTTGCAGTGTAAACGCCTTTAACTTCCGTCCAATCCTTAATATTGGTAATCATACCATCGATACTAACATTGGGTTCTATCGATAAGCGGTTTTCATTAGGCTCATTTATTGGGTTTTCTGTGAATGCAATACCCCAACCACTGGTAGCAAAACCCGAGTAATCTGCTAAGCTAACAAAATAACTTACTTCGTATGAACGGCCAGCTTTGCATGTTTCCGGTAATTTTATTTGCAAGAATTCCGCATAATTTTCATTATATGTATCACAAACTTCTTTAAAGCCTTTTAGCTTACACACTTTTGCAGTGTTATAAGTGATTAAACCAAAATAATTCGCATTTCCAATGGAGTCTTGCAAGCCAACGTAGTTTTTAGGTATACCTAATGCGCTTGCACCTTTAACACGTTTGCTAAATAAATCAACTGTCCCTTTATTGGCGTTAGAAAAATTTTTGTCTAACCCGATTTGATGAAAGCCTTTAGGATAAATGGAGTCAGCATAAGTGATTTTAATTGTTTTTTGTGCATATCCGACATTAAATATCAAAATTCCGGCAACTAGTTTTTTAAAAACATTCATTTTTAAAATTTTTCGCAAATATACATTTTCGGTTCTAAATAAGTTGAATATTCTGAATCAGCTATAATTGTAATCCTAAAATACCTCCTATAGATGTTATTTAAATGCCTAAAAAACGTTTAATAATTAGAATAATTCTAAATAATTATTCCTTTGTAAATTAAAAAGGGGGGTTCATAAACTAAGTGCCATCATTTCGACTAAAATGATCGTCGTTAACAAATATTTGTTGAAAGGTTGATTTTATAGTTTGGTCGGTTTTATAAATAGTTTTACATTTGCACTAAATTTAAAACAAAAACTAGTATGAACAAAAATTTCCTAATTGCAGCAAGTTTGGTAACAAGCTTTTTTGCAACAGCTCAGGAGGCTACTACCGATGATGACAAGGTAGTTAAAAACAAAAAAGGTCATGAAATATTGCCTAAAGCAGGGGATATTGGCTTAGGATTTAATGCAATCCCTGTGATGGATGCTTTAGTGAATGCAGTTAGATTAAACCAAGGTGTTGGTGGTCAAAACTCCAATGCTAACGGTTATGTTAACAGCACAAACAACCAAATCGTAGGGAAATACTTTCTTTCTAACAACACAGCAGTTCGTGCTCGTGTATCTGTTAATACCACATCAGGTTCAAAAGTATTTCAAGTACAAGATGCTCAAGCTCGTTATGATGCCAGTTTTGGTACTCCTGATGATGTTTTAGCAGCTTCTATTTTACGTGTGGATGACAAAGCTACTTACAGCAAAAGCAATATCAACTTAGCAGTTGGTTATGAAATGCGTCGTGGATACCGTCGTTTACAAGGTTTTTATGGTGGTGAATTAATTGTTGGTGGTACCAGTGGTCGTCAATTCAACACTTATGGAAATGATTTCAGTGCTGATATAACTACTGGTGTTGATTTCACAAATGATTTTAACGCAGGAGGTATTAACCAACAGTTCAATACAAGTACACGTGTTACACGTAATTTATCAGTACGTGAGCGTGGTAACTTCCGTTTGGGTTTAAGAGGTTTTATTGGTGTTGAGTATTTCTTCGCCCCTAAAATTTCTGTTGGTGCCGAATATGGTTGGGGTTATGCTTTCAACTGGAGAAGAGGACAAACCTTAGTACGTGAGGTTTATCAAAACGGACAAAACGGCCCTACTGTGTTTAACGAAGAAATCAGTTTAGATTCTCGTGAAACGCAAAAAGGTTTCTCAGTTGATAACAACAGCAACAACGGTTTCTCAATGACTAACCTTGTAAATGCAGGTCAATCAAACTTAATAGGTGGTTCGGGTGCAATCACTTTAATGTTCCATTTCTAAACAAAACTTAAATTAATAAAATTAAAATTAAATAAAATGAAAAAAATAGCATTAGCTTTATCAATTGCAACTTTATTTGTTGCTTGTAAAAAAGAAAAAGAAAACACAGTTGAAGTAACTGATACTACAGGTTCAATGGTATTGAGCGGTACAGTTTCTAAAGCAATCATCACGCACAACGCAAATGGTAGCTGGAATACAAATGGTCAAACTCTAGCAGCAGGTGTACCTGTAACTGTAAGAGTTGCTAAATCTGCTTTATACCCGGGCTCAAACGCTTTTGGATTTAATGTTTATACAGCTACAACCGATAACAATGGTAGATATTCATTAACTATCAAAACTCCTGGTTCTAGTTCAGCTCAAGCTTTTTTAACTATTGAAAGTTGGAATGGTACCTTAGATACACTAATTAATGGTACTATTAAAACTGGTTTACCTGGTGTTTATGTTGGTTTAACTACTAACCTAAACGTTTCAACAGGTTCTAATTTAACACAAAACCACACTGCTGGTTTCTCAGCTTCTGCTTCAAACCCTAATCCAACAATGTTAGGTACTGCACAAGCAAGCGGTCAGGTTTTTACTGAGTGGGTTAGAAGTTCTGCTCCTACAGCAACTGCAGTTCCTGCTATTTCTACAACTAACATCCCTGTTGGTTCTGGCGTTACTGTTTATTTAAGTTTAGACAAAGATCCAGTAACTTTAATGAGAAAAATGTATATGACTCAAACTGATGCTGCTGGTCGTTACAACTTTACTGGCTTATCAACTGTTGCTGCTGGTACGAGTGGATTTAACCAAAATGCTGAAATCTGGGTTGCTGATTTAGCTAGAACTCGTGATACTTTAAAGTTAGTAGGTACAACTGTAGTTGCTACTTCTACTGTAACCGGTAGAGCTGGTGTATACAACAACCAATTAATTAATGCTAACGGTTTATTCAACAATGAAAACCGTAATGGTCAAAACATTAACATGACTTCATTTACTCAAAACTAATTTGTAGTAATAAGATTCAAAAAAAGCCGCTCATTTGAGCGGCTTTTTTGTTTCTTTAAATTAGAATAAATAAAATAAGGGTCTATTCTTAGTTTTGAATATTTTATGATTAAAATATTAGTTCAATTTGTCTAAAATATCATCACTTACCATGTTAGCCAATGTAACTTTTAAACCGTGCGTTCTTTCCATTTCACGCTTGATGGCAAACTGCGCTTCTTTATTACGGGCCCAAGCTCTTCTGGCAATGCCATTGTTAACATCCCAAAACAGCATGGATTTAAGCCTTCTCTCAGAATCAGTACTGCCGTCTAACACCATTCCAAATCCACCATTGATAACTTCGCCCCAACCAACGCCACCCCCATTGTGTAAACTAATCCAGGTAGCACCTCTGAAGGCATCGCCAACAAAATTTTGAACTGCCATATCAGCGGTAAATTTAGAGCCGTCATAAATATTAGAAGTTTCACGGTAAGGCGAATCAGTGCCACTCACATCATGATGATCTCTGCCTAAAACAACCGGCGCTGATATTTCTTTATTAGCGATTGCTTTATTAATAGATTCTGCAATTTTTATTCGACCTTCGCTATCCGCATACAATATACGGGCTTGTGAGCCAACTACTAAATTGTTTTTCATGGCATCCCTAATCCAAACAATGTTATCATGTAGTTGAGGTTTAATTTCTTGTGGGGCTGTTTTATATATTTCCTCTAAAACTTGTAAGGCTATTTCATCGGTTTTACGTAAATCACTCTCAAGTGCACTGGTGCAAACCCATCTAAATGGACCGAAACCATAATCAAAGCACATTGGGCCTAAAATATCCTGAACATAAGAGTTATACTTGAAAGTTGCGCCAACATGCCCACCTTTAATGGGTTTTTCTGTTTTGTAAATATCTGCACCAGCTCTTCCGGCCTCAAGCAAAAATGCATTTCCGTAATCAAAAAAATACATGCCTTGATTGGTGAGGGTATTAATGGCATTGGCATGGCGAACAAGTGTTTTCTGCACTTCATCTTTGAATTGATTAGGGTTGTTAGCCATTAAGTCATTACTTTCCTCTAGCGTTAATCCAACCGGATAATAACCGCCGGCCCAAGGATTGTGTAAAGAACTTTGATCCGAACCAACATCCACTTTAATACCTTCTTTAACAATGCGCTCCCACAAATCAACAACATTACCCTGGTAGGCAATAGACAATGCTTCTTTTTTTGCTTGCGCCTCTTTTGCTCGAGGAATTAATACATCTAAATTATCATATACTTCATCCACCCAGCCTTGAGAATGACGTGTGTGAACTGCTTTTGGATTAAGCTCTGCAGTAATGGAAACCAAACCTGCAATTTTTGCAGCCTTAGGCTGGGCACCGCTCATACCGCCTAACCCGCAAGTAACAAATAATTTTCCTTTTCTATCTTCTTCAGATTTAGAAACTTTACGTGCAGCATTCATAACAGTTATGGTTGTGCCATGTACAATTCCTTGGGGGCCTATATACATAAAGGAGCCTGCCGTCATTTGTCCGTATTGGGTAACACCTAATGCGTTAAATTTTTCCCAATCATCGGGCTTACTGTAATTTGGGATCATCATACCATTTGTTACAACAACCCTTGGCGCATCTTTATGCGATGGAAATAACCCCATTGGATGACCGCTGTATAAAACTAGTGTTTGCTCATCTGTCATGGTAGCTAAATACTGCATGGTAAGTAAATATTGCGCCCAGTTTTGAAAAACCGCGCCGTTTCCGCCATAGGTAATTAATTCATGTGGATGCTGTGCCACTGCATAATCTAAATTGTTGCAAAGCATGTGCATGATGGCTGCTGCTTGTATACTTTTGTGTGGGTAGTCCAGAATTGGTCTTGCTACTATTTTGTAATCCGGATGAAAGCGGTACATGTAAATTCGCCCATAGGTATCTAATTCTTCTACAAATTCTTTAGCTAACACATCGTGAAATTCAGATTGGAAGTATCTTAATGCATTTCTGATCGCAAGTTTACGCTCCTCGTGGTTTAAAATGGCTTTACGTTTAGGGGCGTGATTAATAGAGGGTTCATAAGCTTTTGGTAACGGTAATATTGATGGAATGCCTGCTAAAATTGCTTGTTGAAATTCTTGAGTTGTCATGTAATAATATAAAAATAATATGTTTAATCCTCAATTAAAAATAATGCTTCATTAAATTCATTAATAGCTTTATTGTGCTTTAATTTGCTTGCAATCGCAAGTCCTAATTTGTAGTGATGGATAGCACTATTAGGAACATTGATTTGTTCAAATAGTTTACCCAATTGATAGTGTGCAGTAAAATAATCAGGATTGATTGATAGACTTTTTTTGAATTGAATAATGGCTTCTTGATGGAGTTGATTAGATAGATATTCTATTCCTAAAGAATAGTTTAGAAATAGATCGTCCGGCTCAGTTTCAAGCATTTTTTTTATTGCATCAATTCTGCCTGAAGTATTCATTTTATGCTGATGTAAATTGTTTTAAAAATCGAACATCATTTTCAAAAAACAAACGCAAATCTTTTATTCGGTATTTAAGCATGGTGATACGCTCTATCCCCATACCAAAAGCAAACCCTTTATATTTCTCCGGATCAATACCACAGTTAATTAAGACTTGCGGGTCAACCATGCCACAACCTAAAATCTCTACCCATCCGGTATATTTACACACATTACATCCTTTTCCTTTACAAATTGTACAACTAATATCCATTTCTGCACTTGGCTCAGTAAATGGAAAATAGCTTGGTCTTAATCTGATTTCTGTTTCAACACCAAACATTTCTTTTGCAAAGTATAACAAGGTTTGTTTTAAATCAGCAAAGGAAACCTGTTCATCAATATATAAGCCTTCAACCTGATGAAATTGACAATGAGCGCGGGCACTAATTGCTTCGTTTCTATAAACTCTTCCCGGGCTAATGGTTCTGATTGGGGGTTTTTGTGACTCCATGATATGAACTTGAACACTGCTGGTTTGCGTGCGTAAAACCATTTCAGGGTTTAAATTAATGTAAAAAGTGTCTTGCATATCCCTTGCTGGATGATTTTCAGGCGTATTAAGTGCGCTAAAATTATGCCAGTCGTTTTCAATTTCTCTACCGTCGCTAACTGTAAAACCAATTTTAGAAAAAATTTCGATGATTTGATTTTTTACAATAGACAACGGATGTTTACTGCCAATTTGATTGAGCGGAATTCCCGGTAAAGTCAAGTCAAGCGAACTGGCGGCATTAGTAGATTCCTGCTGTTCAAATACTTCTTTAACTGAATTAATTTTTTCAGTGGCTTTAATTTTTAGTTCGTTTAAACGTTGTCCCACCTCTTTTTTAAGTTCGTTAGGCACAATTTTAAAATCATCAAACAGCACACTGATTTCACCTTTCTTACTGAGCCACTTTATGCGTAGTTCTTCTAATTGTGCTTTATTCTCTATTTTTGTTTTTTCTATCTCTGCTAATAAATTTGAAATTTTATCGGTCATAAATTTGATATAATAAACAAAATTAGTGAAATTTATGAAGGATTAATAGAATGAGAGTTGTTTATGGTCTGCTTTTGTGGTTTATTGCAAATTCTGTTTGTGGGCAGCTGCTATTGTATAAACTTCATGAAGGCGATACAATTAATATAGTGGATCATGACAGCCTTAGACAGGGTGTTTGGAGAGAATTTCACGGTAACGGCAACTTAAAAAATGAGGTTGTATACAAAAACGGCAAAAAGCAAGGGATAGAGATAAGCTGGTATTCGAGCGGTTGCGTTAAACAAGAAACCTTCTTTAACAAAGGAATAATTGATGGTCCAATTACCTTTTACAACAAACAATGCAAAAAGGAATTAATTGAAAACTACAGAAATGGGGTAAAGGAAGGAATTGAAATAAGTTATTATAATAATGGACACATAAAGGCAGAGGGTAATTACAAAAAAGGTAATTTGGATGGGGTTTACAAGGTATACACAAAAGGCGGTAAATTTAGTTTTGAGAGCAGAACTACAACTGAGGAACCGGATTTTACACCAGTAGTTGATGACACTTTAAGTAACGCAGTTTATAAAGTGTTAACACGTAACGCTAAATGGCGAAAGAATATAATTGTATCAGATTTAACAAGCAGTATGTATCCTTATGCAAAGCAATTAAATACATGGTTACATTTGTTTTTTCTTAAGGACACTGCTCAGCAATACTTTGTTTTTTTTAACGATGGTGATAAAAAAGCAGATCATGAGAAAAAAGTTGGGGTAACCGGTGGTGTTTATATATGCAAAGCCAAGTCAAGCGACGATTTGGTTTCAACAATGAAACATGTTATTAAAAAGGGAGAAGGTGGTGATGGTCCTGAAAATGTTGTAGAGGCCATTTTAACAGGTTTAAAAAAGATTAGAAAGCCAAGTCAGGTCATTCTCATCGCCGACAATTGGGCTAAGGTAAGAGATATTAACTTAATTACAAGAGTTAAAGTACCTGTAAGGGTTATACTATGCGGCGTGTATGACGGAATGGAGATAAATGCAGATTATTTAAATATCGCATACAAAACCAAGGGTAGTATACATACCATAGAACAAGACATTGATAACCTACAAAATCAAACCATTAACAAGCGTTTCAATATCAATGGATTTGATTATATCATCAAGAATGGAACTATCAGAGCTGACTAAGAGCTGGTTACTTAACCAGTTGTAATTCATTAATCAGGTTTGTAGCACCACCAAGCTTGTCAACTACGAACAACATGTAGCGAATATCTAAACAGATGGTTCTGTTCAAGTCTTTATCCACAGCTATTTTGTGGCTTAGTGCTTCGTAGTTACCATCAAACGCCAAGCCAATTAGCTCGCCTTTTGCATTTAAAACTGGCGAACCAGAGTTACCGCCGGTTATATCATTATTACTAATAAACGTTACAACTAATTCTTTACTTTGTTTATCAGCATACTGCCCATAATCTTTAGCCTTTATTAGTTCAATTAATTTTTTTGGAGCATCAAATTCATAATCCCCTTCTTTGTATTTTTCTAAAATTCCTTTTGTTGTGCATATTTCCTTGCAAATTATACCATCTTTTGGTTTATAAGATTTTACCTGACCATAACTGATGCGCATTGTTTGATTGGCGTCAGGGTAAAGGCTTTCGTTTTTTGCATTCATCTCTAATACTCCTTTCAAGTATAAGTTATTGAAAGCAAATAAGCTATTATTAAAGGCGGTGAAAAACTTAGCGTAATTCGTGTTAAAGTTAGTTGCAAAAGCCATAGCAGTTTGAAATGCAGGGTCATTCTTTAAGGTTGTTGAATCAGGCTTAGAAATAAATGTTTCAAATTTGTTTTTATCAGCTAATATGGAGTTACTAAATAGAGATGAAGCAAATTTTTGATAAGTTTCTGCAGACTCTAAACTGCCTATGGTTTTAAGTTTTGTGTAAAAATCTTCAGGCCTTTGCGAGGCATCAACATTTTTGTAAAACATTTGTAATACTGTGGCAACAATATTTTTATCGGATGGAATATCTTGGCCTTCGGAGTAATTTTTATATTGAGTTTTAATTCGAGTTAAAACTTTAGCTACTTCTTCAGGATTGTTTTTGACTATCGCAGTTTGTAAACCTGAAAGAGATGCTGCCATTGCTAAAATTGGTGAACCATATATTCCTTCATTTAAATACACTCTGTGTTTAGCGTAAGGTCTCCAATTATCATAAGTAGATTTAATGTTGGTGAATAAATTATCATATTCTTTTTTACCTTTGGCCCATGCTTCAAAAGCAGCTTCGTCCTTTTGTTTACGTTCAATTACATTGTTTTTAATTATTTGTTTACTTTCGCCGTCAAAAAATTTCCAATAGTTTGCTATACCTGCATAACTACCAGCAAGTTTTAACTTAACGGCAGGATCTTTAATCATTTCAGCATACATGTGTTTTAGTCTTGCATCGCGTAACTCAACTAAATTTGGATTATCAATATCCACTTTTAATTTTAAACCATAAGATGTTTCGTAACGGTTAGTGCTACCAGGATATCCATAAATCATTGAAAAATCACCATCTTTAACGCCTTTGATAGAAACCGGAAGAAAATGCTTTGGACTGTAAGGTATGTTGTTGGGACCATATTCAGCAGGTTTACCATCTCTACTCATGTATACTCTAAAAATAGAAAAGTCGCCCGTATGTCTTGGCCATTCCCAATTATCTGTGTCGCCACCAAATTTTCCAATACTTTCAGGGGGTGTTCCAACAAGTCTGATGTCTTTGTATATCACGTAGGTAAACTGGATGAATTGGTTTCCTTTGTAAAATGAGCTAATTCTAACCTCTTTTCCACTTGTTTTAGAAGCTGTAGCACTCATTTCAGACAGTATTGCGGGTAATTTGGCTGCAATTTCTGTAGCTGGTATGCCGTTTAATTTCAACTGAACAGCGGAAGTTACATCTTCTGCACTCTCTAAGAAAGATACGCTTAAGCCTGCACAGGCGATTTCTTCTTGTTTGTTTTTAGCCCAAAAGCCATCGCGTAAATAATTATGATTAACGCTGCTAACCGCTGCGATGTTATTATATCCACAATGGTGGTTAGTAAACAATAAACCTTCTTTACTTACAATTTCAGCAGTACAACCACCACCAAACAAAACAATTGCATCTTTAATACTACTTTTGTTTATACTATATAACTGTTCCTTTGTTAGTTTAAGGCCATTTTTAACCATGTCATTATATACCTTGGCACCTAAAATGTGAGGAAGAAACATTCCTTCGTCTGCTAGGCAAACGTTGAAAAATAATGTGTAAACAGCAACAATCTTTAGAACTAAATTTTTCATTTTTTTAAAATAATGGGCAAAAATAGGAAGTAATTTGACTAATAATAATTATTGCATCTTTTTTTAAAATAGAGTACGTAAATTTTAGACAAAACTTAAGATTTAAAGGATTAAAAAAGTGACCTTGAAGGGATTCGAACCCCCAACCACCAGAACCGGAATCTGGCATTCTATCCAGTTGAACTACAAGGCCAATTGTGCAAATATAAAACTAACTGACTACTTTATTGTTTTTAAATGTAATAATTTTAATAACTTAGCGTTAATTACAAGGTAAATTAAAATGAAGCGCCAATTAATATTTTTTCTAGTCTTGGTTAATTTGAATTTGATTGCTCAAATTGGCCCTCGCAGTTGGCAAGATCATATTGGAAACAGAAATTGCAATTCTTTAACCTACTTTAATGACAAGATATACGCATCAAATTATTCAGGGATATTGATTTCTGATATTACGTTTGATAACGTTATCAATAACAAAGAGATCACGACTGACAAACTAAATAAAATAAATGGCTTAAGTGATGTTGGAATAAAATTGCTTCGCGCTAACCCTGATAGAACGAAGCTAATGGTTTTTTATGAAAACAGTAATATTGATATTATTGATTTAGGTAACAATGTGGTTAACTATCCTTACTTAAAATTAAAGATAGTGAATGGCAAAAAGACTATAAATAATGTTACATTTAATGGTAATTTGGCTTATTTATCTTGTGGTTTCGGGATAGTTGTTTTTGACTTAAATAAACTGGAGGTTAGGGACACGTATTTTATTTCATCTGGTAGTATAGGTACTGAGGTTTTTCAATCGGCAGTTAACGATTCATTGATATATGCCGCAACTGTTAAAGGATTATATAAGATTAATTATAAATTAAAAAGTCCAAACAATTTTAATAATTGGCAGCGAATAAGTTTTCCGAATAACATTGTTAGTGAGCCTTGCGGTTCTGTAGTTTTTTGTGGGGGTAAGGTTTATGCAACTTATAACCCATGGAAAACTAACTCAAACCAGTTGCTCAAAGATACTCTGTATGAATTTCAAATTCAAACAGGCTGGCAAAAAGTAAATACGGCCTATCCGGCAACTATTTTTGGAATACCACACGCGAATTCTAATTTTTTTGCTGTAATTGATCAATTTGGTGTGAGAATTATACGTGCCTCCAATAATACCTACAGAGATTATTTAACAGCTTGTAATGAGAAACTAATTTCAGTAAGTGACATGTTTTTTAGAATTGAATCGGAAAACGGACAAGATTATTTTATGACTGATCGTTTAAATGGTTTCATTTACACGAATGGCCCTAGTCCTTTTTACAAACAATACATCGTTGCTGTAGAAGGAAGCAGTAGTAATTTCATTAGCAATATTGATATTTTTGACGGGAAAATAGGTGTTTCGCCTAGTAACCCTAATAAAGGTGGTGGTAGCCCAACTTTAGATTTTCCGATAGATATTTACGACGGTGAAAAATGGACCCATCTTCAACCTAAAGATAAAGATGGAAATAGGATAATTGATTTTACGAATGTTTATTTTGATAGAAAAGACAAGACTAAACTTTATGCCAGTAGCTGGTTTAATGGAATTTTCGAATACACCAACCAATCTATTACTAAAACTTTTAATAAAAGCACCTTCCCTAATTTCGAAGAGGTTTACCCTAATGCCTCTCGTTGTAGCGAAGTTAAATTTGACAAGGCCGGGAATATGTGGCATGTTAACAATAGTATTAATGCCTTTTTAGGAGTATATACAACAAACGGCATTTATCAAACCTTTAATTTCCCATCACCCAAATACGCTCGACGTTTTATAATTGATAAAAATGGATTTTTATGGGTTGCTCATGAAGATAATGGCGGCATAACAGTTTACAATCCAGGAACTAATTTTAATCAACCGATTTTAAATAATACTTATGTTACTCTAACTAAAGACGAAGGAAATGGCAATTTAGGAACTAATGAGGTGCATTGTATTGTAGAGGATAAAGATGATAAAATTTGGGTGGGCACAGGTGCTGGTGTTAGAGTGTTTTATAACTCAGCCAATATTTTTTCTCCAAATAGCAGAGATGGGCAACCTATCAAAATTATTCAGGATGGAAATGTGGAATTACTATTAGATAAAGAAGTTGTAAGAAAAATTTGTATTGATGGTGCAAATAATAAATGGATTGGAACAGAACGAAGCGGTGTTTATTGTTTTTCACCCGATGGTCTTAAGGAGCTTCACCATTTTACCGCAGAAAATAGTCCGCTTTATTCTAATGAAGTAGTAGATATTAACTACGATGAAAAAACCGGAGATGTTTATATCGGAACACTTTATGGTTTACAATCCTATCGTAGTACAATTTTACAAGGTGAGGAGTTTTTAAGTCAAGTTGTAGCTTTCCCAAATCCGGTAAGACCAAGTTACCAAGGTTCTGTTTTGGTAAAAGGATTAATCGATAATTGCATTGTGAAAATTTGTGATGAGTCAGGTAACCTTGTTTGGGAAACCAAATCACAAGGTGGTCAAATAGAATGGCCTGTGAAAACTTTTTCCGGCCAGAGGGCCTCTAATGGTGTTTATATCATATATGCTACGAGTGTAGCCGGAGATCAAAAGGCTGTATCAAAAGTTTTGGTGATTAACTGATGCTTACAAAAGATAAAGCTATTGTAATTCAAAAAACTCAGCTTGCCGAGAAAAAATGCCTGGTTAAACTATTCACCTTAGGTCATGGATTCATTGAATCTGTCTGTTTCGCCAGCAACGCTCCAAGCTCAAAAGTAAAAGTAAACACGCTATGGCCTTTAGCATTAATAGAGGTAGAACTACTGATCAGGCAAAATAAAGATATTCATCAGTTAAAAGAAACGCAACCCTACTTTATTTCTGCTAATACTAATTCATCTTTATTGAAATTAAATATTGTGCAACTCATCTCTGAGATATTAAGTAAAACTATTAAAGTGCAACACGGCAACAAGGAGCTTTATAATTTTATAGAAGAATTAATTATTCAGATAGATCAACGAAATGAAAGCGAATTGTCGAATGTTATAAATTACTTTTTAATAGAATTAACAACATATCTTGGTATTGAACCACAAAATAATTTTTCAGTTGTTGAAACTTATTTTGATTGCAAGGCCGGCGAATTTACTAAGTATGGTTTAGTAATGCCTTTGGGTTTTGACGCGGAATTGTCCGAAAAACTATCATTTTGCCTTAAGAACAACAAAATAGACTTTAAATTGAATGCTAAAGCCCGCAAAGATTTAATCGATGGTCTGTTGGCTTACTATAGTTTTCACATCCCTAATTTCGGGCATGTTAGAAGTCTAGATGTAATCAGAGAACTTATAATTTGACTTTTGTTTGGTTAAAAAGTTCTTCAATTTTATTAAAACGGTAATCAAAAATGGTTTTCAATTGATTGGCTACCATAACCTTATTTAGCAGTTTTCCAAAAATACCCAAAGGCAATTTATAATGAACAATATCAATCATTTCAACACCATTATCTACAGCTTTAAGATGATGTTGATGATGCCAAAAAGCATAGGGACCAAAGCGCTGTTCATCTACAAAAAGGCGTAAATGCTCCACGTGAGTTATTTCGGTTACCCAATGTAACTTAATACCGGCAATCGGTTTTACATAATATTCAATTATTTGTCCGGCATACATTTCGTTTAATTCGGTTTTAGGGGTTAGTATTTCAAAGCCTAAATAAGAGGGAGTTATTTTTTGCAGATTAAGTGGTGAGCGCATGAAATCCCAAACAGTTTCAAGGTCACTATTAATGTGTTGTTTCGTTTGAATGGTGTGAAGCATGTAATAATAACCCCTGTATGGTATTTTTGTTCATTTTTCACCTTTTTTTAGTTAACTTTAGCAGATTATTGGTGCACGCAACAGCTAAATATATTTATTGCTTAATGTTATTTTGTTTAATCATTGGGCATTCAAAGGCACAATTTCAAATCATTAAAAACAATAAAAAATTAGGCATTACTTATAACGGTAAACAAATTGTGCCAGCCGGTTATGATTCGTTGATTGGGTTCAACTCTAACGTTTGTATGTTATGCGTTCGTAAACCAATGCCATCCACAAACAAGTTTATCAGAACTTTGGTTCCTACTATGGTTTGTAGTTACTTTAATACCAAAGGAGATCGCCTTGTGCTAAAAGTAAACGACAAGGACACTGCGAGTTGTTTTGCTCTTAGTAAAAATGCATTGGAAGATTTTACAAAACTTGGCTCAATGTTCAAGACTTTTTACAACCAAAAAAAATATCTTGTTGATTTTGATTTTGTTCAAAAAACGTATAAACCTTATGATAACGTTTTTCCATTCGGTATTTTCGATTATTATGTAATTGAAAAAAAAACAAATGGGATGTCTGTTTTTGGTTTAACTGATAAAAATGAACAAATTATTATTGAACCTGTTTACGCTAATTTGAAATTAAACACCTTTGATTCAAGCATCATTGCTTGCGTTGCCGGTTTAATTGGCTCCAGTGCCGATGATGTGTTTGATTTGAAAGGAACTAAGATTAAATCATATAATCGTCATGTTGAATTTATTGATAAATATTTTTCAGCATTTAAAATTTATCAACCTAAAGAATATTTTATTATCTCTGATAATACAACCAAAAAAGAAACACAACTTAAGTTTGAAGCAATAATGCCATTTGACAGTACTTACGTTTTAACCTTAGAAGACGAAAAATGGTTTAAGTTTAATTTAAAAAATAACGAAAAGAAATTTTACAAGCTATATGAAAAAGATCAGAGTAGCCATTAACGGTTTTGGAAGAATTGGAAGAACCTTTCTTCGTAATTGCAGTAAATACCCGCAAATTGAAGTTGTTTGCATTAATGATTTAACAACCACCAAAACATTAGCCCATCTGTTTAAGTACGATTCGGTGCATAAACAATTTAATGGCGAAATAAGTTATACAGAAACGAGCTTGGTTATTAACTCTAAAATAATTAAAGTTACTGCCATTAAAAATCCTGAAGAGTTGCCTTGGAAAGATTTAGATGTTGACATTGTATTGGAATCAACGGGTTTGTTTTTGACCAAGGAGCATTTGCAAAAACACATTAAAGCTGGTGCAAAGCGCGTGATCTTGTCTGCGCCTGCCAAAGACGATGATGTTGTTTCGATTGTATTAGGTGTCAATGATGAAGTATTAACCAAAGATGTGCAAATAATTTCAAATGCAAGCTGTACAACAAATTGCGCGGCACCAATGTTAAAAGTATTGTTGCCTTATGAAATAGAAGAGGCTTACATAACCACCGTGCATTCTTACACTAATGATCAGCGAATCCACGATGCGCCTCACAAGGATTTGAGAAGAGCGCGTGCTGCTGCCATGAGCATCATTCCAACATCAACAGGTGCAGCCAAAGCCATCACTAAAATATTTCCAGATCTTGCCGGTAAAATTGGCGGCTGTGGTATGCGGGTGCCTGTGCCAAACGGCTCCCTTACCGACATCACCTGCGTTTTAAAAAAGCCTGTTACTGTAAATGAATTAAATGAAGCCTATAAAAAGGCAGCGAATCATGAATTAAAAGGTATTCTTGCTTACACCGACGAACCAATTGTTGGTGTGGATGTGATTGGAAACAGCAATAGCGTATTATTTGATGCAGAGTTTACCAGCATTGTTGGTAATTTGGTAAAGGTCATCGGTTGGTATGATAACGAGTGGGGCTACAGTAACCGTTGCGTTGATTTGGTAGTTAAAATGGCACAATACATCTGATGTGGGATTTTTTAAAACAGCTTACAGACCCTAACAGCATCATTCAGTTTGGCGGTTTAGGGTTGTTATTGTTTGTTATTTTTGCTGAAACCGGATTGTTGGTTGGTTTTTTCCTTCCCGGAGATAATTTAATTTTATTAGCCGGTATACTCTGTAAATCTAAACCGGAGTTGCTTGGCGTTAATTACATTGTAATGGTGACTTTAATGGTACTTGCTGCAGTTTCAGGAAATTTATTCGGTTATTGGTTTGGTTATAAAAGTGGGGTGATGCTATTTAAGCGAGAAGATGGTTTTCTTTTCAAAAAGAAACATTTAGAAACCACTGAGCTGGCATATAACAAATATGGCGGTAATTTAGTATTAATCATTGCCCGTTTTCTCCCTGTTGTCAGAACATTTGCACCAATATTGGCCGGCGCCATTAAAGTTGATTTTAAAAAGTTTATGTTGTTTAACATCCTTGGTGCAGTATTTTGGATTGTTGGCTTAACAGCCATTGGCTATGTGTCGGTTATTTTATTTCCTTCTATTACTAATTATTTGAGCTATGTGTTTATTGCCTTAATTATTCTGACTGCTTTACCAATAATCAGACTACGTTTTATTAAAAAGAATAATTAATTTTAAATTTTATAGAGTTATGCAACACAAGAATTTTAAAAACATTGATAAAGTAACTTACGGAAGAGGAAGTTTTTCGCAATTGGCCGAAACGATTGAACCTGTTCGCGCATTGAATAAAAGTTACTTTGTTTACATCGTAGATAATTATTTTAAAGGTAAATCTTTAGAATCCAAGCTTCAGAATAAACCGGAGGATTTAATTTATTTTATTGATGTGGATCCAAAGGAGCCAACAACAGAACAAATTGATACATTACGCGATGAAATTTTAAACAGCAAAGGTTTGCCAAGTGGTGTGATAGGTATAGGCGGCGGAAGTATTATGGATATAGCCAAGGCTTTATCATTAATGCTGACCAATGAAGGTTCTTCTACATTGTATCAGGGCTTAAATTTAATTAAGAAACCCGGCGTTTATCATCTTGGCGTTCCAACAATCAGCGGAACCGGTGCAGAGGTTAGTATGACAGCCGTATTAACCGGTCCGGAGAAAAAATTAGGTTTGAAATGCGACTGGACCGTGTTTAATCAGGTTATTCTTGATCCTGAATTGATTGCAACCGTCCCAAAAGACTGGTGGTTTTACACAGGTATGGACACTTACATCCATTGCATAGAATCGCATTACGGGATTAAAAACAATGCTTTTAGTTTGGCTTATGGTAACCAGGCTTTGCAATTATGCCGCGAGGTATATTTAGGGCAAGGTGCCGGTCAAAACAATGAAAACGATGATAAGTTAATGGTTGCTTCGCTAATGGGTGGCTTAAGTTTAACATACAGTGAAGTAGGTGTTTGCCATGCCTTAAGTTATGGTTTAAGTAAAATATTAGGTACACGACATTGTTTGGCTAATTGCATCATTTTTCAACATTTAGGCGATATCTATCCGGTTGGACATGGTGAGTTCATGCAAATGATTCGCCAACACCAAATTATTTTGCCGCAAAATTTAAGTAAAGGTTGGGATGAGGACACCATCACCAAAATGGCGCAGGTAAGTATTAATTTACCTTTTATGTGGCACCATGCTTTTGGAGATAATTACAAGGAAATAGCCACGCTGGAATATATTAAAGATTTGTTTAGGAGGTTGTAATGGATGTTGAGCAAATAGCCTGTTGGTAGAATTTATAAACTTAAACGTACACCGAACTATTCGATAAGTGTAGTGGCGCTAGAAGTGGTAATTTTCTTTTCAAGAATTGTTTTAATTTTTCTCACTTTTTTTCAAATTAAAGATATATGCAAATCCAAAATTCCAAAAAATACTATGCTGGTCGGTTCTTTTTCTTTGCGAATTAAGCACTGCTTGGTCTTTAATATATCTATAACCTAAGGTGGTATTTAAGCACATGTTATTATTTAAAAAGTGATTAAAGCCAAATGCACCAATACCTTGATAAAATGAAAATTTAGATGAACCGGTGTTTTTCTGGCCAATACTACCATCATCTAAAAAGTATTTCGAATTGTATTTGTAGTTGTTGCCAGATGCGCCTGAAACAAGCTGAAAATAGAATCTGTTTTTCTTGTTATTGGTGAAATAGTATCTAACAATAGGATTTAGTCCTAAATAATAGGTTGAGCTCTCAAAATTACTTGTTTTTTTATCGTTAAGTTCAAAAAAATCTTGGTTTGTATATGCATAACCAAGATTAAATGAAAGGCCCAAAGCTAAATTATGGTTTAAAAAATAAAGTAATGTTGGTAAAAAACTTGCGTTGAAATTTGTGTTCTTTGTGTACTCCTTGTTGCTTGTGCCGGATTCTATAATTTTATTTCTGTTAAATAGTAAATCTCCTATGCTTCCTTCAATCATTAAACTGCTTTTCTGAGTTTGGCTAACTAGCAATTTTGAAAAGATTAGAATAAATATTACAACATAAAATTTCTTTCTACTTTTATACTTCATACTTGTAAATTTAATTTATTACTAGTTTGTTTGTTTGAATAGACTCCTTGTGGTTTACTTTTAAGATATATAACCCGCAGTTTTGTTTCGTCGTGGCGAACGCAATGGAGCTAACACCTCTAATATTAACGGCATTTTTAATGCTAAAGTGCTCTTTATAATTCTTTAATATCATAATTTAAATCTAGCGATAAATAAAGTTAATAAAATCCGGTTACAATTCAAAACGTAGTCATCGTTTTAATTCTGTGGATTAGCGTTAATAAAGACTAGATTCCTAAAATGTAATGAAGCGGGGAAGAATTTTGAAACCTTAAAAGTGCAGGCCACCAAAGGATTGGTTTAAGGCGATGCTTTATAAATTGATATTATTTAGCACTCGAATAGATCAGTACATTGAATACGTATGGGTTAGCCTTTTTAATTTGTTCGGTTCTTTTAAGCCCTTTTATATTGGATTTTTTTCCGGGATTAATAACTAAATCAGTTTGATTGGTGTTTTTAGCAAATGTATTAATGCACGAAATTAATTGGGTTGCTTTAACCGCAAAACCGGTACCTTCGGCAACTTTATTTTTTCCACGGATTACACCAATTACATTGGCCTGTTCATCAAGAAGCGGACCACCACTGTTTCCAGGATTAATTGGAATACTAATTTGGTACATGGTTGTATCATTTGTAAATCCGGTTAAAGAACTCAAAGAGCCTTCGCCATAAACCATGTCTTTTCGCGGATAACCAAGTGTAAAAACTTTTTCACCTATTTCGGCGCTTTTGTTACTAAGTGTAAAAGGCACCTGCCAATCTTTAACTTTTATAATGTCAGCAACACGAAGTACAGCAAGATCAAGGTTTGCATCCGTATAAACAACTGTTGTTAATGTTCGGTTTAATTTATCGTTTTCAATGAGCACACTATCTGCCCCTTTAACCATGTGGTAACTTGTTATCACGTAACCGTTATTGTTAAGAGCAAAGGCACTTCCCTCAAAACTGGCCGGGGCATAATTTAATTTAGTATTGGTTTTTACAATTTCGCCTACAATTACATCATTGGTTTGTTTTAAAACCTCCACATCTCTTTTTAGCTCGGTAATTTCGCCATTGGTTGCTTTTTGTTGGTTAATCCAGGAGAAAGAAACAAGCATAACTACCAAGGCTGTACATGCTGCTACAGCAATGGTTTTGCCGTAATGTTGAAAGAAATTACCTTTGGGATGAAGTGCAATGATTTTGCCATCGTTTCCGAATTCAGATGCATGAATTGCTTTTAAATTAGCTTTTAATTGTGCATTTTGTTCAGAGGATTGCAATGTGTCAATCAAACTTTTGTGTTGTTCAAAAGCGGTTTTAAAAGTTAAATCGTTGTTTAATCTTTCTTCAAACGCATTTCTTTGTTCGTTCGCCAGCTCATTTTTAAGATACGCATCAAATAAATCTACAGGTCTCATCTTTCTTTTTTATTCGTTTAATTCAATTTCTTTTTCAAAAAAGTACTTTTTTAAGCGTTGTAAACATTTGTACTTTTGGGTTTTTGCATTATCCGCATTGGTATACCCAAATTTTTCAGCAATTTCATCCATGCTCTTTTTATTTACATAAAAATCTTGGATGAGTGTTTTGCAGGGCTCGCCCAATAAGCCCAAACTAGTATTCATTTTTAAAATGTTGTTTTCTTTTTCTAAATGAAAACCAACATCTTCTGTAACATCTACCAGGTCATTTTCTTCCTCTTCCTTAAAAAGATAAGTGTTACCATTTTTTTTGAGTTGTTTTAACCACAAACGTTTGGCAATAGAGTAAATGTATGTTTGTAACTGACAATTCAACTGAAATTGGGGCTTTTGAACATTTTCATACACCGCAATAATGGTTTCTTGGTAGAGATCCTGAGCTAAATCGCTGTTACCGCTATTGTTTACAACAAGTTTAAGAACGAGGTGATAGTACTTTTTATACAAAGCGTTTAAAATCTCATTATTATTGGCTTTTAATCCGCTAATAAATTGATCGTCGGTTAAGTGCGTGCTGCTTTTGGCCATTCGCTTTGTTTAAATTAATACGATAAGCCGCTAAAGGTAACCCAAGCATTTGGTTTTTTAAAAGAAATTTTCTGGAACCTTCATTTAAAGCTTATCTTATTAAATTTATTTACCTGTAAATCAATTTGTTATGAAAAAAGTCATTTTTTTTTAAATAAATTGGGTTACCATTTTAAAAAGGCGGTATCAATGTAAAATTAACAAACAATTAAAAAACAAAAACAATGAAAAAAGTATTCTCAATTATCGCAGTAGCTTTATTAGCTACTTCATTCGTAGCTTGTGGTCCTTCTGCTGAAGAAAAAGCTAAAGCTGAAGCTGATGCAAAACGTATCGCTGATTCAATTGCAACTGCATTAACTGAATCAATGAACGCTGCAGTTAACGAAGCTACTGATGCTGCCGCTACTGCTACTGATGCTGCTGCTACAGCTACTGAAGCTGCTGCTGCTGAAGTAAAACATTAATAAGTTGTGTTTAGTTAGCTGATTAGCCCTTGAGTACTTTACTCAGGGGCTTTTCTGTTATTGAATCTTAAATTTCTTAAACCAGAAGTCCTACTTTTCGATAAAATAAGTATATTTGGTTTATTATTTAGACACCAAAATTGCTTGATTATGAAAATGCTTTTTAGTTCACTTGTATTAGTTGTTGCTTTTTCACTTTGTTCATGTGGTAAAGCGGCAGAAGACCGCAGCGCAAGTGACGCCAGAAATAAAATCATTCAAGACTCCATGGTAAACACCATTAAAAACCGCATGCAGGAACCATTTGTGGTGATTTACGGGACACCTAACCCTCCACAACAATTGCAGCCGATTAGCACCAATTCACCTGCTGCGCCAACAACTTCAGTTAAATAATAGTTATACGCCTATGTTGAGGTGTGACTTAAATTGTTTGTTGTAATCCAAAATACTTAACTGAATAACTTTTTTAGCTTCCGCTGCATCATAAGTATCTGTTATTACAACTGAGTTAGTTGAACCTGGTATTGCTTTATAAGTTAAAAAGTAGTGCTTGAGTCTGTTTATAATGCTTTCGGGACAATCCATTATAGATTTGAATTGTCCATAAATTTCATCTTGTTTTAGGACAGCAATTATTTTATCATCGGCTTCTCCTTTGTCTATCATTCTAAAACCACCAATTGGAATTGCCTCAAGAATAATGTCACCGCTTGTTATGCTTCGTTCGCTTAAAACACATATATCCAGGGGGTCGCCATCGCCTTTAGTTACAGTACGTTTAGATTGGTTTTCTGCAAATTCACGAATGTTTTCGTCGCAATAAGTTTGAGGTATAAACCCGTATAAAGCCGGCACAATATTCGAAAATTTTTGCGGTCTGTCAACTTTCCTATAGCCGGTTACCTTATCAATTTCATATTTTACGGTATCATTAGGGACCATTTCTATATAAGCTGTTACAACATCAGGGCAGTTACTGCCAATACTGATGCCATGCCACGGATGTGGTTTGAAAAGATTAACACTCATTTTGTTTTAAAATAACGGTTAAATAGCCAGTAAAAAAGTAAGATAAATGATATTGAAATAACTACCATTGCTATACTTTGATTAAGACTTGGTTTAATGTTTCTATCAGTTGTTACATTTTTCGGTTCCGGAAGAAAATGATGTAATCCAAAATTATCTCTCAAGAATTTTAATTCCTCAACGTAATCGTTTCCATAATTAACAGAATAAAAATCTTCCTTATCATTAGAAAAATATTTTCTACTTCTACTACACCAGTTTAATTGAGCATTATTTAATTGTTTATGGTTGGTATAAATTATCCATTCTTCACCAACGTTAAGCCTTAAGGCGCATTCAGAGTTACATTCAAATAATATTGTAAATTTTTGAGTTGCATTTCCCTTGTAAAGTTCTTCTAATTCAAAAAGTGCTTCACCAGGTTTGTTTTCACACGGTTTTAATGAAATAATTTTGCCTTTGAATATTAGATCATATTTATTACACTCATCAATATTTAAGCTTGATAATGGACATTGACATGCTAATCCAATGAAATTGGATAAAACGAACCAACTTAAAAAAAAAGAAAAGCGCATAAAAATAAATTAAGTTTGGGTTGTTTAATTTGCTTTAAATTTAAAGTTTTTGAGACTATGGAAAGTTAAGGAATGATCGCAATCACTTTAAGTTCAATAGCAATGGGAGTTGGCAATTTATTAATCTCAAGTGTTGTTCGGCAAGGTAAATTATCTTTAAAATATTCTGCCCAAAGCTGGTTATATTTTTTGAAATCGTCTTTCATATTAGTTAAAAAAACAGTCACATCAATAATGTTATCCCAGCTGCTACCCGAATCTTCTAAAATGTATTTAATATTTCTGAAAACACTATGGCACTGCGCCTCAATATCATAACTTATGATTTGACCATTTTCATCTAATTCTACTCCTGGTATTTTTTTTGACCCTCTTTCTCTTGGCCCAACCCCACTTAAAAACAATAAATTACCAACTTTTCTGGCATGAGGGTATAATCCAACAGGTTCAGGGGCTTTACTCGATTCTATTTTGTTTGAGTTCATTGCTTCTTTATAGTATTTATGTTTAGCAAATTTAACGAAATTCTTATTAATCAAGGTTTCCTCTAATCAACTTAAAGTATTAAATTTATACTATGCAAATTAAACAATTATATACTAGCTGTTTAGCTCAAGGAGCATATTATATTTCGAACAACGGAGAAGCCGCAATTATAGATCCGCTTCGGGAAACAAAACCATATTTAGAGCTTCTGAAAAACAACAACGATAAATTAAAATTTGTTTTTGAGACACATTTTCACGCAGATTTTGTAAGCGGTCATGTTGATTTAGCAAAAGAAACTGGCGCAACAATAGTGTTTGGGCCAAATGCTCAAACTTCCTATCAAAGCTACATTGCAGCGGATGGAGAAGAATTTAAGATAGGTAATTTAACTTTAAAAGTATTACACACACCTGGTCATACCTTAGAAAGCACATGTTATTTACTGCATGATGAAACTGGTAAACCGACATGTGTTTTTACTGGTGATACACTTTTTATTGGCGATGTTGGAAGACCCGACTTAGCAGTTAAGAGTGAACTAACTCAGGAGGATTTAGCCGGTATGCTATACGATAGCTTAAGAAATAAACTAATGACGTTGCCTGATGAGGTGATTATTTACCCGGCACATGGCGCTGGAAGTGCATGTGGTAAAAACATGAGTTCAGAAACACAGGACACACTTGGAAGTCAGAAAAAGTCAAATTACGCTCTACAAAATATAAGCAAACAAGATTTTATAAAAGAACTTACAACTGGTATTATGCCTGCACCACAATATTTTTCAAAAAATGCCATGTTAAATAAAAATGGATATGGTAATGTTAACGAAATTATGGCAAAGGCGAATAAGGCATTGGATATAACTGAATTTAAGAAACACCTTGCTGATGCCATTGTTTTGGACGTTAGAAAATCTGTAGATTTTTTATCTGCGCATATTCCTGGTTCAATTTTTATAGGTATAGACGGACAGTTTGCTCCTTGGGTAGGAACAATCATTGAAAACATTAATCAAAAAATAGTATTAATTGCACCTGAAGGAAGAGAGGAAGAAACCATCTTGCGCTTAAGCAGAGTTGGTTATGATAATTGCGTGGGTTATCTTAATGGTGGAATAAGCGCATGGATAGATGCTGGTGAAACGGTTGAAAAAATAAACTCCATCACAGCTGAGGAGTTTTCAAAGTTAGGTATAAACAAATCATGTATTATAGATGTACGTAAGCCTGGTGAATATGAAAATGGCCACTTAGAAAGTGTTGAAAATTATCCATTGGACTTCATTAATTCTTGGAGCAAAAACTTTAAATCAGATCAACCTACATATATTCATTGCGCAGGCGGTTACAGAAGCGTTATTGCAGCTTCATTACTAAAAAAACTTGGACACCATCAATTAATTGATATTGCTGGTGGATACAACGCAATTCAAAAAACAAACTTAAGTATTGTTAAGTAGGGTACCATGAATATTATTTCGATACTGCGCAATAGATGCCCAAATTGTACAAGAGGTAATTTCTTTATTGCTGATAATCCTTTCAATTTGGCAAAGTTTGATAAAATGAATTCTAAGTGTTCTCATTGCAATGAAGATTTTGAGCGCGAAACTGGTTTTTATGTTGGCGCAATGTATGCAAGTTATGCAATAACTATCGCATATGGTGTTGGCTTGTTTCTTTTGCTTGTTCTACTGTTTGATTGTTCTGTCATTACTTTTTTAATTGTATTTACTATTACACTTATAATATTGCTGCCATGGTTATACAGAACATCCCGCCTGTTTTGGATTAATTTATTTGTAAGAAAGAAAACGAATGATAGAACAGCTAGAAAATCTTGATGCCGAGTTTTTATTGTGGATAAATGCCAATAATTCAAACTTAATGGATGTATTAATGTGGCAATTCAGCAAAATTTTGCCAACAATTATTTTGATATTTATTGTGGCGTTTTTTTTATACAAAAAGATTCATCTTAAATATGCTGCCACTTATCTTTTAGGTTGTGCCTTAGTGTTCGTGATTGCTGACGGCTCTTCTAATCTTGTTAAACACAGTGTAAAACGATACAGGCCAACGCACAATATTATTTTAAAAGAAAAAATACACAAAGTAAATAATTATGAAGGCGGGAAGTATGGTTTCTTCTCCGGACATTCTGCCAATACATTCGGCGTAACTTTTTTTACCTTTATGTTTGCAACGATAATTCATACTAAATGGAGAAGACTCTTTTTTATTTATCCAATTATTGTTGTTTACAGTAGGATGTATCTTGGGGTTCATTATCCAAGCGATATTTTGGTTGGTATGATAGTAGGTTTAATAGCCGCATTAATTGTCAATTATGTGATAAGAAATTATTTTCTAAAAGGTTCAGTCAATGCAAGGGCTTAATATCATGTTTTTTTTCCTATTGATAGGTAGTTGTTTTAAAGCACAATTACCTGAAACTGATATATGGTTATTTGATTTAAAGGAAAAAAAAGGAATAACATTACCTGAAAACCCAAAAAATATCACAAACAGGCAGGGTTACGATAATCAGCCTTTCTTTGCAGAGAATGGAAAATCGATTTACTATGTTTCTATTCGATCAGATATGCAAGCAGATATTTATGTTTATCAAATCGGTCAATCTAAAACAATTCAATTAACCAAAACAACTGAGAGTGAATATAGTCCGCAACCAAGTGGCGCTGATATAAATTCTGTAGTAGTTGAAAAAGACAGTAGTCAAAAAATATACTTAATTGACGGAAAGACGGGTTTGTCTAAAAAAATTCTTGGAGAGGACTCTGTAGGCTATTATCTTAACTTAGCCAAGGATACTTTTTTAGTTTACAAACTCACTAATCCGCACAGTTTAGTATTATACAACAACGTTAGTGGTAATTTAGAAACAATTGCTATTAATACAATACGATCTTTCAGAAAAATTAATTCAACTGAATTTATTTTTGGAATTAAGGATTCATCAAAAGTGTTCTTTTATAAATACAATATGTTGTTACGAAAAGCATTGATGTATGCAACTTTTGCTAATCCAAATGAGGATATAAACTGGCATCCCAAGTTGGGGTTGTTAATTTCAGACGGGTCAAAAATAATGCGATTTGATGAGAAAAGTAAAGCTTGGCTTTTGCTTTTTGATTTTGTTAATTTTGGAATAAAAAAAATTACTCGTTTTGGCTTTGATTCTGAAGACAAAAGAATTGTTATCGTAAATAATTTGTAATGAATTACACCAGAGTTAATAACGATTACATTTTTAGTAACGATAAATCGAAGTTACAAGTAAAGTTGATACATAACTTTTTAAGTAATGAGAGTTATTGGGCCAAGAACATACCAGTTGATACCGTAGAAAAGGCTATTAAGGGAAGTTTGTGTTATGGTGTTTATCATCATGAAAAACAAATAGCATTTGCACGGGTTATTACGGATTGTGCAACCTTTGCCTATTTGGCTGATGTTTTTGTTATAGAGAGATACAGAGGAGTTGGTGTATCTAAACAATTAATGAATTTCATCATGGATGATTGTCAGCTAAAAAATCTTCGGAGATTTATGCTTGCAACAAAAGACGCACACACGCTATATGAAAAATATGGATTTAAATCTTTATCAACTCCTGAAAGATTTATGGAAATAAAACCTTTTGAAACCTATAGCAAATGATAGGGTTTGGTTTGGTGTTTTTATTAATTCTGTATTTAATTTACAAAAATGCTTTTTGGGGCTGGGTAACCACACCTTATTTTAAGAATGCAAGTTTAGCCTTGATTTTTTTCTTTAAGGGTTTAGGTGTTTTAACGTTTTATGCCATATATCAATATTATTATGGTGATATTTTTAATTTTGACAGTGGTTTGTTTTTTAAAGAAAGTAAGTTGTTAAACAATATGGCTTTCGATAATTTTGGGGCCTATTTAAAAACTTTATTTGGCTTTCAGGACAACTATCATGACAACTATATATACGAAAACCTAATTAAACCAACACGAAACTGGCAGGATGGTAGAATTGATAAATTTTTTTTTAATGACAACCGCACTGTTATTAGAGTCAATTCCGTGTTGCATTTTTTGGCGTTCGATAATTATTTAATTCTGGCTTTGTACAATTGTCTTATAAGTTATTTAGGCGTTATACTATTGTTTAAAAGCTTTGAAGTTTATCTCACAAAGTATAAAAAATTATTTTTTATAAGCATGTGTTTTATGCCTTCGCTCTGGTTACACAGTGCAGCAGTATTAAAAGAACCATTAACCCTTTTTTTAGTGGGAGCATTAGTGTTCTTAATTTATCAAATGATAGTTTTAAAACTTAACCGGAAAATAAGAATTGTATTTTTGACACTTGGTTTGTTCATAGCTTTTTATTTAAAACCATTTATTGTATATCCTGTAGTTTTTACTTCTGCATTATTCTTTTGGTTGAGTATTAGACCTAACTACAGGTATAAATTAGTATTTTGTGTCATTTCTTATACACTAGCTTTTGGAACCATCAATTTAATTACTTATTTGAGTAGAAATAAATCTGCAATTGAAATTGCCCTGAATAAACAAAAAGTTTTTTTGGATGCCGCCACTGGAGGCATATTTTTACTGGATAATACTAAGTTTGTTCGTTTAAATTATGATACCACATTGATAAAGCGAGTAAAGGATAAAGTTAATCATTACACAATAAATTACAATGTGCCTTATATTTATTGGGAGCATTCGCATCAGCAGGATACACTTTATTGTGGCGCGAATACCGACACTAATAAAGTTTATTCTTTGGTTTACAAGATTTCCAAAAGCCAATCTAATTTAGTTTATCCTAAAGATAGTTGGTCTAACGTTGGCATTTCATTTTACTATGCCATTGCATTTCCTCTTTTTTATAATGCTAAAGGAACATTTATGTGGTTGGTTTCGATGGAGAATTTTATGGTTTTATGCCTGCTTCTGATAACGTTTTGGTTTTTAGTGCGTGCTAGGTTTAATGCTCATTTATTTCTAATTCTATTGTTAGTATTGTCATTACTATTCCTCATTGGTATTACAACAGGCAATGTAGGTGCAATTAATCGTTACCGAAGCCTAATACTACCATTCATTAGTTTTGCATTTTTCTATTCAATTTCTCTTTTTAAAAGCAACAATTAATTGTATCTTAGAGTCCTAATGAGTTTATTTCGTAAAAAGAGCATTGATGTTATTTTAAAAAATGCTGAGAATGATTCTGGACATTCGATGGCCAAGCATTTAGGCGTTAGAGATTTAACCGCGTTTGGAATAGCTGCAATAATTGGAGCAGGTATATTTTCTACCATTGGTAAAGCTAGTGCCGATGGCGGACCCGGGGTTATTTTTTTATTTATTTTTACCGCATTAGCATGCAGTTTTGCGGCCTTTGCGTATGCAGAATTTGCATCGTTATTACCTGTTAGTGGTAGCGCTTATACTTATAGTTATGTTGCTTTTGGTGAGTTGTTTGCTTGGATTATTGGTTGGGCCTTAATTATGGAGTATGCAATTGGAAACGTAACGGTTGCGCTTAGCTGGAGCGATTATTTTACTTCCTTGGTCAGTAACACAACTCCTTATCAGGTGCAAGAATGGCTTTGTTTAGATTATTTTACCGCAAAGGAACATTATGCAAAAGTTTTTTCATTATTAGTTGGTGGGTTAACATTAGATGAAATAAAGGCAAGTGAGAACGGGGGTCTTATAGAAGGTTTTTTAGCTTATAGCAATGCGCCTAAGTTATTTGGTATGCGTATTATTTTCGATTTACCGGCATTAGTAATTAATTTATTAATAACTATATTGGTTTACAGAGGAATCAAGGAAAGTCGCAATGCCAGCAATTTAATGGTGTTAGTTAAAATTGCTGTTGTTATCTTGGTTATAATAGTTGGTGCATTTTATATCGATGTTAAGAACTGGAATCCTTTTTTGCCAAATGGTGTTGGTGGATTATTAAAAGGAATTAGCGCTGTGTTTTTTGCCTACATAGGTTTTGATGCTATTAGCACCACGGCGGAGGAATGCAAAAATCCTCAAAGAGATTTGCCAAGGGGTATCCTATATTCAATTGTCATTTGCACAATTTTGTACGTTGCCATTGCTTTGGTTATTACCGGTATGGTAAAGTATAGTGAGTTAGCAGTTGGTGATCCATTAGCCTACGTTTTCGAAAAAATTAAAGATTTACATTGGTTAAGCGGTATCATTGCAGTAAGTGCGGTAGTTGCAATGGCAAGCGTGATGCTGGTTTTTCAATTAGGTCAGCCGCGTATTTGGATGAGCATGAGCAGAGATGGATTATTACCTCCTGCATTTTCAAAGATCCATCCAAAATACAAAACGCCATCTTTTTCTACCATTTTTACGGGTTTACTTGTGGCTTTACCTATTTTTTTTGTTGATATCAATATGGTAACGGATATTTGTTCTGCGGGCACATTGTTCGCATTTTGTTTGGTTTGTGGGGGCGTGCTTAAATTGCGAATGGATCCAAACGCTCCGCCGTCTAAATTTAAAACGCCATATGTTAATGCACAATATATTGTACCGGCTTTGTTACTATTATTTTTGATATTAGCATTTACAAAATTTTCTGATACTACATTTTATTTTCTAAAGTGGGAATCTTTGAGCGCTTTTTTCATGAAGTTACCAATGTATACTTTTGTAATTGGTTTTTTTGTAATTGCATTTCTGTCTTTTAAACATAAATTTTCTTTAATCCCTGTTCTAGGCTTACTGTGCTGTTTTTACATGTTATCGCAGCTTGGTTATAAGAATTGGCTTTATTTTACTGTTTGGTTGGTTGTAGGACTTGTTATTTACTTTTTATACGGCTATCATCATAGTAAACTTTCTAAAAAATCTCTCAATTGAATATGACAGTTTTAATTACGGGCGCAACCTCAGGTATTGGTTTAGCGTGTGCAAAAATATTCGCTAAACACGGGTATAACTTGGTTTTAACAGGTAGACGAAAAGATCGATTACAACAAATTAAAACGGAAATCGAAAAAGAATATCATGTAAATGTACTCACATTAAATTTTGACATCAGAGATCATCAACAATGTGAAGAGGCCATTCAATCGCTATCCAGAGATAATGTAAAATTGGATATTCTAATCAACAATGCAGGCCTTGCAGCAGGATTAAGCACCCTTCAGGAAGGTAAATTGGAGCATTGGGAAACAATGATTGACACTAATATTAAAGGTTTACTTTATATATCAAGAATTGTTTCACGCTTAATGATTGAAAATCGAATTAAGGGCCACATCATTAATATTGGTTCTATTGCGGGAAAAGAGGTTTATCCTAATGGGAACGTTTATTGTGCTTCCAAGCACGCAGTAGATGCGTTAAATAAAGCAATGCGGATTGATTTATTACCTCATCAGATTAAGGTTAGTGCCGTTAATCCGGGCATGGTAGAAACAGAATTTAGTTTAGTGAGATTTGATGGAGATGCTGAACGTGCTAAAAAAGTATATGAAGGCTTAAAGCCTCTGGCCGCAGAGGATATTGCCGAAACAGTTTTTTGGGTGGTAAACAGGCCTTCTCATGTTAATATCAACGACATTGTTATTATGCCTACAGCTCAGGCAACTTCAACCATAAATATTCGGAATTAAACGATTGACAAGAACTTCTAAATATTTAATCACATTGGTTTTATGTTGTCAGTGTTTTGTAATATTTTCTTATCCGCTTAAACATAATCGTAAACGCTTTGTGCAACGTTTTGGTTTGGGTGCATTTTACGGGTTCTATAAAATTAATCAAAATCATAGCATCAATCCAACACCCAGGGCTGCGGCGTTAATTAGTTATAAATCCGAAATTTATTTAGATCATCGGAAGCAAAGTTCTTTAATGTTCGGCTTAGAGTATTTTTACCATGGCGTTAATTTCAACAGCTATTATTTTAAACCGGATTCTTTAAAGTTGTATGATAAAAGTTTTTCTTATCAATATAGTTTGGGAATTAATGAATTGGCCCTTCCACTTTTGTATAAGTACTCATTTGTATCTGATAAAGAAGCACTTTTTAGTCCGTATTTGTTTTTGGGTTATAATTTTAGATTCATGCTGCCAACCACAAGTTTGGTAAGATTAAACGGCAATGAAATTAAACGGGAAAATGTGCAAATGAGTTTTAAAAATCCTTTGTTTTTAAACACACTTAACAGTGGCGTTCAGATTGCAATTGGTTTTCAAAAAAACAATTACGAAAGTTCCAATTCCGGTTTTTTTGTTGAGTTAATGTGTCGTGCCAATTTTTCGCCGTATTTGTATCAAACCAATTACAGCGCCAGTTCCTTATTTATCAATAACACTCATTTAGGGTTAAATTTAGGGTTTAAGTTATAAAAAAACCCTCCAATAAGAGGGTTTTCGGTAGTCCCAGCAGGATTTTTAATAAGCATCGAAAGCATTATAAATATTGATGTTTTTAAAATTTAATAAAAAATAGTCAGGCAAAAATGAAATAAATCCCATCAAAAACATAGTAATTTAATTAATATAAACTTACTTTAATATCATCTATATTAAGCTTTGTTTAAGTGCTTATATGCATTAAAAATTTGGTAGTCATTAAAATTTAACATTTAATGTATTATTAATAAACGCATAAATAATTAATTATCAGACTTATAGGCTTGTTAAATTTTAAAATAATTTCAATTAAATTCTCATAAAAATGAAAAAATTTTTAAAATTTTGTACTAAATTTGTAGCATGATTAATAGACTTAGAAAAATAGTGAGTTTAAAGTTTGCTTCAATAAAACTAAAAGCTATCAAAACAAGCGAATCTATTAAAGATCATAAAGTTGTTTTAACAGAAATAACAGCAGAAGAGATTGAAGCAAATCGATGTAAGCAGTATAAATACGCTATTTAGTAGTATAGAGTCCACTGGTAAATTTTACAATTTTAAGTATAGGTGTTCTAATAAATTAAGTCAAATAGGTTTGATTAAGGATCATATTTTCGTGTTTAGTAATTTTAAAAACGAAAAATTTCAGGCTAATCTCCATGAATATGACATTGGTTTATTTGCAGTAAAATTTTATTCAAAAAAGCATAAATTAAGTAAGGACAAATATAGTCTGTTGACTAACAATGGAGATGCAATGACAATATTGAAAACTATGGTTGCTATAATGATTTATACTTTAAATCAATATCCCAATTATAGCTTTTGTTTTATTGGAAATGCAAGTAAGGACGAACAAACAGAGAAAACCAAACGATTTAAGGTTTACAGTAGAATTATGCAAAGATATTTTAGTACAGATAACTTTTCGCATACTAATGATGCTAAGATATCCCTATATAGCATGATAAATAAAAAATCTAATGTTCAATTAATGGCTAGTAAAATTGCAAATTTGGCACAAAAGGAAATAATTGATAGAGGAAACAACAATGATAGTGTGAGTTTGGCGAGAAATACTAAATAGTGCTTTGCTTTGTCCTATTAACAATAAAAAAACAAGTATACTTTTAATTATAAAATAAAAATGTAATAACAAAAAAGAGAATATTTAGCGGCTTTTATAAATTATTATATTTTTTGTTCTATTATGATATATTGTATTTATATGATTTTTAACGCTTAAAATAGAAAAGATTGTTTGTTAATTGCATACTGCTTCAGTTTAGGAATAAATGAGAAGTCTTTAACAAACGGAAAGCCAGCCAGACCGGTTGGCTTTTTAATTAGTTTTTAATCTCGTTATGTTTTCACATATGTTCCTTTTGTTTAAAATCAAAGGAATTTATGATTAAATTTATTCTATGAATCTTTTTAAAAAATTCTTTGGTGGCAAGATAGAACAAAAACTATCAGTTGAAAATGCTGATTTATCAGATGATAAGAATGACCTTGATAGTAAAAAAGTTATTGAAGAAGTTAAACCAATAATTACTGAAATAAAAAAGGATGTCCAAAGTCCGATAATCAATAAGGAACAAGTTTCTAAGAAACCGCAACGTGTTATTACGGAATTTCGTTCTGGCGAATCAATTTATAAGTATCTAGGGATTAATCATGAATTTACAAATCAACTTTATTTTGTTGATGATTCCCAAAAAGAAAGTCTTTTGCGTTTTATTGCGGATGTAGAAAAAAAATTCAAGTTAAGTGAAATCGTGTCTTCAAAAAAGTTTGACGTGCTCATATCAGATAGGTTTCATTATTACGTCGATTCCTATAAGTGGGCTTATAAAAATGATGCCTATAGTCTGGATTCTTCGTTCCCATATTTTTCTGTTACGCAATTTTTTATATTTGAGATACAATATTTCAATGAAATTCAGCGCGGTGAAGAAATAGAAAGTAAATTGAGTGAGATAAGATTGATAAAAGCAGATAATGAGAGTCCTGAAATTGCAAGGTTTAATATAATAAATAAGTCTTACAGTAATTTATTTGACATTGATGCCGAGCTAAGGATAATTAATAACTATTTAGAGTCCAAACAAAACTTTAGATATTACGAAATTGGTTCCCTCATTGATTGCTTAGTTGATTTTTATCTTAAGTCTAAGGATTTTGCTAAAACAGAATACTATTTTAACCAACTTTTAGTAAAAGTAGTTCATGAAGATTACGATAAGTTGGAGGATGCATTTATTAACTTTAGTTCTAAATTAGAAGCTTCTAAAGAATCTGCACTGGCATTACATTATGCTGAGAGTGGACTTGATTTTCTTCTTAAGCATTTTCCAAAACCCGAATATAAAAAAACAGGTCGGATTTACGGTAAATATATTAATTTATTAATAGAGCATGGTAAACACGAAGAAGCGTCGAAATTAATTGACGAAGCGCATAGGTATAATGAAGCCTTGGATTTTAGTTATTTAAAGAAAAATTAAATTATGAAAAAACTTATTTGTTTTTTGCCTTTAGTTTTATTCGCATGTGGTCAGTCGCAAGAAGAATTAAACGAATTAAAGAAAAAAAGGATAGCTGACAGCATCGAGAACTTTAATAAAGTCAAAGTTTTAGTTGACAGTCTTAATGAGGTAAGGGCTAAGAATATTGCAGATAGCATTGCCAGTATTTTGACCGATTTTTAATAAAGACCAAGATGTCAGTCATAATCACGCTTTGCGAGTTATAATAATATAGGTGTGATTAACTTCAATAATTTTAGCAAGATTTTAAATTGTGGGGAATTAGTGGGGAATTTCTAAATAAAAAGACCCTAAACATTTGATTGTAAAGGGTTTTTTTGTTTTAGTAGTAGTCCCAGCAGGACTCGAACCTGCGACCTACGGTTTAGAAAACCGTTGCTCTATCCAGTTGAGCTATGGGACCATATTAAGTAATAATATCTTACTAATTTGGAGTGCAAAGATAAAAAATAAAATTATTATTCCAATTATAATTATTTTAGCATTTTAAACGTTATTAAGTTCTGAAACTTTCAATTGTTATAGTTAATTACAACGTTAAACATTTTTTAGAACAATGTTTATATTCAGTTTTAAATTCGATAAAAGATATTGAAGCTGAAGTTTTTGTAGTAGATAATAATTCTGTTGATGGAAGCGTGGCGCTTGTTAAAGAAAAATTCCCCACAATTAAGTTAATATGTAATTCGGTAAACACCGGGTTTGCCGTGGCTAATAACCAAGCCATTAAAATGGCTGCCGGAGAGTATGTATTACTCTTAAATCCTGACACCATTGTACAAGAAGACACTTTTGCGAAAACATTAGCTTTCATGGATTCTCATTACGATGCTGGTGGGTTAGGAATAAAAATGCTTGATGGTAAAGGTAATTTTTTGCCTGAAAGTAAGAGAGGGTTACCAACTCCGGCCGTTGCATTTTATAAGATTTTTGGATTATCCAAGCTGTTTCCTAATTCTAAAAAATTCGGTCAGTATCATCTAACATATTTAGATAAAAATCAAACACATGAAGTACCTGTTCTCAGTGGAGCATTTATGCTAATGCGCAAAGAAACTTTGGATAAAGTCGGTTTATTGGACGAAACCTTTTTTATGTATGGTGAGGACATTGATTTAAGTTATCGGATAACAGAAGGAGGCTATAAAAACTATTATTTTGCCGACAGTAGCATTATTCATTACAAAGGGGAGAGTACTAAAAAAAGCAGTGTTAATTATGTTATTGTTTTTTACAAAGCAATGTCCATTTTTGCCAACAAGCATTTTAGTAACAGTAATGCTAAGTTGTTTAATTTCCTTATTCATCTTGCAATCTATTTACGTGCTTTTGTGGCTATTGTGGCGAGAATGGTTAAACAATTGTTTTATCCTGCGATTGACTTTGTGATTATCTTATCTAGCTTATATCTCTGTAAAACTGTTTACGAAATTAACTTTAAACTCTATCCGAATTTTTACAGTAAGGAAATACTTAATTTGTTTTTCCCACTCTATACATTAGTTTGGATGACCTTTACTTATTTTAGTGGTGGTTATGATACGCCATTGAAACTGAGCAAACTAATACGTGGGGTATTAACTGGTATGGGTTTTATTTTGGTTATTTATTCACTTCTGCCTGAGTTCTATCGGTTTTCACGTGCTTTAATTTTAATTGGTTCACTTGTCACGCTTATGATTTATATCGTAACTCGCGTTTTATACAATTTTATCGGAATTAAACAATTCAAGTGGTTTAACGCTAAGTCAGGTAACAGAATTGCTATTATTGGAAGCGAACAAGAGTTTGAAAGGGTTCATCAGCTTTTAAAACAAACAAGAATAAGAGCTAATTTTATAGGATTTATTAGTAATGAAAACAATGGGATTAGAAATACAAATTACATTGGACATTTTCATCAAATTAGTGAAGCTATAGAAATACATCAAATTAATGAAATTATTTTTTGCGCTAAAGATATTTCGTCTGCAAACATTATTAAGCACATGGTAACGCTCGTTACTAAAGGTGTAGAGTTTAAAATTGCACCTCCTGAGAGTTTAAGTATTATTGGAAGTAACAGTATTGACACTGCCGGTGATTTATATATAATTGATGTTAACAATATCGGTAGACCGGAAAACAGAAGAAGCAAGCGATTACTGGATATTGGGGTTTCTGTGTTTTTGCTTTTGTTTTCCATTGTGTTTATTTTCTTTCAAAAGAATAAAATTAATTTCATTAAAAATTGTTTACTTGTTTTGTTTGGCTACCATACCTGGGTAGGTTTTGGAAAACAAAACCGCAAAGACTTACCATCGATAAAGCCTTCTGTATTGCTCCCAATGGATAATTCAACTTTTTTAACGAATCAGAATTATGATACTGTGTATTTCAATTACGCTAAAGATTATCAAATCAATAGTGATTTTCGTCACATCATTAAAAACATTAAATACTTAGGTAATTGAGTTTAGAACAATCAGAGTCGTTGCCAATTTCCAGTGCTGCTTTGCATCAATTTTACGAAAAAAAATTCGCTTACTATACCACTCTAAATAACAATTTAAAAAAATTATTTGTACAAAGGTGTTTATACTTTATTAATTACAAGGACATTATAACGGAAGATTATAAATCGGTACCGAATAAAATAAGAGCACTCATCGCCGGTAGTGCTGTGCAACTTACACTCGGTCTTAAGATTTGGAGCTTAAGTTATTTTGATACCGTTGTTGTTCATCCGGATGTATTTTCTGACCCCAATAACGATCAAAGGTACTACGGTTTAACCAGTATGGGAGGCAGTATTCGGTTAAGTTTTAAAAGTTTTTTGGGCGGATATGCCAACCCAAATGATAACATCAATCTAGGGTTGCATGAATTTGCTCATGCCTTGCGTTTGAACTCTGTTAAGGGCCATGAGCAGGATTATTTTTTTGAGCACTACTATTCTGCATGGCTTGGATCGGCAATAAAGGCATTTAAAGATGTCCAATCGGTTAATACTTCAATTTTTAGGAGGTATGGTGGAACTAATATGAACGAATTTTTAAGTGTTTGTATTGAGCATTTCTTTGAATCACCGCATGAAATTAGATCAAATTATCCTTTACTTTACATTAATACGGCAATACTTTTAAACCAAACTCATGAAAATGGCATAACTGAGATTAATATAAGAGAAAAGTTCTTCAACATAAAAAACGCAAATTACGACAGTTCACTTACTTTGAATTTTAATAAACTGAAGTTCACGAAAAGATATGTTGTTGTTTTATACATTTTAGCAGCTTTCTTTGGAATTACGGTTGTTGAAGTAGGTTTTGTATCTATGCCAAGTTTGTTTTTGGCTTTTCTGTTTACAATTACATTGGCGAATGTTGAATTCTCCTCAAGGCAATTGGTTATAGCTAACAAACAGGTAACAATTAAAAGAGGCTTTTTATTTAATTTTTTACGCAAAAATTTAAATGTTTCATTATCACATATTATTTGCTTAAAAGTGGATAGAGAAGTATCGTCGGCGAAAGCGTTTGACTTAATCGTTTATAATCCTGAGGATGATTTTTTTTATGAAGAGAACTTTATTGCAACGCCTTCAGAAATCCAAAAATTAATTCTGGAATTTAGTAAAAATAAAATCCCTATTTTTAAACAATAATTTTAAATATGAAATACAGTAGCATTTCCTCCAGTTTATTTATAGATAATCGTCAGAAGTTCAAATCACAGTTAAAACCAAATTCAATTGCAGTTTTTGTTAGTAACGACATTATGCCAACCAATGCTGATGGAAGCATGGGGTTTAAACAAAACTCAGACTTATTTTATCTTACTGGGGTTGATCAAGAAGATACGATATTAATAATCTACCCTGATGTGAAAGATGGTAAGCATAAAGAAGTGTTATTTATCAAAGAAACCAGCGAATTAATTGCTATTTGGGAAGGGGCTAAATTAACCAAAGATGAGGCAAAAGTAGTAAGTGGGATTGAGCATATTTATTGGTTTCATGAATTCGAAAAAGTAAGTAAGGCGCTTTTTTATCAAGCAGAAAATATATACTTAAATGCAAACGAACATACCCGACAATATATAGAAACACAAACTGCAGAACAGCGTTTTAATAAAACTATAATAGCAAAGTATCCCTTACATCAGATACAGCGCTCTGCTCCAATTATGCACAAAATTAGAGCAGTTAAAAGCACCTACGAAATCGAGTTGATTCAGCAAGCTTGTGATATTACCGAAAAGGGCTTTAGAAGATTGCTTTCGTTTGTAAAGCCTGGCGTTTGGGAATATGAAATTGAAGCCGAATTGATCCATGAGTTTTTAAGAAATCGATCTAGAGGTTATGCTTACGGGCCAATCATTGCAAGTGGCGCAAGTGCTTGTGTTTTACATTACGTAGACAATGATAAACAATGCAAGGATGGAGATGTGTTATTATTAGATACAGCCGCAGAGTATGCAAATTATGCAAGCGATTTAACGCGTTGCATCCCTGTTAATGGGCGCTTTACTAAACGTCAAAAAGAAGTTTATAATGCTGTATTGCATGTTATGAAGGAAGCAACTAAAATGTTGTTACCAGGCACAACCTTCGAAAAATACAACAAATCAGTTGGTGATTTGATGACGGATCAGCTTTTAAAACTTGGCTTATTGAAAACAGATGAAGTTAAAATGCAGAATCCAAATTGGCCGGCTTACAAAAAATACTTTATGCATGGCACAAGCCATTACTTGGGTTTAGATGTGCATGACGTTGGTTTTTTTCACGAACCAATGCAAGCAGGAAACATATTTACAGTAGAGCCGGGCATTTATATACCACAAGAAAATTTAGGCATCCGTTTAGAAAATAACATATTAGTAACTACAACAGGGCAGCTGGATTTAATGAAAAATATTCCGCTTGAGGCTGATGAAATTGAAGCGTTGATGAATCAATAGGTGTTAAAGAAATGCATATATAAAGGCAGTGAAGTTGCATTTAGTGATCAAGGGAAAGGAAGGGTAGTTGTATTATTACACGGCTACCTTGGTTCACATTTAATTTGGAAAGAAACCATAGATAATTTAAAGAAGAATTACAGAGTTATAGCAATTGATTTGCCCGGTCACGGCGGTACTGGTAATTTTGGATATGCACACAGTATGAACTTAATGGCTTCAGCTGTTAAATCCGTGCTTGATCAATTAAGACTAAAAAAGTGTGTCATTATAGGTCACAGCATGGGTGGATACGCAGCTTTGGCATTTGCCGATTTATTCCCTGATTATTTAAAAGGTATTTGCCTTTATCATAGCAGTGCCTACGCTGATAGTGAAGAGAAAAAGACGGATCGCTTAAGGGCAGTGGAGTTAGTTAAGAAAAGCAGGACTGTTTATACCAAAGCCACAATCAAAAATTTGTTTGCATCAAAAAATTTGAAGTATCTCAAAAAGGAAATTGCTTTCGCAACGGCCATTGCTAAATCTACCAAGAAGGAGGGAATTGTTGCGGCCTTATTAGGCATGAAAGACAGACCAAATAGAGATATTATTCTTGGATTGGTCAATTATCCTATTATGATGGTAATTGGTGAGCATGACAACGTTCTAAATCATAATATGCTTTTGGAACAAAGCCGATTAGTTAAAAATTTGCACTTACTTTTTTTAGAACATGATGGACATTTTGGTTTTTTAGAGTCGCCAATTCAAAGCAATAAAGCTTTGCGAAAGTTTTTACGCCAATGTTTCTAATTCCAAGTTCCTTTAATATTTTAATTATTTTAACATTTTAAGTGTTGTAACATTAAATGTTATAACATATATTTGTAGTCTAAGTTTTAAAATAACATTCAAACATGAAAAAATTAGTATTAGGTATTGCTGTCCTTGCTTCATTAAGCGCATCAGCACAAGTAAATTGGAAATTAGATAATTCTCACTCTAAATTAGGATTTAGCGTAACCCACATGATGGTAAGCGAAACAGAAGGTAAATTCAAAATTTATCAAGGTACGGTGGCTTCAACAACAGAAACAGATTTTACAGATGCTAAAATTGAGTTTACTGCTGATGTGAATTCTATTAACACTGAAGATGAAAAAAGAGATGGTCACTTAAAAAGTCCTGATTTTTTCGATGCGGCAAAATTCCCTACTATTACCTTTAAATCAACGAGTATGAAGCCGGTAGCCAAAGGAAAAACGATTTACAATTTAGAGGGTGAATTAACTATGCATGGTGTAACTAAAAAAGTAAAATTAAATGCGATTGGCGCTACCAAAACAGTAAAAGATCCTTATGGAAATATTAAATACGGTTTTAAGGTTACCGGTGTTATTAATCGTAAAGATTTTGGTTTAAGTTGGAATGCTGCATTAGAGGCAGGAGGAGTAGCCGTAAGTGAAGATGTAAAACTTGATTTAAATATTGAGTTAAATAAGGATAAATAATTCCTAATAAGGTTTATAAGAAAAAAGAGGCACTTTTGGTACCTCTTTTTCTTTTTTATAATTTTGGTATATGAAGCTGGAGGAGGCAATCCATCAAAAAGCATTTAAATCGCCACAGCAGAAATTAATCATTAATCTGTTGTACACCCATCATTGGTTGGATGCATTCTATTCTGAATTTTTTAAGGGAATTGATATCACGACCCAACAATATAATGTCCTGCGAATATTGAGGGGGCAGTATCCTAATTACTGCAATTTGAAACTTATAAAGGAACGTATGTTAGATCGAATGAGTGATACATCCAGAATAGTAGATAAGTTAGTTTTAAAAAAGTATGTCGACCGTATGGTTTGTCCTAATGACAGGAGACAGGTTAATTTATTGATCTCAGATAAAGGTCTTGAACTATTAATAGAATTAGATTTTATTGATAAGCAAACTACCAATATTTGTAAAAATTTATCGGAAAAAGAAGTTCAGCAGTTGAATAACTTACTGGACAAGTTGCGAGATTAACAGGTTGTTTTAACCAACTTTAAGTCGTATTTTTGTGCCGTTTCAGTACCACTTTGGTATTCAACAAAAAATGGGAAAACATTGGTATAAAATCTTGGCATCAGTTTTAATTGTTTACACAATTTTTGCCGGATTATTAAACCCGGTGCCCCGCCTGGATATTCTCAATGAAACCATAAGAAATTTGTATTATCATGTGCCTGTTTGGTTTGCCATGATTTTTATGATGATTGTTTCTTTGGTATACAGTTTAATCAGTTTAAGTAATTCTACTACACAAAGTGATTTAAAGGCACGCGACGCCGCAGCTATTGGGTTTTTTATGGCAATTCCCGGAATAGCCACAGGTAGTTTGTGGGCAAAATACACATGGGGTACCTGGTGGACATTCGAAGACCCAAAGCTTAATGGTGTGGCAGTGAGTATTCTAATTTACTCTGCTTATTTTATTTTAAGAGAGAGTATTGAAGATGAGAAAAAGAGATTGAAATTAGCAGCTGTATACAACGTTTTTGCCTTCGTAATGATGATGGTTTTTATAATGGTTTTACCACGAATCCAGGATTCATTACATCCCGGTAATGGAGGTAATCCGGCTTTTGCGAAGTATGATTTGGATAGCGGCATGAGATTGGTTTTTTACCCTGCAGTTATCGGTTGGGTTTTATTTAGTTACTGGCTTTTTAACCTCAAAAATAATTTGTCTAACATACAACATAAACTTTCCAATGAATAGAATGTTACTTTTTTTAATTGCGTTGATGAGCACTACTTCGTTCTTTGCTCAAGCAGCATCAGAACCTCAAATGGCAGATGCTATTAGAGAAAACGGTAAAATTTATGTGGTTATTGCAGTTTTGGCAATCATTTTTGTTTCTATCATCGGATTTTTAATTTATCTGGAAAGGAAGATAAAAAACTTAAATGATAAGATAGATAAAAAAAGTTGATGACCTAAAGCACTAAAAAAAATGAAAAAATTGCACATTGTTGGATTACTGATTATTGCTGTTGCCATTGGCGTTATTTTTATTTCACTCAATAATACATCGAGTTATGCTGATTTCAGTAAAGCTGCCAATAATCCCGAAGACGAATTTCATGTGGTTGGTAAGCTAGATAAAACGCAACCTCAGATTTATGAACCTCAAATTAATCCGGACGAGTTTTCTTTTACTATGACAGATAACAATGGCTTAGCAAAAAGAGTTGTGTTGCACAAAAGTAAACCTCAGGATTTTGAAAAAAGCGAACAAATTGTTTTAATCGGTAAAATGAAGTCGGATGTGTTTCACGCCAACGATATACTAATGAAATGTCCAAGTAAATATAACGATGGTAAAAACCAATTAAACTAACCGTAGTGGAGACTATCAAATACATCGGCGAACGAATCTTTATCGGACAACTGGGACATTTTTTTGTGATGTTGTCCTTTGTGGCAGCATTGCTCTCATTTGGTAGTTTTTACCTCGCCTGTAAAAAATCAGATTTATTTGTTTTTGCACGAATAGCTTTTAAAATTCATGCTGTTGCTGTAATTGGAATCATTGCAGTATTGTTTATCATGCTCTTTAATCATTACTTCGAGTATCAATATGTTTTCCAACATAGCAACAGGGAAATGGATATGAAGTATATTCTCTCTTGTTTTTGGGAAGGACAAGAAGGTAGTTTTTTACTTTGGACATTTTGGAATGTAGTTTTAGGTTTAATTTTAAATAAACAATTAAAACAAACCGAATGGGAAGCGCCGGTTTTAATGATTTTTTCTTTGGTTCAAGTTTTCCTGGCAAGTATGCTGCTTGGCATTTACATCGGCGATTACAAAATAGGAAGCAATCCATTTTTGCTATTAAGAGAACACCAAGATTTTTACAACATTCCAGTTCTTCAGTCACCTGACTATGTTTCAAAGCTATCCGGTAGAGGCCTTAACCCATTGCTCATGAACTATTGGATGACCATACATCCGCCTACTTTATTTTTAGGATTTTCTTCTACTTTAGTTCCTTTTGCTTTTGCCTTAGCTGCTTTGTTCAACAGGAACTATCAGGGTTGGCAAAAAACAGCTTTGCCATGGACACTTTTTAGTATCCTTGTATTGGGAGTTGGAATCTTAATGGGAGGCGCATGGGCTTATGAAGCTTTAAGTTTTGGAGGTTTCTGGGCGTGGGACCCTGTAGAAAATTCTTCTTTGGTGCCTTGGTTGGTGATAGTTGCTGCGGGTCACACCATGATTATTAATAAAAACAAAGGGGGCAGTTTATTTACCACTCATTTTTTAGCCATTACTTCTTTTTTGTTGGTACTCTATTCCACATTTTTAACCCGGAGTGGTGTATTAGGAAATGCATCAGTGCATTCTTTCACAGATTTAGGAATGACCGGTCAATTGGTTCTTTATGTTTTAACTTTTATATTTTTGAGTGTTGCATTATTACTTAGCGATTCTTTAATAAGGGTGACTTACGTTGTGATTTCGATTTTACTTTGGTTCGCTGCATTGTTATATGGCTATAAGAAATTAATACTTGGTGTTTGGAGTGTTTCTTCTTTAGGTTTAATTGTTTACGCATACTATAAATATTTTCCAAAAGAAAAAGAGGAGGAGGAGCTCTACTCAAGGGAGTTTTGGATGTTTTTAGGTTCAATAGTGTTTTTATTATCTGCATTAATTATTACCTATTTTACTTCGGTACCTGTTATCAATAAACTGTTTGGGTTGGATAAAGCACCGCCAAAGCCTTATGTATACAACGAGTGGATGTTGCCATTCACCGTTTTAATAATGATATTAGTTGCAGCAGCACAATTTTTAAAGTATAAAAAAACTGACGCTAAAACATTTTATAAACGTATTTCAAAGGCAGGCGCGCTTTCATTAGTCTTTGGTCTGGCTTGCTCAATACCACTGTACGTTATCGGAAATGAAGAAAATAATATCTCAGTATATAATTTAATTTTTTACATACTTTTATTTACTTCTGCATTGTTTACTGTTTTTGCCAATTTTGATTACTGGTTCTCAGTGTTAAAAGGAAAAGTTGGTAAGGCCGGGGCTAGTATTGCCCATATTGGTTTTGCACTAATTGTTTTAGGAGCTTTAATCTCCACCAGTAAAAAAACAACCCTATCAAAAAATACTGCTGCCCAAAAGGTGAGTAGTTTAGGAACCGAGTTCGACGATCAAAAGAGTATTTTGTTAACACAGGGAGATACACTTCCCATGGGGCCGTATCTTGTGACATACAAAGGCAAACGCAAAGAAGGAATTAATTATTATTTTGATGTGGATTATTTTAAACCCGGTGCCAGCGATAAACCTGAATATGATTTTACACTTTCTCCTAGCGTACAAGATAATCCTCGCATGGGACGTTCTCCGGAGCCTGACACTAAACATTATTTGAACAGAGACATTTATACCCATGTAACTTATGGCGTGATGGAAATGGACACGTCAAAAGCCTATTTGAATGCATACAGTGATGCCAAAAATTTTATTGGTCATGCCGGAGACACTATTATAGCAAGTAATGCATTAGTTGTAATTGATAGTATAAAAGCAGATAAAACAAAGGCTGAATATTATAAAAGTGATTCAGAGATAGTTGTTACAGCCGTTTTAAAAGCGATTACCTCTCAGTCAAAAGTTTATTATGCTTATCCTCAATACATCATTAAAAATAATGTTGTAATACCTAAAGAAGATGTTATCAATCCTCTAGGTTTAAAATTTGTTTTCTGGAAAATTAACCCGCAGGAAGGTACTGTTGAAATAACTTTAAGTGAAAAAAATTCCAATACCAAAGAATTTATAGTGCTTGAAGCATACATGTTTCCTTATATAAATGTGTTGTGGATTGGATGTATATTAATGGCCATCGGAACTGGAATAGCCGTGAGAGAACGATTACGATTATTAAAAGCAGTTAATCATCAAACTCATTAAAAATAAAAGCGTTGTTATAATCGGATGCGGAAATGTAGCTTACCATTTAGCTAAACAACTTTCTAAGCAACAACGATTACAATTGCATGTTTACAATCATCGTTCTAATATTAATCTTAAACGTTTTGTTGCTTTAAAGTGTTCTGTTTACAAATCACTAAGAGCTATTATTAAGGATGCCGATTTGTATCTTATTTGCGTGAGTGATGCCGCCATTCCCGGAGTTGTTAAGCAAATTACTGATGTTGTAGGTTCAAACTTAGTTTTGCATACTTCTGGTAGTACCGATTTGAGCGTGTTTCATAAGTTAAAAATTAATGGCGGGGTATTATATCCGTTACAAACTTTTTCTATGGATGCAGAGGTTAATTGGGATACCACTCCTGTTTTAATTGAGGCAATTCAGCCGGCCATGCGGCGTCAGTTGAAAAATTGGGCACTACTTTTCTCCAAAACAATACAGTATTGTAATAGTAAAAAAAGATTAGCATATCACTTAAACGCAGTTTTCGTAAATAATTTTGTTAACGCCCTTTATTCGTTAAGTGAAATTTATTGTAAAACGAACAACTTAAATTTTAGGTTATTGAATCCAATCATTCAATCAACGGTTACAAAAGTCAACAAATACTCTCCTTTGAAATCGCAAACCGGACCGGCGAAGCGGGGAGATGAAGTAACAATGAATAAACATCTTCAACTTTTAAAATTGCAACCAATTGAAAAACAAATTTATTTACAGTTAACCGAATTAATCAAAAAGCAACATGGAAAACTTTAAACAAAAACTAACAAAAATTAAAACATTTATTTTTGATGTTGACGGTGTTTTAACTGACGGCAAAGTGTTTGTTTTTGAAAATGGTGATGTCGTTAGAAATATGAATAGCAAGGATGGATATGCTATTCATTTAGCTGTAAAAAAAAATTATAGAATCGTAATAATAAGTGGTGGCAATAATGTAGCCATTAAAAATATGCTGATTAAAGCAGGAGTAATAGATATATTTATTAATCAGCATGATAAGTTGCAATGCTATAAGGATTTCATTGCTGAAAATGGACTTTCAGAAGAGGAAATTTTATACATGGGCGATGATTTACCAGATTGGGAGGTGATGAGCAGAGTCGGCTTGGCTGTCTGTCCTAATGATGCTGCTACCGAAATAAAAGCGTTGTCTCTTTATATTTCTAATAACAAAGGAGGCGAAGGTTGTGTACGTGATATAATTGAGCAGGTTTTGAGAGTGCAAAATAATTGGGAAATTTCCAATTGGTAGTGATTTTTTGAAATAAAATTCGTAATTTCATTAAAACAAAATTTTGTCATGAAATGGTTGATTGTTTGTTCATGCAAAAATGATAGAACGAACAAAGCTAATTCCATGTCTTAATAAGAACAATTAAAAGCTACATATGAAACGAATTTTATTACTACTTGTAATTTCTACGTCACTCTGTTGTGTATTACCGGCACTATACAGTCATTTCTCTTTAAACAATAATTTCCAGGAGCATGAGGCTGAAAATATTGAAGCGCCTTATGAGTATTTTTCCCAAATCCGTTCCTTTCCTGATTCTGCGTTTGATTACAAAGCTTATTCTGAAGCATTAACGCAAGAGCAACAATTTATTTCAGCTAATCGTTCGGCATTAAGCGGTAACTGGCAATTTGAGGGACCTACAAACATTGGAGGTAGAATAACCGCTTTTAAAATTCATCCAACTAATTCCGCAATTATGTTGGCAGGTTGTCCCGGAGGTGGTTTATTCAGAACAACTAATTCAGGCGTAACATGGACACCGGTTTTTGATAACCAGAGCCACTTATCTGTTGGGTGTTTAGCTTTTAATCCCGGTAATCCAAATGTTGTATATGCAGGTACAGGTGATCCTGATATGCCACAATCATGTTTAGTAGGAAATGGTATTTACCGAAGCTTGGATGGAGGTGTTACCTGGAGTAGTTTTGCATTAACTAATCATGGGGTTATCACCCAAATATTGGTGAACCCAACAAATACGTTGGTTATCTATGCATCTTCAATGGGTACACCAATGGTTAGAAATAATACCCGTGGCGTATATAAATCTATCGATGGGGGCTTAACATGGTCGCAAGTTTTATTTATTAATAACGAAACTGGCGTGAGTGATTTAGTGATGGATCATACAAATCCAAATATCATTTATGCAGCTGGTTTTAGCAGAATACGCACAAACACAGAATCACTAGGTTACTCTATGGCAACCAGATTGTATAAAACTACAAATGGTGGAACAAGTTGGAGTATCATACATACGGGTTTACCTAATACAAAGCTATCCCGTTTTGGTATCTGTATGAGTAAACAAAATCCTAACAAATTATATGTCTCAGTTTGTGATTCAACTTATAATTTAGAAAATATTTACGTTACAACTAATGGTGGAGCTTCATTCACCGTATGTCCGGGTTCTTCAGCAGCCGCTACAAATTTAGGTGGTTTTGGTTGGTATTTTGGTAAAATTGAGGTTAGCCCAACGAATGATAATGTGGTGTTTACGATGGGAATAGAACATTTTAAATCTACTGATGGTGGTATGTCTTTTAATCTGAATCAGCCGCCATGGTGGAATTATAACCCACATGCAGATATTCACGGTATTCAATTTAAATCTCCTGCCAATTATATAATTGCCACTGATGGAGGTTTGTTTGAGACAACTGACGATGGTTTAAATTATAGTAGAGTTGACAATATCCCAAATACACAATTTTACAGAGTTAATTACAATCCATTTACTGTTGCAGAGTATGCCGGAGGAACACAAGATAATGGTACAAATATAGGGGGAGCTGCAAGTGGATTAGGTAGTTGGTTTGCTGAATTTGGAGGCGATGGTTTTCAGCCACGATTTGATTTTAATAACTCAATGATTCGATATGTTGAAACACAAAATGGTAACCTATGGGTTAGCACAGACGGCGGATCAAATTATAACAGCTTTGATGGCACTTTGAATTCTTCTGATCGAAGAAATTGGGATATGCCTTATGTTTTTGGAGGAGGTACCAACACAGCAGTAATGTTAACGGGCACTTACAGGGTCCATAAAACAACATCAAACCCTATTGATAATTGGGTGCCGATTAGTCCTGATCTAACAGATGGAATTATTTATGCCCCTCGTTTTCATAACATCAGCGCAATTGATAATTCACGATTAAATACCAACCACATTTATGCAGGCACAAGCGATGGCAATGTTTGGCGAAGCTTGAATGGAGGAACAACGTGGGATAGTTTGCAAATGACTTTACCTTATCGTTATGTTACTTCGATTCATCCCTCACCAAATATTACCAATAATGTTTACGTTACTCATAGTGGTTATCGTTATAATCAATACATTCCTCATATTCATAAGTCAATCAATAATGGAACAAATTGGACAGATATCAGCGGTAATTTACCTCAAGCCGGCATTAACGATGTATTGATTGTTAACGGGAATGAAAATGTTTTATTTGTGGCGAATGATTTGGGTGTTTACTATACCCTTAATGGAGGTATTAGTTGGGCTAGGTTAGGAATAAATATGCCTTTAATAGTTGTAGCAGATTTAGAGTATAATCCAGTTACCAAACAACTTATTGCAGGTACCTATGCAAGAGGAATTTTTACATATGACATAACCGGCTTACTAAGTACAGTTGGAAAAAACGAACTTCTTAATAAATCGTTTCAGTTAAACTTATTCCCAAATCCAGCCAATTCAATTTTGAATATTTCAGGTGTTGACGATGATAGTCTAATTTATTTGATGGATTTGAATGGTAAAATTTTGAAGAGCGACTCTAGAAGAGAAGTGGAAGTGAAAGAATTACCATGCGGAATTTATTTTATAAAGGCGAGTGTAGGAGGGCAAATTCAAACAAAACAATTTATCAAGTATTGATTTTGAACACCTCTGCATCTCTATTATATGTTAAAATTTAGGTTAATTCGTTATTTTTTTATATCTTAGCTTATTAAACCAAACAATATGAAAAAACTTTTATTTTTAACGGGTCTGGCATTCACCTTATCAAGTAATGCACAATTAACTCAGGCAAATAATGCGCCTGCCCCTGGTGATACTTACAGCATGGCTGTTACATCTCCAAGTGTACTTTCTCCGGGAGCATCAGGTGCCGGAGCGGTTTGGACTTATACAAACATTACTCTCGGAACAACTACAGGATTTTCATCGGCAGCATACAGCGCGGCTTCATACAGCCCCTCTAATGTGTTGTTAACTAACACCTCTAGCGAATCATTTTATTATGAGTCAACTTCAAATTATTTAAAGTCATTTGGTGGGAATGTAATTTTTAATACCGGCCTAGGTGCCGTACCAGGCACAATAACATATTCAGCGGGAGCTTTTGAAGCCGTTTATCCAATGAGTTTGTCTACAAGTTCAACTTCAGCAGTTGGTGGTAGCATTGTTGCATTAAGTAACAATGGAACTTTTGTTGGTAGTGCAAGTACATTGGCAGATGCAACTGGAACTTTAGTTTTACCTGGTAGAACCTATACAAATGTAATTCGTGTTAGACTAACCCAATCTTATACAGTAAGTTCAGCATTAGTTAATGGCCCTGTAGATAATGTAGTTTATAAATATTTTGCAGCCGGTAAAAAGAACCCTGTATTAGTAATAAGCACATCCACAACTAATTTAGGTTCTCCTAGCACTCAAACTACCGTTTCAGTTGATGCTAATTATTTAGCAACAGGAATTAATAATGTTAATGGTTCTTCTTCTGAAGTTATAGCCTATCCAAATCCGGCTAACAATCAATTAAACATTGTTGCTGCTGAAGCAACTTCTTTAGTTATTTCAGATATAACCGGTAAAACAATTTTATCAACCAATGTGAATAATGGTAAATCTGCCATTAACACAGAGAATTTTGTAAACGGCGTTTATTTTTACACGCTTTACAATAACAATACTAAACTGGGAGTTGGTAAATTTACAGTTACACATTAATTATATTTAATTAATTTTAAAGCCATTCTATTCATTTAGAATGGCTTTTTGTTTTTAATTTTGTAAAATAAGAAAGAGAAGATTTATGAATATAGAAGAAAAAATTAATGCTGATATTAAATCAGCCATGTTAGCTAAAGAAGCAAAGAAACTAGAAGCTTTAAGAGCAATTAAATCCGTTGTGCTTTTACTCAAAACTTCACCGGAAGGTTTAACAGAGGAAAGTGCAATTAAAGCAATTCAAAAAGAAGTTAAGAAGCGCAAAGAAAGTGCAGATATTTACACTTCTCAAAACAGACCTGATTTGGTTGAAGCAGAAATATTCCAGGCAGAAGTGATGGAAGCTTATTTGCCTAAACAACTAAGCGAGGATGAAGTAAAAGCAGAATTGCAGAAAATCATTGAACAGGTTGGTGCTAAATCAGCAGCCGATATGGGTAAAGTGATGGGCGCTGCAAGTAAAGCGCTTGCAGGCAAGGCAGACAATAAGATGGTTTCCGTTTTAGTTAAGCAATTATTTGGTTAACTAATGCTATTTAATCCTCAAGATATAAGTCGGGACTTTAAACCCGACTTTTCTTTTTTTAGTCAACATGATTCACTAACTAAACTAGTGCAACATGTTAAATACGATGTATTTAATTTTGATGTTTTGAGGTTGGATTTGATGAATGAATTTTGGGGAGGAAATAAATTATTTAAGCTAAAAGAAAATATTCAATTTGTTTTAGATAATAAACTAAAAGGTGTAGTAACCTTTGGTGGTGCTAATTCCAATCACTTATATGCTACTGCGGCACTATGTAATCAGTTTAATTTGCCTTGTGTTGTTTTAGTTAGAGGCGAGGCTAAGTTAAGGCAAACAAGTACGCTAACTTTTATGGAAAGCAAAGGGGCAACGATTTATAATTTAAACAGAACGGATTATAAAAACAAAAACCAGCCGGAGTTCTTAGCCTATATAGAAAAATTATTTCCGGATTTTCATATCATCCCCGAAGGAGGAAATAATCTGCTTGGCATTAAAGGGTGCGAGTCTATTTTACCCGGTGTACAAAATAATTACGACTATATTTTGTGTGCTTGTGGAACCGCCACAACCTTCACGGGGATTTATAATGCTTCGCTTAAAAATCAAATAGTGATTGGGATTTCAGTTCTTAAGGGCGAAAACAGATTAATTCATGATGTTAATGCAACTCTTTTAAACCTTCATTCTAAACCATACATTGAGGAAAATAGGGAGTTAACTGAAGAAATAATCAGTTCAACAATTTTAAATGATTACGCTTTTTCCGGATACGCTGCTTTTGATAAGGAGTTAATCGAATTTAAGAATAATTTTGAAACCGAAACCAGCATTCCGTTAGACTATATTTATACCTCTAAATTATTTTATGGTGCCTCAGATTTAATGAGAAAGAAACGAATTTCAGAAACTAAAAAGGTACTAATTATTCATTGTGGCGGATTACAAGGTAATGCGGATTACGAGGCTCGTTACCATTTAACCGATAAACGGTAATTGATGCTCATAGCTGTGAAAAAATAATTCACAGGTCCAAATTCCAGAAATTTAAATAAGCCCAATCCAACACTAAAATGTTGTGTTAAGCGTGAGTCTTCAGAGCAAAATCGTTTACCGATTTGTCCTTGCACTGTAAAAGCCTGAAAGGGAATATTATATAAAAGATAACCAATCCTGAAGCGTGGTCCAACAAAAAGCCCGTTTTTAGAGGTGTTCTGATAGTAATTTAAATCAAATCCGCTGTTCCACATAAAATTCACTTTTTGACCGGTTTGTAAACTACTTAATTGACTGGCTCTGGTTGTGTTGACATTAAAAAAGTTAAAACCGAAGGGAATCATCAATCCGACGTGTTGTTTCTTTGTTAAAATTCGTTCATAGGCTAAAGTAAATCGAGATAAAGCAATATCACTTGGAATGATGCCGATAGCATTAATATATTTTTTTGTAGGTTGAGTAATTGAATCCTTTATTCTAATTAATTTCAGTATACCGGCCTTTGTTTCAAGTAGTACAAGTTCATTTGAGGGTATCTGGTATATTTTTGCTTCAGCCGTTGTATCGGTGTAGGTCACTTGATTTTCATGTATACTAACAATATTAACATAAAGCACTTTGCCATCTTTGAGTATGAGTTTATCTTGTGCACTCAAAATCAGTGTAACAAAAATAAATAAGATGGTGCAGTTTAACTTCATTTAAAATGTATAACCAATCATTATTGTTATTTGACATCTAAACACATTATTACGTTTATTTCTGGCATTTGAGTCCTCTAAAAACTCATCTGTAAAAGTGGCAATACCCAATCCAAAGCTTCCCGAAAGAAATAACTGATGGAAGGGTTTACTGCAGAGTCCGTAACTAATAATGTAAACATTTGAATAGGTAGATTTATTAGTGTATTGCAGTATGCTCGATGAACCGGTAATGGTAATGGGCGTATAATTGAATAAAGTTCGTTTATACATGAGGCTAATAAAGGGGATTCTGTTTTCTTCAGGATGATCTGACGGAAATTTTACGTTAATAAAACCACCAAATTCAAGATGCCGTTTGGAAGCGCTGAGGTTATTAAATCTAAGGTTGAATAATGTAGTTCGGTTATTAATATTATATGAAGCAAAAACGCCTAAGTCAGCGTCTTTAGTGCAATTTTTTCGTTCGAAAGTGAAATTCAAATCGCCTAATGCAAATGCTGCCAGATTGGTTGAAATACTGTTATTAAAGCTTAAATCTCTGGGTCTTTTGCCATTATAAATTACTTCACTTTTTTCGGGCAAATTCAATATTTCGGTGGTATTATTTTTAAATTGTATGATTAGTAAATCTGCTTTAGGTATTTCATTAAGGTTGTTAAAAGTATCTTCAAACAAAATAAAATCTGAATTGATTTCCTGAATTTTCCCAACTTGTTTTTCGCCGGTTTTAAAATAGATTAAATCTTGTGCTAGGCCTATGCTGGCTAAGTTAAAAAGGAATATAACAATTAATTGGCGCACCATACTCGAAATTAAGGTAAGTACTGCTTTAAATCAATCAATTAACACCTTAGTTGTTAAACTCTTGGTTTTAATAACCTTTTTTGCCCGTTTTTTTTGTAAATTAGTGGCTTAGTTCGTAAAAAAATGGGTTGTAGTGGATGTAGCAGCGGTAGAGGCTGTAGTACTGAGAGTAGTGGCATACCAAAGGGTTGTAATAACAATGGAAGTTGTGGTACAAGTGGAGGTTGCAACAAGTTAAATGTGTTTGATTGGCTGGCCAACATGAAACTGCCCGGCGGGCAGGAGCCATTTGACATTGTTGAAATCAGATTTAAAAATTCCAGAAAAGAATTTTTCAGAAACGTTAATAACTTAAGTTTAAATGCAGGTGATGTTGTAGCTGTGGAAGCTTCTCCGGGTCACGATATTGGAATCGTGTCGCTAACCGGTGAATTGGTGCGTTTACAATTAAAAAAACGGAATATCAATACAGAATCTGAAGAAATTAAAAAGGTTTACCGTAAAGCTAAACAGTCTGATATTGATAAATGGAAGGAAGCACAAGCGCTTGAGGTAAGCACCATGTATAAGGCACGTACCATCGCTCTAAAATTGGGTTTAGAAATGAAACTTAGTGATGTAGAGTATCAAGGCGATAAATCAAAGGCCATTTTTTATTATACGGCAGAGGCCAGGGTAGATTTTAGAGAGTTGATTAAAGTGTTGGCTTTGGAGTTTGGTGTAAGAATTGAAATGAGACAGATAGGTGCAAGACAAGAAGCCTCAAGGCTTGGCGGCCTCGGTGCATGTGGAAGAGAATTATGTTGCAGCACCTGGTTAACCGATTTTAGAACCGTTAGTACTAGTGCAGCCAGATATCAGCAGTTATCACTTAATCCATTAAAACTGGCAGGGCAATGCGGAAAATTAAAATGTTGCTTAAATTATGAGTTGGATAGTTATGTGGATGCCTTGAAAGATTTCCCTGAGATGGAGGGTAAGCGTTTAAAAACAAAACGTGGTGAAGCCTTTTTTCAAAAGAACGATATCTTTAAACGCACCATGATTTTTACTTACCGTGATGAGCCTGATGTTTTTATACCACTTAAAGTAGAGCAAGTAAAAGAAGTTTTGCAAGCTAACGCAAATGGTGTTTTACCGGATGATTTTAAAGTAGCCCCAACGATTATAGCAAAGGAAAAGATTGTTGAGCCAAATTTTGAAAACGTAGTAGGGCAAGATAGTTTAACGCGTTTTGATAAAAGACCTAAACAGAAAAATCAGTCGAGTAACAAACCGACTAACCATAACCCTCAACGTCAAAAACAACAGGGCAATAAGCAAGTTAATACGCAACAAGCTAATGCTCAGACTAAACAAACGCTGCAGCAGCAACAAAAGCCAAAGCAACAGCAACAGCAGAATAAGCCGCAGCACAAACCTCAGAATAAGCCCCAGAATAAACAACAAAATTCGAATCAAGGAAAACCGCAACAAAATCAATCAGATAAGCGTCAATCCAATCAGCAGAACAGGCCTAATCAACAAAAACCAAATCAAGTTCAAAAGCCAAATGATAAACCAAGCGAATAAAGCAATTATTTTCTTAATGGTTGGTATTGCCTTATTTTTTATAAGTTGCAATAGAGATGTTGTTTATAGCAAATATATTACGTTTAAAGATAATGAATGGCATGCCAAAGACAAGGCTGTTTTTGACGTGGAGGTTAATGATAATCAAAGTTTAAATAACATTTCACTCATGATTAGGCATGCAGACAGTTATCCGTTCAGTAATATTTTTTTGTTTGTTACCACTAAATATCCTGATGGAAAGGTGTTAACTGACACCATGGAGGTTGTTTTGGCCAATGGTAAAGGAGAGTGGCATGGCAGTGGTGCCGGAGATATATTTGATTTAACCGTTCCGATAAAAAAAAATGTAAGATTTCCGCAAACCGGCAAGTATCAATTCATCTTTGAACAAGGCATGCGCCAGGATCCACTTCAGATGGTGATGGATTTTGGTTTTGAAATAAAAAAGAGTAAAGAGTGATTTCGTTTACTAAGGCGGAAACGGTTACCATTCGGCTGCATTTAAACATCATTAACAGAAGCAGTCAATCGTTTAATTTATTTGAACTTGAAAAAGCCATTAAGCGTCAGTTAGAAGTGGTTTTTAATATGCCACAATACGGATTGGCCATAGAAATAAACACAAAAGTTTTATACTCATTTAAACTAAAGCAATTGTATCAACAAATGGTTTTAGCTGTAACAGATCATGTTAAACACGGTAATCCCGCAGAAACCCATTTTAAGGGTTTGTTGATGAGTGTTAACAAAAATTTTGTAGCTTCTATTTTGTCAAACCAAAACAAACGAACCTTGGCACACGAGTTTGGACATGCACTTGGTCTTGACCATCCGCATGCACCGGCTTTGTTTAAGGCAATAAACCCAAATGCGCACCCATTGGAACAACAAATCCCACTTGAAGAACTTCCGTTTAATTTAATGAGCCAAACCTGGTACGTTCAAAAGGAAGAGGTGCCAATTAACGAGGCATTGTGCTTGCATCCAAAGCAAATACAATTAATAAAACATAATTTAATCAATAACCGGCTAAATCAAAATTATTCAATTCATAAAGGTTTATTGACTTATCATTGGATATAAAACAGCTAAATTTAGAGTGTTATTTGTTCTTTTGATTAGAGTTCGTAACCTTGAACCAACTAATTATTAAAAGCTCAATTTCGAAATTACAAGAGAATAAAAGGGTCAATAAGAATTAACAGCATTTTGGTGAATTTATCTGATATTAATTTTACTTTGAGTGGCAAAAATTAAATTAAAACAGTAGATTTGATAACAATTAATTTATAATGAAACATTCGTTTTTAATACCGTTATTATTTCTCTCGATTATAAGTTTTGCTCAAAAAAAGAAGGAAATAAAAAAGTTAGGAATCAAATCACAAACTGTTACCGAAACCATTAATGGAAAAGTAATTAATGATAGTAAAACTGTTTACGACAACAAGGGGCAGGTTACGGAAGACTGGAATTACGATAAAGACGGTAACTTAAAAGCAATAACCAAATTTACTTACAATAAAGACGGCAATGTGATTGAGGAATTGGAGTACGATGGTAAAAATGTGTTAAAGGAAAAAAGGCTCATGAAATATGATTTAATGGAGCAAAAAACCGAAGAACAGTTTTTAGATGGTAATGGTAAACAAATTAAAAAGCACACATTTACCTATACAGCCAATGGTTTAAAGTCCGAGAAAAAAATATTTGATGCAAACAATACATTAATCTCAACCAAGAAGTACGTTTATACGACAAAATAATTTGAGTGTTGATTTAAATAGTGTTCTAAGTTCTTTTCAGCCAATTAGTTTGGAGGAAATGGACTCTGTTAAGTTAATGAACAGAACAGATACCAAGTACATTTTTAATAAAAGTAAGCTACCATCAATTTTAGAAAGTTTAAAGAACGATTACCGTTGTTTTTTTATTAACGGAACACGTTTATCCACTTATAAAACCTTGTATTTCGACACAGAAGATTTTTTGTTGTACAGGCATCATCACAATGGAATTTTGAATCGATATAAATTAAGGCACCGCAGTTACGTGGAGAGTAATTTAAATTTTCTTGAAATTAAATTCAAAACCAACAAAGATCGAACCATCAAAACAAGAATTAGAAATAAACTGGAAGGTAATTTTGACGCCCAGGCCAGCCAGTTTATTGAAAAAATCATGCCTTATAAAGCTTTGAATTTAAAGCCTAATGTATGGATCAATTATCAGCGAATTACGCTTGTTAATATTGTAAATGGCGAACGGCTAACAATAGATACCGGATTAGAAATAATAAACAATGATAAGGTTTTACAATTAGATAAACTCGTTATAGCAGAGTTAAAACGTGGATCAAAACAATTTTCACCATTTATTAAACTGATGCGTGATTTGCACATACAGCCTGGCGGTATAAGCAAGTATTGTATGGCTTTGGCACTAACGCAATCAAATTTAAAAACCAACAACTTTAAAGAGAAATTATTAAAATTACGTAAAGTATAATTATGGATTCAACAGCCTTACAATCGACAGAAGAACTAATTAAAATGTTGCAAAAATTTGGTGCCAGATTTTTGATTGACATTTTTTTTATGTTCATATTAATACGCTTTGTTTATTACAGGTATTATAAACGAAGTGATTTGTTTTTTACATTTTTCATTTTCAACATTGTTATTTTCTTAATTAGTTTTTTGTTAAATAAGGTTGAGTTAAGTATGGGTGCTGCATTTGGATTATTTGCAGTTTTTAGCATGTTGCGTTACCGAACGGAGGATATAAGCATTAAGGACATGAGTTATTTGTTTTTGGTGATTGCAATTGGATTGGTCGCTGCCGTCACTAAAATTAAAGACACCAGCGATGTGTATGAATATCTGTTTCTTGGATTAATTAACACGATTATTATTTTAAGTGCTTATTTATTTGAAAGCAGTTTACTATTTAAAAAGGAAAATGTTCAATTAATTATATATGAAAAAATTGAGCTTATAAAAGCAAATGCAACAAGCGAGTTAATATTAGATTTAAAAGAGCGAACCGGGTTAAACATTCACCGCATCAGCATTAGTAAAATAGATTTCTTAAAGGATAGTGCACAAATAAAAGTATACTATTACGATGCCGACTAAGTCTAACTTAGCGTAAACTTCTTTGAACTTGTTAAATACTAAGCGTATAAGCTAACCCAATGATGTAGATGTTTTCAATATCAGGAATGTTGTATTCGTTTTGGATGAGGTAGTAAAGTGTAAAGTTGTGGCTGTTGTTCATTTCATAATCTACTCCAATGATATTTCTAATGCGGTGAAATCTGTTATTGTAATACATATCATTGCCGCGCCATGAACGAATTTGATAACGTAATTCGCATGAAATAAAGGGTGTAAACTTCGAGCCTAAATCATACTTTAAATCTGTTTTAAAACGTAAAAATTGTTCGGGCAAATGTCCTTTTCTACTGGTTAAATAATCTTGCACCTCAATTTGATATCTTACGCGTTCGGCTAAAGTAATTTTATTAAACTTTTTTTTAATTGTCGCATCCATACTTAACCGGTGCCTGTGACTTACTGTATTATCGAGTCGAATTTTTTGTATGGCTCTGTAAGACGGACTTAACTTGAAGTATTTATTAACCTTATAGTCAACTCCTAAATTGGTATAAAATAAATTAATTCTTTGAAAATTTTCCCTTAACCTAAATTCTTGATCAACAACAATAGAAATTTTTTTTGTAATTTTTTTTTGGATTGTAAAAGTTGTCCATAAGCCCGCATCGTTTTCAACCTGAGAAAAGGAGTTGGTAGAAATAAACAGAAATAAAAACGCAATTATGAAATGTTTTTTCAAGCCTAGTCAATAATTACCAAGTCACCTACATTAATAACTTCTTTTTTCTCTTTAATTTCTATTTCTACAAGCGTTTCTTTGGGAATACTTAAAGAGGGCTTGGTGCTATCCTCTCCAATAGCGTATATTTTATATTTTCCTTTACGCAGATAATTAAATGTGAATGAGCCATCATTGGTGGTTCGCACATTATCACCAACTTCGTTGTTATCTCCATAGATAATATAAACAGATTCTCCGGGCAGGTAGTATTGAGAAAGTAAAACCGTATAAGTGGGATCATAATTTTTAACAAACAATCTACCTTTAATGGTTGCAAAACCGCCTTCTCCGGGTTGTTTTTTGCAAGCACTAATTATGAGTAAAAGAGGAAGAATAGGGGCAATTTTAGAAATATATTTTTGGTTTACAGTCATAAGCGTATTAATTGCTTTTATTAATCTTTTTGTTATAAAATCAATAACGTATTATTTAAGTATTAAATTTGTGTTAAATATATTAATTTTTACAAGTAGTTCCTTTAATTTTAACTTGTATGCCTTTTAAATTCAAAATTTTAAATTAAATGAAAACATTACTAAGTATAGTAGCTATTTGTATTTCAATTCATTTCACTAATGCTCAATCTTTTACCGAGCTTGCTTTTCAAGCATGTAAAACTACAGTAGACACAAGTGAATCAATCGAAAGACTGAAGCCTTGCCAAGAGACATTTTCGAGATTATTAAAAGGGTCGCCGCAAGATAGTATGGTAATATTTTATTACATGCTTACGAATATTAAATTATCCTATTTAACCCTCCCCAACGACAGATTCACTGCTAAGATGTATTTATCAGACACAAAGTCTACTTATCTTAAATTAGATTCAGCTTTTCAATTTGGTATAGAATCAAAAATGTTATGGAAGTTTGGAACGTGCATTGCATTAAAATCGATTAACGGTGATGTTGACGAAGAGGCTATTTTAGAAAATGAAATAAACGAGATTTACCTGAAGAATAAACAGAATGCAAGGGCTAATTTACTCTACGCTTTTTATAATTTTCATTTTAAACGAAATCAAAGGGCTAAAATAACAGAACAACAGTTAATTACATCTATAGAATTATTTAAAAGAGAAGAAGCTTTAAAACCAAGCATTTGTTGGGGACAAAGTTTGGCTAAAAAGTTACTAAGAGACCTAAAATCTAAATAAGGAGTAATTTAGTCAAATTCTGTTGGTTTTTACATTATTTCAATAAAACCTGATGTTTTCGCATCTTTTTTAACAAAAAAACCCATTAAATGAGCTCAAAAAACAAGATTTTGAGTGTTTGTTTTATCTCCAATTCTACAAAGATTTTCGTGTTTAAATATGTAAATAATAGTTATTAACCGTTCGTGTAAATTTTAGGTTTTAGGTTTAATTAATTGTTATGAATTAACTATCTTTAGCAATACAAAAAGTTAACAATGAAACTATTAAATAAAATTTTGACTGGAGCAAACGATGCCAAACATTTCCTGAGTGCTGTTCTGTTTTTCTCATCAGTTAATCTGGCTTCATCTCAAGTGATTATTAACGAATATTCTGCGTCGAACTTAACAAGTTTTACGGATAATTTTGGTAACACAGAGGATTTTATTGAATTATATAATACCTCTGCAACACCCTTAAATCTTAACGGTTACAAGCTAAGTGATAAAATTTCAAACCTTGGTAAATGGACATTTGGTAACGTAACCATCAACGGCAATAGTTTTTTAAGAATTTGGGCTTCCGGCAGAAACATTAACACGGGACCTAATTTGCATACCAGTTTTAATTTAAAACAATGTAACAATGATAGAATTGTTTTTTCTTCACCTGCTTTAACAATCATAGATTCTACTACAATGTTCAGAACACAGCTCGGTCATTCCAGAGGGAGAACAACAGATGGGGCTGCGACTTGGAGTTTATTTACAAATCCAACGCCAAACGCATCAAACAATACCGCAACAGCCTATTTTGGTTATGCGCCTACACCAACGTTGAGTGTTCCTGCGGGTTTCTATACTGCTGCACAAAACGTTGGCGTTGCGAGTTCAGGAGTAGGTGTTACTGTTAGATACACGACCAACGGAAGTGAGCCAACCATTGCATCTGCGCTTTATGCCGGACCTCTTGCTATTCCAACTACCAGTGTAGTAAGAGCGAGAGCATTTAGTACAAACCCTTTAGTACTTCCAAGCTTTATTGAAAGCAATACTTACTTTATTAATTCTCCTCACACCGTTAATGTTATTTCAATTTTTGCCGATAACATTCAAAACTTAATGGGTGGTACGCAAATTGTTCCACGCACTGGTATTGAGTATTTTGATGAAACCGGCGCATTAAAAACAGAAGGATATGGCCAAACCAACAAACATGGAAATGACTCATGGGCCTATCCACAAAGAGGAATTGATTACATTGCCAGGGATGAGTACGGTTATAATGATGCTTTGAAATACAAAATCTTTAATTCAAAAAACAGGAATAAATTTCAACGTTTAATCATTAAAGCCGCTGCAAATGATAATTATCCATTTTCAGGAAATACAAACGCTGCAACACTGGGAGGAGCACATATTCGAGATCAATACGTACACACAGTTTCACAAAAAGCAAAATTACATTTAGATGAACGCACTTGGGCACCCGGTGTTTTATATGTAAATGGTCGTTATTGGGGTGTTTATGATTTTAGAGAAAAAGTAGATGATGTTGATTATATGGAAGAGTATTACAATACTAAAAACGATTCGGTGCAATACCTTCAAACTTGGGGCGGTACTTGGGCTGCTTATGGTGGACCACCGGCAATTACAAATTGGAACACATTTAAAAATTATGTAGCAGCTAACAGTATGTTGGTACCAGCAAATTATGCTTACGTTGAATCTGTTTACGATACAAAAAGCTTAGCAGATTATGTAATTTTAAATTCTTATGTTTTATCAAGTGACTGGCTTAACTGGAATACATCTTGGTGGAGAGCGTTGAATTACAGCGCCACAAACAAAAAATGGAAATATTCATTGTGGGACTGCGATGCTACTTTTGATCATTATATTAATTATACCGGCGTGCCAAGCACAAACCCTAACGCTAACCCTTGTGACCCTCAAAGTCTTCCTGATCCGGGTGGACAAGGACACATTCCAATTTTAAACAAATTAATGACTAACCCTACATTTAAGCAATATTATGTTATGCGTTATTTTGATTTATTGAATTCAGGATTAAGTTGTACGCGCATGGTTGCAATACTTGATAGTATGACCAATAAAATTGCACCCGAAATGCCGGCTCAAGTTGCAAGATGGGGTGGTTCTATGGCTCAATGGCAATTACACGTTCAACAACTTCGTAATTTTATTTTACAACGTTGTGACAGCGTTTTAAATGGTTTCGACAATTGCTATCAAACAACAGGGCCATTCAAAATTACAGTTAAAACAACTCCTGTAAACGGTGGAATTGTTGGTTTTAATTCTTTAACCCTAACTTCTTTACCTTGGACCGGTAACTACCCTGGGAACATGCCTAATGTAGTTACGGCAATTCCTAATCCTAATTATTGTTTCACACATTGGACAACCAGTTCCGGTTCAACAATTACGCCGAACACTGCTGCCACAACCATATCTTTAAATATTGCTGCTAATGAAACACTCACAGCGCATTTTGCCATCAATCAAACCTTAACTACTGTGCCGGATATGGTAACAATTTGTACAGGTAAGGGAGCAGAGCTATCTGTGTTAAATGGTTTTGAATATATCTGGACACCAACAGTTGGTTTAAGTTGTACAACATGCTCTAATCCAATTGCCTCTCCAATGGTCACAACGGTTTACACAGTTGGACCTCATGCTTGTACAAGTACAAAACAAATAACAGTAAATGTTCTACCTTCTCCAACACTTCAAATTGCTGCAAGTAATCCAACCTTATGTCAAGGCACAACGTTTACATCACAAATTGTTGCAAATGGCGCACAAACCTACACATGGATTCCGAATAGTTCTATTTTAAGTACGAATCAAAATCAAATTTTAGTTAATCCACTTGTAACAACCGCTTATACTGTTATCGGATCAAATAATCAAGGTACCTTAAGTTGCCCTGAACAGGCCAGTATCAATGTAGTTGTTTTCCCTCAAATTGTGGCAAGTGTGATACCAAGCGTGGTTATTTGTAGAGGAGAAAAAGCCAGAATCACAGCGTATGGCGGAACCAACTACTTATGGGATCCACCTTATGGATTAAACACAACAACTTTATCTTCAGTTGTTTCTACAGCATCAAGCAACGTAATCTATACGGTTAATGTTACTAAAGAAGGATATTGCAGTGGCACTGCTACTACAGCGTTAATTGTTAACAGTGTGCCAATTGTTTTTGCAGGCAGAGATACAACATATAACATTGATGAACAAATTTTTATCACTGCTAAAGGTACAGGCACAATTTCATGGATAGCCGGTGATTTTATTGCGTGCAAAGATTGTCCGCAAACTCAAATTCAGCCTAACAGAGATGGTTGTTACATGGCCGAAGCAATTAATGAATTTGGTTGCAAAGCAACAGATCAGGTTTGTATCGCCATCACTACTAATTACGGTATTTTTATTCCTAATAGTTTTACACCAAATGCAGATGGGTTGAATGATGTATTTAAAATATACGGTAATTCTTTGTTAGAAGTTAAAACCGAAATATTTGATCGCTGGGGTAAATTATTGTTTACATCCAATAACATTGAACAATGTTGGGATGGAACCTTCAAAGGCGTAGCTTGCGATTTGGGTGTGTACAACTATAAAATAACATATAAGGGTGTTGACGGAAAAGTAAATGAAAAAACGGGTTCAATAACTTTGATAAGATAGATTTGTTATTAATTTTTTGTGCTGAATTAAATTTATTATGAAGTCTAGATATTTTGCCGGAACGTTTATCAGTATGCTGTTTTGTCATTTTGGGTATTCGCAATGGAATACAAATTCGACAATTAATACACCAATTGCTGTTGCAGCTAATACACAAAAAAATGTTTCACTATCTTCTGATACAAAAAAAGGAGCATTTATTATTTGGGAGGATAAACGGAATGGGACAAGTGATGATGTTTATGCTCAACGTATTAATTCTGCAGGTGTAAACAAGTGGGCAGTTAACGGCGTGCCGGTTTGTATTAACAATGCTGAGCAAAATTCTATTTCTTCGGTTGAAGATGGAAACGGTGGTGTAATTATTACATGGGATGATTATAGAAATGGTGAGTCGGATATCTATGCTCAAAGATTAGACTCTAATGGGGTGGCATTGTGGGCTACGAATGGTGTTCCTGTTTGCAGTAAACCTTTATCGCAGAAAGGAACAAAATTGGTAAGTGATGGAGCAGGAGGAGCCATTGTGGTTTGGCAAGATTCATTGCTGGGTTCTACTGATATATATGCACAACGTATTAGCAATACAGGAACACTTTTATGGACAAGCGCAGGTGTGCCAATATGTACTTCCCCACTAAAGCAAATTCGTCCAAGAATACAATCAGATAATGCCGGTGGGGCTTTTATTGTTTGGCAGGACAGAAGAATGGGTGTGGAACCTGATATTTATGCCCAACGCATCAATGGTTCAGGAAATCCATTGTGGGCAGTTAACGGCGTGGTTGTATGTAATGCCATTAATTCACAATCTTATCCTAAAATGAGGGCTGATGGTTCAAATGGCGTCATAATAGCATGGCAGGATAAACGCAATGCTTTGGATTTTGATATTTATGCTCAACGATTAAATGCGAGTGGTACTGCTTTGTGGGCAACTAACGGTGTGCCGATTGCTGTTGCTGCTGATAATCAAGAGGAACTTGATATAATTACTGACGGAGGAAGCAATGGCATTATTATATGTTGGGCAGATCATCGTTCTTTTATTGCCAACAATAGCGATATCTATGTTCAAAAAATAGATTTATCGGGTAACCCTCTTTGGACGTTGAATGGTATTGCATTAACGGGTTCTACTTTTGATCAAAAGAATGCAAATATTGTAGGAGACGGCTCGGGTGGCGCCATTGTTGTTTGGCAAGATTCAGTGCCCGGTAGTCAATGGGATGTGAGGTCGCAAAAATTAAATTCAAATGGAGCAATTCAATGGGCATTAAATGGTATTAATATTGGCAACGCTGCCAATTCACAAGCGCAGGTGGGCAGCATAGCGGATGGTGCAGGTGGGTGTATTTATGCCTGGGAAGATAAACGCAATGGTTTGGATGATGATATTTATGCACAGCATTCACCTTTTACTACCGTGGGTTTTACAACTGAAGATTTTTCTGCTTATGGTGGCAAAGTATTTCCTTCTCCTTTTAACTCAACTGCTCGTTTAATCATAAATAACAAAGAGAAGTTAGATTTTGAAAACGGTGTGATAAGGTTTACGAACCTTGCCGGAAACGAAGTCTTTATTCGTTACACAGTAAATGAGAATGGTTATTTGTTGTTTAAAGAAAATACGCCGCCTGGAGTTTATTTTTATGATTTAAATATCAACTCTCAGCGATTTGTAGGAAAGTTAATTGTTGGTGAGTAGCTTTGAATTTGGCTGCAGAGTGCAGTAAATACATGCAATTTAATTGCTAATCAAATATCTAGATTTTTTAAGCTGAACGAGTAGGTAGATTTTTCTCTTGTCATTTTACCATCCAATTGTGAGGTAAGTGTTTCGATTAAATCTATGCCAAAATTAAATTTAGTAGGGTCTGATTCCTTCCAGATTCCATTATCCGAGTATTTTAAAACGAAATCGGCTGATGAGGTATTAGTTAATTGAATGGTGATTACGCCAATTTCCGAGTTTGTGAAAGCGTGTTTGTAAGAGTTAGATATTAATTCGTTTAAGATTAAACCCAATGGTACAATTGTTTTTAAACCAAAAGGCATAATTGAAGTTTCAACCTTAACTTTAATTTCTTTGCTTACATTAATACTTTTGGAAATATTTTCAACCAAATCGTGAATGTAAGAATCAACATTTACAGAGGATAAATCACTTGTTTGGTATAGTTTTCGATGTATTAAAGCCATTGCCATAATCCGATCAATCGCTTCATCTAATTTTTCGGCCATTTCTGGTTTAAGGTCTTGTTTTTGTAATCGCAACAAACTTGTGATGATTTGTAAATTATTTTTGACGCGGTGATGTACCTCTTTAATTAGGAGCGTATTTTGTTCATTTTTTTCTTGAATCAATTCAGTTTGCTTTTCTTGATTTTGTAAGGCAAGCTTTAACTGATTATAAGTGTAGTCTTGAAAAACGATATACTGATAAGCCAAATAACCCAAAATAAAAAGCGCAAAAGCAATTTCAAGTAATTCTCCAACCATTATTAAATTTGACCTAGGTTGAATGTTAATGATATGCGTGTTAAGTGTAAAAGAAAAGAAAAAAACAGTTAATGTAAAATTAATTCCAATAAAGAGTAAACCAATTCGTTTACCAATGCCTATAAATGCCAGAAAAATACATGCCACCATCCATAAAAAATCTACATAGTGGGTCATGTTCATCGTCATATTCATCGCCACATGCGATAATATGGTTCCGGAAGAAGCATATAACCAAAACAAGGGTTTGAAGTTTTTGGTCAGATGTAAATAGACCAAGCTGCCACCGCCCACCAGAACCGGTATAAAGGAAAAGAAAGCAGCCATGGGACTACTTTGAAAATAGAAAACAGAAACCATCAGGAAAATCAATACAAAAACGATGGAAATTCTCCAAGCCAAAACAAACTTTCCTTTGTCAAAGTAATTTTGAAAAAAGGAGGTATCCGGCGTTAATAATTTCATGCCCTAAATGTAAATTAAATTTATCGTACTTAAATTCACTTAATCAAAAATTGAGTATAAGTCCCCAAAATTGCTCACTTGTCATGATTACGTCACTTCAATCGTGTAAAAAAAGAGTATAACCTAGTTAGTCACTTAAAGATACCGGCTTTAATTCCTTTTAATCTTGGAATAAAGACACTTAAGTTGTTTAGCTCAATCTCGCATGATTAATTCAAGCGGTTTGTAATTTTAATGATGGTGATGACCACCCGGGCCATGAACATGACCATGATCAATTTCCTCTGCACTGGCTTCACGAACATCTAACACTTCACCAATAAAGTGTAAGTCATATCCTGCTAAAGGATGATTAAAATCCATGTCAACATGGTTATCACTAACTTCTAATACATGTCCTACTAATCGGTTCCCATCCTGATCGTTCATCTCAACATCCTCTCCAACTTTAATGCGCTCACTGTCAAACTTTCCATCCACCATAAAAATGGATTTATCAAGTTTAGCTACATAATCTTGTTCATAGTTGCCATAGGCTTTTGCAGCACCTATTCTAAAATCAAATTTATCTCCTTTGGTTTTATCACTTAAGTGTGTTTCAAAATCAGGTAGCACGCCTCCATGCCCAACTAAAAAAACAAATGGGTTTTCGGCTGAGGTTTGTTCAATTAATTCTTCTGCAGATTGGCCTTTGCTGCCGGTTAGGTAGTAATTAACCGCAACAACTTTATTATGTGAAATTTTCATGTGTGTATTTTTTTTAAAATTAAGATTTATTTTAGAAACTAATTTGTAAACGTAAATTTATTTGTCGATTTGTCAAATAATTTGGAATGGCATAACGGTTGCCGGTCACATCGGTTACCCAAATGTAGGAAACCGTGTTTTGAATTTGCAATAGATTAAACACTTCTAAAAATACCCACATTTCCTTTAAGTTATTGAACGCGTTTTTGCGTTTAATTTCCCGGTTGCTTTTAAGAATATTGTATGCAAATCCCGCATCAACACGTCTATAAGGCGGCATGCGTTTAATTTGTTCCCAACGTTTATGTGTTGGCGGGCCAAAAGGTAACCCGCTTCCAAACTGTAAATTCAAATTAAATTTAAACTGCGGGCGCTTTGGCAAATAATCCTGAAAAAATAATCCGAAGGTTACTAATTGATCGGTAGGACGAGGAATAAAACCCGGATCAACTTTTACACTGTCAGTTTTAACCTGGTCAAAGGTGAATCCTTTTACAATTTCTTCACCGGCTTTATTGTAATATAAGTAATGAATATTGTCCGGACTTTTTTCATACGTTCTCAATAATCCTAATGTAGCCCAGCTTTCTACACCCGGCACAAATTCGCCGTTAATGCGCACATCACTACCTACAACATAACCTTTCGCATTATTGTTGGCAAAGTATCTAATTCTCACATTATCTACTTCGTATGGAATTAATTGGTTGAGTTGTTTATAATAACCGGCCATAATTAACTTAAACGGTCGATTCCACATTTTAAAATTGTAATCACTGGTAAACACAAAATGAATACTTTGCTGTGCTTTTAGATTAGTAACTACTGTGCCATCAATATTCCGCAACTCACGATAAAATGGAGGTTGATAATAAATACCGCTACTAATTTTAAACAACCAGTCTCGCTTCCAATTAGGCCTTATAGCGAAGGTAACACGCGGTGATGCAACTAATTGATTATTCAGCGTCCAATAATTTGCTCTTGCACCTGCCGTTAAAACAATTTCAGAACTATCGCTTAAAAGTTTTTGAAGGTTGTATTGTGCATACCCCTGAAAGCGCTGACTTTGAAGTGTTATTTTGGTTTTATAAACATCTTCTAAAGTAATAATATTAGGGCTGTAAGGTAAAATGTAACCAGCCGAATCAACTGTTTTCCATTCGCTTAAACGATCGTTAATGATTTCTTGTTGAGCTCGTGCACCCCATAAAAATTGGCTTTTATTGTTTATTTGGTGAGAACCTTTATGCTCAAAATTAGCAACTGTAGAACTCAAATAATTTCTGCCGTTATTAATAAATGTCCCTACGCCGCGGTTAAAGGCAACCTGACCAAACGTTGGTTTCCCAAAATCTGCTTCCAATTCATCAATGTAATATTGCCCTTGCACTGTAAACAATTCCTGCTCTCTGGCATGGTATGCCGATGTGATGAATTTTAATTGAGTTTTAGCTGTTGGTTTGTAAATGGCCGACACGCCTGTCATTCCTGTCAGGTAACTCATCAACTCTTGTCCGTCAAAATAAACTGTAAAGCGCAAGGCTTGTTTGGCGGTTCCAAAATTAGTTTGCCTGCTGGCCGGTATAACTAAATAACGGTTACTTGCTAAATTGGTTAACCACTCAACGCTAAATTTTGGATTAACCTTAAATGTTACAAAACTTTGAATGTCGCCTGCGTTTGGCCTGTATTCACCTTTGGTGTCAAAAGTTTGCAAAATATATGACAGTGTGCGATAACGAGCGCCAATGGTATAAGCCACTAATCTATTTTTACTGATACCTTCGAGTTGAATGTTCCCCCCTAAAAAACTGGCACTGGCTGAACCACCTGTTTTTAAGGGTCTTTTGTAGGTGATGTCTAAAACACTGCTTAATTTGTCGCCGTATTTTGCTTCAAAGCCACCGCTGCTGAAATTAATTTTTTGAACCATGGCCGGATTGGCAAAACTTAAACCTTCTTGCTGACCGCTTCTGACTAAAAACGGCCGATACACTTCGATATCATTTACATAAATTAAGTTCTCGTCAAAGTTGCCACCGCGCACCGAGTATCCGCTGCTTAGCTCGTTATTGGAACTTACACCAATTTGAGTTTTTATTAAATCTTCCACATTACCGGTTAAGGTTGGTAATTGATTAAAATTCTTTGGTTCAAGGTAAGTACTGCTGCCGCCTCGGCTGCTGAGGTCTTGCACTTCTACTTCGGTGAGTTGATTTTTAAAATTTAATACCGGACTTAAGTAAATGGGTTTGGTTGACGTAACGAGTTGTTTACTGTATTTATCAAAATTAACGCTGTAAAATACCAAGGTAACGGTGTTGTTGGCAGGTATGGTTAAACGGTATTCGCCTGTGGTATCAGTTTCGAAACTATTTTTTTCATTACCTTGCTCATATACAATGATGTTAGGTAAAGGCTCGCCATCTAAGCCTTTTACTAGACCATTAACAGAAGTTGTTTGAGCATTAAAAGCAATAGTCATAAACAAACAAATTCCTGCTAATAAAACACGGTGAATATGGAATGGTTGGTACAAAAGACAGTTTAAAAAAGAATTAACGAATATAAGCCAATAATATTTTGTTTGAATGCTAAAATGCTGTTTGAAACGAAAATAATTGCGTATAAATAGTTAATAACATCCCCTCATAAACTTTTAAATAATAATAACTTTATGACCTTAAATTTTAAATTAAATGAACAAAGCAGATGTACTATTAGGTTTACAATGGGGCGATGAAGGAAAGGGCAAAATTGTAGACGTTCTAACGCCAAGTTACGATATAATAGCCAGATTTCAAGGCGGACCAAATGCCGGTCATACACTTGAGTTTAATGGCATCAAACATGTGTTGCATACCATACCAAGCGGCATTTTTCACCCAACGGCTATTAATGTGGTTGGTAATGGCGTGGTTATTGACCCGGTTATTTTTAAAAAGGAGATTGATGCCCTCAAGGCATTGGGCGTAGATGTAACAACCAAATTGGTTATCAGCAAACGTGCCCATTTGATCTTGCCTACACATCGTTTAATAGATGCAGCAAGCGAGGCAGCTAAAGGAAAAAATAAAATCGGTTCAACCTTAAAAGGAATTGGCCCAACTTATATGGATAAGACCGGTCGCAACGGCTTACGTGTAGGAGATATTGAAACCAATGAATTCAGGGAGAAATATAATACCTTAGTAGATAAACATAAGCAGTTATTATCCTTTTATAATTACGATTATAATTTAGCTGAATTAGAACCAGCCTGGTTTGCGGCAATTGAGAGTTTAAAAGAATTACAATTTATTGATACTGAACATTACATCAATAATGCCGTGATGAGTGGTAAACGCGTGTTGGCCGAGGGCGCACAAGGGAGTTTGTTGGATGTGGATTTTGGATCGTATCCTTTTGTAACCAGCAGTAACACTATTTGTGCCGGGGCATGTAATGGTTTAGGTATTGCGCCTAACCGAATTGGGAATGTGATTGGAATTTTTAAAGCGTATTGTACACGTGTTGGTAGCGGACCATTTCCAACTGAATTAGATAATGAAGTGGGTGAAAAAATCAGACAAATTGGACGTGAGTTTGGCAGTACCACCGGTCGTTCTCGCAGAACGGGATGGCTGGATATCCCGGCACTTAAATACGCAATCATGATTAATGGTGTAACTGAATTAATGATGATGAAAGCAGATGTGTTGAGTGATTTTGAAAACATTGAAATTTGTACACATTATAATTATAATGGACAAGTGATTGATTATTTGCCATATAATATCGATCCTCAATATTTAAAACCTATTACTACAACGGTAAAGGGTTGGCATTGCGATTTAACCAAAATTAATCACAAAGATCAATTACCGGCTGAGTTACGAGACTATGTAACCTTTATTGAGAAAGCAACTTCTACGCCAATCACCATCGTTTCTGTTGGTCCGGATAGAAGCCAGACGATTAAAATGTAAAAACATGAAGCGGATTTTAACCGGCATACAAAGTACCAATGTACCGCATTTAGGCAATTTGCTTGGCGCTATTGTGCCTGCAATCGAACAAAGTAAGCAACCCAATGTAGAAAGCTTATTATTTATTGCCGATTTACACAGTTTAACCTCTGTAAAAGATGCACAACAGATAAAAGAAAGTACAAAAGCAGTTGCTGCAACCTGGTTGGCATTTGGTTTGGATGTAAACAAAACGATATTTTACCGACAAAGTCGTGTACCGCAAGTTACAGAATTAACCTGGTACTTAAACTGTTACACGCCATTCCCTATGTTAGCAAATGCACATTCGTTCAAAGATAAAAGCGATCGTTTAAGTGATGTTAATGCAGGTTTATTTACTTATCCTGTATTAATGGCAGCGGATATTTTATTGTACGATGCGGATGTGGTGCCAGTTGGAAAAGATCAATTGCAACATTTGGAAATGACTGCGGATATTGCAAAATCATTTAATTACAGGGCAGGGCAGGAGGTTTTTGTAATACCTCAAGCCAGCATTGATGAGGAAGTGAAGCTAATTCCCGGTACGGACGGTGAAAAAATGAGCAAGTCCCGAAACAACTTCATTAATTTATTTTTACCCGAAAAGGAATTAAAAAAAGTAATTGGGAGTATTGTTACTGATAGCACGCCTTTAGAAGCCCCAAAAAATCCGGATACCTGTAATGCATTTGCTATATACAAAGTAATTGCGGGCAAATCTCAAACAGAAGAAATGCGTCAGAATTATCTAAAGGGCGGTTACGGATACGGTCACGCTAAAAATGCCATTTTCGAATTAATTTTAGATAAATATAAAGCAGAGCGAGCTGAATACGCCAGATTAATAGCCAACGAGCAGGAATTGGAAAATGCATTACGAATTGGAGAGGCGAAGGCCGCAGAACGCGCTAATGCCAAGCTGGCTCAGGTTCGTGCGGTTGTTGGTTTTTCTTAAATAATACTGCTCAACATTCCTCCGGAATTGCTAAACAAAAAGGCATATTTCATGTATTTTCTTCCACTTTAATTTAAAAAAATTTGCTGGTAAATAAAAAAAGCTTACATTTGCAATCCCAAATCAAAATTGGGCTTCTACCATAGAAGTAAAATTATGGCCCGTTCGTCTAGGGGTCAGGACACGTCCCTTTCACGGATGAAACACGGGTTCGATTCCCGTACGGGCTACCAAACCCAATTGGGTTTAACGCTAAACCCCCAGTAAAATGGGGGTTTTTTGTTTTTAGGACTATCCTTTTTTGTTGTTACTTTCTGTTACTTTACAACTTTTTGTTACCTAATTGTTACTTTAAAATAGTCGTTTTTGATTGTAATTATTAATGAGATTTTAATTCATCAAATTTTTAGTAGTTTTGAACTAAATTAGTTAAAAGCGATGAAAAAAATTATTTATTTAGTTCCATTAGCATTATTAAGCTGTGGGCAATCACAGGAAGAAATTAATCAAAAAAGGATTGCAGATAGCACAGCCCGTGCCATTGTTATTAGTGATAGTATAAAAAAAGTAAATGATAGTATTTTAAAAGCTGATGCAAATAGATTAGCTGATAGTATAGCTAATGTATTAAAGGAATCCTTAAATGAGGCTAAAAAGTAAACTTATTTGATTGTTTAATTAATAATATACGATTGTATTTTAGATTTATCTATTCCCTATATCCGGTAAGGGAATATTAGGGAATAAAGGCACTTCCCTATTAATTAAATCGGTTTGATGTTTATCAGTCCATCCAAGTTTATTTTTTGCATAGAATATCCCTTTCTGTTCGTTGGCTACTATATCCGCCGCTAATGCTTTAAATAAGCCCTCTATTGTTTTTATAGTGTCACACTTATTGAGGTTATTTTCATCATTCAGCCACCTGTAATAAGTCGCCCTGCTTATTGTGGGCTTACCTTGTAATGGTATCCATATTCTTAAAAAATAATCAATTGTTGGTATTTTACGGTCATTAATCAAAACTACCTTACCGCTTGCTGTGGGGTGTTCCTTTTTATTATTGATACATTCATTAACATATTGGTTTGCTAAATTTTCTAATTCATTAAATGTAATAAGTGTTTTAGGTGTTGCCATTTTTTCAAAATTGAATATTAGTATTATCTATAATGCTGAGTTGCTTGCTGTATTTTTTTGGTTAGTTCGGTTATAAGTTCATTGTTTTTGCTTTGTTCATCAATTTTACTTAGTTTTTTTATATCTCTTTTTAGTCTGCTATAATACTCTTTATGTTCAAAACAATTATTTGCTTTCATTTGCTCCACTAGCTTTAAAGCTTCATTTTGACCAATTGATTTAATGTACATTGCAGCCATTTGATTCATAAAGTCTTTAGGTTTTTTCATCTTATTATAATTAATGTTTGAATGGTTTAATTTATCTATAGCATCATACTCTTCTTTCCATCGCTCAATTAGATTAATGTAAAACCTCTCTTCAAAAAGGGTCTTAGCTTTTACTTGGTTTATGTTAAATTGCTGAGGTAACCTACTTACATACCTTAATTCATACCTCAAAACGTTTTTATCCTGCCAAATCTCAGGCAATAGAACTCTTCTTTTTTTTGCTTCAGCAACTTTGTTGTAAAATAGTTTGACCCTTAAACCATTATTATAATAAAGGCTTGAAGGTTGCACTAATCTTTTAAAGTAATTGCTCTCACCTAAATATGGGTAATACAATTCAGCCGGGTAATTAACTAAAAAACTTTGTGCTAAATCAATTCTACTTATTACAGCTTCACTCATTGGCAGGTGCAAAGTATCTGCTAATTTCTCAAAGGCTCTTTGTGTATCCTGCCTAGTTAGTGTTTTGATGTTATCATTAAGGTAATACTTGCAAAGGCTACCTTTTAAACTTAGCCCACTATTTGAAACACTAGCTTTAAGCCCCTCAAAATGCCCTGAAAAGAAAGTACTATCTGCTTTAGAATGCTGGGTAAGATTAGTAAACAAATTAGGGATATTGTTTAACATACCTACCTCAGCAATACTTTGAGCAGGTAGCCATATATTTAATGTATCATACATGGTGTTGATGTTTTTTGTATCTAATTACAGCTTACTATTAGTGTTTAATCCTAAATAATTAAAAAATGGTTTTGCTTGTTTTCTTAATTCAATTAGTTCACTATCAAAATTACCATCAATTAAATTTTGATAATAGTAGCTAATTAAGTTCCTGCCATCCACAATTATTAAAACCTCTATTTCTGTATAGTCCTTGTTTATAATAAACAAATAACCATCATTAGCATACTTAAAAAGTGGGTTTGGTTTTTTGTCTTTACCAATGAACGGTTTTTTATTTGGGCAGCCATAACCTAATTCAGGGCATTCAAAATCTTCAATATAAATACTACTAAAGTTTAAATTATTGTTGGTTAACGTCCACTCAGCAATTCTTTTACTATTGGCATTTACTATTTCTTTTGCAGGCACTTTATAAAGTGCTAAATGGTTTTGTTTGTTGACAAAAAACGTCAACCCATCATATGCACCTGAATAGCTTATACAATCTAACCGGGCTTTACTTCTTATTTTATTCTGTTCCCTTATTATTTCAGGCAATACAACAAATTTATATAACGCTGTTATCATTGGTTAACCCCTCCTTTGGTTTGTTGCTTTAATGTTACAATGGTGCTTGCTTTTGTTTCAAGTTCATCAGCATTAAACACAGGGTTTTGTTTTAACCATAAATCAATTTGTTCCTTTTCAAAAAACAAACATTTGCCAAAGGGTTTATAGGCTGGGATTTTCCCAACTGAAGATAATTTGTACAAATAGCTTTTACTTAATCCTGTGTAAATAGCTAAGTCATTAAAGTTTAAAATAGTTTTTTCCATTTCTTAATTTTTTTGAGATTAATAAAATGGACTTGCAAGTCCTAACAACTGATATCGTGTCAAAACTAGAAACAAAGAGAAAGTAAAAGACTAACCTAAAAATTAAGGGTAGTAACTTGGGTAGTAAAGCAATTGCCAAACCATTAAATAATAAGGATAGTAGTAAAAAAAAAGAATTATTTATTTAATTACTGGGGTAGTGTTTAAATATTATATCTAAGTTTTTTGTGGACTTAGTTTCACTTTGCTTGTTGTTTTTTAATTGACGTAGTGTAATTTCTTTGCCTTTAACAGTAAATGAAATAATAATTTTATTATCTCGTTCAATTCCTTTTGAATCAATTTTCAATAAGTTAATTAAGTGTTTTAATGAGCTAATACTACCTAACCAATTAATTGGTTTTATATCTGGCGTATTAGTATTATTGAAAAGTTTTTTAAAATCTTTTAACTCCGTTTTTTTGTCAATATAATTTTCTTCAGTTAATGAACAATGAATATCTTTTAAAAATTTTTTTTGTGATGGTTTTTTTATATAAAAGCCTTTTGAGGGTAATATTCCTTTTTTTGATTTCTTATTTTCTGGTATATATTCTTTATTTGTTAATTCAGTTTTTATCTTTTGAATTTCTGAAGCAATAAATTTAATAAGTTGCTCAATCTCATTTATAAACCAATGGTTTTCCTGTTCTACACCTTTAAAATTATCTATTAACCATTTAATATGTTTTTTTGTAAACTCTATTTCTATCTTTAAATGAATAATTAAATTTCCCAAAAATTTAATTTTGATATTGGGCTTAAAGCCATATTGATTAAACCACAAAATCAATTTAGAATTAAGTTGATTTGCGTTAATAATTTGAGTATATTCAAGATAAGGATTGTTGATTTCTTTAAAGAAAACTCTATTTCTAGAAATTATTTTACTGAAATTTTCTTTATAAAAGTCAGAAAAATTAGCTAACAATAATTCATTATTCATTCCTTAAAAATTTGCCTCAGGTAGGTTATTAATCGCTTTCTCTTTTAATGATTTAACTATGTGGGTATATCTCTCAGTATATCTAAAACTAGTATGCCCTAGTAACTTACTTGCTGTGTTAACGTCTGCTCCAAAGAAAATAATATTTGTGGCAAAGCTGTGTCTGGCACAATGCCAAGTAATTGTTTTATTTATTCCTGCTTTTTTAACCCAAAATTTTAAACCCTTTGTACAAGCTGTATGTGTTGGCAGCTTAAAAATAAAGTCTTTAGCCTTTTTTGGTTTATCTAAAATCTTTAATGCTGTGGGGTGTAAGTTGATGTTAACCTGTTCTTTTGTTTTTTCTTGTATAAAGTGTAGTTGCTTATTTGTAAAATCAATATTTTGCCATTTGATATTAATGATATCTGAGTACCTCAGCCCTGTGTATAATGAAAACATGAATGCTTTTTTCATTTCTTCATTTGTAGCAGGCGTTTGGGCTAATAGTTGTATTTCTTCAGGGGTTAACACTTGCTTTTTAATTCCTTGCTTTGCCTTTATGCTTATATCTAGTGTGGGGTCTTTTAATAATATTCCCTGCCTTAGGGCTTGCTTAGTAACAAGTTTAAATTTTTTAAAGTAGTTAGCCGGGCTTTCTCCATTCAATTTTTCCATTAGATAATTCCTAAACTCATTAACAATACTTGCATCTAGTTCTTTGGCTGTTAGCGTTTTTATTTCTGCTTCTTTGAGATAGGCTGTAAATTGATTAAAACAAGCTTCAATTACTCTTAAATCTTTTTTCTTATACTTAGCTTTAAAGTCGGTGAAGTATTCTACAAAGTCAATATTTTGCTTAAACGCTGGGGTCAAATCATAATCATTACTTTCAAGTTCATGCTGCCTTTTAGCAAGTATTTTTTTTGCCAACTCTTTATTTTTTTTGTTTTGTTCCCTTTGTACGGTGTTTGGCTTTTTAATTAATTTGAGTTGCTGTAGAAACTCATACTTTCTTTTGCTATTATGATAAATATCTAAATAAAGCGATATTGTGCCATCGTTATTTTCCTTTTCTCTTAATTTGATTCCCATAACAAGGTTTGATTTTGTTACACAAATATAAACTTTGTTACTCAGTTAATTTGTTGTTTGTAGCTGTTATTTGTTCTTATTAATACAATTTATGTTACCTTATTGTTACTCAGAAAATTAAAATTGTTAAATTTGTATTATAACTAATTGATATATATAGTATTATGTTTATAGGTTAGTTAGCCGTACGGGCTACAAAAAAAAACACCACAATTGTGGTGTTTTTTTATTTTAAACTAAGTCATACTCCTGCTTTCTTATACTTCCTCAATTCAAAAATAATTAATGGGGTGATAAAAACAGTAGGCCCCAGCCACACTATTATTTCGGGCAGATGAATCCAACGGGCATTGTTGTTTACAAAAAAAGCTGTAAAAGCACCAATGTAACTGCCCAACATACCGCCTATATGTGCCAGTAGCCAATAATTTTTATGCTTCGATTTGCCGCGCAAGCGATGGATGGTTACATAATTACCACGCAACCCAATTACCCCAAACACCATGCTTACTATACCAACTTCCGTGTGCCCTTTTTTGAGTAATAGGATCGCAAAAGCTAAAAAACCAACATGCATTAAACCAAAAAATACTTCAATGCCCCAGTCAATAATTCCCGGTCTTTGGTCGAGATGCAACCGTTTTAGTTTAAGCGCCCTGTATGCTGTTAAACAGGCATAATAAGTAAAAAATGATACGCAAAGTAAAAAAATGTTGTTTTTATAAACCGATACATAAGTAGCAGTGATAAAAACCACCGTCATGGCATAAAAATAAACGATGCCTGCTTTTTTATGGCGTTTAACATTGTTTCTGAGTATAATAGAAACTAAACCACTTATTAAGGCCACACAACCGGCTAACACATGCACAAAAATTGAATAACGAATAAAATTTTCCATTGTTTTTTTCGTCAAAGGTAGACTGACATCAAGTCTTGTTCCAAATTAAAGGGCTGATTAACAAAGCTTTGGGACAAAGCGCAAGCCTAGGGACGAATGACAATGAAATTTGGGGCGAATGACAAAGTTTGATCAGAAGAACATGTTACATTTTTAAAAAAAGGACGAGCTAAACGCCGAAAGCTTTAACTCAATACATGTAAAAACGGCAGCTATAATGATTAGTTTTAGCAAGTTTCCTCTTTTTTAGTATCTTGGACTAAATTTGATTAGCGCAAAACCACAACTGAAAAAAAATAGAAACATATTTATTTTAGTTTGTTTTTACGGCTTATTTCTGAGTGCTCAGGAAGATTCTGCCAGGTATTATCTTAAGTCTAAACTGCCGATAATCACCAGAATTCAAAAATGCATGAAAGCGGCTTATTTAACCATGAATTATGAAACTTCGGTTACGTTTTATAATAAATTAACCGCATTACCGGAAATTGGTCAAAATCCTGAATATTTGTGTATGGCTGCCAACGAATTGGCGAACAATGCAGGAGAATTAGGAAAATTAAATGAGGCCACTGCAATTATGAAAGATGCAGTAGAGAAAACCAAGGGCCAATTATCAGATACAATGGCAGCAAACAGTTACTATTTTCTGTCATATCTATATTTTTCAATTGGAGATTACGAGCCAGCCGTAAGCACTTGTTTTACATCTTTACAATATTCCGAAAAATCCGGCAATAAAAGATTGATCGGCGCGGCCTACAATAATTTGGGTTTAATTTATTCCGAGAAATCATCGCCCGATTTTAAAAAAGCGTTGGAGTATTTCTTAATTTCCGAAAAGTTATTAAAGCCATTTAAACACCCTGTTACCATGGGCTTGGTTTACTTAAGAATCGGGGATGTATTATCGATGCAAAATGAATATGCACAAGCCGAAAAATATTTTGCAAAGGCATTAAGGATTGGAGATAGTTGTAATAGAGTATCCATTCAAAAATGGACATTGGAAAAATATGGCAAAATGTTACGCCGAATGGGTAATCGTTTAAGGGCATTAGAAATGATGAAACGCTCAGTGGAGATTTCTGAAAGAAACAAGGAGTATATTGGGCAAGCCAGCACATCTTATGAAATTGCCTCCTTGTACATGGAATTAAAAGATTATGCAAATGCCGCTAAATATGCTGATTCCGCAATTGTTGTTTCGAACAGGATAGGACAATTAAATACGCTCTATCAAGCCAGTAAAATAAGAGCTGATGTTTTTGAATTAAAAGGTGATTACAAAAATGCATTGGGTTATTTTAAAAAGCACAAGTTTTATTACGACTCATTAAATAAAAATGAAAATCTAAATAACATTAATGAGTTAGAGCAAAAGTATAAAACTAAGGCTCAGGAAAAAGAATTACTGGAGAAGGAAAAATTGTTAGGACAACAACAGGCAGATATCACACAACAGCAAGTGTATAGAAATTATTTTGTGGCAGGCTTAATAGCATTAACTGCCTTTTTGCTGTTGTTATTTAAAGGTTATCAAACAAAACAACGCACAGCTAACCTACTTACAGAAAAAAACTATTTGATAGAAGAAAAAAACAAAGAAATTTTAGGAAGTATTAGTTATGCCAAGCGTATACAGGGCGCCATTCTGCCATCATCACGTATTGTAAAAGCACATTTACCTGATAGTTTTATTTTATACAAACCAAAAGATATTGTGGCAGGAGATTTTTATTGGATAGAACAGGTTAATGATGTTGTGTTATTTGCAGCAGCAGATTGCACAGGACATGGTGTGCCAGGGGCAATGGTGAGTGTTGTTTGTAATAATGCGCTTAATAGGAGTGTAAGGGAATACGGCTTGCGTGAGCCCGGTAAAATATTGGACAAAACCCGACAACTCATTATAGAAGAGTTTGAAAAAAGTGAGGAAGAGGTGAAAGACGGGATGGATATTTCAATTGTATCTTTTTCGCGCAGAGATTCAGTAATTGAATGGGCCGGGGCAAACAATCCGCTATGGATTATTAAAAATGGTTCAAACGAAATACTGGAAATTAAACCTGATAAACAACCGATAGGGCAGTATGCCAACATGCAGCCATTTAAAACACATCAAATGGAAGTAGCTAAAGGTGATTGTATATACGTTTTTACAGATGGTTATCAAGATCAATTTGGAGGGGAGAAAGGAAAAAAATACAAGGCAAGTCAATTAAAAGAATTGCTGTTAAACATTAAGCAGGAGGAAATGGACATTCAAAAAGAAATGATTGAACGTGAATTTGAAAACTGGAAAGGCCTGCTGGAACAAGTAGATGATGTAACGATTATTGGTGTGAGGGTTTGAGAAACTTGTTTATTTTTGAAATGCAAGGTAAAGGCTACAGTTAATTTTGTTAAGGATCTTTGACTTATTGATAAACAACATTGCAGTTAAAATGGTATCAACCGAAAAAGTTGTGATTTGCTCCCGCCTGCCATTGCAAAAAGCCTCTGAGGCTGGCAGGTTTGACTTATTGATAAACACCATTATTTGACTTTGCTGTGCCAAATGGAGGGTTGTGATTTGCTCCCGCCTGCCTATCGCAAATTATTGTTATCGGCGGGCAGGTTCAAAATGTATCTTTGACTTATTGATAAACACCGTATTACAATGCGGTTGAAGTAGCAAGTTTGTTGTGATTTGCTTTCAAAATGTATCTTTGACTTATTGATAAACACCAAACATAACCTAATTAGTACCACGATCGTGTTGTGATTTGCTTTCAAAATGTATCTTTGACTTATTGATAAACACCCAATGCCGGTTGTCAACAAAACAAAGCCGGTTGTGATTTGCTTTCAAAATGTATCTTTGACTTATTGATAAACACCCAGCAACGGGACTACATCATTACATAACTCGTTGTGATTTGCTTTCAAAATGTATCTTTGACTTATTGATAAACACCCTACTCGCTAAGGATGTAATATTGATGGTGTTGTGATTTGCTTTCAAAATGTATCTTTGACTTATTGATAAACACCTAGCTACATTATTAGGCGTTTTAACAACACGTTGTGATTTGCTTTCAAAATGTATCTTTGACTTATTGATAAACACCGTATCTGAAATAAGGGAGAATAAAATAGTGTTGTGATTTGCTTTCAAAATGTATCTTTGACTTATTGATAAACACCTGTTTACTTGCAATACAAACATCTTGGCTTGTTGTGATTTGCTTTCAAAATGTATCTTTGACTTATTGATAAACACCATTCGTTTGTTTTTTAAAAGACATGGGCTAGTTGTGATTTGCTTTCAAAATGTATCTTTGACTTATTGATAAACACCATCTTAGTAGATATACCGCTAAAGATTTTAGTTGTGATTTGCTTTCAAAATGTATCTTTGACTTATTGATAAACACCTTTCGTCAACTTCAAACAGTCCGTAATTACGTTGTGATTTGCTTTCAAAATGTATCTTTGACTTATTGATAAACACCGTGGTGGTCAGGGCGCATCCAAAACCGTTTGTTGTGATTTGCTTTCAAAATGTATCTTTGACTTATTGATAAACACCACTTAGTAAAAATATTGCGCAAGACCTTGAGTTGTGATTTGCTTTCAAAATGTATCTTTGACTTATTGATAAACACCGGATTTAGTAGGTGAAGAAGTAGAGGTGTTGTTGTGATTTGCTTTCAAAATGTATCTTTGACTTATTGATAAACACCCGAGGCCGACGAAGCAATAAACGAGCCGGTGTTGTGATTTGCTTTCAAAATGTATCTTTGACTTATTGATAAACACCATAAAAAACCCCAACAAACAACCTCAACACGTTGTGATTTGCTTTCAAAATGTATCTTTGACTTATTGATAAACACCTTAATACGTGGGTCAAAGCTTACAAAGTCAGTTGTGATTTGCTTTCAAAATGTATCTTTGACTTATTGATAAACACCTACGCTGCAATGCCAAAAACTTCTACTAAGTTGTGATTTGCTTTCAAAATGTATCTTTGACTTATTGATAAACACCCGATTGAATTTGACGAAGTGGTTTATTCATGTTGTGATTTGCTTTCAAAATGTATCTTTGACTTATTGATAAACACCTTTTGATGTGAGCCAATTGAACTTCCAAAAGTTGTGATTTGCTTTCAAAATGTATCTTTGACTTATTGATAAACACCAATAAACGCATGTGTGGGTTGGGAGGGTAGTTGTGATTTGCTTTCAAAATGTATCTTTGACTTATTGATAAACACCATATAAGTCGAAAACACAACAAAATCAAGGGTTTTAGGTAAATTTATCAATATAAAAAATGAGGTTTTATCGAGCAATTATCCACCCTAAAGGTGGATTTTTTGTTTCTAATTGTTCTCGGCTAAGTTTATCCTGAGCCAAGCCGAAGGGCTCGAACTGACAATAATTGTGGTTAAAAAAGTTCTAATTGTTGAGGTACATCCGGCAACTCATGCTTTTTTGCACCATAAAACAGTTCAATTTGCCCAAATTGTTTATCGGTAATCTGCAAAATGCCAACTTTACCGTGTTCGGGTAATAAGGCCTTAACCCTTCGTTTATGCACATCTGCATTTTCTGCGCTGGCACTATGCCTTATATACATGCTAAACTGAAACATGCTAAAGCCATCCTGCATCAAATCTTTACGAAAACGCGCCGCCGCTTTTCGTTCTTTTTTCGTTTCGGTTGGTAAATCATACATTACTAATGTCCACATAACTCGGTAAGCGTTTAAGCGTTCGGTGTTTAAGTTCATGGTGTATTCAATAAATTTATAGTTCTAAATAATTGTCATCTTGTTTAGTTGGCAATGTTTGGTGTGCTTTTATAAAATTATTTATAGTGCCGTACCAATCAAATACTTCATCTTGTTTTAACAGCGTGGGATTTTCCGAAATTAAACTTTCATAAGATGAAAATTTCCAATTACTCAATCCGCTTGCTAATTTTGCTTCAATTGGGTTGTAATGGATGTATTTTACCAAATTTAAAAGGTATTTTGAATCAGTTATTTTTTTGCGTTTAAAAGGATGCATGAATAAACTTCCTTTTCGATGATGTTGTTTATTAATGGCTTGGGTATAGGCGTTAAATAAATGAGAATATTGCTGGCTTAAAAGTTTGGAAATTGAGTTTTGCTTGGCTAACCCTTCAAGGGTTTTAAACCCTTGAAGGGTTTTGCTCGAAGTTACCTTCTTATTAAAAAATTGTTCTATTTCTTTTTCGCTTTTAATTCGAACCAAAAAATGAAAGTGATTCGGCATTAAACAATAGCAATAGGTATGGCAAATTGGCGAAATGTACTCTTCGTATTTTCTTAAAAAGAACAAATAGTTTTCATCCCTTAAAAAAAGTAGTTCGCTTCCATTAGCTCTATTATAAATATGATAGAATGTGTCTGGTTGCAGAGCTTCTAATTTATTTTGCATAAGAGTTTTTTACAAATTTTATCTATTAAACCCTCTTAGGGTGGAGCTATAATTCCGGGTACAGGATTTTACGCTGTTCACCATTAAAACATTTAACAACACTAACTGCTGTGCGCTGTGTAGCAATCATCAGAGGACTTTTTTCACCATCAATTGTTACATCAATAGCGGGTATTTTTAATAAAGCGGCTTTATGGTCTTTGGTCATTTCATCAGTTATACCCATTTCTTCTACCATTTGATGTACAATTTGGTCAACATAAGGGCGGTAGGGTTCCATTAAATCATCGGCCAAGCAATAGGCATTGTATCTATTTTTATGAAAAATACCAAGGGTAGGGAGTAAGCCTGCTGCTACAATACTACGAGCCATGGTAGCGCGTAAAATGGCGTAGCCATAATTTAAATAATTATTGGGGGGTGGTCCTTCTCTGTGGCGAACAAAACCATTTACATGCCTGAAAATGGTTTGCCAATAATATACGGCGGCAGTTGCTTCACAATTATCGGCATCGCCACTTTTTACATTGCGGTGTAATGGAATTAAATAATCAGCTACTAAAGATTTACTTTCTAATGCGGCTGCCTGATTTTTAATTTTTTGAGAAACCGTTTGTTGCCATAATTGTTTTTTTAAGGGCTCGCTGGCACTTAATTGAGCCTCGTAGCGCTCTTGCTGTATGCTGTTACCCTCAAGGGGTAATAGCATGCTTTGTGGCATGTGGCGGTAATCACAAATAATAACAGCTACATTGTTTTCTTGCAAGGCTTGCAGCAAACCACTGGTTAAGGTAATTTGAGGATGATCTATAACTACAATGCCAATATCTTCTACAGGAATAGTAGTTAGGGCTTCTCGTTTAAAGTTGAGGGTGTTCTCATCTCTCGACTCCGCTCGAGATGACTCGCTCAAACTCACATTTTTCTCTACCTCGGGCAAACGAATGTTTAACTGAGCATTTTTGATACTTAAATAAGATGGGTTTCCGAAGTATAGAGTTCGTTTGATCATGCTTTTGAGATATTGCCTAATCTATCTGCTTTGATTTTTATGCAATAATTTTTAATCATAATTCCATCAGTCGAATTTTGGCTTTTAGACTGGGGACTTCCAACACCAAATTCATTTTGAATTGAGTAATCAATTTTTCTTTTTTCTTGCTCTTTCTTCGAAATATTGAACAATAAATTCGCTACTCTAAACGGAACAAAATTAGCAGTTGTATCGCTACTATCAGTAAATTTATAAATTCTATTTTTCTGTTCACTAACTAAGTTTTCAAAATCAATTTTGGATTTGCTGGATATTTCTTCTTGGGTAGGAATGTAAACTAAATCGTTAGGCGACAGATAAAATAAAAGACTATCACCTTTTTCGTTTATTTCGGGCACAGAGATCAACCCTTGTTTTTGTCTCTCTATGACAATGTTTAAAGGAATGGTTTCAAAATTTCTTTTTCCATTTTCATCTTGGTAAATAGCAAAGAACAAGTTTGTACCTTTGGCAGCTTCAACATACTTGTATTTTTTGTTTCCCTTTATTCCCAAAGGGAATTTGTTTCCCAATTCAAAAATTCTTGCTTTATAAATTGGTTGATGTAATTTTCCATTATTAAAATCAGCAATATTTTTATTCAAATCTTCAATTCCTTCAGGTGAAAATGCTACTTCGGGATTATTGTTTTTGCTTGCTAGGTAATTCCTTAAAATTTTTTGAATACCTGTGTCGGTAATTGATTCTATTGTTTTTAAATCAAAATTCGTGTCAATGTTTTTTCTTGTAGCCGTTAGTATTTTCCCTTTGGGAATTCTTATTCTTGGCAAGTCAACTTTCCCCGAAATAGTTTCTTTATGTATAGACTTTCGTATAGCCCAATTTAAACCCTCTTGTTTCAATTCTATTTTCTTTCCATTTTCATATTTTTCGTAGGTATTGGTTGTTTTATTTATAACGCGTAAGTTTTGTTTAAAGGTTACCACAATTTTATCCAACTCATTTTTGGCATCAACGGTAAAGTTTTGCCAAGGCTTCTTAAACTCTGTGAATTTATCGTGTTCCTTTCCTTTGTTGTCTTTCCATTTTTCTTTATTGCGTAATTTGTTTTGTAAATCAAATCTTGAGTTATCTGATTTTGCAGATTGATTATTTAGCAAATTCAGATGGTCGCGTGTAGCACATGCTATAACTAATGCATCTATTGCGTGATGGCGGTGGTCAATGCGCTTTTTTTGAAAACCTTTTGAAAGCTCAAGTGGTATAGCAGGAATAATATGTCCTTCTTTGTTTTTTGCAGTAAATACAGTTGTTTTAGTCAATTCATTCATTCGCTCGAAGCGTGGTAAGATCAATTCATTCCAAATATCATTTAATCCCCAATCTTGTTTTAATCTGTCTGTTATTTTACCATTGCCCGGAATGATATTTTTAGAATTTACGCCTTCATCATTTTTGTCTTCGCGAACAAGATTTGATAATATTTGCGATACAAATTTGCTGATGTAGCGTGTATCGTTTAATTGACGGGCGATCATTTTTTCTGGAATTTCCTCTAATAATAGTTTGTTTCGTTTTGCTTTATTCTTAGAGTAGTACTCTTCTATAAATGTTTTATAGGCATCTTCTGTAAATATTGTTACATGTTTATTGCCTATTTGTATTTTTTCTCCAGGATGTTTTTTGATAAATTCTAATCCTAATTGATTATCTTTCTTTTTGTTTACCTCTGCTTCGCAAATTACTTTATTACTTAAACTATCATCAAAGTAACGACTTTGAGGAATGATATGTTCTATTTCATAAGCTGTTGTAAAGAGTTTGCTCAAGGGTATTGTTTCTCCTGTATATGGAGAACGGTATTTTTGTTCCAACCAAAGCTTATAGCGGATAAGTTCTAATTTTGTAGGCTGTGGGGAAGTACTAATTTTAAGCATCGCCTCGTCTTCTTCTTTCTGATTTTTTTCACCTTCTTTGTATTCTTTGCTTTTTATCGAATTTAAAATCCCATCTTCATAAATCTTTAAAATCTCTTGTTGGGATGGGGAATATTCACGTACATTTTCAATTTTACTATCGTTTTTCAACTCCATTAATAACAGTTTTATACGCTGATTGGTGTTTTCATTTTCAGTAACTGTAGTAGTTAATCTTTTACGTTCATCTGCGGTGTTTTTCATTTCCCTTCCTAACTCGATATGTATTTCGTCAAAAAAATCTTTTGCACCGTTTCCATACTTTTCCCAAATGTCTTTTACAACTCTTAACGTTTCGGTTATAACCTGCTCTACAATTGGGTTACGTAGGGAGTGTTGTTTAAACTCATTTAAATATGCCTTTAAATCTTCCACAGAATTCCATTTCCCTGTAATATTTGCTTCCGAATGGCGGTCATAAACAATATAACTTGCCAACCATAGTTGTAATCCTTGAAAATGATTTTTTTCTGTTAAATTTATTGCTTGTTCACGAACTCTGTTTTGTATTTCAGAATCAAACTCGCCTGTCAAGAGTTTATCAATTCGAGCTTGTGTTTTGGTGTCAATGTTTTCCCAATTCCAATATTTTCCTAAACGCATTAACGGCAATAATTTTTTAATTGCTTTTTCTGAAAATGAGCCATAATCAGGTTTGAACCAAACTTTTCCCAAGTTTTCTGCAAAAGCATTCTCGTTTAAGCCGTATTTTTTTGCAAACTTTTTTAACGCTTCTTCATATTCTTTTCTATCCGTAACTGAGTAAATTATATGCCATAGTTGATATTCTCGTGTTCCTAAACTTTCTATTCCTTCTCTTCCTGTCTTCACTCTAATGCCTAGTTCATTTTTCTTTTTATATTGAACTTGTTTTGTGTCAATGATTTTTAAAAAATCGGCAGGTACATAATCAACTTTTTGTAATTGTTTACGAATTTCATAACCAGTTTCATTCATCGGATAAGTTTTTGATTCATCTTTTTCTGAATCATAAACGTAGTTCCAACGGTACTTGGCAATTTCTGCTGTTTGTGCTTTGCCTTTTAAATCTTTAAAAATGTATTTGAGAATGTCTTTGTGGTCAACTTCTTTTTTACTCATCAAAAATTCAAACAATTTTTCCCAGTCCTCAGTTGATTTCAGAAATATTGCCGTTACATCGCTGTCATCAGCTTTGAGGTAGATTTTAAGATTGTACAACCATTGCCATACCCTAAATTCTTGATAATAGGGATTTGATTTAGGAATGACTTTTAGATATTCTTTTACTTCTGTTTCTTTCCCGTTTTCATCTTTTCGTTTGTATGCTCGGAATTCTAACGAACAATTGCCAATACTTGATTTTTGACTGCGCAATGGGCGTTGGTAGAAGATTATATCCTCCAAAAACAAATGGACAAAATCTCTTTTACTTAGTTGCTGTTGGTGTGCTTCATTGCTTCTGTATAACTCTCGAACGCAAGCACTATATAATTCATCAGTAAATAATTTTGGTTGAAGTTCGATTTGTTTTTGCAAAATTGCTTTTAACTCATCTTTGTAATACTTACGCTCAATAGTACGAACTAATTTACCTCTTATTTTTTGAGTTGGATTTTTTAATAGCGATTCAAAGATGTAAGAGCCAACTGTTTGTTTGCTGTTTTCTATTGTTACCTCTGTTCGGGCTTTAATCTTTTTGTAAATTTTATCTTGGTCTTTTTTACTCATCAAGTTGATTTCATCAAATGACGGCAAGGGTGTAATCTTGCGTTTTTCTTTTCCTATTCTATCTGTTTTTTTATCTTTTACAATTTTAATATTTCTGTTTTCGTCAAGTTCTTCTGTTACCAAAAAATCTTTTTCAGTATCCAGCCATTTGGGTTCGGCTGTGAATGTTGCGGAATACACCCAACCATTACTCAATGTAAATGCGTACCATGTTTTTCTATCATTCTTTTTATCAACTTCGCCTTTTTCAACTTTGGTAATTTTAAGTGGGATTACATATTCATTGATGTTATTATTGGATTCTTCTTCTTCACCACGCAGTTGGTAATAGCCACGCTTTTGATTAAAGTTTAAAATTAACCAAGCCAATTCCTGTTTTGTGATTATTTGAGTTAGTGCTTTTTTACGCAGATAGTATATTGTCCAGTCATAAGGTATTTTGGTTGTATCTCCTTTTCTGTTTTTTCTATTCAATAAATCAGGCTGAAATTTTTTAAATTCCTCAATCATTTCTGTAAATGAAGATAGAAAGACAAAATCAAATTTAGCTTTGCCATTTTCTTTTTGCCCGTTTTTCTTCCAAACTAATTTAGTTTCGGTTTCATCTTTAAATTTTCCAAAACGTTTCTCAAAATCAATATCACTTGCATAGTGTTCAGGTAAAAATTCTAATACATTCAAAACTCTGTGAAGTCTTTCTCTGCGCAGATGATTTCGTTCATTCAATCTTCTCTTGCTTCTATAGTCAGTTCTTGCTGATGTTTGTGAAACAGAGTTACCTTTCCCGAATTCTCCTAAAATCTCTTGACTCATTGGGATAATTCGACTACCCATGCCAAGTATCTTTCCTTGTTTATTTTCAAAGTCTTGTTCTATTAGACTCCACCCAATTGAGTTAGTCCCTAAATCCAATCCTAAAATTTTTTTCATATTTTATTTTTTTATATAATTTTTATGTTGTAAACTTGTATTACATTTTGAAGCAAATCACAATAAGGATTATTCCGTTGTGAAAACATCTAAAGCGGTCCCTCCAAAAGAGGGATCGTTTTTTTGTAATTGAAATCTAAATTAAGATTGCGAAATGTTAATTCCAAATTTAAACATCAAAATACCCAAAAACCCTGAGTGCAAAATGTTAAATTAAGGCTTATTATAACTAATTGATAAGGGTAATTTAATTTACTTAATTAGAAATTTTACCAAAGACATTATTTATTCTTTCCCAAACCGGAAATTTTCAAAGCGAGAGCTAGTTTTTTTGGCTTTTTTATGTTGGCTAAAATCATAAACAGCATACCAGTCCAATACATGCACTGCGCCAAAGGAAAATGCGATCAACTTAAATTCGTAAGCTTCTTTTGTTCCCCAGCTAATTAAATTGATGTAATGAATGTTTTTCTTTTTTTTCAAAAGTACTGCGCCGGCATCCGGTGTTATTACTTTAATTGGTGTTTCTGCTATTTTTTCCGGAAGCTTGATATTTGGAAACTGGTCATGTTTACCAAAATACAGTGTATCAATGGTGAGTTTGTAATTCTGAGGGCAATCTTTTAGATAATCGCTTATGGCCTGCCTGTAATAAATTTGAAGTTGCGAAGGAGTAGGTACTTTATTTTTTTGCGCAAAAAACGGAATGGTAAGCAAACAAAAGACGGCGGTAAGTTTTTTTAAACTCAGACTCATTTTTTTTGTTCATAATTCAAATAAGCTCAATTGGTAGGGCTTATAAAGAATTTATCCGAAATTTTATTTAGCGGCAGCTTTAAAATTTTTCACGCCCTCATCTAACCATTTAACATAGTCTTCCACATTTGGGTCGTATCCACGTATGGCATTTAGTGGTTTTTCGTTATGGTCTAACAAAACGTACAAAGGCTGCGTGCTTTGCTGGTAACGTGTTTCTTCCATGTATTTAAATTTATCGCCTATATCTGTAATCACACGTTCTTTACCGTACCAAAAAACTTTCATGTGATCTTTAGGGTCTAGTTCACGTTTATCATCCACATACAAAGAAACGAGCACGACATCGTTATTTAAACGTTTAAGCACTTCTTCATTTGGCCAAACATTATCTTCCGTTTTACGACAATTGGCGCAGGCATGCCCGGTAAAATCAACCATAAGTGGTTTGCCAACTTTTTTAGCATAAGCCAACGCATGCTCATAATCGTTTTTAAAATGAGTAACGCCGTTTTTATTCGTTTCTATGTATTTGCCAAACTCAGGGTCTTTGTTTTCGCTGTGTGCTGTATGACCTGTATTACTGCCAAAGCCATGTGGCGACTCTGAATATTCCAATGGCGGTAAAATGCCGCTGAATAATTTTAGCGGAGCACCCCATAAGCCAGGTATTAAATAAAAGGTAATAAAAAAGGCTGTGATGGCAAAAAATAAACGTGTAACAGATAAATGTTTTACATCACTATCATGCGAGGTTTTAAACACACCAATCAAGTAAAGTCCAAGCAGCATAAAAATAACAATCCATAAACCAACAAATACCTCACGCGTTAAAATAAAAGCCTGCACCACTAGGTCGGCATTCGACGCAAATTTAAGCGCCAACGCTAATTCCAGAAAACCAAGTGTAACTTTAACAGAATTGAGCCAACCACCGGATTTTGGCATTGATTGAAGCCAGCCCGGGAAGGCCGCAAATAAACCAAATGGTAATGCCAGCGCTAAGGCAAACCCAAACATGCCCCAAAATGGCCCTGAAATATTTCCTGTACCTGCTGCTTCAACTAATAAAGTACCAATTATGGGCCCGGTGCAAGAGAACGAAACCAATGCCAGCGTAAAGGCCATGAAAAAAATACCGGCTAAACCGCCTTTATCACTTTTAGCATCCATTTTATTAACGAATGAACTTGGCAGAACAATTTCAAAAGCACCTAAGAAGGACGCTGCAAACACTAACAACAGAACAAAAAAGGCGAGGTTAAACCAAACGTTGGTAGATAAGGTGTGCAGGGCACCGGCACCAAAAATAATAGTAACGCCTAATCCTAAACTCACATAAAGTGCAATTATAAAAAAGGCATAAATAATGGCATTACGAAGGCCTTGCTGTTTTGATTTGCTTTGTTTGGTGAAAAAGGCTACGTTCATCGGGATCATCGGAAACACGCATGGCGTAAGCAATGCAGCAAAGCCGCCAATAAAGCCTGCTAAAAATATGCCCCACCACGACATGGAGGAAGAAGGTGCATCACCTTTAGAACTATGGGTAGGCATGGTAATAGCAGTAACAGTATCCTTTTTTGTTTCTGTTATGGTATCTTTTGTTTCGGTAACGGTAAGGGCGGAATCAGTTGAGGTGGTGCTGCTTTGCGCGGCAGCCGTCCCAATACAATCTTTACTGCCTTCGCAATCAAAATTAAAATCGTCTGCCGGCGGGAAGATACATTTTTCTTCTGTACAGGCCTGAGCTTCATATTTCCCGGTAATTTTTACCTTACCTTCTTTTAATAATTTTATTCGTTGTGTAAAACTGGCTGTTTTTTCGTGGTAAGCTACATTAATTTCAAATACCTTGTCGAACTCCTTTTTAGGACTACTTTCTTTTACGCCGCCTACCAATTCATAATCATTTGATTTTTTAAATTTAAACGAGGTAGGGTTAGGTCCATCGCCCTTGGCTTTAATTATAGAATAAATGTGCCAAGGCTCCTCAATGCTGGCCTTAAAAATTAAATCATATTCGCAGCTGTTTACTTTTTTAGATTCAAACGACCATTTAACCGGGTTATCTTGAGCAGCAAGAAAGCTAAAATGAACCAAAAGAGGTAAAAGAAAAAAAAGTTTTTTCATTTATTAAATCGATTTAAGTTATAAGGACAAATATATTAAAATTATTCAGTTTTAACGTTTAACTCAACTGTTTTAGGTGGCAAACACATATTGTCGTTGCAACACATATATTCTACGTTAATTTTAATTATTGGATTTTTAGCAAGCAGCTTAACTTTTTGAGTGAAAGTTGCTTTACCATTAAATACAAATATTTTGGCGTCAAATGCTTTTACAAATTCTTCGTGCGCATCGCTCTCTTCAGTTTTTCCAATTAATGTAAATTGTTTTAAATCGTTGTATTTGAATGAAGTTGGAATAGGGCCGGCATCAGTAGGGCGCTGTGAATACGTATGCCAGCCTTTTTCAATGGCGGCGGTTATGGTAATTTCACCCTCAGAGGCACTTATTTTTTTATATGTTGCAAACCAACTTACCGGATTTTGTTGGGCCTGAAGCATAAACACAGAAAAGAGCAAAAAGCTTAAGATTAATTTTTTCATGGTTAATTAATTCGATTAGATAAAGTTGAAGTAAAAATCCAGAAAAGCCAAACAAATAAACAAATATTAACATTGATATTAATTTTAAACAAAACTCTCATTTTCGATAGCTTTTTTATAAATTTACAAGCATAATTAAAATTTAAACGTATGAAAGTATCAGTTATTGGAGCAGGAAATGTAGGTGCATCATGTGCAGAGTACATTGCTATTAATCGCATTGCCAGCGAGGTAGTTATTTTAGATATAAAAGAAAATTTTGCCGAAGGAAAGGCTTTAGACCTTATGCAAACAGCAACCTTAAACGGTTTTAACACGCGTATTTCGGGCAGTACAAATGATTACGCTAAAACAGCTAACAGTGATGTGGTGGTGGTTACCAGCGGTATCCCACGTAAGCCGGGGATGACAAGAGAAGAGTTAATTGGAATTAACGCAGGTATAGTGAAAACTGTTACTGAAAACGTTTTAAAACATTCACCTAATGCAATTGTAATTATAGTTAGTAACCCAATGGACACCATGACCTATTTAGCATTAAAAGAAAGTGGTTTACCAAAAAACAGAATCATTGGCATGGGTGGTATCTTGGATAGCTCTCGTTTTAAATGTTATTTATCGCAGGCATTAAACGTACCTGCCAGTGATGTACAAGGTTATGTAATAGGTGGTCACGGTGATACTACGATGATTCCTTTAACCAGATTAGCCACTTATAACGGTTTTCCGGTGAGTAACTTATTAGATGCCGAACAATTGAAAAAAGTAGCTGCCGATACCATGGTAGGTGGAGCTACATTAACCGGAATGCTTGGCACCAGTGCCTGGTATGCGCCGGGCGCTTCAGTTGCTGCTTTAGTAGATAGCATCTTAAACGACCATAAAAAATTATATACCTGCTGTGTAAGCCTAAACGGTGAATACGGACAGAATGATATTTGCCTTGGTGTTCCTGTTGTTATTGGAAAAAATGGCTGGGAAAAAATTGTTGACTTTAAATTAACTGCTGATGAGCAAGCTGCTTTCAACAAGAGTGCAGAGGCTGTGAGAGCAATGAATAAAGTATTAAGCGAAATGAAAACTGCTTAAACTAACTTATATTTTTTTAAGAAGGTTGCCGTTATTTGGCAACCTTTTTTATTTAACTTTGATTGATTATGAGAAACTTAATTCTATTACTCGCCTTTTCGTTTTTTGCAACTTCATGCAAGACGCAAACTTCGTTGAACTTTACTGTTACTTACACTCAGCCCTATTGCGGTGGAGCTAAACCAACACCTGAAATTATTGAGGAAAGTAATCAACCAAAACCATATGCTAATTTTAAATTATTTTTCGTTAGCAAGAAAGGAAAAACTGATTCAGCTGTTACCGATGATAAAGGTGTGCTAAGAATTACACTTAGGAATGGGAATTATAGATTAATGGAAGGATGGAAATTGAAGAAAAGTACACCAAACGGGCAGCCTTTAAGTGATTATAGTTTGGAGTGTTTAAAAACAGAATGGGGTAAATCTTTGCAAACTATTAGTCTTGTGAAAGGTAAAGTTGTAGCAACCAAAACAACCCCGCAGCCTTTAAAAATACATCTAGATTTACCTTGTGATTATGCAGTACCTTGCCTAGAGGTTAAGCATATACCGCCAATGCGCGAATAAGTATTGAAAAAACAAGTATTAATAACAGTAGTTGAAATTATTAAATCATGAAAAAAATTATTTTATTCTTTTTGCTTTGTGTAAGTCAAGTTGGATTCACACAAACGAATTTAACCGCCGAGCAATTTAAACAACAGCTAAGCACCAAAAACACCGTGGTAATTGACTTGCGTACACCTGAAGAAATAACCAAAAAAGGGAAAATAAAAAATGCTTTTGAGATCAACTGGTTTGATAAAAATGCGGAGGCTATTGTTTCTAAACTGGATAAATCAAAATCGTATCTTTTATACTGTGCCGGTGGCGGAAGAAGTGGAGAAGCGCTTGAGTTTATGCAGAAGAATAATTTTAAAAACGTAGCTCATATGCAAAATGGCTTTTCAGAGTGGCTACAAAAGGGTTATGAAGTAGAGCATAAAAAATAAGTGATTTGAAAAAAGTATATGCTATACCCGGTCTGGGCTGTACCAAGGATTTATTTCAAAACATTCGAATTCCAAATCACGAACTAGTTGTATTAAACTGGCCGCAGACCAAGCCGAGTGAAAGTTTAAAAGCGTACGCTCAAAAATTTTTACCGCAAATTAACACCAATGAAAAAGTTAGTTTAATAGGCGTCTCTTTTGGAGGTATGATTTGTTCTGAACTCATAGAATTAATTGAAACAGATAAAGTGGTGTTGATTTCATCCACCAAAAACAAAAAGCAATTCCCTTTTTTACTTAAATTTTTAAAAGTAATACCATTGTATTACTTTTTAACTAATTATTTTTTTACAACCGGAGGTCAATTAAAACGTAGACTTTTGGGATTTGATGATTATTACAGCAAATTATTCACTGACATGATGAGCAGTATGCGACCAAATTATTTCAGGCACGCTATAAATACAATTGTTAACTGGCAAAGAACAGAAAACAATCCCAAAATTATTCAGATACACGGCACAAAAGATCGATTAATGCCGGTAAGCTTAATAGATGCAAAATACATCATTAAAGACGGATCACATGCGATGGTGTTAACGCGCGCTGAAGAAATTAATTTAATTCTCAACGAAGTATTTAACGATTAATCTTCCTTTAAACCTTTACCGATTTTATTGATTTTGTTGTTACGGCGTAACTCAATAATAATTTGATCTAATACACCATTTAAAAATAATTTACTTTGTGGCGTACTATATTCTTTACTGATGTCAATGTATTCGTTAAGTGATGCTTTTACAGGGATTGTAGGGATGTAAACAATTTCTGTTAGGGCCATTTCCATTAAAAGCATGTCCATGTTTGCAATACGGTCCAACTCCCAATTTTTAGTATGTTTCCCAATTAATTCTTTAAAATCAGCCCTGTACATGATGGTTCTGTTGAACAAGGCGCTCATGAATTCGAAATCATCTTTCTCATCACGGAGCAAAGGCATTAAACTAAACTTGTCGTTGGTTTTTTCGAGTGTTCTAACAACCGAATTAAATGCAACAAATGCGTCGTCGGCCCAGTGCATATTTTTATCTTCGAACAAAGATTGTAGCACCTCGTTTTCACTCAGTTGTTCTACTACATAATCGATTAAAAATTGGCGGTCTTCGTTTTGATCATTGTTACTGTTTTGCATGTATGTTTTATACAAATCACTCGCACGTAAATCAAAAAATAATTTTCGAACTAAATCAAAATCATTTTGCCAGCTGATTTTGCGTTTCTCCAATAAATCCTGAAAACTTTTGTTAGTCTCAAGATCTTTCAAAATATAATTGTTAACAAATTTAAGATTCGGATTTAAGTCTTCCTGATTAGGTAATTTTTTGTTTTTGTGTTCATCAATAATCACCAATGCAGTATGGTGTATATGATTGAGCAAACTAAAAATGGTTAGATAAAGATCGTAAATTTTGTCAAGGCTTTTGAACATGTCTTTTTCAAACAACTTGGCATTGGCATTCTCGTGCTGAAAATAACCATATAAGGCTTGCATCACCTTTATTCGTAAAAACCTTCTATTGAGCATATTTATTAAAGTACAGCGTTAATTCTAGCAATTGCTTCTAAACGTTGTTCCCCAAGTTTATTAGCTGCTTTGTAAGTGGCAATTTTTTCGGCTTTTGCTAGTTGAAATAAGTTAAAAGTAGTGTCGTAAATTTTTTCCGCATGTGCTAAGGCTCTTTCTCTGTTATAACCATCTAATTCGTAATACACATTGATAATTCCTCCCGCATTCACAACGAAATCAGGTGCATATAAAATACCTTTTTGACCAACAGCTTCACCATGGATCGTTTCATCTGCCAATTGATTATTGGCAGCACCACAAATAATTTTGCATTTTAATTTACTTAATGTGTTATCATTAATAGTTGCACCTAAGGCACATGGGGCATAAATATCAATATCCAAATCAAACATCGTGTCGGCACTAACAACTTCTGCTTTGTATTTATTCGCAACTTCTTTTAAACGCTCTTGGTTAATGTCATTAACGTATACTTTAGCGCCTTCTTTGGTTAAATGACTCACTAAAACTTCACCTACATGCCCAATTCCTTGAACTAAAACTTTTTTACCGTTAAGGCTGTCGTTTCCCCAGGTTTCGCGCGCACTGGCTTTCATACTCACGTATACACCGTAGGCCGTAACCGGACTTGGATCGCCACTACCGCCCATATTTTCTGGTAAACCACTTACATAGTCGGTTTCCATTTTAATAATTTCCATGTCTCTACTGGTCATTGCTACATCTTCCGCAGTAATGTATTTGCCGCCAAGACTATTTACAAATTTTCCAAATCTTCTGAGTAAGGCTTCGTTCTTTAATTTTTTCGGATCACCTATAATCACAGCTTTACCGCCACCAAGATTTATTCCTGCCACACTCGACTTGTAAGTCATCCCTCTTGAAAGACGCAACACATCCGTTAAAGCTTCTGCCTCATTATTATAATTCCAAAAACGTGTGCCGCCAAGCGATGGGCCTAATATGGTATTGTGAACAGCTATAATAGCTTTTAAACCGGTTGCATTATCGTTACAAAATAAAATTTGTTCGTGATTATGTATGGCCATTTGTGCAATAACAGGATTAACACTAAGGTCTATTTGAGATAAGGTTTTTACTTCCATAACTTATTAGAAAAAAGCAAATTTAGGGGATTTTTTCACAAACTAGCGAGATTTTAAGCCTTTTTACAAAATTAATGAGATTGTTTAACTCATTATTGAAAAAGGAGAACAAAGAATTCATTGGTCTTAATCGGATTGCGCAAAAGCATACTAAACCAACTAATGGTACACGGAGAAATTACTAATGAAATTGATTATAAAAAGGTGATTATAAAACAAGAGAAAAGAATGGTTACAGAGTGTTGAAAAAAATATTTCTTGTAACTTTTTTTAGCGATTAATTTATAATTGACATCAACTTTAAATTAAAAAATTATGGCAGGCGCAAAAGAAACCCCTCGGCAAAAAATGATAGGCATGATGTATCTTGTACTAACATGTCTTTTGGCACTTAATGTGAGTAAAGAAGTGTTACAAGGTTTTGTAACAATAAACGAAAACATTGAAACCACAAACTCTAACTTTTCTAATAACACACGTTTAATGCTCAAAGCTTTTGATGATGCTATTAAAAATGGTCATCCTGAAGTAAAGGGTTACTATGAAAAAGCTAAATTAGCTTGCACCAAAACACAAAAAACTTACGATTATATTGAAATTTTAAAACAACAGGTAAAGCAATACACCGAAGCTGTTTCAGGCGCTGATACCATGCGTTTGGCTAATATTGAAAAATTGGATGATTACGATAAGCCAACATTTTTTTTGTTGGGTGATGATGAAGCAAAGCCCAAAACCGGAACCTATTCAGCCAACGAATTGAGGAATGAAGTAAATGGTTTGGCTTCAGAATTGAATTTACTCATTAACACCATGACAGAAAAAGATGGCTTAAAATTACCTGAGGAAGACGCCAAAGTATTAAGAGAGCAAATAAAATTGTTTACACCAACTGATAATTACTTTAATAAAGAAGGCGAGCGGATCACATGGGAAACCCGTAATTTTTATCACATGCCATTGGCAGCTGTCATTACTAATTTATCTAAAATACAAAGCGATATCCGAAACATAGAAGCAGAGTTGGTTAATAAATTTGCTTCAGCAAGTGGTAAACTCAGTATTAATTTTAATTCTTATCAGGCACGGATTGTACCAACATCACAATATGTGCAAACCGGAAATAACTATGAAGCGGATGTTTTTTTATCGGCAACCAGTACTGAGTTTAAGGATGATAATATACAATTTATTTTAGGCGATGTAGATACAACATCAGGTAATTTAATGCCAGGTGCGGAGGTGTTGCCAATTAAGGCGGGTAATGGCAAGATAGCAATACCTGCAGTTGCAATCGGAAAGAAAGAAATAAAGGGTTGGATCAAATTCAAAAACGGAATGGGCAAGTTCCAGTATTTTCCTTATCAAAATGAATATGTGGTAGCTAACAGCGCAGTTGCTGTGAGTGCCGATAAAATGAATGTGCTGTACATTGGTGCCGATAATGATTTAAGTATAAGTGCTGCAGGCATTGCACCTACTGAAATGGTTGTGGTTGGTAGCGGTTGCGGAATTAATTTAAAAAATACAGGAAGTGGCAAGTACATTGCAAAGGTGAGTACAACAGGCACTTGCTCAATTAACGTTTATGAACGAACTGCCAATGGAAATAAATTGCATGGCGCACCAAAGCTTTTTAAAGTGAAAAAATTTCCAACGCCACCTGTAAAATTACTAGGCAGACCGTGTTACGGAACAATTGATATTCCCGCAAGTGAAGTAAAACTGCTCAGTAGTATTGGTGTTGACTTAAGTATGTTTGATTTTAATGTGCCTTTTAAAATTATTAAATACAACATTTCTCTGGCATTAAATAATAAATTAGGTGATAGTAAAACCATTAACGGCAATAATTTAAACGGGGTTTTTGCTTCTGAACTTTCAAAAATTAAAAAAGGTGATAAGGTATACATCGAGGATATTGTTGTGATAGGTCCTGATGGGCAAAGGAACATGGGCAATGTTAAAATTAATGTAAAGTAGTAACCATATAAAGGATAAATATACCCACTTAACCAAAATAATTTACCAGATTTAAAAGGCAGGGATTGAAACGGAAATTCCAGATGTAATTTTACACCAACGATTAATGTTAAAGCGCAAAACAGATAGTCGGAAACAATTAAAATTAAACGTTATGAATATTCCGGTAAACAATCAGCAAAAATTAAATGAAGTTATTTTTGCCAACAAAAACAAAGCTTATGGCGCGTATGAAATTCGTTCAACCTATGGCGAAACACTTTTTAAATCATTAGCCATTGTGGCTTTAACTTTTGGAAGTTTAATGAGTTTGGGTTATTATTTTACGCATAGAACCGAATTACCGACTTCAACTGAAATAACTCAACTCATTCCAGATATTATCACGGAGGTTAATATTAACAAACCGGTTGATATGGATAAGCCAAAATCAACTCCAGTTGATCCAACGCCATCTAACGCAAATAAACCAAATTCACAAGCAGTTGGCACAATTGTAAAAGATAGTTTAGTGGTAGAAACAAACAGCACCAGCATTAATACTGATGTAACCGGCACAAGCACTTCCAGTACACAAGGAACGGGCGATCCAACCAATACGGGTTCAAGCGGAACAGGCTCTTTAACCAACAATGGCAATGGTGCAGGTGGTAACGAAAATGATGTTAGAATTTTTGCAGATGAAGCACCTGAGTTTGAAGGAGGGTTGAGCGCTCTTTACCGCTTTATTTCTTCTAAAATTGTTTATCCTAACGGTGCAAGGGAAGCAGGCAAAGAAGGAACCGCCTATGTTAGATTTGTAGTTGATGAAACCGGTGGTGTTACTAACGTAATTACACAAAACAAATTAGGTTTTGGGCTTGATGAAGAAGCGAGACGCGTTATTACCCTTTTACCAAAATTTAAAAAACCGGGTTATGTGAATAAACAGCCGGTAAAAGTTTACTACAACATTCCAATAAAATTTTCAATGGCAAAGTAGTGTGGGTATCAAACAAAAAAAACCGAACTAATCAGTTCGGTTTTTTTTATGTTGTATGAAGTCTTTTATACTCTAATGCCAATCACACACACATCATCCACCTGCTCCAAATTACCTCTCCATTTTTCAAATGCATCAGTTAGTTTTTCTTTTTGTTCATCTAAACTCAAGTGACTAGTGCTTAAAAATAATTCCCTGCTCCACTGTATTTGTAATACTACGGTCTAAATTAGCATTAGCTTAGTTTACGGTTACAAACAAAAACACAAAGCATTTAGCCTAGCCGCCGCCAAGGCGGATGTTCGCAACGGTTTTTGTAAACCAGTGCAATACACAATACCTCATAATAACAAGAATTTAACACCAATAAATTTGCTTTTTACACCTAATAGTTTAATTTAGCTATATGAAAAAACTTATCAACCTATTTTTATTGTTTTGTTTTACTAAAATTGATGCGCAAGTAAACTTAATACCAAACCCAAGCTTTGAGGAGGATACGGCTTGCCCGAATAATTTTTCTCAAATTTATAAATTAAAGGAATGGTATAGTTTGAATCTAACACCAGATTATTTTAATAAATGTTACAATGGATTTGGCAAATATACCTCAATTCCGTCTAATACTTTTGGGTATCAGAATGTTGCCAACGGTTGCCATAGTTATGCAGGTTTACATACTTTTGTTAATCCAATCAATTCAACAAGTAATGAAGTTCTAGGTGTTAAATTAACTTCTCAATTATTGATTGGTACAAAATATTTCTTATCATTGGATTTGTCTTTATCGAATACATCTAAAAGAGCCAGTAATAAATTTGGTGCATCTTTTTCAACTACTCAACCAATTTATACTTTTACTTCAACACCAACCAATTCTGCACACATAACTTTTACTCAAACTGTAAGTGATACATTAAATTGGGTGAAATTATTTGGTTCTTTTATTTCAACGAATAATTATGAGTTTATTTCGCTAGGAAATTTTTTTGATACACTTTCTTTTACCCTTACATACTTGTATAATGAGCTGTCTCCAAATATTTACTATTACATAGATAATGTTTGCTTAACTACTGATTCTGCTTTTGCTTATAATTATACTTTTAATTGTTTAACAACAGATAAGGACGAATATAAAAAAAACGATTTTAAAATTTATCCAAACCCCACAAAAAATATAATAAAATTTAATAGTGACGAGGAGATTATAGATATAGAACTTTACGACGTTAATTTTAAAAATCAATTTTTTCTTAGAAAAGAAAATGAGTTGTTTTTTGATTTACCAGTCGGGGTATATTTTTTTAAAATAAGATTCAA
>JADBXZ010000080.1 GCA_020403265.1 Bacteroidota bacterium
AGCTCAGCTGGCTAGAGCGCTTGCATGGCATGCAAGAGGTCACCGGTTCGACTCCGGTATTCTCCACAAAATAAGTCTCGCAAAAGCGGGACTTTTATTTTATGTTTTACATTTATATCATATACTCCCAAAAACTTAATCCCAATTTATGCAATAGGAGGCTAAGAATTAGCCGGACTGCTTGTATTAATTGGGGTTATCCCGATTTAGAAAATCACCATTTGGGTTGCATGTATTCCTGAGCAAATGGTTGATTTTCTTACATCGTTTATTCATTTGGTTTTCCAAATGAATAAAATGGGTTAATCGTTATTATGTAGGTTACACAACAGATTTGGCAACTCGATTAGCAGAGCATAATGTAGGCATTTCTGCCTACACTTCAAAGGCGCGTGATTGGATTTTGAAGCATAAAGAGAAATTTGATACACGAGAACAAGCCATGAGTTGGGAGCGAACAATAAAGGCAAAAAAGAGCCGTAAATACCTAGAATATTTAATAAAGTTGAGCTAGAACGCTTGCATGCCCCGAAATTACTTCGGGGAAGAGGTCACCGTCTGCTTCGGTGAACAACTCAGGTATCCTTCATGAAAGAATCCGTGATAGGCAGTTTTTTGTTTAAATTTTTGCTGAGATTGGAACGTTTGTTAACACAAATCTTTCATTATCATTTTTTGCTATAAAAGTTAAGACTTGATTTGGAACGTTTAACTTTATAAAGCATTTAATTTAAATTTAGAAATTCTTTAGTTATTAAGTTCATTCTCCTATTTTTGCAAATGTCATGAGCAAACTTTTAAACTGAAAATGAATAATGAGAAGTTTATTACTATTTGCTAAAGTATTCCTTTTTGTAATCGTTAAGGCTCAGTACCCTAGTTATTTTAATTACAGTGGTGCATCAGGTTTACCCTCAGACGAGGTTTACAGCATTTTACAGGACAAATATGGATTTATTTGGATTGGTTGCGATGCAGGTTTATATAAATTCGACGGAATCAGGTATCATGCTTATAAATCTAATAAACAAACTTCGAAATCACTAACGGGTTTAACAATTTCAAAAAATGGAAACATTTATTGTTATAATTTTAACTCACAAGTGTTTGTTTTGAAAGATGACACACTTAGAGAAATTTATGCCAAACCACCCGTTACTATTACTGGTATTTCATCCGATTCATGTGGTAAACTCTATGTGAGTCACTCCGCCGGAATTGATGTTTATGATGAAAACACCAACCTATGGAAAAAATACAGTAGTGACAATTTAGAGCTGTCAATCTCAAAAAATAATTATGTATGCAAATTAGCTAATACGAATCCTCTCTCTGGTGCCTATTTTCTGTCATCAAGCGGAATTGGCTGCATTGCTGATAACACTTATTCAATCACACCATTTAAAATTTTTACGAATTATTCTCCCGGAAGTTTTATACTTGAGTACTATCATAACGAAATATGGATTTTTAAGGCTGAGAATAGGTTAGTATTCAGGTACGGCAAACAGGCCTTAAATGAAGTAAACTCTAAAAATTTACTTTCAGTTTTGGGCAATAGAAAAATTACGAACGTAAAGGCTTTGGCTGATGGCAATTTGTGGATTTGTACCTATAATGGTATTATTTCTTACAATGCACAAAAAGATATTTCTGAATTGTATTATCCAGACAAAGCTTTCTCCGGTTGTTTGATAGATAGAGAAGGAAATTATTGGATGACAACTTTGCAAGACGGTATCATTAGAATCCCAAATATGAACATGCGTGTTTGGAACTCTGAAAACAAATTAGTACTTGATAACAAAATTTCAAGAATATTTAAGAATAAAGAAGCTATCTATTTTGCTTCTAATAAAGGCGCTGTTGCTGAATTATCTGTTAAAACAAGTGCAATCAAATATTTCCCAACAGAAATTTCCGGAGATGTTCAAAGTTTTGATTTTGATGAAGAATCCGGGAAATTGAAATTTAACATTAATAATAAATTATATGAATGGACAAAAGATAAGTTAACAAGTAAAGTATCGGAAATCAAAGCCATTAAAGCGTATAAGGAATTGAATGACAATGTTTTTATTGGGAGCTCACATGGCTTCTTTATTAATGATAGTGCTTATAATAGAAATTGGGTTCGGGAAATTTTTATTCCAAGAACTAAAAATCAAATATGGATAGCTACCAATAAGGGGCTTTTTCAATATCAAAATGATAAAAATTCATGGAGTGAAAAGAGGGTCTATTTCAAAGGAATTCAAGTAGCCTCAATTACCATGGATACTTTGAATTGTGAGTTGATTGTCATGACTTTTAACGGACATTTGCACTCGCTTGATTCAACAGGGAAAATTAAGTTTATTACAAAACTACCTTCTGAAATAGTACCTTATAAACTAGCAGTATATTCTCAAAAAGGGTACTATGTTGCAACTAACAAAGGCCTTTGGATTTACAATGTAAATCAAAATAAATGGATTAATTTGAACAGGTTGGCTGGGGTTGCAGCTGATAATGTAAAAGACCTTGCTCTTGATGAAAAAGAGATTTGGCTGGCAACTGGTAATGGTTTACAGTTAATACCATATGTAAATGCTGATGCAGGTAAAAAAGCTATTGTTTACGTGAAGAATTTAATGGTAGATCAAAAGAAAATTAAAGATTTTTCCAAAATTCAAATGGATTACAAACAACAATTATTCATTTTTCCGGAGGCAAGTATTTATAGAAGTAATGGCGAATTTTTATACGCTTACAGATTAAAAGGTACTGATACATCATGGTTTACATTGCCTTCAGATATTCAAAGAATACAAATTACTAATATACCGTCCGGCAACTTCGAAATTGAGTTAAAAGTGATTGATCACAATGGCAATTCTTCAGAAAATACAATAATACTTTCAGGCTACTCAAATCCGCCATACTGGAGGACTTGGTGGTTTGTGTCTGTCCTTTCTTTGCTTTTAATTTGCTCAATTATAATTTTTTTTAAACTCAGAATTTTAAGACTAAAGTCTGCACAATTAAAAGAAATTAAACGAATAAAAATTGAAAATGAGCTAAGATTAAGTCGGGAAACTGCTTTAAAGTCTCAAATGAACCCACACTTTGTATTTAATGTACTTAACTCTATTAAATCATATATCTATAAAAATGATAAACAAAAGGCAAATATTTATTTAAACGAATTTTCAAATTTAATTCGCACATTTTTAAATATGAGCAACTCTTCTTCAATTACTATTGCCGAAGAACTTAAAATGTTAAAAACATATATCAGTCTTGAGTCTATGATGCTGGGTGGAGAGTTTATTTTTGACCAAGACGTAGATGAGAGTGTTGATCAAAGCTCGTCTAAAATTCCTTCATTATTAATTCAACCTTTCATTGAAAATGCATTTAAACACGGACTTCAGCATAGGCCAGGTTTAAAAAAACTAGCACTTAAAGTTAAAAAAATAGGATCATATTTAATCATAACAATCGAGGATAACGGCGTAGGAAGAGAGGAGTCAGCTAAAATAAATGCTCATTCAAACAGTCAGCACGCCTCATTTGCAGGAGATGCTATTAAAAAAAGGATTGAATTGATTAATAGAGATGAGGAGATAGTTTGCATTACTTTTACTGATCTTTTCGAAAATAAAAAAGCTACCGGCACTCTAGTAACAATTAAAATTAAAATAGATGAACCAATTTAAAATATTAAATGCATTAATAGTTGATGATTCTGAACAAGCACGTGAACTGTTAAGACTAATGATTTCAGAGCTTGCAACAACTTTAAGAATTGTTGGTGAAGCATCAAATGTTGATGAAGCTAAAATAGCGATTGAATCACTCAAGCCTGATTTAATTTTTTTAGACATTAATATGCCAGGAAAGTCAGGAATGGATTTATTAGTTGAAATGGAAGAAAAAAACTTTGAAGTTATTTTTACAACAGCTTATAATCAGTATGCGGTGCAGGCCTTTAAACTATCAGCTATTGATTATTTGTTAAAACCTATACAAGAGGATGAACTCATGATGGCCATTGAAAAGGCAATTATTCAGAAGAATTTGAAAACAGATTCCCAACGAATGAATGTTTTAATGAATAACTTAAAGGAAAAGTCTGGTGCTACATTAGCAATCCCATTAAATGCCGGTCATGAATATATAAGGCTAAATAATATTGAATTCATTGAAGCAGAGCGTGCTTATTCTGTCATTCATTTAACAGATGGCAGTCAAAAATTAGTTTCTAAACCTATGGGTTTTTTTGAAGAGGCATTAGAATCAACTCAACAGTTTTTAAAGGTACATCGATCTTACATCGCTAATCTTAGTAATGTTGAGTCTTTTCAAAAAAAGAACGAGGCAGGTTTATTGGTTTTTAAGAGTGCAAAAAAGGCCGACGTTTCTCGCTCATATAAAAAGGAACTAATAGAAGCCCTTCAAAGAGAAAAAACACTTTGAGTTTATTAGTTAATACTTAAAGGTTCAATCAATAAATGTGATTAGTTTCTAAGAATAATTTCATTATTCGTCGTTCGGAAACTTATCCCAGTCATTCGGAAAGTTTCTTTTAGTGTTGTTTTTTTTGCGAATAAATTTGTGAGAAATTCTAAAAAAACATGAAAAAAACAATCTACTTATTTTTAATCGGTTTAACACTTAACAGTGTATTAAAATCACAATGTTCCAATGCAACATTTCCAACAATTGGATCAAACACAACAACAATTTGTGCCGGTGGCTCTGTTACATTCACGCGAACAGGCACTTCAAGTATTGGAGGTTTCTCTGGTTTTGAGTGGGTTTATTCAACCACTTCAGGCAACTGCTCCTCGTCTATTCCTTTTAGTTCCTTAAGTAATCCATCGCCTAACAACGTTTCTTTTTCCTTTCCAACTGCTGGCACCTATTATGTAAGAATGAGGGCAATTGCAAGTAGTGGCGGGTGTTTAACTTTTTGGCCAAACGGGCAATGCTCAACTGGTCAAGAGCTTATTATTAATGTGCTTGGAGCGCCAACTTTTAGTATGGGATCAAGCACCCGATATTTTTGCCCAGGTTATACAGCAAGGTTAACACCAACTATTTCTGGTGCACCAACATCTTTTCAATGGCTAAGAAATGGAGTTCCAATAGCTAGTGCAACTACTGCAACATTAAATATTGCTGTGGCAACTGCTACTGATGCTGCTTTATATAGCTTGGTTGCAACTTCAAGTTGTGGCAGTGCCACCTCAGCAGCTGTAACACTTACAACATTAACAACCTCTTCATTTTTTGGAAGTGGCCCAAACATACTTATAGGCAGTACATCAAACCCTTATTTTATTTCACCAGCAATAAATAGCGCTATTCCATTAACACCAGCAACTTATTCCTGGTCGCAGGTCGGCACTTCAACAATTACTAGCGCAACGAACACAACAAATATTTTAGTTAATGCACCCACCACACCAAGTACTTTTACTTTACAAATAGCAACGGCTTTAAATACATGTGTTGCCGTTAGCACCCTTGCTGTAAATGCGGTTTCTTGTTTCTCTTTAGTTGGAAGTGTTGGCTCTATGAGTGCATTAAATTGTGAAGGCTTACCAATAAACTTATTTTATTCATTTACCCCAACTGGCACAGTTGTTCCAACTTTTAATTGGGTTGGACCTAATTCTTTTACATCAACAGTTCAAAATCCATCTGTAACAACAAGTGCTAGCGCCTTAAATTCAGGTATTTATACACTTACTGCTAATAACGCCGGGTGCTTAACAACCAGAACTTTAGCATTAAACATTAACCTTAGTCCAACTATTGCTTTAACATCAAGCTCAGGAACTATTTGTGCCGGTGCAAGCGCAACACTTAATCCTTCCGGAGGCGTTTCTTACACCTTTACTCCAGTTGTACCTTTGAGTTTAGTTATATCACCAAGTATTACAACTTCCTACACAGTTGTTGGTGTTGCACCTAATTCATGTACTTCATCTGCAAGCATAACTCAAAATGTAGTAGTTTGTACAGGATTAGAGAAAGATGCAGAGGATCAACTAGGGTTAAATGTTTTTCCAAATCCAACAGAAGGGTTATTCACTATTGAAAATAATAGCAACAAACAATTCCAGTCTATAAAAATTTTTGATGCCCTTGGTCATGAATTAATGAATAAGAAGGTTGATGAGAAAAAATTTTCTTTTGATTTGGGGGAGTATCCTAAAGGTATTTACTTGATACAATTGAGCGATGTAAACAATCGAATTGAAACCAAAAGGTTAATTAAAAATTGAGGAGTGTATTAATTGCTGAATTAAATAAAAAAGGGGTGCACATGAACGCACCCCTTTTTTATTTAATTTCCCAGCCTAAAAAAGTTGAAACGCAAACTACTTTTCTCAGATTAATAATTATAACACCAGTTATAAAATTATAATCAATTCTAGATCTGTTTTTAGCAATTAAAGTATTTTTAGCAATGTATTGTGTAGACTTTAGTTTTGGCATATTTAATTAAAAAAATCAATTGAGTTTCCAGCCTTGTGATTTTAAATATTGCATAGATTTTGAGTAAAAACCGGTTTCTTCATCCTTGTGTTTTTTTCCTTCTGCGTCTCGCATGTAACACGGTTTAATAGAACAATGAGAAAGGCCTTGAGTATGTCCACGTTCATGAACTGCAAGTTTAAATAATTGCTCGTTTAAATTAATCTTATCTAACCTATAGTTTGAAATGATACATGAAGATCCTGGACGATAACCTAAACCCATAATTTCGTAATCTTTTATATTTCCCTTTGTGTGGCTTATATCTTTATTAGTTAAACCAATCCTAACACAACCTGATGGTGTTTTACTTTTTAAAAATCTTATGAGTGTATCGGCGAGATATCTATTTCTTAATTTAAAAAATGCGTGTTTTGGTATAGATATAACCGGGTTGATTTTAGCTTTTGGACAGACTTCTCTTAGTCCCAATTTATGCATTAGAAGGCGAAGCATGAGCCGAACTAACTGCATTAGTTGGGTTTATCCCGATTTAGAAAATCACCTTTTGGGTTTCAGGTATTTCTGAGCAAATAGTTGATTTTCTTACATCGTTTATTCATTTGGTTTTCCAAATGAATAAAATGGGTTAATTCATTATTCAAATGATTTAGTTATTCTTCAGAAATACCTTTAAAAGGTTGGATAATTATTCTGGAGTTGACTAATCGCTTATTTTCTTTTAATTTAAATTGTTCTGAATTATAACAGGATGAGATAAATAAGGTAAATACAGCATAGATAATTATAATTTGCAAGCACTTGGTCTTAGAAAATATCATTTAAAGTTATTTATAACAAATAAAAAACCCGGCATATACCGGGCTTAATTTTTTAATGATGAGCATCACCTTCGTGTGATGATTCGCCGTGCGATTCACCGCCTCCATGATGTCCGCCACCATGTGCTTTTTTATGAGCCAATTGGTCTTCTAATGGAATCTGTCTGGTTTGAGTATAATGTTCTTTTTCGCCGGAGTAAGTACCTTCAGTTAATACGATGAAAATTGTGTATAACATAAAGATTGCATAAGGCAACAATACAACATACTTAAAAAACTTAACCTCATGACCTAAGTGCATAAACCATAATACAATGGCTGCTGCTTTTACGATTGTTAGTCCAATAAACAATACTTTAAGTCCTAATGTGCCACTCCAGCCTTTGCTTGGAGCCATAAAACCAATGATTAACTCTACAATTGTAATAACCAACATGATCCAAAACACATTCCAAAGGGTTCTACGTGCTTTTTTACCGTAGGCCTCATCGTGGTTACTCATTTTTTCATACTCAGGATAATTATCGTGAAATTCCATATGCTTAGTTTTTTTAAATTATAATAAATAGAAGAAGGTAAATACAAATACCCAAACCAAATCTACAAAGTGCCAGTATAAACCTACTTTTTCAACCATCTCGTAATGTCCTCGTTTTTCATAAGTTCCTTTTAACACATTCATAAAAATAATGAAGTTAATTACTACACCACTAAATACGTGAGTTCCGTGAAATCCTGTTATAAAGAAGAAGAAATTAGCAAATTGTGGCACATCATAATTACCATATTCATTTACGGTCATGTTAGCACCATGCACAACTTGTCTTACATAAGTTCCGGTTTCTCTGTCAAAAACATCTCTTAATGAACCAACATCAGTTCCGTGAATAAAGTGATACCACTCCCAAGCTTGCGATCCAACGAACGTTGCACCTCCAATGATTGTCCAAAACATCCATACAGTAACACCTCTTTTGTCCATACGGTGACCGGCCTCTACCGCCAATACCATTGTTACTGAAGACATGATAAGAATAAAAGTCATTAAACCTACATATGCCAAAGGTAAATGCTGTTCAACAAATGGGAAATGTGTAAAAACATCTTCTGCTTTTGGCCATTGATCGGCATACTTATGTCTGGCAAAACCATACGCAGTAAGCAATCCACCAAACGTTAAAGCATCCGAAATAAGGAAAAACCACATCATCATTTTTCCATAACTTACTCTAAAAGGCGACTGTCCACCGCCCCAGGCTTCTTTTGTGTCTATTTCAACCGATTGACCCATATAACTAACTTGTTAAATAAAAATAATTTTTTGCAATATTAACGATAAAAATACAAAAACAAAAATAAATATACCCAAAGCAGGTCTAAAAAATGCCAGTAAATGGCAGTTAGCTCAATTCCAAGGTAATCCGCTGACGAATATTTTTTCAACAGGCATTTTGTTAATGAAACTGTTAAGGCTATAATCCCTCCAATCATATGACAAATGTGAAGGAAGGCGATTAAGTATAAAAAAGATCCTGAAGCATTACTTTTTGATCCTAAAAAATAAATTCCTTGTGCTGTTAATTCTTTCCAGGCTTGGATTTGACTGAAAAAAAAGCCAAAACCTAAAGCCAAGGTTAAAAATAGGGCAATTGAAGTGAGTTGGTAATTGTCTTTCTTAATGGCCTGTTGTGCCAAAAACATGGTTATACTGGAAGTAATGATAATGGCAGTGCTTATAAACACTATACTGGGCAATTGAAAAATCAACCAATTGCCATTATCGGCTCTTACCACGTAGGCACTCGTTAGTCCTGCAAAAAGCATTACAATACTTACGATTCCTATCCATAAGAGTGGTTTTGCGGTTTTACGTTGTGCCAATTTTAACTCGGCTTTACGATCTGCGCGACTTAGTTTTTGGGATGATAAATTGGTTTCCTCGCTCATGATTATAGTTTTGTCATTAGTGCCAGCTGCACTACCGGTAAGTAAACAAGTGTAATTAAAAATAGTTTTTTTGCTAATTCGTTGCTGCCTTTTTTATAAAAAATGTAAGCTTGAAAAAGCATTGCCAGCCCGGCTAATAAACAAACTGAAACGCTTATAATACCTGTAAAATGAAATACAAATGGTAAAAGACTGGTAAATAAAAGAAAAACAGTGTATAGGAGTATTTGGAACTGGCTAGACTTATCTTTGCCGCCTTTGCTAGGCAATAAGTAAAAATCAGCTTTTGCATAATCATCGCTATTAAACCAGGCTAATGCCCAAAAATGAGGGAATTGCCAAACAAACTGAATTAAAAAAAGCAAAAGCCCAAAAAAACTAACATGCCCAAAACCTTCTGTACTGGCAACAGCGCCAATTAAAGTTGGAAAGGCTCCCGGAAAGGCACCAACAAAAACTGAAAAAGAAGACACACGCTTTAAGGGCGTGTAAATTACGGCATATAAAATAATTGAGATAAAACCGAGTATTCCAGACAAAGGATTCGTAAATACCCATAAAAGAACGGTTCCGGCTAAGCCTGAGATGGTACAAAAAATAAAGGCCTCAGCATTGTTGAGAATTCCAAGTGGCATTGGGCGTTGATGCGTGCGGGTCATCAATTTATCCAAATCTTTTTCAATTATTTGGTTGAAGCCATTGGCAGCACTTGTAACCAATATACCTCCACAAGTAAGCGCCAACACGGCATAAAAGTTAACTTCTTTGGCCACTGTGAAATAAGTAATCACAGCGCTAAAAACAACTAAGGAGCCTAACCTGAATTTGGTGAGTTTGAGATAGCCCAGAACTTTACTGTAGGTTGCTGTTTCTTTTGAAATATGAGTTGAACTCGACAAAAAAAAATTTGTGCAAATGTATGGCAAAAGTGTAAATAAAATGATAAATGGTTATAATTTAATTGCAAAAAGGTTTTTCTATTTAAAACTTATTTCTATTTTTGACCTCGAAAAAAACGAAAAATAGAAGATGAATTCAAAATTTTTACGCACAATTGGAGCCGGATTATCGGTGGCAGTAATATTATCGGGTTGTGATGGCCTTGGTAAAATGGTTAAAAAACAAAAAGACATTCAATACAAAGTAACACCAAATCCTATCGAAATGCATGGAGACAGTGTTCAGTTCAGTGTGAGTGGTAAATTTAACCCGAAGTTATTTGCCAAAAAAGTAACATTAACCTTAACGCCCGTTGTGAAAGGAACTAATGGTTCGGAAAGAGCTTTAAAACCTGTAACTTTAGTAGGAGAAAAAGCAACCGGAAGTGGTCAGAAAATTGGATTCTCAAGTGGAGGTTCGTTTAGTTATACTTCAGAGAAATTCGCCTATGAGCCGGGTATGAGAAATGCCAAGGTTGAATTAAGAGGCGTTGGTACCGTTAAGAAAAAAGAGAAAAAATTTGATCCGGTTGAATTAGCCGATGCAACAATTGTTACGCCGTTATTGGTTCGTAACGATGAAAAACCTATCATGGGTAAAGATGCATTTGTGAAATCAACTCCTGCTGATCAAACAACACATATTTATTACCAAATTAACCAATCTAATGTTCGTCCGACTGAATTAAAGTCTGATGAAGCTAAAGCTTTCCATAATTTTATCGAGGCTAACTTAAGTTCTCCTTGGTATGAATTTAAAGGAATTACTGTTTCTGCGTATGCTTCTCCGGATGGTGAAACTGATAAAAACGAAAACTTAGCTAAAGATCGTGCTACTTCAGGATCTAAAGCAATCATGAGCGAGTTTACCAGTAACAAAGATAAAGCAGTAACTTTTGGAAAAACAAAAGAACAGTATACTGTTGGTACAACTAAGGAAGACTGGGAAGGTTTTAAATCTTTAATGGAGGCTAGTACAATGGCCGACAAAGATTTAATCTTACGTGTTTTAACAATGTACTCTGATGCGGATCAACGTCGTAAAGAAATCAAGAACTTATCAAAAACTTATACTGAGTTAGCTGATAAAGTTTTACCTAAATTACGTCGTGCTGAAATCGTTGTTAATGTAAACAAAAAATCACGTACGGATGAGCAAATTACTGCTTTAATGACCAGTAAACCTGATAGCCTTTCAATTGAAGAATTATTATATGGCGCTACTTTAACAAATGATATCAACACTAAAGTGCAAGTTTATACTTCTGCCGAAAAACAGTTTGGTAGCGATTGGAGAGCAGCTAACAACTTAGGTTGTGCTTTATTATTACAAAATAAAGTAAGTGAAGCTGCTGAAGCATTTAAGCGTGCTGAAAAAGTTGCGAATGGTCAACAAGCTGTTTATAATAATTTAGGTATTATTGAAGCTAAAAACGGTAACCGTCCTGCTGCTCGTGAATTATATAAAAAAGCAGGTGGTGCTGCTGAAACAAAATATAACACTGGTATCTTAGATATCCGTGATGGTAAATACGCTGATGCATTAAGCAACTTTGGAGAAAATAAAGACTTTAACAAAGCTTTAGCTACTCTATTAACCGGTGGAGCAAGCGGTGTTAACGCCATTTTAGATGCTGGTACTGATAAAGATAAAGCATTTAGCGATTATTTAAGAGCTGTTGCAGCTGCTAAGAGTGGAAATAATTCAGAAGTTATTTCAAACCTTAAAAAAGCAATTGAAAAAGATGCAGCTTTAAAGGCTTGGGCAAAAGACGATGCAGAATTTGTGAAATTGCGTGCTGACTCTGGTTTTACAGGCTTAGTAAACTAATAAATATATTAAATTTGAAAGCCGACTATTTATAGTCGGCTTTTTTTTTGAATGTAAATATGGAGTAGGGGAGTTAGTTAGAGTATTAAAATTTTAAAGATGTATTTTTGATTACATTTTGATTCTAGAGAAAAGAATAATCATTATTAGACATGAGGAGCAATGTGTAAAAATTGTAAAATGGAATTAATCAAGAGCTATATCAGGTAATTGCTTAATTATAAAGATTACATCATAGTAATCTTTAATCAAATATACACAGACTTGTATTTAGAGAGAATGCATTCTAATCTATACCCCAAATTGTTGCAGGTGGTGATCAAGGTGTTTATAAAACATATTATTCCATTCTTTAGAATTTAATATTCCAAATGAAACAGACTCCTTTCCTTCAAAATGTGAAGCGCCTAGTTGTTGTGTTTTTATTAGGTAATTAATTAAACGTTCCTTTTCGTTTAAAAAGTTGCGCTCATCTGCAATTAGAAAAGCAGGTGCAGTAGATGAGTTTTTTTTGTAAGGCACTTCATTAACTACAGTTTTTTTAACAAAGGCTTTTAAAATTAATTTCACAAATGCGCCAGGTGCTTTGTGTTTATTCTCGTAAACCATTTCGTAAGTAACATTACAATGAGCTAGCATTTGTGCCACATTCATTTTGCCCCATTTGGCTTGTGTGGATGGGGTTAATTGATTAATTCGATTGATTATTTGATCGGTGTTAGTTTTTTCGAAAATGTTAGGAGTCATCTTTCTTTTTAATCAAAGTTAATCTAAAAATTCTCTAAGTATAAAACAACAAATAAATTTTATATATTGATTATCAGTATGATACAATTTTGTTATACAAAAGACTTATATACATAAGAAAATTATGTATATTTGTATTATGTATTCATCAGAATTATTAAAAGGCTCCTTAAAAACCATTGTGATGCAACAATTAAAGGAGCATGGAAAAATGTACGGTTATGAAATTACTCAAAGGGTAAAAGAGTTATCCAAAGAAAAAATTTTAATTACAGAGGGTGCTTTATATCCTGCTCTTCACGCTTTGGAAGCTGAAGGTTATTTAACAACTGAAACCGAATTTATTGGTAAACGCGTTCGAAAATATTATTCGTTAACGCCCTCCGGTCAAACTAAAGTTCTTGAAAAAATAAATGAGTTTGCCGAATTTATGAGTACCATGAAGTTGATTTTACAATTGCAACCAAATTCAAATTAAAACATGTTTCAATTAAACGATAAACAGGTTGATTTTATTTTTGATGACATTCGTGCACGTGGCATTAAAAATGAGGATCTGCAGTATAACCTCGTTGACCACGTTTGTTGTATAATTGAGCAAAATCTCAAAGAGGGTGGTGACTTTGAGAACTTTTATCAGCAAACAATTTCTAAGTTTTATAAAAAGAATTTAATTGAGATAGAAGAAGAAACTCACCTATTAATCAATTTTAAATACTACTACACGATGAAAAAAATAATGAATATCAGCGGATTATTATCCGCATTATTTGCCTTAACAGGCATTATTTTTAAGTTCCTTTGGTGGCCTGGTGCGGGCATACTACTTGTTCTCGGATTCTCCATTTTTAGTTTGTTTTTTTTACCAATTGCATTTACCATTAAACAGAAACAAAACAAATCTAAGGCCAATCAATTTCAAAACTTAATTGGCACTTTCTGCGGTTCTGTTTTATCTTTAAGTATTTTATTTAAAATAATGCATTGGCCTGGTGCTAATATTATGGGCCTGAGTAGTATTTTGCTTTTATTATTCGTGTTTACACCGATATTTTACTTAAGTGGTGTAAAAAATGAAGAAACTAAACAAAATACGATTATCACTTCAGTTATACTTATTCTTGCTTGTACGCTTTTGTTGGCTCTTATTAATGTGAAAGCCATGCGTGGTATCGAACCTTCTAAACAACAAATTAATATCCATTTGGTAAGCATTGTTAGCGCCAACGAGCTCAGTTTAAAAGGTCAAATTAGTTTATCGGAGAAAGATAGTGCTTCATTTCAAAAAGTTTCATCTTTAAAAGCAAAATTGCAAGTTGTAGAAGAATTAGAGAAATTAAAAACTTCTTTTTTTTCTAAGTACGAAGTTGAAAGTGAATTAAGGGTGCCCGAAAGGTGGCACGAGTTAACTAATATTACCATTTTTGAAACAGAAGATTCCAATCAAACAAATGACTTAACAAAGTTGGGTGTTGATGCACTGTACAATAAAATTATAAAGGTTAATCAAAGTCCAACTGAGGTAACCAATTTATCTTTGAATTTAAGTTTATTAGAATGGTATAATCAGTATTTTAATCGTGTTACCTTAGAGCAAGCTTTGCAAAATATTTGTTATCTGCAATCAGTTGTTCTTCTCTAATAAAAGAAGGTTTTAACAATTTGTATGATACCGTAAATTGTAAATTTTCATTATCCAACCAATGAATTGAAGAGATCTTTAAATCCAACACCATTTACCAATCCGGTTTTGCCAATTAACGAATGTTCTGCTAAAGCGTGTAAAACAAATTCCATCATTACTAATTGCTCGTTGGCTTTTAAGTGAGGGTGGAATTTTTTGACCAGTTCTTTTAAGCCATTTACGGAATTCAAAGAATTTTTATATTCCAGGTCAGTTAACGAATCTATTAAATCGAGTTTGTTATCAGCACTAAACCAGTCAATAATCTCTTGATAATCACTTACGGCTGATTTCTTTTTCAGTTTCGCAGGATCATTATACCATTCAATAAATAATTGACGAATGGACTTGGAAATTAAAGTTGTAGCAACCATGGCAGCACCTTCTTGTTCTCCTTCGTAAACCAGTTCTACTTTGCCATTAATGGCCGGCAAAATTTTGTAAACATCGCTTAACCTCGCAAAACTGTATGGTTGCTGGTTTGTAATGAACCTTAGTTCTGCGGCACTCATTAAATTTTCATAAGCACTAATGGTTAATCGGGCACTAACACCACTTTTGGCATCTACCAATTCACTTTGTCTGGCCTCAATGGCAATTTGTTCAATAATAGTTTTTAAAATTTCCGGCAACTCAATTATTGATTGTTCAGCTCCTAGTTTTACTTGACTGCTTGTAATCTGTTTTGAATGCTCGATGGATTTTGGATAATGCGTTAATATTTGTGCGCCAATTCGATCTTTAAGAGGTGTTACAATACTACCTCGGTTCGTGTAATCTTCCGGGTTAGCTGTAAATACAAACATCACATCAAGTGGAATCCGAATATTAAATCCTCTGATTTGAATATCTCCTTCCTGCAAAATATTGAACAACGCAACTTGTAGGCGTGCTTGCAAATCAGGTAGTTCGTTAATCACAAAAATAAATCGGTTGCTTCGTGGAATTAAACCGTAATGAATAACTTGTTCATCCGAAAACGAAAGTTTTAAATTAGCGGCTTTTATCGGGTCAATGTCGCCTATTAAATCTGCTACGCTTACATCAGGTGTGGCGAGTTTTTCAGCAAAACGGTCGTTACGGTGAATCCAGTTTATTGGTGTATCATCTCCTTTTTCTTGAATTAACTTTTTAGCAAAATTAGAGATTGGTTGTAACGGACAATCGTTTAAAGGACTGTTAGCTACTACCGGAATCCATTCATCCAATAAGGCAGTCATTTGACGTGCCATTTTAGTCTTAGCTTGTCCGCGCAAACCTAAGAATAAAATATTATGCTGACTTAAAATGGCACGCTCTAAATCGGGAAGAACAGTTTCATCGTAGCCAAATATATCTTTGAATACGCTTGTTTTATTTTTTAAAGCTGTTACCAAATTACCGCGTAGTTCCTGTTTAATCGATTTGCTTTTGTAACCGCTTTTCTTTAAATCTCCTAATGTTTTAATACTGGTATTCATCTATATTTATAATTTTTTTCTTTTGTTGTTCGTGTAATCTCTAAAAATCATTTCGCCTAATCCTTTAAGCCCTGTAAAATAGGCTTTACCTTGGTTTGCATCGGTAAACTCATCAATAAAACTTTGTAAATAATAATCATTGGCAACCATAAACGTTGTTATTTCTATTTTACTTTTCTTACAAGCTGCGGCAAGTGTTAAACATTTATTTACAATTTTTCTATCTAAACCATTACTGTTTTTGTAGTATCCTCCATTTTCTTTGATGCAGGAAGGCTTGCCATCAGTAATCATAAAAATCTGTTTGTTGCCTGCTTTCTTTTTTTGAAGTATTGACATTGCTAACTCTAGTCCTGCAACAGTATTGGTATAGTAGGGCCCTACCTGAAGATAAGGCAAATCTTTAATGGTGATTGGCCAGGCATCATCACCAAATACAATAATATCCAAACTATCTTTAGGATATTTTCTCTTAATCATTTCTACTAATGCCATAGCTACCATTTTAGCAGGTGTTATTCTGTCTTCGCCGTATAATATCATGCTATGACTGATGTCAATCATTAAAACAGTGCTTGTTTGCGTTTTGTATTCCTGCTCAAAAACTAATAGGTCATTTTCGGTAATTTTAAATTCATCTAAGCCATTATTAATTTGAGCTTGTTGCAAACTTTGCATCATTGCTATATTTTGAGGTGCATCCCCAAATTCATAAGCTCTTATCTCATCGCTCAAATCTTCTGCGCCTTTACCATTAAATTTTGTGGAGTGGTTTCCTGCGGCAGATTTTTTTAGTTTACCAAAAATTTTTTCTAAGGCATTGTCTCTTATTAATTGCTCTGTTTTTGCTGTTATAGCCAAGCCGCCTTGGTTATCGGGTTCATTTCGAATATAGCCTTTTTCTTTCAACTCATTAATAAAGTCATCTATTGTATAATCCGGATTAGTTAATTCATATTCTTTATCAAGTTGTCTAAGCCAATCTATGGCTTCATCAACATCACCACTAGTGTAGGTAATCAGTTGCTTAAAAATAGTTAGCAATCTATTAAATAAATCGTCGGGCTTAGCCTCGTATGCATTAAATCTATATCCTAACACGCTTGATTAACAAACAAATTTAAACAAAGTTTAAGAGCCTTAAAACCTACAATCGTTAAGAGCTTGTTAAATATTAAAAATGGTTTAGTGATTTATTGGAAGTTAATTCTTAAGCTAAACCCACCGTTGTTATTTGCAGTAGGGAAAGCTGCTGATGTTTGTGGCGTGGTTCTTATCCAATCATAAAAAATACGCAGATTAATGTTTTGAGTTAATTGGTAATCTGCACTGCTTCTTAAGGTTATAATATTAGTTCCACCGGTTGGAATACTTATACCATCAGATACACGTCTGATGACTGATAAATTTTGACGGTAACTGAAGTCAATTTTCACTGTTAAATTACTTTCCAGTGGTTTACCTTGTATTGATATTTTTTTGAATCTTAAACGTGGATACATGTAACCAATACCAACAATGTATTCCTGACCTTTTGTTTCAATAATTTGCGGACCGGTAATATTTAAACTGGTTGTTTTATCGCGTTTGGTTTCTAGGTTGGCGTTCCAGCCTTGTTTTTGAAACTGGAAATCGAATTTAAGTAAAGGCGAAAAACTTTCTGTTAGTGTAATTGAGTTAACGTTGTAGTAACTTACAAAGTTAGAGGATAGGTTAGTGGTTCCTGAAGTAGCTGCAACTGGCACACGTTGGTCTTGAGTTATACCATTTTGGTTAAATAAAAGATTGTTGCTAAATCCGGCAATGTTGTAAGTACTTCTGTAACCATGGCGGACTGTGATTGTTCTAAAGTGTTTTTTCAAAGCAGGAATTTTTCCAAGTCCATCCCAGGTTAAATTAAAATTTGGTAAAGGTACTTGAGGGAATAAATTGGTTGTGCTGTAACCTTTAATTTTTCTTCCGGTATAGGTATTGTAAAATGCACCAAATAACACGTCTTGTTGATTGTTGTCATATCCATCAATATAGGATTGTGTTACACCTTTAAAGTCTGTATATTGTATAGCGCCAGATGAATTAGGATTTGCTGCACCCAATTCGTTGGCTACATTTCTTCGTTCTGTTAAGAACTCATCAAACAAGGTTGAATTAACGCCTTGGCCGCGGTCACTTAAAGATTTAAAAAAAGTAAAAGTAGAGATATTGTAATTTCCGGTTTCATTTCTACTCACATTGAAATCAAAACGATTGTTTGCTTGATCGAAAATCATGAATTCACTTAAATTTTTTGATTTAGTTAAACTTCCGGTTAATTCAATTCTTAAACTACCATGTGGTTCTATGCTGCTTCTGTAAGATAAATTTTGTTGTCTTGTTTCAATATACGGTGTAGTTTGGAGTGGAATTTTCGCTAACCAGTTATTGTTGGCACTTGTTTGACGAATGTTGCCATCGTACAAACCTGTTGTAAATAGAAAACCCGGCGCATTTTGATTGCCTAAATCCATGCCAAGTAATTGCGAACTTGGCTTAAAATTTGGCAAAGCCTGCCCAAGATTATCCTGATAGGTGATACCAACATTTTTAATCATCATGATGGCTTTACAGATGAATGCTGCAATATCTTGTAGATTTTCATTATTCTTTTTCGTACTGTCGGCTTTGCTTTCCGGAAGTTTAGCGCCACCTTTCGTTAAGCCCGCATCGGCATTGTTTTTACCTGTATTCTTAACTTTAATATTTTGATCGTTATTTTGTTTATTGGTTCCGGTATTAATTCGTTTAAAGTATGGTATTTTATTATACAACTGCGTCATGTTAAAATTAGCTGTGTAATTATGACCACCTGTATTTTGGATGGTGTTACCAATACTATCTGTTGCAGCAAAAGGTCTTCTATTCCATGTATATGTTCCGGCAAAACGGTAAGTGAGGGTTGTAAAATCAAAAATCGGAATTTTATTAATCGGTAAGTTCACATCCAGGTTATATTGTTGGCGATAAACAGTGTTCGTTCCGCCATTTCGCAGATTACGCATTAATGTATCATATTCTTGTGGTTGACGTTTGGTAACATAACCTAATGGTTCTAAAACACGACCTTCATTTGCTGCTGTGTAAGTTAATTTAATGGCCTTGCAAAAATCCCATCTTAAGTTATACCCCCGGCTTAAAGTGAAATTTTTATTAATTAGAATTGGGTTTTCAAATTGTTGAGAATTAGCGTAAATTGAAGTAATGTCGCGGTTTTTTAAGTCATTAAAGGTTCTGTTAAAATCAACGGTTGCACCAAATGCGTTTGGCATTAGTTGCAAATTAAATTCCTTGATAAGTGTAAACCATTTGTTGTCAAATGCTTTAACTTTAGTAAACGGTTTAAGTGTATACGGATTTCGGATGTTGTAATTGTACAATAAATTTCCTCTAAACATTTTGTTGGAACTAAACTCAATGTTGGTGTTACGTCGATTGATTTCACTGTAAGCATAAGTGGCAGAAAAGTTACTGATGTCCCAAGGCATTGGTTTAGCCTTTTTACGTTTTAACCCATCAATTCTGACGTTAGTTAAATTAAATCCTTTACGCTCTGTAAAATCTAACACTTGAGATAATACTTTATCTTTTAATACTTGATCTATTTCTTTGTTGTCTTTTAATTCTTCGGTTCTAACATCAGGATCTAAAGGATTGAACAATGGTGTTACAATAGTTTGTCCAAAGTTGTAAAAAAGAGGCAATGTTACTTTCCATTTACTTGGAAAAAATTTGCCCATGTTAAGCGAGGTGCTCATATCCCAAGTGGCATTGGTTTCTTTGCTACGCTCGTTAATTTTTTTATCTACAGCGCCCCAAAATGGGGTCATGTAGGTTCCGGCTAAACTTAGATTACCTAAATCGGCCAATTTAGCTTGTACTTGCCCTGTGGCAGCCCAGCCCCCCGCATTATTAAAGTCAGTTAAACGTAATTCATTAATCCAAATTTCAGCACAATGGGCCAGGTTATCCGACGATTTGGGGTTACGCACACCTACCATAACAGATTTAATGGTTCCTAAATTTGGGTTACCTACTATCGTCATGGTATAACTATTATAAGATTTTGAATATGGCTTAGTATATTTATTCAGTTCACTGTAATATCCAAAACGCGGGTCGTTGTTACGGGCATTTCTTAAATCAGTTACGTCACTGAATTTAAAGTTAATTTCGTTTTCCGCAGGCCAAACCTTGTAGCGTGCGTCTGTACTATTTGGGTCGTAAGCGCCTTTTGGTGTTAATTTTAAAGGTACTTCGTATTCGTAAAAGTTGTTATTATAGTCTGTTCCAACTCTAAAGAATAAAGTTAAATCGCCATCATTAAGTGGTATATTATTTAATTGCTCAGCATGCACATTCATTTTAATGTTATTAAACATGCGTGTATCTAATTCAACATTTTTAAAAATTGCTCTGCTGTCTCCATCTTTTAAATTACAGGTTCTCATTTGTAAAGCCTGCTCATTTAACAGAACTAAATTGGTTGTTTGTACATTTTGTTGTTGTTGGATATCCGGAGGCATTACATAGTTAACCGGTTGCTTAGTGCCGTTTTCCTGCAGGTTCACAGCGCTCACATCAAAGGACGTGCTATTGTCATCATTAACAACATATTCACCCGGTTTTTTTAAATCAAAATCGTATCTTCTCCAATCACTTCTTACCAATTCAAAACGAGCCATTCTTAATAATACCGGGCGATCAAATCCTTTTAAAAACACACGCATAAAACGGATAGAGTTAAAACCTTCAATACCGCCAACAGCCTTTTCAAATTGGTTAACCGGAATTTTAAACTGATACCATTTTACAACTTTGTTTACGCCACCAATGTCTGCTGTACCATCAAAGGCATCAACAAGGTAATTGGTGCCAACCGCAGCTTTATTAACGTCTGATGGGGTGATACTAATTTTATATTGATAATAGTTTTCTGTTTCACTTAAAGTATTATCTCTATTTACATCCTCAATGTTTGGTAAGTTGGTTTGCCCTGTTGGATAATTACCGCCATTTGGATTGGCATTATTATACTGTTCTTCAGTTGGTGAATTACCTTCCGGATTATTGTATTTAGAATAACGTGCTAAGGTAAGTTCATTGGCTGCATCATAATCATCACCTCTAAAGAATTTATAGCGATCGGTTGATGGATCATCTTTAAAATCTTGAATGGCTTTGGCACTTTGGTTAAAAGCGCCACTACTGATATCTTGAATATATTTGGCAAATAAATTTCTTTCCGCTTCGTCAGTTAATCCATCGTAACCAACATCCTGAAATGGACGATCATTGTTGTCTTGAGAAAAGGCATTAACCGTAGGTGGAATTAAGGGAACTACTGCAATTACTTTAGTTGTATCAACAGGCAATGCAGCACTTACTTGGCTTGAACCCGGCAAGCCATTTTCATAACTCATGCGCCCATCTTTAAGAATATCTTCGCTAATGTTACCAATGTTAATGAACATTTCTCCACGCGGTAATTTAGTTTTATCAAAATCAGGGTGTGTGGCTACATCATAGTCTTCGTTGTAAGGATCCATTAACCAAAACTGAATATACTCCACGTTGGCTGCTTGAAAATCATTCGTTTCCAAACGACGCATGATACCTCCCCATCGTGTGGCAGGATTTTTTAACAAGCCATCTTCTGCATTAATACCCGCAGAAATTGAAGTACCGAGTACATCATAATTATATTGACCACGCTCGCTTGGGTAAAACCCGATATCAAGTACAGGTAAAATAACTTGCTGGCCGTTTGGTGGGGTTCTTCCGGGAAATAATTCTGTTTCAAAAACCTGTCGCCACATGTTATTGGCAAATATTTGATTGTTATAGTTATTTGGTGTTGCGCCGCCTTGATTTCTGGTAAAGATGGGGTCAATAGTGTACCAATTAAGTCTGGCTCTGTTCATACCGGTTAAAGTTGTGTTGCTGTTAACAGCTTCAGGAAATAAAGATGGTTGTCCTTGCGGGATACTTGAAAGGAACCAGCCATTTGGATTACGAATATCAATCAACGATACAGAGCCTTCGAAATCATCAATGTATGAATTTCCACCATTTTGCCTAATTGCTCTTGCATTGCCCGGAAACAAACGGGCGTACTCACCTCGCATGGTAATACTACTCATTTCTTTGGTGCTGTAAAGCGGTAGCTTATCTAAGATTTTAGTAATTAATGGTACTTCTGTTTTATAATTAAAATCAATCCCTGCCACAATGTTGCTAACAGGCTCATCACCAATGTTGACTTTTTGGGTAATTGGTCGCTCGTTAAATCTTAAAAAGGTACCACCAATAGTTAAATCACGATTGGCTTTAAAGTCGAGCCGGGTTCCCCATAAACTTTTTTGTTGAACGTTAAAAAGAGAGTTGCTTTCTAAACTTACTTTAACTTGTGCACCTGAATTGAGGATGCTTTCGTTGATGATTTTAACACGTCCTAAAGTGTAATCTACTGTATAATCGGCATTTTCAACTAAAGGTACACCGTTTGCGCTAACTACTACTGCTCCTTGAGGAATGTTTAACGCATTTAATGCAATTTCAGAACCTGATGCAGAGCGATAAGAACCTTTAATTTTGTATCTATTTTTATTTTGTATAAATGTAGCGGCTGTTCTTGTTGAATCATACAACTCAGTAAAAATATATTTATTGGCTTCAGGGAAATCGGATGCTGAAAATTTTGATGCTAAACTTCTACCGAAAGGTTCTACAGTTGGGAAATAAACACGCCCATTATTAGGTTGGATGGTAAAATCTTTAATGAAGTCAAACACACCATCAGGTGCGCGGTCACCATTCACGCTAAGTTTATCGCAATTAAGAACTCTGATTAATTGCTGACCATTAACTGCACCCGCAGGAAGGTAAGGCACATCCACACCGGTTTCGATATTGTTATAAAAAACATCTAATTTAAAATCTTGTGCGTTTAAATTGTACGCACCTAAGGCATAAACGTTCTTCATCATTAACTGCCACATTTTATGGCGCACGCTCACACTAACGGTTTTGAGTAATTTAGCCACTAAAATTTTGGAGTTATCGGGCACCTGATCACTAAATTCACCCACTTGATAAGTTTTACCACCGTATGTGAATTGATAGGAAACTGCTAAGGCTTGTTCATTATTTAACTGCTGATTTAAAGAGATGTAACCTAAACGCGGATTGAAAAAATATTCCGTTGGATTTAAGCGTCTGGCATTTTGAATTACGTTATAATCACGCGAAGCATCCATATAAATTCCACCTGCATTATTAGGATTTGAACCATAACTGGTAGATGCCAAACCTGTAACAGCGGATAAAGTTCTTGCCGACAACAAACCATTAACGGTATTGGTCATGATACTGTATAGATTATTCGCATCATTAAAAGGAATGGAGTCTACTAAATCAACATCTTGAATGCCCAAGTTGGCTGGAGTTATCAAACTACTGCTGGTTTGTGCCTGTACTTGTTTAATGTCTTCGCCTAAATCCTGAAAAGCAACTACGTTTCTGGTTTGTTCTGCATTACCATTAATGTTTAAAACATACACCTCAACCTTTGTTATTACAATTGGCGTATTGACTACCGGCAAGGTTGCCATCCACTTGTCGTAATTGTTTTTAAAATAATGACTTAAAAAGTAATGTTTGTTTTGCTCGTAACTATCACCGTTAATTGTAAATTGTTGCGTTTGTGCCCCACCTTGTAAATTAATTTCTTGTTTTTTTCCTCGTTGTTGCGAGAAAATAGTGGTGGCTCTTAACCTTCCGAATTGCATTTCAGTTTTAAATCCAAACAAAGTTTGACTTCCACTGATGAGTGTACTGTTTAAAGGTAGGGTAACATTACCTGCTTCTATTTTCTTTAAGATTTCATCTTCGTAACCTGTATAATCCAATTTCACCTGGTTTTCCCAATCAAAACTGGCTTCGGTGTTATAATTTGTTGTTACTTTTAACTTGTCACCAATTTTACCAATTAGGTTTAATTGGATGCGCATGTTAAAATCAAAATTGGTGATCTTTTGTTGTCTCTGTGGAATAGCCGGATTGAGGTTTTTATTTCTATTTAATCCAAAAATTAATTCTGCGGTTCCTGTAGGCTTAATATCTACGGTATTTCCTCCAAAAATTCGATCAAATAATTCACTGTTAACTTGTAAGGTAGGAATGACGCTTTTGCGAGGTTTATTGTTAAGTTCATCGGCTGCTACTCTTGAACGCCAATAATCACGCATTTGTTTACGATACATGTAATTCTGATACTCCTTTAAGTTCATGTACGTTTCAGGACGATACTCGAGGTCGCCCATTTTTTGCGAAATATCGTATTGCCCGGTTTTGGGATTGTAGTTGGTTTCCGTTTTAATGTTACTTGGGTTCTCCAAGTACAATTTACTTTTTGGATCGTACTGTGGGGGAGCACCGTTATTATCTTTAAAATCGTAGTTTAAATCAACTGGTTCAACCTCCGGTGTATCTACCACCAACGTGTTTGCTTGCGGTAAATTTGTAAATTGAACATTTTCTGCGGACTCAGAATAATTGCCGGTTATAACATTAAACAAAATTGCAGCTGTAGCTGTTACTAATGTAAATTGTATGATCGAGCTGGTTCGCAAGGATGTTTAACTAAAATTTTTTAACGCTTGTTTAATTAATAATTCTACATTTTCTGTACTAACACCTTGTTGTTTGATTGCCTTTTCAATTGCCTTTTCAGCTGCAATTTTAGGGAATCCTAAAGTGGTTAATGCCATTAACGCCTCCTCTTTATTTTTATTGTACGAAGTGATTAAAATTTGTGAAATTCCGCCTTCGTGCTTCCCAAGCTTACCCTTCAAGTCAACCACAATTCGTTGTGCTGTTTTATCGCCAATCCCTTTAATACTTTTGAGCATACTAACATTGGCAGTGTTAATTGCACCGGCAATTTCAGCAGCACTTAAGCTAGATAACATCAAAATTGCACTTGCTCCGCCAACACCGCTAACTGATATTAATTTTCTGAATAAATCACGTTCTTCTTCGGTTGCGAAACCATAGTGTTTTGGGTTGTCATCACGAATATATACACTTTCGGTAAACAGTTTTGTTGATTGATGATTTTGAATTAGTGTATATGTTTGGAGTGAAATAAACAAGCCATAACCAATTCCATTGGCTTCAATAATAGCAAAAGCAGGGTTGAGGGATGCTAAAGTACCTGAAATGTAACTAATCATAAAGCCTTTAAAGATAGGGAATTATTATGATAAAGGATGATAAAAAAACGAGCTAACGGAGAATCGTTAAAACTCATCTTCATTAAAGAAAAAATCATCTTTGGTAGGGTAATCCGGCCAAATTTCCTCAATGTTTTCGTAGCTTTCGCCTTCGTCTTCCATTTCTTGTAAATTTTCAATTACTTCCATTGGGGCTCCGCTCCTCATCGAAAAATCAATTAACTCATCTTTAGTAGCCGGCCAAGGTGCATCTTCTAACCAACTTGCCAATTCCAATGTCCAATACATAGTAAATTCTAATTTTTCTGCAAAAGAAAATATTTTTTTTGGAATAAAAAAATGTAAAACAAAAAAAAACTGTTCACATGATTATGAACAGTTTTTATTTGAAATTTAACCTAAAATAATAGACTAAAAAATTGACCCAATAACATGTAAAAGTTTGTCTACCTGACTCTGCCATAAAAGCTTAGAGGAGTTGGCATCTTGAGTATTTTCGGCAAAATCGGTAATAATTAATGATATGTCATTGGTGAGTTCGTCTTTTTGTATGCGAAACTCGAAATAGCTACCATCAACTTTATCTACCCATTGAAACCTAACAAGTTGGTTTTCAATAGTTTTTAGTAATCTAGCTTGTTGTAGTTGACCATCCCAAACAAAGGTGTAAATACCGTTTCGGATGTTTACATCATCGCAAAACCACTCAGATAAGCCGCTGGATGTATACAAAAATTCAAACAATAAATCAGCGGAAGACTTAACCACAAATTCTAATTCATACTTCCCGTTTGGTTCTTTTTCGAATTTAACGGCATAGGCATCGTTCGTTTTTATTGGGTTAGTAATGCTACTTGAAATTGAGTTTATTTTGCTTGTTGAAATCTCTTCTTTTACTTGTTTTGGAATGTTGTTGGTAATAGCCAAAACTTCTTTATTCTCTGAATTTTTTGGGTTTGTTGTTTTTTCAACTTCCTGTGTTTCTACCGGTTTTTTTAGAATCGGTTTTGGTTCAGATTGAGTAGAAATTGTATTTGATTTTTTTGTTTCAACCGCCTTGGCAACCTTAACAGGTGTTGCTTTAGCAACAGGTTTAAATGGCTTAGTAGGTTCTGAAATTTTGGTAACTGTTTTTTTTGCAATTGGTTTAGCAACTTTATTTTTAGCGACTGCTACTTTAATAGCTTTTTTAATCAATTTGTTCTTAGAGACTGATTTAGAAGGTTTTGCAATTTTTTTAGATGTCGTTTTTTTAACTGTAGATGCTTTTTTAGTATCTTTTACTTTTATGTTTTTGGAGGCAATTTTATTTGATTTTGCAACTTTAATAGGCTTTTTAGGCGCTGGTTTTTTAGACAAAGGCTTTTTAGGCGCTGGTTTTTTCGCTTGTTTTGCTTTAGGCTTGGCTGCCTGTTTATCTTTTGATTTTTTTACAGGTTTATTTTTTGCCTTTTTATCTTTACCGCCTTTGGCCGGCTTAATTTTAGGCTTTTTACCTGATGAAACCTTGTTTTTTTTCGACATAACGGAAAAATTTTCAGAAATATAGAAACAATTTTTAAGAGTGCAAACTAAAAGCAAGTATTTTTTTTAATACTTGGATATTATTTAACAAATATGTAACTTTGCCACCCAATTTTTAAGGCGGGATAGCTCAGTTGGTTAGAGCACAGGATTCATAACCCTGAGGTCACGGGTTCAACTCCCGTTTCCGCTACTGTTTAAACCTCCATTGTTAATGGAGGTTTTTTTGTAAAGTGTTATGTATTACATTTATGCTATTCAAAGTTTAGAAAGAAATTACATTTATGTAGGCTTAACATTAAATGTA
>JADBXZ010000081.1 GCA_020403265.1 Bacteroidota bacterium
GAACAAGACCCCTGCTATGGCGATTGGGCTGTATCATCGACCGATTTCGATGTTAGAGTTGCTGTCATTACGCGACTTTACTTCCCTCACTGGCTAACTGACCAGTGCCGTTCAATATCTAATATAGAGAATTTAACAACTTGACATTTGTAATATTCTTTAAACAGATTAATGTAAATAGAAATTGATTGATTTAGTTGCATTGCTCGTGTAAATATTATTTATAATAATTCTCTTAATTTAGAATGACGACATAGACGTATTTTCCTATTTAAAATAGTTTCATTAATTGGTTGCCATACTCTACTACAAATTGATGATATAGCTTGATTATTAGTTTCATCTTCGTAACTAATATATACAGGATTTAAATGTTTTAAAGTTGGAATATTAAGCTTCTGTGATAGCTGAGACACTTCGGCTGTTGTATAAATAAATCGATTTGTATGCCAGATTAGCTGAGGTGGAAACGCTTTTATATGAATGCCATCAGAATCAGAAATTGGTAAATCATTAACTGCAATATACTTTTTAGTGATCTCACCAAGTTCTCTAGGTGATGGATCACCTTGCCAAGCAAATTCAAGGAATTGTGGTTGAATATCATTGCTTATCAGAATGCCTATAATTATCAATCCACTAATTATTATCCAAGGAGAGAAAACTTTTTTAGCTAGAATTATATTAAACAAAGAGTTTAAAATTTTAAGCAATATAGACGGAATAACAATCCAAAGTAGAAAAGAGGTAGGCAATGCCAATTTTAATACTGAAAAATCATGAGCAGTAGAATGTCCTCGCAACAGCATCAATTGGAGTAATGGTGCAAATACTAATAGTCCGTAAACCAATAATAGCTTTCCCCTGTCATCCTTATGGCTAATCCACAAAAGAAACAATAAAGTAATTGATATAGTAAATAAAAATAAAGTGGCTAGTATAATCTCTAGAGATATTTTTTCTTCAAGCATTACTAACCTAATAGGATTTGGTAAATAGTTTGCCCAATATGAAATAATAGTTTTTAGATCTGCTACTAAATCCAAGGGAACATCTTTAGAAATTCTATCAAAAAAAGTTGCTCTGATTTGATTCCAGCCATCTTTATAATAAAACAACTGAACTATAAACCAAATACTAATTAGACTAATAGCTGCAATAATTGGTTGAATTGTATATAGTGCTAATTTAATATTTTTGTGAACCAAAGGTAATGCAATGATCAGTGTTATTAGTAATAAAATTACCCATCCGTACCAATCAAAACCTGCTGCAAATAAAGAAAGTAAAAACAGTAATATTCTTTTGTTTAGCGATAAATACTCAAAGCAAAAATTTTGTTTTAAAGAAAATAGTAACAGCGCATAAATTGGCAATAAAACAGCTTGATCACAAAAATAAACATTTTGCATCCAATAAAGTACTGGCGGATTAAACATCCATCCTGTTGTCGCTATTAGAGCTAGTATTCTGATGCTTAAACCTTGAAAAAAGTTTTTTTTACTAAAAAGTTGAATAATCTCTAAAAACAGGTAATAAATGACTATACTAATGATTAATCGATTAAAAACTAAATGGTAAACTTGCAAATTAAAATTACTAACTGGAATCCATAATGTCTTGAAAATTAAGTATGGTATTGCAAGCCATAAAGTAGGATAACTAAGATAAATACCATCGGATTTATTCAGATTTGTAATATCTGCTTGCATATACTCGATACTTTTAGGGATAAGGACAGAAGCTCCTAATAGATTCCCAAATCCCCATTGCTCAAATGATCTAAGATTAACTAGGCTATGAGCCATTAGCCATTCATGATGTGAGTTAAGATCTAACGGACGATCAAAAGTAGGGCTTGAAACATGACAACTTATACACCATAAAAACATGATTGCTATAACTTCAGCAAGCCATGGATTTGATACTGATTTTGCCTGATTTTTGCCCCTAATGAAATTCACCAACTTTCTAACTTGTCTTTCTAGATAAGCCACTGTGCGTTGAACTAAGCGTTTATCTTTAAATTTTAGAAAATTAATTTGAGGTAAACAGAAGGTTTTTCCTGAGTCATCTAAAAAACTTTCATGGCAAACTTCACACAAATACTTGCGATCACCATTAGCTGTTTTGCCATGATCTTGAAATTGTATACTCCCACATAGAGGACATTCCATTTTAGTTGGTTTCTAGAAAAGTGACAATTTATTTTAACCAATTTGTTCTTGTTTTTTGCTCTTATTATTAAGTGAGTGAACACTGTGAATAATAAAATTTAGTTGGTATAACCTTTATCCTGACGATAATTACAGCTTGGGGAGCTTTCGTTCTTACCGAATGGTTAAATCAAATTCAGGAAATTATCCAAAATGCTGGGATTTGGGGCTATGCGTTTTTTGTGATTACTTACGCGATCGCTACGTTACTTATCTTACCCGTGACCGCTTTTAATATTGCAGGTGGAGCCCTCTATGGTGGTATTGAGGGGCTATTACTAACATCCCTAGGAGCATTACTTTCA
>JADBXZ010000082.1 GCA_020403265.1 Bacteroidota bacterium
CCAGCAATATTTCTCTTTCGGGATTGGAAATAACCTGACCTTCTACATTTTTATTGACGAAGTTTGAAGAATAAATGAACTTATAGTGAGCCTTTGGAATTTCACCCAGATAGCTTCTCTTTTCATCCAATTCCATTCTTATAAACGCACTTGATGTTACAATCTTAGATAGAAACATTTCCAATTCCTTGCGATTAATTTTCGGATTTACGATAATGTCAATATCAACAGAAAATCTTCTTGGTTCTTCCATTAGCAGAATCAAAGTTGTTCCTCCTTTGAAAATGAAATCTAATCCGGTTAATTGCAATTGTTCTAATAAATACAGAGCATGAATCATGCTCTCCATCAAGCCAGGGTCTTTCCTATATTTTTTTCTTTTCTCAGCAATCCATACTGCAGTTAGTGATTTAATATCAATCATTCCAAATAGTATTTGGGATATCCGTTTTTTCTGAAATAAATTCCATCATCTCTGTTTCTTTTCTTCTTCTTTTTGAATAGTTAAAAAGCTTAGTATAGTTAATAGAATATCTATTGTAAGCATTGTTGAGCATATAGACAAGTTCACTTCCTTGAAATGCAGCAAATAGCTTTTTATCGCAATATAAATCCACGATTAATTTTTCAAGTGTTGTTGTTGAGACCTTCTTTACCTTTTGTGTAGGTGATTTGGAAACTAATGATTGTAAAACAATTGCATTTTCATATTCATAAATATATCGTTCAATTTGTTTGTCCTCAGGCTCGATAAAGATATTGCGAATTTTTTCTTCCCTTAAAAAACTGTAGACCGGTTCAAGAGCATCTTTTTCTACCTGCAAAATTGTGATAATCTTACCCGGAATGTGGAGCATAAATTCATGAGTGATTTTGGTTGACCAAATACAATACTTAAGTTGGTCAAATTGCTTTTCAATTTTCCCTGAAATTTTTTTTTCAACTTCACTAATTTCTGGCTTGAAAATGGGTTTGAATGAAAATGTAAAAAGTCCCTTTTTAATTGCAGTAATGATTTTTTTATCCTTCAAATGGTAAATCCTCCATCTGAAGGTTGTTTCTTTCAAATCGGGTTCAAATTGTCGGTAGAAGTCAAAAAGTTCTACTCTTGAAAAGGATTCTCTTCCTATGAATTCCTTTTTCAGCCTTTCTATGATAAAATCCTTTGCCACTATATCTTATGCTTGAGAATGCAAATATAATTAAAATCAAACAAATGACAGCAATAGGGTCTTTGTGTCAAATGTTAGATATCAAACGAAATACAGCAAAATGGATTTAATATCAAATTTTGGTCCATCAAACCACATTGGACTACTTACATAGTTTAACTGTCAGATAAGGTACTATCTATTACATTTTAGAACTAATAATCATAAGTTTTTTTATCACTAGGAATTGTTTTTTATCTTCTCAATGTTTTTTAAAATCATAGACAGAGTATTATTTAAGTCTTCTTTGTTTGGTGGATTGCCAAAAAATATTTCATCTAAATCGTATGATTTTGCTTTTATTAACCTCTTTGTAAGTTTTTCTGCATTATCAATATATTCTTGTTCGTTTGAGCATTCATAAGATAATATTCCATATTGCAGCGTTAAATCGTGGCTAAGTTTTTCAGCCTCACCTAAAATACCTGAATATGTTTCAGTTGATAAATCGTCTGTATCCATAGTATATTCGAAATTTACTAGCAGCTAACTGTTTGCCGTTACCCGAAGTGGCGGATTGATGCGAGATAGAATTTTAAATTAACAACTTCACCCGCCATTACGCCAAACGGCAGTTATAGCCAGCCTTTCTTTCAATTCAGGTTAAACAAGTTTGAAATTCTGTCGTCCGTAAGCAAGTTAGTAAATAGTTTTTTATGATGTTCTTTTTCCTGAAATGGATGGTTTCTGAAAAGGTCAGCATATTCAATTTCTGTCAGGTCGCAAAGGTCTTCTGCTTTTTTTGTGGCTTCGTCATTTATCTTTTTTAGATATGAAGTGTTGTACTTCATTTTGTCTTTGTCAACCCAACCTGCTTTAATGAATGATTTTGTCTTTCTGTCGCAACGACAAGAATTTGAAGTGTTGATTAAGCCACATTTGTTATTCATAAAATTGTAAAGGTCTCTTCTTGCTCTTGAAAGTCTTTGACGAAAATTATCTTTGGTAATGTCCAACATTTGTGAGCCTAATGTATGGTCAATACCAAATATTTCGCCTAAAACGTAAACCAAGCGTTGTTCTCTATCCAAACAAAGTAACATTCCGCTCATACAACTGATGTTGGCTTCTTGTATTAATTCTTTCATCTCTGCTTTTTCCAAATCGAAAAGGTCTGTATCTGGCATTTGTTCAAGTTCTCTGCCATATTGGTCAAAAGAAGTGATGTAGTCTTCCAACCAAGCTTTTTTCATTTTGAGAAAGTGATTGAAAGTAATGCGGTATAACCAAGTTCTGAAATTGCTTTCACTTTTAAATTGTGCAAGATTAGTAATGACTTTTATCAACACTTCTTGTGTTACATCTTCTGCATCAAATGGGCTCAATGTCATCTTTAAAGCCACATTGTAAATGTAGTGTTGGTGCTTTTTTATCAATGTTTCTAAAGCGATTTTTGAACCTTCCCTTGCTTGTGCAATCAGTTCATTATCGTCTCTGTCTTGATATTGGGTTTGAAATGGGTTACTCATTTTTTCTTTGCAAATTTAGTCAATACGTTTTGGTAAGAAATATCTAAAAGATGTTTCAACAAATCTAAGTTTTCACTGTCTGGAATATTGATGCAAACCCAACCTAACCAAGCATAAATAGGATGTGGCATCAACATACCCGTTGTGGTGAAATCAAAATCAAGTTCTACTATCTCGCCTTTTGCGGGTCGTTTAGGAATATCACCAAATAGTTGTCGGTATTGTTTTTTGCCAACACCAAGACTTAAACGATAAATTCCTTCTCTGTCTAAATTGGAAGCCTTGTCATTAGGTCCGTCACTTTCTTTGATTGTGGAAAAGTATATTCCTTTTGGCAGGAAACCATCAGGATTGTAAAAGAAGCTTCGCTCACGATAGGCATCAGTTACGATTACACCCTGATAGTTTTCTAAAATCCATTGCTCTAATTGCTTTGCGTTCATTCTTCAATGATGACTGGGGTTGTCAGGTTCATTTTAACAGAGTTGAAATCAATTTTCTCCATAAAAGGAAGAACCAATTTTGACGTTTCCGAAAGTTTCATTGTATTCTCTGCACATTGGTAGTCTTTCCAAAATACTACGTCAGTCCAAGTGCTGTCTTCTGAAACAGTCAAAGCCCTTTTTATAAAACCGCCTTGTTTTTCTAAAAAGTCTTTTTGCATTGCTCTTGCAGATTGTTCAAAATCCTTTGCCGTAACCCCTTGATTGAGTTTAAATGTGGTGATTTCCACCATTCCTACCGTTTGTTGTTCCATTGTCATTTCCTTTTTGTTTTGAGTTGAATTGTTGCAAGACATCAAAATAGCCGTTGCAAGTCCGATTAAAATAATTCTGTTCATACTGTCTGCTTTAATGTTTGACAGTTAGATACTCAAAACTTCAAGGTGTGACAGTTGTCGTGTCGTTTTTTAAGGTTTGCTATAACGGTTTTGTGCTTGGCGTTCGTGCGGGATTTCAGGGCACAAAACTGTCAACCCAGCACTAAAGTTGATTTGAAGTAGAATGCTCAATTAACCACGTCAGCCCCCATTGCGGCAAACGGCTGTTAGCGGGTCGTTGTTTTATTTTCTGTTGTTGTTTCAGTTTTGTCTGTTGAGTCCCAATTTACACTAAATGCTAATATGAGTTTTATTGAAAAAAGCTGCATTATCATTTTTGTCAATGGGTCGGTATAATTCAAAAGCGTTGATAGAAATATTGACAAAAGTAAAAGTGTTACAGCAATTATTCTTTGATTGTAGTGCTTTTTTATTCTCAATACAATGATTGAGCTTGTAAGGGTAAATAATGACACTCCCAAAATCGCTATTAACTCACTTGGGAAAATCCAAATTAGAATTGATGGCTGTAATAGATGGAAAAGAACAAATATGTATCTCTTTCGCAATGATTCAGCATAATAGATATTTGTCCCTGTTGTAAAGTTTGCTACAATGCCACCGCCAATGTCAAGGGCAAGAATTGTCAGTATAATTTTTTTAATGACTGTAATGTCAGCATTCCACTTAATCATAAGAATCAGTCCGGCAAACGAACCAGAGCTAATAATAATTGCCAACAAGTCAAATGTTGTGGTTTCGCGTCCGAATAGTTCGCGTAAGAACTTATGAACTTCGATTTTTTGTATTTGGAACTTTTGTTTAGATTTCATTACATTATAATAATGATACTGATTTGAAATCAGTTACTTGTATTTTTATATTCTCTGCCAAAAATATGTTTCACTAAAAAAGCCTAAACAACAAGTAGCTTTTACTTTAAGTTTTCCATCTTGCAAAGATTCTAATGTAGCGTCAAAGTATTTCTTTAATTTCGGGTCATATATTTCACAGCTATAGGTGCCATTTTTATTTTTAACGACTGTTTTAATTACAGTTATTCCAATGAGCTTTTTATCATCAGAGTCCGTTATTTTTCCGGTTAAGACTCCATAATTTGTCGTGATTTCCACGATAGTATTATCAAGACCTGTTGCCCACTTCCCTTCCAAGTTATTGGATATAGCGGTTGGTAATATAAAACCTAATAAAAGCAAAATATTTAACATCCTACTATTCTTTTAATCTTACCTAAAATCAACTCTTTTGAATTATAATTCTTAGCCAGTTGTGCAAGCTCGGTTGCCTTTACAAAAGCTTTACGGTCATTTAGCAAATTTTCAATCTCCGATTTCAACCTCAACTAGCTTACTTCATATTTACGTATTCTTCTTGCACAACCTTGATTTACTACCATATCAATATTTGCAATCTGTTCAGGTTGAAGACCAACACCTATAAATAGAGATGCGGACTCTACAGCAGTTTGTACAGTTCCTTGCCCACCGTGGATAACAGAAATTTTTGCCATTGGATTAACCAAATGTGCGGGCAGCCAGTCGGTGATATACACATTTTGGGGAACATTTACTTTTATTTGCTCCAAGTGTTTTTTCATAGGACAAATCACATATCCCTCTATTTCACCCAAGGCTTCAATCAACTGTTTCAGAATCTTTCGGTTAGCCGAGCTTCCCATGGCACAATATATCAGTGGTTTATCTTTTGGTATTTTAGATAGAATTTCAGGGATTTGGCCGTCTAAATGAGCATAAATATATCCAACATATTGCCAATTCTCTGGGAGTTCTTTTACACCTGTTAGTTCAGGTATGTCAGTGATTAGATTAAAATCTCCTTGAAATATGTCAACTAGTTTGTTGATGGGTTTAATGTTGTATTGCTTAGAAAGTTTCTTAAATGGTTTTATCCATAACGTTGTTGATAAGAACCATTTATTAATCAACGTTTTAAGCCAATATTCTGGTATTAATTTTACTATCCCCCTATAAATTTCATCAGGAACAGGTGCGAGATTATTCTTTAAAAATGGTTCAGTTAATGGAAAGGGCACCACACAAATGAGTGGGACTCTTGCCACTCGGGCTGAAATTGTAAAACTAAGGGTGAAGCCCATTACAACAGCCGCAGCGTTGGTTCCTTTGATTATTTCAACCTCGCTTTTTACTCTCTCATCTAATTCTTGATAGGTAAATGGGTCGGCATAAGATTCCATACGGTCAACTTTCCACAAGTGTTCGGTTTTTTCACGAGTGAGCTGAGGGTTCAAAGGCCGATACTCAAAACCATTATCTAAAATGATTTTCGCATATTCATCGCTGTAGCCAACAAATAAACAGTGGTAAAACTCTTTACATTGCTTGGCAATTTCAACCATTCTGGTTGTTTCAGCGATGTTTATTGTTTCGGGAGCAAAGATGATTGTTTTCATACAGAAACCTTGGACAAATCAATTACAAAGGTACTGCTCCGAATTTTTAGAATCTTTTACATATGTTAAAATCGTCAGTGCTTTTTCCTTTGTTTCCCACCCCTGATGCGGCTTAAGCTTACCTGAGTTATTCCAAGATATGATGCTATATGTCCTAATGGGATACGTTGAAGTATTTCAGGATGTAATTCAACTAATTCGTTATATCGCTGTGAAGCATCTTTGACTAGTAAACTTTGGTAATAGTAATACAATCTTTGAATAATTTCTTCTAAAAACAGCGCATACCATACAGACCAGTTATGATTTGCTTTCACTAATTCCATTAGGTTTCCTTTACTGATAGATACGACTGAAGAATTTTCTGCACAGCGAATATATTGCTCGCATCTTTTATTAAAAAAAACGCTTTCTATATCTGCAAATGAATGTCCCTCAAATTCATACCAGTTTATTTTTTCTTCAATGGAATGAGAATATACCAAGCCCGAAACCAGAAAATAAATATTTTGTGTATTGGTGCCGGGTTTTACTATGCAGTTCCCTTTTTTAAATATTTTGAATTTAAATAGAGTTCGATTTAGCTCAAGGTCACTATCATCAAGCGATCCAAGCTTCGGAATTATTTTTAAATATTCTGTTTTCATTTAATTTACAATGCCCGCTAACTTACCGCTAACTCCTCTATCCCCACCACCCTTTTTCGCTTACCTATCTGAATATAATAGGTAAAACGTGTAGATGTAGCGCATTACTCAAATATACAAATTTGTTAATAGGTAAGAACCAAAATTTCAGGATTCTTGCGATAGGGAATATCACCTGATCACTCAACCGTTAAACATGGGTGTATGCAATTACACCAATGGGTCGGAGAACAAAACCTGAAATCGTTACACTATAATCTTCTCATCTCTGCCTCAGCATCAATAAAACCAAAAGCACCCCATTGCTGTAATTGCAGCATATGCTGAAATACCTGCCAGGTTTTTCCTTTTTCCTACTTTACCAAAAAAAATGTCTATACGCATATGAAACGATTCTTGGCCTGGCGCAATAGCGCATTTTTAGCACAAAAGTTCAATCGAAGAACTACACTAAAACCTACCACAGAACTGTCTTACGAAGCACTGCACCCCCGCTTTTGCAAAGCACCCATGTAAAAGCAGTAAATTGATTGCATAAATAAATACTGTTTCATTTGTAGTCTGAAGAGTAAATCAACAGCTACCAAAACAAATGTGATTATGACAACACAACTTACTGCCAGTCTAAAGCTATACATTGGCTTGGACATTCACAAAAAATCTTGGTCAGTTCATATCCGCAGCGATATTTCAGA
>JADBXZ010000083.1 GCA_020403265.1 Bacteroidota bacterium
CAGTGTTTTATTTATCAATAAAAGGGCGCAAATTCAAATTAGTAATAATTTGGGGCAGCTATGTTTTAAGCAAAGCGTACAATTTAACAACGGCAACGCCCAACTGCCTTTAGCCAATTTACCCAAAGGCATTTATTTTCTCAAACTAATTGATGAAGATTTAAAAACTTTTACGCAAAAAATTATTGTGGAATGAGAAAGTTATTAATCATTATAATTATTTTGTTATTTTCTTTTAAAAGTAGGGCGCAAAGTATTTACTATCCGTTACCTGACAGCAATGCTATGTGGACCTTAGGTTTGGCAAATTTTAATAATATTTTTATTATTAAAGGCGATAGCGCAATTGGGGGTTTTACTTATAAAAAATATTTTATTGCAAATTCTACTAACCTAGCCTTAGCAAGTTTAACATTTGTTGGATTGGTTAGACAGGAAACGTCGAGTAAAAAAATATTTGCTATCAAATCTGGCACAAGCGCCGAACGTTTAATTTATAACTTTAACCTAAATATAAATGACACAGTTAGAGTTAGACCAATAGACAGAGGTTATTTTGAACTTTCTCAACCAAGTGTTAGCTATGGATATAAATTAAAGGTCATACAAAAAGATAGTATTTTAATTTTAGGTCAATATAGAAAAAGATTACATTTGGTTTCTTTTCCTTTTGGTGTTATTGTTGAAAAATGGATTGAGGGCATTGGAAGTGATTGTGGAATTTTAAATGCAGGTAGTGGAGCAGGTATGGTTGTTGCCGACATTTGTATACCCTTATTGCTTTGCTATAGAAAAAATGATACTCTAATTTATATGGCTCCAAACTACACTACATGTGAACCTATGAGTTGCCCATCCAGTATAAAAATAAATTATTCAAATAACAAAATAGTTACCTACCCGCAACCAATTAAGGATGTTGTAACCATTCAAAATAAAGAGTTTAATAACCAAAATATAACAGTAAATATAAGCAATAGTATAGGTACACAATGCTTTAATCAGCGTTTACAATTTAACAACGGCATAGCCCAACTCCCGCTAGCCAATTTACCCAAAGGCATTTACCTGTTCAGACTAATTGATGAAGATTTAAAAACCTTTACCCAAAAAATTATTGTTGAGTAATGCTAGATTAATTATTAATAAATCCATCACGGAGTAATTGCTCAACATTGATAACATGTGTTATAAATTTTACTTGATTTAAAAGTAAGAACTGAGGGTTTTTACTGCAAAGCAATTGATACTTTTCTTGATGAGTTAACTGAAGTGTTGCAGCAACATTATACACACGCATTTGGCTTACGGTTTCATAATCTACAAACTTGTTTTGTATGTTGCCATAATAATTTACAAGTGCATCCTGTAAAGCATTTAAAGCAATTTTTTGATTATTGTTAACAGGTTCTATAACACCTGCACCATAAAGTTTGGGTGTTAATTTCTTCGAATATTCAAGCATTTTAAACACGCCAACACCTTCAATTAGAATATCCATTTCTCCATTAGCGTATTTCTTTAAAATCCGTTTTATCTTTACTTCACTGCCGTATGTTAGCACCTTACCTTTTTCAAAAAAAGGAATTCCAAAGGAGGCATCATTTTCAAAACATTCATTAACCAACTGTTTATAACGCTCTTCAAAAATATGTAGTTTAGTAGTTTCGCCCGGTAATAATACCATGTTAAGGGGAAACATCGGGATGGTTAAATGGTGTGTATTCATAACAAATAGCCTTATTTTTTAATTATACGATTGATAACAGCAAAACGTGGGCTAAAGATTGAAAAAAAATGTAAAAAAGTATAAAAAGTGAGTGAAAGTAGCCTTTGGTTGAGTTAGTCGTCGAATGTACTATCAAAAAGTTCCCAGGTATGATCAGCTAATAATTTTACGGAACTAATAAATTCCAACTCAACAGGCATTTTATTTTTACCCCATTCATTCGGGCCAATCATCATCAATTTAAAAGATTCACCCTTTTTGTATAAATGATATACATGCCCTACAAATGGCTCAAAACTCAAATCCGCACGGTATATATTTTCGCTTACTTCTACCCTTTTCTTGATTTCATTAGCCTGAGCAGCAATTAATTCTGCTTGTTTTTGTAATTGTTTGAGCTGACGATTTGTTTGCTCACGCATAGCAGTTAATGCTCTTGTTTTTAACTTTCCTTCGTCCTCAGGTTTTATTACTACACTGCCAACATTGTGGGCATATGGCAATAATCCTGGGTTTTCAGCTACTTTATCTTTATCAATTGGGTTTTCCATGCGTATCAATCAACAGCCTTGCTTAATAATTGTTTATATAATTCATCCATATCATGGCACAATCTATCATATGAAAACTTTTTAATTACCTGCTTCTATCCAATCAAAGCCTTGTTTTGATATACTTTAAAATTAGTTACGGCTTCTAACAATTGCAAAGCAAACATGTCTTCATCGCCTGGTTCAACCAATTTCCCTGCACTTTCTTCTAAGATGTCTTGTACACCTCCAACATTCGTTGTGATAATGTATTTACCGGCGGCTTGTGCTTCAATTAAACTAACAGGTGTACCTTCATTATTAGATGTTAAACAGACTAAATCCAGCCCTGCCAAACCTATGTCTACCTCTTTTACCCAACCAACAAACTGGATGTAGGAATTTGGTTGATTGAAGGAAATATGGCGTTGATTTAAATAATTTTCAAGACTTTCTCTCATTTCTCCATCACCAATAATTAAAGCCTTAAATGGAATATCTGTTGACTGCTTCAGCTTAATTATGCTGTTTAAGAACATAAAATGATTTTTAATTGGGGCCAATCTACCTATGATTCCAATTGCTAACTCGTTAGGGCGCAACTGATGAGTAGACCTAAACGTTGCACGTTTGTTTAATTGATTTTCTGCAAATTTTTCTAAATCAAATCCTAAAGGAATAACTTTGATCTTATCGGCAACGCAAATCTTATGAATCTTGGATAAGTCAATTTTTTGTAATTGACTAATGGCTACTATCATGCTCGTTTTTTTTGCAAGGTGCCTTTCAATCCATTTAAAAATAGTTGTTTTGAGTATAGAAAAATAACCATTAAAAACATGTCCATGAAAAGTGTGAACAACAACCGGAACCCCACTGTGGATGGCCGCTAAGCGCCCAATAAAACCGGCCTTACTAGCATGAGTGTGTACAATATCAGGTTTGAACTCTTTAATTATTTGTCTTATTCTTCTGTATGCTATAAAATCCTGCAAGGGATAAATACTGCGTCTCATTTCAAAAATTATTTCAGGTTCAAGCCCAACTTGTTGAGGTATATATAACGAGTTTTGTTCGAATTTTTCTTCAGGCCCCCCAATTAATTTTGTTTCATAATATTCGGGCAAATACTTCGACAAATAAGTAACGTTATATGTAATCCCACCTAAATTAAATCGGTTAACTATCCTTAATATTTTTGTTTTTTTCAATTAAACCCGTGTCGCTTTTTCAATCATAAAAATAATCATTAAACAAAAGCCGGTTCATTAATTTTTTGTACTTTTAAAGACTCAATTGATAAGAAAAAGCCTCATATTCATTTTAACTATTCTCTCTTTTGGAGTAAATAGTCAGCAATTAAAATTTAAATACCTCGACAATGAAAACGGCTTAAGTTCCTTATTTGTTAGTGCTATTGCACAAGATGATAAGGGATTTATGTGGTTTGGCACACAAGACGGTTTAAATAAGTATGATGGCTATCAAATTAAAGTTTATAAAAGTGATCCCGACAGTCCGGACAATTCCCTAAGCAGTAATGAAATATACTGCATTAAACAAATTAGTAGCACACTTACAGCTATTGGTACAAGAGAGGGTGTTACCTTATTTTACCCATTAAAAGACCAGTTTGTTTCACTCAAAAAAAATAAACTCATAAATGGGAAAATTAACGTGATTTCACATTTATCAGATGCTGAAATTTTAGCCGGCGGCGATGATGGATTGTTTAAATTAAACTTAACATCCAAAGCCGCTACTAAACTAAATTTTGGGGTTGAAAAGATCCCTGTTATAACATGCATTTTAGCGCACGATGATTATTTTCTCATTGGTACCAAAAATTTAGGTTTATGGAAGTTAAAATCCGGTAAATTGGTAAGGGTTGACCTTAAAAGAGACGATATAACAAAAGTTAAAATCGAAAATTTAGATGCCATAACCACCCTAATTGAATATGCGAACAGGGTTTACATTGGAACGGCCGGCACTGGTATTTACAAATTTGATCCGCAAGATGGTACCATTGAAGAAAATATCAAATTTAAAAACACCGAAGGAGTTGATGGTGCTAATTTTATTGAAAGCATGCAAGCAATTAATAGTAAACTGTATGTTGCAACCAACAATGGCTTCTATATTTATGATTTAATTAAAAAAGAATCTTCTGTCACTCAAAAAAGTCAGGATAATACACAAAAAAATGGTTTATTGGGCAATAATCTTAAAGCGGTGCTGGTTGACAAAGAAGGTAATTTATGGATTGGCACAGCTATAAACGGCATACATATTAGCTTTAAACAATCTCAAAAATTTCCTCAAGAACCTTACTTTACCAATTTTAAAGAGATTTATGTGTTTGCCAGCGGTAATAAAAATGAATTGTTGATTGGTGGAAATTTTAAATTAACCTTCTTAAATCCTCAAACCAAAGCGATAACTGATATTTCCAATATTATCGGCAAGAACACTGCTATATCAATTTACAAAGAAAATTCAAATATATACTGGATTGGCACCTGGGGCGTTGGATTGTTGCGTTATGACAGAAGCACAAAACAAACCAAAAAATTTTTTGGACCTGAGTTTGCCGGCACCATTATTTCGTTAATGCCGGATGGTAATGGCAATTTATTATGTGCGGCCTACCAGGATGCCCTGATTAAATTAAATCTTAAAACGTTCGAATACAAAGCTTATGGAAAAGCCGAAGGCTTGCCTAACGCAAGTTTATATTCCTTATTTAAGGATAAAGCAAATAATATTTGGTTGAGTACCTATGAAGATGGTGTATACCAATTAAAAGGCTCAGAATTAGGAGATAAAATTAACATTCAAAAACACTATCAAAATACCGGTAAACCAAACGATATTGCTTCAAATGCCGTTTTAGCAATTAACCAGGATAGAACAGGTAACATGTGGTTTGCAACTACCTCTGGCTTAAGCAAATTGCAAGCAAATAACACCTTTTATAACTTTTACGAGAAATCTGGCTTACCAAACAGTTATTTATACTCTATAATTGCTGACAGTACCGGAAATTTTTGGATGAGTTCTAATAATGGCATCATAAGATTTGATCCGGTTGGTGCAGAAAAGGATATTAATTTTAAAAATTATAGTATAAAAGATGGTTTAGTTAATACAGAACATAATTCAGGAGCTGCTTATTTTTCCAATGATGGTTATATGTGTTTTGGAGGCACAAATGGGATTAACGTATTTAGACCAAGTACAATTAAAAACAACAACAATTTGCCATCAAGTTACCTTGTAAATTTTAAACGAAGCGGTAATGAAGTGATGTTAGACACAAATATTGTTTACAAAAAATACTTGAAACTAAATTGGCGTGAAAACTACTTTCAACTGGAGGCTGTAGCATTAGACTACACTGATCCAAGTAAAAACAAGTTTAAATATAAATTAGAAAACTACGATAAAGATTGGTCAACTGCCTCCAATATCCGTTACATATCATACTCTGAGTTACCCGGTGGAGATTATATTTTGAAATTAAAGGCTTGTAACAATGATGGTATTTGGAACGAAACGCCTTATGAATTATATATTACAGTTGTACCACCTTTTTGGAAAACAATGTGGTTTTATATATTAGTAGGTGTATTTGGAACAGCAGGTGTCATTGCATTCATTCAATTTAGAACGCGTGCCATTAAAAAAGAAAATAAATTATTGGAAAGTAAAGTTGCTGAAAGAACCAAAGAATTAGCTGAAAAAAATCATGATATTATGAGTAGTATTCAATACGCAAAACGTATTCAAGAAGCTATTCTGCCGTCGAGAGACCATATTTACACACGACTTAACAAGTCGTTTATCTTGTATAAACCAAAAGACATCGTGAGTGGAGATTTTTATTGGTTTGCTGAAAAAAATAATGTCAAAATTTTTGCCTGCGTTGATTGTACTGGCCATGGTGTTCCAGGCGCATTTATGAGTATGATTGGCCACAACCTACTCCATCAAATTGTTTCTGAAAAAGGGATTACAGAACCTGGTGAAATTTTGAATGCTTTACATCATGGTGTTCAGTCCGCATTGCGCCAAGGTTCTAATGAAGTTAACACCAACGATGGTATGGATGTCTCTCTTATAAGTATCCACTCTATAACAGGAAAAGTAAACTGGGCAGGTGCCAATCGTCCATTAATTGTGATTGACTCCACCGGCACTTTAACCAAACACGAAGGAGATAAATATCCAATTGGGGGTGCACAATTAGACGGTAATAGAAAATTTACAACTAAATCAATTAACTATCAACCAAATAGTATGGCATACATGTTCAGCGACGGATATGCAGATCAATTTGGAGGAGAAAAAGGGAAAAAGTTTATGGTGAAGCGGTTTTACGACTTACTAATGGATATTCACGCTAAAGACATTATGGATCAAAAATACCTGCTTTTAGAAAATTTGGAAAAATGGAAAGGAAATCATGAACAAGTTGACGATGTACTTGTAATTGGTATTGGAATTTAAATAAATTGTTCTATAATTGTATAATAAATCAATTTTTATAACATGAAAAAAGCATTAAATATTATTGGAATTACTGCCTTAGCTGTTTCCATTTCATTAGTTGGTTGCCGCAAAAAAGAAACGGTTGAAGTTGACAATGAAACGCAATCTGCTGTTGATAATGCTGTTGCAGATCAAGAGTATGCTTCAATTTTACCTACCGTTAATAATCATGCAATTAACACCAAAGGTACAGGTGCAAATAATAACAAAACAGCAGCAGCACCTTGTGATGTTTTAAACTTTTTAAACCTAACAAGTTCGGTAACTGTTGGTGGTACAGTTTTTCCAATGGCTGATACAACTTTAGATGTGAATGGTAAATATTTAAAAGCCCCTGTTTATGAATTAGATTTAAGTGCACCAACCTGTACGGCATCATTTCTTGATAATAAATTGAGAAGCGGTAAATGGAATATTATTTTCACAGGTCCGCTTAAAAAAGCAGGAAGTCAGGTTATAGTTAGATTAGTTAATCACAAAACCTTAAACAAAATTACCTACAGTTGCGATAATTTTATTATCACTACAATTGCTAATAATACTGTTGCACCAAGATACGTTGAATACAATATTAAATTAGTAAACGGTGTTTGTACCAGTCCTGACTGGACCATTAAATATAGCTTTGACAGAACCTTTAGACATTATTTTAAAGGAAATCCTGAAGGAACAGATCCGGTTACAATGGTTTCCGGAACAGCTAATGGCATCACTCGTCAAGGAAAACCATTTACAGTGAGTATTCCGGCCGGCACTGCTTGTGTTAAACATAAAAGCTGTGAATTCTTTGATAAAGGTATCATTGAGTTAACTCCTGAAGGATTTAAAACACGTACTGTTGACTTTGGCAATGGTACCTGTGACGATAAGGCAACCTTTAGCGTGAACGGAAGTACCGTAGAATTTAAACTAAAATAAATCCATCTCAACACTTGTAAATAATTGTTCAATGGTAGACGTATTTGACATTTACGATAAAATGGAACGGAATAATATTCTATTATCGTTCAAAGGTGAAATTACGTCGGACTTGTTAACCTCTATTCTTCAAATCATGGAGAATAAAATGGATAACATGCAGGAAGAACCGAAAATTAAGAAGAAAGTTTATAATGTTTTGGTAGAATGCCTGCAAAATTTATATCATCACTTAGACGAAATGAGTGAAGATGAACTAGATCGTAGTAAATCTGCGATTTTCATGATTGGAAAAGAAAGTGGCAGGTACTCCATTTTTACCGGAAACTATATTCTGAATGAAAATATTATTCCGCTAAAAGCACGTTTAGACGAAGTAAATTCTTTAAACAAAGAGGAACTTAAAGAATATTATAAGAAAGTGTTAAATAATGGTGAAATGTCCTTAAAAGGTGGCGGTGGTTTGGGCATGATTGACATTGCCAGAAAAACTGGTGAAAAAATAGGTTACAATTTTTTGGAAATTGACAATAAAGTTTCTTTCTTTACACTCAATATTAAAATAACTAATAATTAAACTACAAATTATGGACAAATACGCAATTGAAGGCACACCCAAAACACCTAGTATCAGCTTTGACTTAAATGCCGGAATACTTGAAATTAAAGGTCGCTCAATTCCTGAAAATTCAATTGAATTTTACAAACCTTTAGTAGATTCACTAGATAAGTATTCAAGTGCGGCTAAACCTGCCACTACTGTTAATGTGCAATTGGAGTATTTTAACACCTCATCATCTAAATGTATTTTAGATGTTTTCAAAAAACTAGAAAGCATCCATAAAGGAGGTAGTGCTGTTACAATCAACTGGCATTATGAAGAAGATGATGAAGATATGCTTGAAGCTGGTGAAGATTATCAAGCCATCATCAACGTACCATTCAAAATGGTAATGGTAGCTGAATAATTTCTTTCGAATTAATAGCCCTGCCAATCATTGGCGGGGTTTTTTTTATTATATTTATACCCTTAATTTATTAAAATGGCTAATTCAATTGCACAACTATTAGGCGATAAAGCAGACAGTTTACTAAACCATAACTGCAAAACAATTCCTAAATCAACTATTCACGCCCCTGGTGCAGATTTTGTAGATCGCATTTTTATGCAAAGTAACAGAAATCCACAGGTATTGCGAAGTTTGCAACAACTATACGGAACCGGTAGATTGGCAAACACAGGTTATATGAGTATACTTCCTGTTGATCAAGGCATTGAACATAGCGCAGGTGCTAGCTTTGCTCCTAATCCAATTTACTTTGATAGTGAAAACATAGTTAAATTAGCTATTGAAGGCGGATGCAATGCGGTTGCGTCAACATATGGCGTTCTAGCCTCTGTTTCAAGAAAATATGCCCACAAAATTCCATTTATTGTAAAAATAAACCATAACGAATTCCTTTCATATCCAAATAAATTTGACCAAATCATGTTTGGTTCGGTTGAAGATGCATGGAATATGGGTGCTGTTGCGGTTGGTGCTACAATTTATTTTGGTTCGGCCGAAAGTGGGCGACAAATAATTGAAGTTGCTCAAGCTTTTGAGCGAGCGCATGAACTTGGCATGGCAACAATACTTTGGTGCTATACAAGAAACTCTGATTTTAAAAAGGATGGCGTAGATTATCATACTGCAGCGGATTTATCAAGTCAGGCTAACCATTTAGGTGTTACCATTCAAGCAGATATCATTAAACAAAAATTATCTGATAGAAATGGTGGTTATAATGCAATTGGTCATGGTAAAACACATCCAAAAGTATACTCTGAATTAACAACTGATCATCCAATTGATTTATGCCGTTATCAAGTTGCTAATTGTTATATGGGCAGAATGGGATTAATAAACAGTGGTGGAGAAAGTAAAGGCGCAAGTGATTTAGCAGAGGCGGTTACAACCGCAGTTATTAATAAACGTGCTGGAGGCCAAGGACTAATTTCAGGAAGAAAAGCATTTCAAAAGCCATTAAAAGATGGAGTGTCTCTACTTAATGCCATTCAGGATGTATATCTTGATAACACAATTACGATAGCTTAAGGAATGTTGAATGATAAATTTTGAATGTTGAATTAGAACATTTAAAATTTATAATTTATAATTTATAATTTCAAAAAATGGGTTGGTTTAAAAGATTAAAAGAAGGTATTACTACCTCTACAAAAGAGAAAAAAGAAACACCTGAAGGTCTCTGGTATAAATGTCCGTCTTGTAAAAAAATACACACCTCACAGGATCACGCCAACAATAAGTATGTTTGCAGTGATTGTGGATACCATGAAAGAATTGGAAGTAAAGAATACTTTGAAGTTATTTTTGACAATAATCAATTTACAGAGTTGCATGAAAATTTAGTAAGTGGCGACCCCCTAGATTTTACTGATACCAAAAAATATACAGATCGATTAACAGATACAATTAAAAAAACTGATTTGAAAGATGCCCTCAGAAGTGCTTACGGCACAGTAAATGATCAGCCATTAGTTGTATGTTGTATGGATTTTAATTTTATTGGTGGCAGTATGGGCAGTGTTGTTGGAGAAAAAATCTCACGATCAATAGATTTCTGTATTAAAACCAAATCGCCTCTTCTGATAATCAGTAAAAGTGGCGGTGCTCGTATGATGGAAGCTGCCTTTAGCCTTATGCAAATGGCAAAAACCTCTGCCAAATTAAGTTTATTAGCTCAGCATAAATTACCTTACATCTCATTGTTAACAGATCCAACCACAGGTGGCGTTACTGCAAGTTACGCCATGCTTGGCGACCTAAACATTGCCGAGCCGGGCAGCTTAATCGGCTTTGCAGGTCCGCGTGTAGTTAAAGAAACCATTGGCAAAGATTTACCAAAAGGTTTCCAAACAGCTGAGTTTGTATTGGAACACGGCTTTTTAGACAAAATTGTTCCAAGAACCGAGCTAAAAGAGAAACTGGGCAATTTGCTAAAAATGTTAAAAAATTAAATTTGGCTCAATATTTGAAATCAATAACAGAATTTAAACCATTAATAACATGAAAAAAATAATTCTTAGCACAGTAGCATTTGCTTTAATGACTTTATCCGCTTTTGCCGGCGATGGAGATAAAATTCCTACGGCAACTTTAAAAAAATTAGATGGCAGTAAGGTAAGCAGTACAACATTTACCAATAATGGAAAACCAATCATTGTCAGCTTCTGGGCTACTTGGTGCAAACCATGTAAAAAAGAATTAGATGCGATTGCCGAAAACTACACGGATTGGCAAAAAGAAACAGGTGTTAAATTAATTGCAATCAGTATTGATGACGCACGTAGTAGTGGAAAAGTAGTAACCGATGTAAAAAGCAAAGGCTGGGAATACGAAGTATACATTGATGAAAACCAAGATTTTAAGCGTGCCATGAATGTAAATAACGTGCCACATACCTTTATAATTGATGGTTCGGGTAAAATTGTTTGGAGCCACAACTCATACAGTGAGGGCGACGAAACAAAATTATATGAGAACGTTAAAAAAGTGATGAGTGGCGAAAAGTTGACACACTAAAATTAACGCTTTATTAAAAAATTGTTTTTCTTTGTGTAATGAAAAACACTCCATATAAAAGTAGCAGTTTCGCTACTTTTTTATTCTTATTATTTCTAAATCCATTTAACACTTCCGCACAAACCACAATTGCAGATGAAGTAAATTCCATTCACGGTAACTTTCAAATTGACGCACAATATTATAACCCTGATAGCTTAATTGGTGCACCAAAAGTACCCGAAAAAATGCTAAGTAATGCCTTTGGTAATATTAACTACCAGCGTGGTAAATTTAGTGCCGGTTTAAGGTACGAAGCCTATAATAATGTGATGCAAGGTTTCGATCCAAGATACAAGGGTCAGGGTATTGTGAATCGTTTTGTGAGATATCAGGATGATTTACTGGATATAACTATTGGCCATATCTACGAACAATTTGGCAGTGGGTTGATTTTTAGAACCTATTACGAACCGGGATTGCTTTACGACAATGCGCTTGACGGTTTTCGCATCATTTCCAATCCATATAAAGGCATAACCCTAAAAGCACTAACCGGCAGACAGCGTACATTTTTTTCAACCGGTGCCGGCATTGTGCGAGGTGTTGATGGAGAAATTAACGTGAATGAACTGCTTGACAGTGCAGCAGCCAGCATCAAAACCAAAGTTATTTTAGGCGGTAGTTTTGTAAGTAAGTATCAGGCAGATTTAGATCCAAATTTTAATTTACCTCAAAACGTTGGTGCCTATGGCGGACGATTAAATATTATTAATGAAGGCTTTAATTTCTTTGCAGAGTACATTCACAAAGAAAATGATCCAAGTGCCGACATCAGAAGTGTGGCCAATGGTAAAACCTATTACAGCTATAAAACCGGCGAGGCCTTATTTGTTTCTGCATCCTACGCCATGAATGGATTTTCAATTTTGTTGCAAGGAAAACGAATTGATAATTTTAGCTTTAGAAGTGACAGGGATGCCAGTTTACAAAATTTATTAATTAATTTTTTACCTGCCACCACCAAACAACACACTTATTTAATGCCAGCCTTTAATCCATACGCTACACAGCCAAAAGGCGAAGTTGGCGGCATGGCAGAAATACAGTATAAAGCTAAAAAAGGAAGTTTACTGGGTGGTAAATATGGAATGGATATTACGTTAAATATTTCACACGCCAATGGCTTAAAACAAAATGGCGTAAACGATAGTACAACAACTATGACTTTGTATCGAACAAAATACACTGAGTTTGGCACAGATTTATACTCCGATTTTTTTATTGAAATAAATAAAAAATTTAGTAAAAAATTTAAGGGAACATTTTTGTTTGCCAGACAGTTTTATAACAAAAACATTGTTCAATTTGGTTCAATTAATGCGGGTTACAAAAACATTCACTCCAACATTGGCGTAATTGATTTAACCTATAAATATAAATCATCATCTGCCATTCGCTTTGAAACACAGTGCTTACTAACCGATAACTCGGATGCTAAAAATTTAGGTAGTTGGGTTACCGGAATGCTTGAGTGGACGCCTAACTCTCACTTTTTTTTAGCGATTCTAGACCAATACAATTATGGTAATGCAGTTTCAGACTTAAGATTACATTACTTGTACGGTAGCGCGGGCTATACCGCTGGGCCTCACAGAATTAGCGTAAGTTATGGCAAGCAACGAGCCGGTATTTTTTGTGTTGGAGGCGTTTGTAGGGTTGTTCCGGCTAGTAATGGTGTAGCTATTTCAATTACCAGTAGTTTTTAGTACCTTTACATAAAAGAATTATTTAATAGCCTCTAAAAAGCTTTAACACAGTAACTAAAAACAGTAACTAAAATTAAAAAACGAAGTCTATGAAAAATATTAATAAACTTTTATCAATTGCCACCTTAGGTGTTTTATTTACTTCTTGTGATAAAATAAATGATCCCGTTCAAAACGCAACTAACCAGCCTGAGGGCCCTGTTACACAAACCCTTGTTAGAAAGGTGATGATGGAAGACTACAGTGGGCACAAATGTGGGAATTGCCCAAGAGCCGGTGCTGTTCTTAAAAATCTCTACAAAGATAATCCTAACACTATTGTACCAATTGTGATTCACTCCGGAAATTTTGCAAAGGCTGATGCTGTTGGCACCTATACTTACGAATTTAGAACACCGGTAGGAAATGATTGGTCTTCTTCAGCAGGTTTTAACATTGGTGCTTACCCAAGTGGTATTATTAACCGTAAAGACTTCGGAGGCGGATTAACCGTTGGTGAAACAAGTTGGGCTTCTAATTTTGGATTAGCTAAAAACGATCCTTACATACTCGGCCTTACTTTAACAAGAAACTATATTGAAACAACCAAAGCATTGCTGGTTGATGTTAAAGCAAAGTTTAAAATAAGTCATAACAATAACGTTAAACTTAATGTGATTTTAACGGAGGATAGTATTATCTCACCACAAACTGATTATGATTTACCTTCCGGATCACAAACCAAATTCGATTACGTGCACATGTATGTGCTGCGTGCCTCTTTAAACGGTAGTTGGGGACAAACATTAAAGAACACACCTATTCTGCCAAACGACTCTTTAATTATAAATTTACCTTCTTATACGCTTGACAATAAATTTGTACCAAAAAACATTAGTATTGTAGCGTTTGCATATGATGAGGTTACAAGAGAGGTATTACAAGTAGAAAAAATTAAACTCAAATAAAAATTAACAGGTTATTAAAAAGATGCGTTTTTTTATAACAAAGCATTACATTTGTATCCATAAAAAATTAAACTATGAATTTTCCTTCTGAATTAAAGTACACAAAAGACCACGAGTGGGTTAAAATAGATGGCGATGTTGCAACTGTAGGTATTACTGATTTTGCGCAACGCGAATTAGGCGACATTGTTTACGTAGATGTTAACACGATTGGTGAAACCGTTAGCAAAGAAGCTGTATTTGGAACTGTTGAAGCGGTAAAAACAGTTAGCGATTTATTTATGCCTTTAACAGGTGAAGTATTGGAAGTTAATAAAGACATTGATTCGGCGCCAGAAAGCGTAAATAACGACCCTTACGGAAAAGGATGGATGATTAAATTAAAAATGACGAATGCTTCAGAAGTGGCTGAATTATTATCAGCTGATGCATACAAAGCCTTAATTGGTGCGTAAGTTTACCTGATTTTTTTATTGAAAAGCGACAAGTGATTGTCGCTTTTTTTGTTTAATATTTAATTGGATTCACTGAAATTCCAACCATTGGAAATAACCAAATATTTAACTAGCTAAAAAAGGATGCTCCTAAACTAATGCTTTTCTGCAATTACCCTCGCTAACCAATATTCCTGCATATCTTGCACTAGATCAAATTTAAATGGCAATTCTTTTATTGGTTGACCTTTATTAAAAATAACCAATGCCCCCGGTTCAGCTTTATAATTTTCTGTAGTAGGTTGAAAATTTATTTCAGTTTTCAACCAATTTAAATATAAAAGCAAATCTTGTTTCAATCTGCCAATCACAACTACCTTTTTATTTTTCAAAATCTCGTTATTTGTAAATGCAGCATGCATTAAAGTTGGTAGATCATAAAGATAATAACAATGCCTTGCTATTGTAAATAAAAATAATAAAACGAAAACTATTTTAACTTTTTTCCACTTACCTGCTAAATATAAAATGCCCTTGGTAGTTATTAATGCGATAAACATAAACGTTGGGGCTAAATACCAAAAATTTTTTGTAGAAGCAAGGGTCAAAACAATAATTAAAGGAGTCACAACACAAATAGAAAATACTGTCATTGTGTTTGCTTTATTTTTAATATAAACCAAGGCATTTTTTCTAAACTTATACAAAGACCATATGCCAATAATTACACTGATGTAAAATATATAATTCCACAAATTAAGTCTTGCATCTAACACTTCGAAAAAAAACAAGTAGTTAGTCTTTCCATTTGAGTTAACTTGATCAAAGTTAGAGTTGGTTAATCGTTGATATGTATCGTGATAAAACATCGTTTCAACTGTACTTCCACTATTGTAATATGATTTTTGAGAAGTTTTTCCAAAGAAGCTTAATATTATCATCCATGAAAATATGAAAGCAATATAAATTCCTAATGCCAGCCACAATTTGTAATCTTTCAATAATTTTAGTTGTTGTTTAACAACCAGGTATAGCCCCATCCCGGGAACCAATACAAAAGAAGCCGGACCTTTGGTATAAAAAGCAAGTCCTAAAAAAACTGCACAAATAAATATAGCGTTTGACTTACCTAACTCAACATATTTGAAAAAAAACAAGGTAGAAGCTGTTAAAAAAAGGATTAATAAACTGTCAAAATCTGCTGTAAGACCTATGTGGTTTCCTATAACTGCCTTACATGATAGTAATACTAAACAAGTTAAAAAAGCAACAATCTTCTTTTCAAATAACTGAATAAAATAAAAACAGAGTATAAAAAAAAGTATTGTGCTTAATGCTGCGGGAAATCTTAATGCAAATTCATTGAATCCAAAAACCTTATAAGAGCAGGCTATTAACCAAATAAATAAAGGTGGTTTCGCATTCCAGGTGTCTAGTTCATGGTTGTAATATAAATTAATATAATCCTGGGTAACTAACATTTCATAAGCGTTAACACCATTTCTCGATTCATCCCATTCCTGCAAATCGTAATTATGCTTTTTACTGAAAGAAAGAATAGTTGCTAAAAAAATTATTAAAAAAAACAGTAGATGGCCATTATTAATGGATTTATTCATTTTAAACAAATATTCTCTAAACCTAGCAGATAAAAGCCTTTTGAATATTGATGCAGTATGCATTTTTTCTAACTAGGGAATTTCAAAATTAAATGATTTTACAATTGTCTTTTAAATCATTTAAATGTAATGAATTTTAGTGGCGATTACAAATCGCTATAACTATGGTTACTGCTGCGCAGCATTAGCTAGCACCCAAGCTAAAGCTTGGAAATACAGAGTAGCGAGAATAGCTATCGGAATCGCCTTCTATTGCATAAATTGGGTTTTTATAATTTCCAAATTGTTACAAAAAAAAGCGACCATCACTGGTCGCTTTAAAATTTATGTAAAAAGTTGATTAACCAAAAGCATTAAAGCCGGTTACATCCATCCCTGTAATTAATAAGTGGATGTCGTGTGTTCCTTCGTACGTAATTACACTTTCTAAATTCATCATGTGGCGCATAATTGGATATTCACCCGTAATACCCATTCCACCATGTATCTGGCGGGCTTCGCGTGCAATTTGTAAAGCCATGTTAACATTGTTGCGTTTAGCCATACTTATTTGCGCAGGTGTTGCACGGTTTTCATTTTTTAATTGCCCTAAACGGTAAGTTAACAATTGTGCTTTTGTAATTTCAGTAATCATTTCTGCCAGCTTCTTTTGCGTTAACTGAAATGCGCCAATTGGTTTACCAAACTGTACACGCTCTTTACTGTAACGTAACGCACTATCGTAACAATCCATGGCTGCACCAATAACACCCCAAGCAATACCAAATCTGGCACTGTTTAAACAACCTAAAGGTCCTTTTAAACCTTTAACATTCGGGAATATATTTTCTTTAGGTACTTTTACATTGTCAAATACCAGCTCACCGGTTGAACTGGCTCTTAAACTCCATTTGCCATGCGTTTCGGGTGTTGTAAAACCTGCCATACCACGTTCTACAATTAATCCTCTGATGTCGCCAACCTCGTCTTTAGCCCAAACTACTGCAATATCGGCAAACGGACTATTACTAATCCACATTTTAGCGCCATTTAAAATAACGTTTTTGCCATCACCGGCATCCTTAAAGTTAGTTATCATCCCGGCAGGGTTACTTCCGTGATCAGGTTCTGTTAATCCAAAACAACCCATTAAATCGCCGGTTGCTAATTTTGGTAAGTATTTCTTCTTTTGTTCTTCGCTGCCATAAGCGTAAATAGGATACATTACCAATGAACTTTGAACTGAAGCCGTTGAACGTAAACCACTATCCCCTCTTTCAAGCTCTTGCATAATTAATCCATAACTGATTTGGTCTAAACCCGGGCCGCCATATTCAGCAGGAATGTATGGACCAAAAGCGCCAATTTCGGCTAAACCTTTTATCCATTGTTTTGGAAAAGTGGTAGTTTGACAAGCGTCCTCTACAATTGGAGAAACTTCTTTTTTTACCCATGCGCGAGCAGTTTCGCGAATTAATTTGTGCTCATCACTTAATAATTCATCCATTAAGTAATAATCATGTGCCTGAAAATTATCGGTAGCCATACGTGTTTTTTTAATGGAACAAATTTAACCATTAAAAGTTGATTTAACCAAGAATTTAAGACCTAAGTGTGCAATTAAGCCGCCAATTCAGGATTACCAAAACGCCTTAATGTATTAACATGTGATTTAATGGCTTGCCACAGCGTTTCATTCTCTAAATAAGGTATGCCGTATTCCTCAGCCGTTTGTTTAACTATTGGCGCAATTGCAGGGTAGTGCACATGGCAAATAGATGGAAACAAATGATGTTCAACCTGAAAATTTAAACCACCCACGTACCAGGAAATAAATTTATTGCGACGTGAAAAATTAACCGTTGTGTTTAATTGATGAATAGCCCATGTGTTCTCAATTGTACCATGTTCATTTGGTAAAGGGTGGCTGGTATGTTCAACCGTGTGAGCTAACTGAAAAGTAACTGATAAAATAAAGCCGGCAAGAAAGTGCATCAAGAAAAAACCAATTAAATATGGGCCGGTTTCAACCTTTAAAATAAAAATTGGTAAAATAATAAATACAGCATAATAAACCAACTTACTCAAAATAATTTTAAGTAAGGCCACTCGGTTTTCACTTGGGCTAAGCTTATTAACCCCTGCTTTGGTGTATTTAGAATACTGCACAAAATCTTTTAAAACCACCCAATAAAGTGTAAGAATACCGTAAAACAAAAAAGCATAAACATGTTGCAATTTATGATACCATCTCACCTCTGTGTGCGGGGAGAACCTCATGATTAATTTATCTTCAATATCATCATCGTAATCTGTAACATTTGTGTAAGTGTGATGTAAAATGTTGTGCTGTAACTTCCAATTAATAACAGCCCCGCCTAATAAATTTAGGGTGTGTCCCAGCCAATAATTGGCTTTACTGCTGTTTGAATAGGAACCATGATTAGCATCGTGCATAATAGACATGCCAATGCCTGCCAAAGCAATTCCCATGATTATGAACAATACAATTGTTAACCAAGCCATTTGGCTAAAGAACAGAATAAAAACAAACGGAAGAATGTAAAGTGCCAATAAAGTAATAGTTTTTATTACCATTCCTGAATTATAATTTTTAGAAATTTGGTTTTCTTTAAAATAACCATCAACACGGCTTCTTAAAGTGGCAAAAAATTGCAACTTATTTTTGTCTTTATCAATAAATTGAATTGTTTTCATTAGTCTATTTTAGTAAGCAATTATAATAAAAAAACCAAAGCTTTCAAAGGCTTTGGTTTCGTATTTATTCATTTAACTGAATTGATTAAGCAGATAATGTAACGTTAACGGCATTTAATCCTTTTTTACCGTTTTCTACGTCAAATGTTACGACGTCGTTTTCGCGGATTTTATTTTTTAAGCCGGTTACATGAACGAAAATTTCTTCGCCATCTTCTGCTTTAATAAATCCGAAACCTTTTGTTTCATTAAAAAATTTAACTGTTCCTTTTTTCATTTTTGTGTTTTTTGTGTCTTGCTAGACGATTATTATTGATTGTTAATTGTTAGTATTGTTAAGTGTAACAATCTAAAACCACTTAAAATATTTACTTGATTGCCTTATTAGTATTGATGGGATTATGGTAACTTTACTTATGTTTAATTTGTTTTTAGATAGTACAACAAAAAACATATTTTATTGAAACATTCTCGAAACTGCACAAATTTAAACATTAATAATCTATTTTCAAACAAATATTACAATTCAATGGCTACTTTAGCTTGTTTTTGGACAAATAATTCTCAAATAATTGCTTTTTGTATTGGTTAATTAAATCCGTTTTTCTCTTATTAATGATAAATGATTTAATATTTTGACGTTCAAAAGAGAGCGGAGATGGGCTATTTCGTATTTTTTCATCCTTTATTTTCAAATAATAAAAGTAAAAATCATCGTTAAATTCCATTACGCGACCTTTATTAAGTACCAAATCGGGCTGTTCGCGTAGGTTAGGAATCTCTTTTTTGATATCTTCCAGATAAAGCCAGGTACTATCGCTGTTGAAAAAATTCTCCGCATACTGTAATGCTAAATTTGCCAGTTGCAATTTATCCTTTTCTGAGGTAGCATTCAAAAGTCGTTTCATTTTCTCAAGCCCCTGAGCTTTAAGCGGAATTTTATAATAATTTACTTTAACAATGTTATCCTTTAAAATAAAATTATCAAGATGGTTGTTATAATATGCCTCGATCTCCCCTGCGCTGACGTTAGTATCAAGATTAGCTTCAATTAATTTTGTTTGATAAATATGATTTACCAGTTCTTTTCTGTAATCATTCACTTGGGATTCAATATCTACTTCTTCCTCTAATAATTTTGACTTCGCTTCTTCATAAAATATGGCTTCCGTTAACCAGGCATTTAATTGTTGTTTGGCCATTTCCGCGCTATCAGAGCTATTTAATGTTTTAATAGCTGCATCTAAAAACTGTGTCTTCGTTAATTTTTGATCACCAACATTTGCCAGAATCTCTGATTCCTCAGTTCCTGTCTTATCAGCACTTTGCTTGCAAGAAACTGTAAGGAGTAGGACGAAGAAAATTATTTTAATTGAGTTAGTCAAAACAAATCATGAATTGTTGAGCATAAAAATACGTTTATTACTAAAATGTGGTCTATTTATTTATAAAATTGTCAAGCACCTTCTCAAATAGGGATTTATCGAATAATACATTAAAGCCAACTTGCGCATAAATGGCGGGGTTTAAATTAAAGTTAGTACGGTACAAATCATTTTCGGTATAACGCCAATTTTGATAAAACACATAACCTCCTTCTACCCTAACCACAAATATTTTGTTGAATTTGTAACGAAAACTTGCGTAGGCTAATCCCGAAGTGTAATTCACATTAACCCTTTGACGCTGAAATTCCATACCTGTGCGGTAACCATCTGCACTCACGCCAGTTGTAATTAACAGTTTATTCGTTTTATATTGTACGTTAAGCTGAACCGGCAAAATATAATTAAAAACAAAGTGATTGCTAATAGGCACACTGCCGCCAAAAAAAGGTGCGGGCACAAACAAACCATCACTATAAGAAACTGCCATTCCATAAAAATAATTTTTCCTTAAGCCCCTGATGTGCAATTGACCAATTACGCCGCTTACTCTGGGAATCATCTTATTGAAGGTTCTGTCTTGCTCAGCTAAAGCCAAATTAGCACTGTAAAAACCAACTCTGTATTTTTTAGTTAACCAAGTGCCAAGTAATCCTGCAGCTACAGTGTAGTTATTTTTTAGTGGCAATGAATCAAAACCAACATTTACCTGCCTTGCATTTACTCTCACAACACCCATTGTTTGTGAGGCTCTCAGGCGGACACTTTTTTTTAAAATATCCTTTAATTTTAAACTGCTTAAATCTAATTTTAAATCGGCATCCAACTTTGTTTTAATAGGAAAAGTTACAACTGCATTGGCTTCTTTTGAATTAAAGGTCCCGCTGGTATCGGCAAATTTGCTATCGAATAAATATTTTGTATCGAACTTTAGCCTCGGACGAAACAATTGCTCCACTTGTTCTATTTCAAAAGTTTGAGCGGATAATTTCCCTAGTTGAAAAAGGGATGCCATTAGAAAGAGTTTTAATTTCACTTCAAAATTAAAATTACAAAAAAAGCGAAGTAACTAACTTCGCTTTAACTTTAATTGGTGAAATTTTTATTTTTTTAATCTCTCAACGTAATCACCTGTTCTAGTGTCTATTTTAACCCAGTCTCCTTCGTTAAAAAATAAAGGAACCATTATTTCTGTACCGGTATCAATTGTGGCGCGCTTTAAAGTGTTAGTAGCAGTATCCCCTTTAACACCAGGTTCGGTGTAGGTAATTTGTGCTTCAATAAAAGTTGGAGGTTCTGCAACAATTACTTCATCTCCTTCAAAACTAATTTTAACTTCCATTCCCTCTTTTAAAAACTTACCACCATCACCAAACATTACAATAGGTACATGCACTTGTTCGTAAGTTTCATTATCCATTACAACAGCAAAATCTCCTTCGTTGTAAATGTATTGCATCATTTTGTATTCAACTCTCACAATTTCAACAGATTCGCCGCTTCTGAAACGATTTTCGGTTTGTTTACCTGTTTTTAAATTGCGCATTTTTGCTTGATAAAATGCACGTAAATTACCCGGAGTGCGATGTTGATACTCCATAATTTGAACTAATTCTCCATTAAATCTGATAATGGACCCTACGTTAATGTCGCCTGTGTCTGCCATTTTATTTGTTATTAATTATTAATCGTTTAAATCGTGTACAACTCCCATGCTAGAGAACTTCTCTATTCTACTATCAATTCGCTGCTGAGGTGAGAGCAGTTCTAAATCTTTTAAATGTTTTTTAATTTCTGATTTGACGTTCTCAAAAATTTGTTCCGGATTACGGTGCGCTCCGCCAATAGGTTCCTCAATTACACCATCAATTAAGCCATTTTTTTTCATATCCGTTGCTGTTAATTTAAGTGCCTCTGCAGCTTTCTCTTTAAAATTCCAGCTGCGCCATAAAATACTGCTGCAACTTTCAGGGCTAATTACCGAATACCAAGTATTTTCTAACATCAATACTTTGTCTCCAATTCCAATTCCTAAAGCACCACCACTGGCCCCTTCGCCAATAATAATACAAATAACAGGTACTTTTAATTGACACATTTCGAGTAAATTTCTGGCTATGGCTTCACCTTGGCCTCTTTCTTCAGCTTCTAAACCCGGATAAGCTCCGGGTGTGTCAATAAATGTAACAATAGGTTTATTAAATTTTTCAGCTAACTTCATTAATCGAAGTGCTTTACGATAACCCTCAGGATTAGCCATTCCAAACCTGCGAATTTGGCGCATCTTGGTATTTATACCTTTTTGTTGACCGATAAACATAACTGTTTGCCCATCAATCTCGCCAAAACCACCAACCATGGCTTTATCATCAGCTACAGTCCTATCACCATGCAACTCAATAAATGTTTTGTTAGAAATAGAATCAATGTATGCAAGCGTGTAAGGTCTTTCGGGATGACGACTAACCTGAACGCGCTGCCATGGAGTAAGAGATGAATACAATTCCTTGGTTTTAGAAACAATCTCATCTTCCAATTCCTTTACCTTGTCGTCTAATTTTACCTTACTTTTACTATTAACTTCTCTTAATTTTACCAATTCTCCCTCCAAATCCTGAATCGGTTTCTCGAAATCTAAATACGTCATAGTTTATTAGTTAGGCTGCAAAGATATAATTAATTAAGTAAATAAAAATGACCAGGTTGTAATTCAATTTACTGATATTCAATTATTTAAAATTCCTAATCGAACAAAAAACGTTTCAGAAGGTAAATTGATGTTATTAAAGTTAAGCTATTTTGACTTTATGATGCCAACAAAGCTCCTAATTCAAAACGAAATCTAAAAGATCATCTCTTGTAATAAAGGCTACCTTTAAAATTTTATTTACTTTTTCTTTTTTACCGGAATTGCTAAATCAACGGTATATAAATCTCCTACCATAAAACCAAAAGCATTTCCATTGATGCCAAAATCTTTTCTGTTAACTTTAAATTGCCCTTCAAACAAAGCACCCGAATCTGTTTGTTTGTAGCGAAAAGGAAATGAAAGTGCTTTTTTTACGCCATGCATGTTTAACTCGCCTAAAACTGAAAATCCGTTGTTCAATTTTTTAATTTCTAAAGACTTAAATGTAATATTTGGATACTTATTTGCATTAAACCAACTTTCATTTTTAGCATGTTCATTCATAACGCTTTTTCCAGTATTAATGGTTGTAACATCTACCACAACCTCTATTTTTGAATGCGTTAAATCATTTTCGTCAAAACTGATATCGCCTTGAAGCCCATGAAAAGTTCCCTTTACTTTTCCACCATCAAACTTAATTTGATAGCCAGATTTAATTTCCCAATTAGTTGTTGGTTGAGTAAATGTCAGAAAGCCGAAAGCAAGTGTATACAATAAAATTTTCATTTTTAAAAAGTGAATTTCATCTTAAACATGTGAACATCAAACTTTGTTTTAACGAATAACCCAATAGTAATAAAATTACATCATATTTTTGAAATGAATATCTACCTGACTGAAAAAAGGACATTTCATATATAATTAAGAATTGAAATGCCCTCATTTGAAAACATTACTTTAACAATTATCCGATTGTTGAATTCAAATTAATCAAGCGGCCTTAAATACATCCTTTATTTTAAATTCCTCTGCATGCCATTCTGCATCAAAACTGTAATCAACCAATAATGAAGAATAAAGTGCCAGCATCTGATCTTGATTATATTTCCATTGATATTTTTTTAAAGCACGTTCGTGCGCTGCACGTCCTAACTTTAATGCCAAATGTTTGTTTTGAATTAGTTTAATTAAAGCATTAGCGGCCTCGTTTGCATCATTCATTTGAACAACCAAGCCTGAGCAGTTTGCTTCAATAACTTCTTTTAACCCACCGGCGTTCGAAACAACAATTGGCTTACCTGCTGCCATTGCTTCAACAACCGACACGCCAAAACTTTCGCTATTGTCTACAGACAAAGCTGTAAAAACATCGATATTTTGAAGTTCAATAGCCAAATCTTCATGAGCAATAGTTCCAACAAATTCAACATCGTTACAAATATTAAGTTTTTTTGCCAGTAAGATTAAGGCATCTGCCTGACTACCCTCTCCGATAATTCTGAGTTTCAATTCGGGTTGATCTAGTCTGTTTTTAACCAATGCAAAAGCCTCCAATAATACATGAATACCATACTTTATCTCTAAAGATTTAATTGTACCTATTGTAATGTTTTGCCCAAGCTTTCTTTCAGCAATTTCAAAAAAAGATTGCTCAACACCAAACGGAATAACATCAACTCGCTTACTCGTATATCTGCGTACTTCCTTAGCCATTATATGGCTGGTTGATGTGATGGCTTGAGCTCTCATTAGACTAAACCGAAATAATATTTGATGAAACAAACTTCGTTTTGGAAATTCATATACATCACTCCCCCAAACCGATAATACAAATGGTTTCCTAACCAACATAGCCCCCAACAAGCCATAACTACTGGCATAATGAGCGTGCACAATGTTTGGTTTAAAATCCTTAATTACGCGATTTAGTAATTTTATAATTTTAAAAAAATGCTTTTTGTAAGCTTGTTCAGGATAGCCGCTTGAGGCCTGTTGTTCAAATAAAAATACCTGTACATTCTCAAACCCAATAAAATAATTTTTATTGGGTTTGGTTAAACTAAACAAACCGATGGTAATGCCATTAGATGCTAATGCGATTACCCATTTACGTGTGTGTATGGAATTAACATCTGATAAAATAAGTGCTCTCATTTCAGATTAGATGTTATAAAATAGAAAAGGTTTAAAATAATTTTATTGAAATCCTTATACCTTTTAATCTTTCAATAGAATTTACAAAATAAGTCAATCTTGATAAACGGCATAATTGTATTGAATACGTTTGAATTAATAAGACCATACAAAAAAGCAACTTGCGAATTTTAGGTCGTTTTTACTTGGGTTTAAATTACATCCAGCCGGAAACAATGCCACCCATGATGGCCAAACAAATAATCCAGTAACCTGCATTGATGGCGATGTATTTGAAACCTTTACGTTCGAACAATGCATTGGTAGCTAAAATCGGTGTAATAATAAATAAACCACTTAATATTCCATGAAAAGCGCCATGTTTAAAAGTACGATGACTGGTGCCAATTAGGTCCATTACCTGTTTGAAGAGCGCACCTTCGGTTGAATTAATATCCTTTAATTGTTCACGATAGTCAAAAAATGCTGCGGAAACATGAAATTGATGAATTACCAGAACCTGTGAAAAAAATGCCAATAAAAAGCTTAAAATAAAGCTCAATCCAAAAATTAATGCCATGTTAGCACTTTTCATTTTCTCTTCGCTTAAACCAGAAGCTCGCATCCATGCATTACCTAAAACTTTTGGGTTATACCAAATAAAACCCATAACCATAGGCACCAAGGCTGCTACTAATATGGCCAAAAAATTCATTTCCATGCTGTGTTGTTTTTATTACTTAAACCAAAGTTAAAACAGGCAATAAATATTTTATCTCTATTTAAAAAGAAATAGTAACAATTTATTGTTAGTTGGTTTGATTTTGTCAATCATATTTGATTTATTGGAATTTTAACGATTCTTTAATTATATTTATAACGAGTGAAGCAATTTATGCTTTTAACAAACAGTTGATATAAATTTATTCAGACTAAAAAGCGCTTTCCAAATTATTTTTTTTAACCCCAATTTATGCATTAGAAGGCGAAGCATGAGCCGAACTAACTGCATTAGTTGGGTTTATCCCGATTTAGAAAATCATCTTTTGGGTTCTAGGTATTTCTGAACAAATGGTTGATTTTCTTACATCGTTTATTCATTTGGTTTTCCAAATGAATAAAATGGGTTAAAAAATTGTCTTACTTTAGATAATGAGTAATCTTATGGAAAAAATTAAACTATCAGTTACTCTCCCTGTTGAGGCTAAAACACTTTTTAAAGCTTGGCTTAACAGCAAATCTCACAGTGCTTTTACGGGAGGAGTTGCAAAAGTAAATTCAAAAATTGGCGGAAATTTTACAGCCTGGGATGGTTATATTTCAGGTAAAAATCTCGAACTTAGAGAAAATCAATTCATCAAACAAAGTTGGCGAACAAGCGAGTTTGCAGTTGATGCAGAAGATTCAATTCTAGAGTTATCTTTTAAAGAAAAAAATGGTAAAACAACCTTAGAGCTTTACCACTATCATTTACAACCAGGCGATGGTAAAAAATATTTGGATGGTTGGAAAGAATTTTACTTTGAACCTATGAGGTCTTATTTCAATAAGGTCTCGTAGCGAAAAAATTCTTTTGATAGATTCGTTTTAAATTATTCCTTGTATTTATCAACAACACGTTAAATTGGTTGTTATCTTTGTATCATTATGAATGTGAATAGTTTATTAAGTCGTGCCTCAAAATTTGAGTTTTTGAGTATTGAAGAAGGGGTGTTTTTATATGAGCATGCACAAACCACCGAATTAATGTTTGTTGCAAACGAACTAAGAAAAATTCAAAAAAATAATTCACCAAAAGTAACTTGGCAAATTGATCGTAATTTAAACACTACCAATGTTTGTATTGCCAATTGCAAATTCTGTAACTTTTATCGAATTCCTGGTCATCCTGAATCCTACATTACTGATATCCCAACCTATATTAAAAAAATAGAAGAAACAATCCAACTTGGTGGAGATCAGCTACTCTTACAAGGTGGGCATCACCCTGACTTGGGACTTAGTTTTTACACCAACCTATTTAAAGAGATTAAACGCTTATTTCCACAAATCAAATTACATTCTCTTGGTCCACCGGAAATAGCCCATGTTACCAAACTAGAAAAAAGTACTCATACCGAAGTATTAAAAGCTTTAGTAGATGCCGGATTAGACAGCTTACCGGGAGCAGGCGCCGAAATATTAAACGATAGAGTAAGACGATTAATCAGCAAAGGTAAATGCACAGGTCGCGAGTGGCTTGATGTCATGCGTGCAGCTCATCAATTAAACATCACAACCAGCGCAACGATGATGTTTGGGCATGTTGAAACAATTTACGAACGATTTGAACATTTAGTTTGGTTAAGACAAGTTCAAAGTGAAAAGCCTCAAAACGCTAAAGGTTTTTTGGCTTTTATTCCTTGGCCATTTCAAGATGATGGTACTTTATTAAAACGTGTTAAAGGTATTCAAAATAATGTAAGTGCAGATGAATACATCCGAATGTTGGCCTTGAGCAGAATAATGTTACCAAACATCCTTAACATTCAGGCCAGTTGGTTAACAGTTGGAAAAGAAACTGCTCAAATATGTTTACATGCCGGCGCTAATGATTTTGGAAGTATTATGATTGAAGAAAATGTTGTAAGTGCTGCCGGTGCGCCGCATCGCTTCACCTATAAAACAATTCAAGATGCAATTAGTGAGGCTGGCTTTGTACCTCAGCTTAGAAATCAACAATATCAAGAAAGACAGCTTCCCGAAAATATTGTTGAACAGGTTATCAATTATTAGTCGAAATCTGATTTCTTTCAAAATCGTATCACGCGAACCAACCGTTTGTTTTTTGTATATTTGTTTGAATATGAAACTTAGGTACGCACTAATTGCTTTTTTTATTTCCATTTGTTTTAAACCTATTTTAGCACAAGTGAAGGATACTATTTACTTAATGAATGGTCAAATAGTTGGTGAAACCATTATTGATACTTTGTTAGGAGCTGTAACTATTAATCATCCGGAAAAACCAAACAAAAAATTACACTATGAACTTGAAGATATTTACATGGTATTATTCTCATCCGGTATAAAACGCTATTACTACCAGCAGGATAGCACCAAAAACAATTGGTTTACTCGTGAAGAAATGTGGTATTATACAAAAGGAGAAAGAGATGCTCGAAAAGGATTTAAACCTTTAGGAAGCATGATTGGCTGCGGAATTGCTGGCTTTGTTGGCGGTGCAACCGGAACCTTTTTCGGTCCTGCAGCTCCTTTTACTTATTTTGCCCTCGTTGGATTACCAAAAGTAAAAGTAAAATCAAAAACAGTTAGCAATCCCATGTATATTGAATACGACTCCTATGTTCTAGGGTATGAACGTGTTGCCAGAAGTAAACGTAGGACACACAGTGTAATTACTGGTGCTATTGGGCTTGCATTAGGTTACACCTTTTATGCACTGGCACATAATAGTTACCCCGAAACAATTAATTTCGGATTTAATAAATAAAAATTATGAAAAAAATAAATTACCTAAGCGTTTTACTTCTTTTAAGCATAGCCCTTTTTGCTCAAAACCAACATAACTGTTTAAGCCACGAAAATTATGAACAGATGCTAATTAAGGATAAAACTTTTGCTGAAAATCAAAAGATATTGGAAGAGTATACGAAGTCTTACACATCTTCAAATTTAAAAATGAGTTCAACAGGCTACACTATACCGGTTGTGTTTCATGTTATCTACACAACTGGCTCAGGAAATATCTCAGATGCACAAATTGTAAATCAGGTAAACATTTTAAACGCAGAATTTAAGCGCCAACAAGCTGATACAATTTTAACTCCATTAGTATTTAAACCATTGGCCGCGCCGTTCAATGTAACTTTTAGATTAGCAACTAAAGATCCGCAAGGTAATTGTACCAATGGCATTAATCGTATTTATAATGAATTAACCAATTGTTCCTTTTACAATGATGATGTCAAATCTTTAAGTTACTGGCCAAGTGATCAGTACTTAAATATCTGGATTGTCCAATCAATGCGTTATGCAACATCACTTCCATGTCAAGGTGGAGGGTATGCAACCTTTCCGGGAGGTGCGCCTACACTAGATGGAATCAATATCAGAGGTGATTTAATTGGAAGTATTGGGACAGCAGCAACTAACTCAGGTTGGGGTAATTTCAAGGGTCGTTATTTGATTCATGAATTAGGACATTGGTTTAATTTAAGACATATTTGGGGCGATGCCAATTGCGGGAATGATTTTGTAAGCGATACACCAATTCATGAAACATCCAATAGTGGTTGTCCTAACTTCCCGTATAAAGCAAATAACACTTGTGGCACCGGTGCAAATGGAGAAATGTACACCAATTATATGGATTACACTAATGGCAATTGCTTAAACATGTTCAGTGCAGGTCAAGTTGCACGCATGACGGCAGCGATCAACTCTCCCGTATCTAACAGAAATAATTTATGGAGTACTAGTAATTTGAATGCAACTGGAACTGCAGACCCTTACGTTTACCCACCGACTTGTTGTGCCAATCCCGCGATTCTGCCCTATGGCGCAATCATTGCTTGTGTTGGAGATACTGTAAAAATTACCGATAATTCCTATGGTGGTTTAAGCACTTCTAGAAATTGGAATTTTAATGGGGGTTCCTCCGTTAACACAACAGACAGCATAGCTAAGGTTGTATATAGTGTTCCTGGTGTGTATTCTGTTGATTTGACAAAAAATTATTTATCAAGTAGTAAAACAGCCACCTTTACAAATCATGTCTATATCTTAAATAATACTGCTAATACTTTGTATTCGTTTCCTTTTACCGAAGGTTTCGAAAATCAGTTTAACTTTAATAACGCATGGACAGTTGTTAACCGAGATAATTTAACGCCATGGGGTATTACAAGTAGCACTAATTTTAGTGGGGCAAAATGCGTTGCTTTAGGTGTCTTTAACGAATCTGCACCGGCTATAGATGAGTTAATTTCGCCGTCTATTGACATGGGTGCGGCATCTTCAGTTACACTTTCTTTTAAGTTACATTATGCTGCAACAAGTTATACGCCAAATACAGATAGATTAACAGTTCAAGTTTCTAATGACTGTGGTAAAAGTTGGTTTCAGTTATACAATAAGGCTGGAAATACATTAAAAACTATTTCAACTAACATTAGTTCATCTTACACTCCGGCACCGGGTAGTAACGAATGGAGAACCGAGAACATTATGATTGATGATTCTTATTTAAGCTCTAATTGGTATTTTAAATTTGTGTTTACAAACAATGGCGGAGGTAACAATATTTTTATTGATAATGTAAATATTAATGGCATTTCAACAATAGGTATTAAAGAAAATATTGTTAATACCAATTTTATTCAATTAGTGCCTAATCCTGCCAATGAAGCAGTTCTCATGCAATTTAAAAATGAGCAAAATCGTACTGTTAATGTATATAATCAACTAGGGCAATTACAGTACACTTACCAAGTCACCAAAAAAGAGGAGTCTATCACTACACAAAATTGGTTAAACGGTGTTTACTATTTTAGCGTTGAGGAAAATGGATTCAATCCCATTTATAAAAAAGTGGTGGTGAATCATTAAAAATTAAGGTATCATTAAACCTAATTTAGAAAATCACAAGTTTGGGTTTTATTTTATTTTTCACAAACTGTTGATTTTCTTACATCTTTTGTTCATTTGAGTTTTCAAATGAATAATTCCAATGTAAAAAAATAATTATTCCAATAATTATTTTTGTTACAATGGTTTATACCAATTAGAAAGAAGTTCGGTGTAATAAACCCAAATTATGCATTAGAAGGCGAAGCATGAGCCGAACTAATTGTATTAGTTGGGTTTATCCCGATTTAGAAAATCACCCTTTGGGTATACCAATGTGAAAAAATAATTATGCCAATAATTATTTTTGCTACAGTGGTTTATACCGATTAGAAAGAAGTTTGGTGCAATGAA
>JADBXZ010000084.1 GCA_020403265.1 Bacteroidota bacterium
AATCAACATTTGTGGTGAATCGCCCGCCCTTCGGGTAGCTGCAAAACGTTATGATACTCGCCCCGCGTAACGGCTGGAACCGTTATGCGTAATATCATTGAAACCGCCAAACAAACGACATGAGAGTAACATTAGAAGACATCATACAAAGAATATATTTTTTACCGAACGAAGTATTGGAAGACGTTTTAGGACACTTTCAACATTTGGAATATCCCAAAAATTATTTTTTACTCAAGTCTGGCAAAACATGTAAACACCTTTGGTTTATGACAAAAGGTGTAGCTAGATACTTTTACATCAATGACCAAGGAAAAGAGATGAATACTTGGTTTAGCTTAGACACTCAAATTATAACGGACACTACCAGTTTTGTAAAACAAGAACCGACTCAAGAAAGCATACAACTAATGGAAGATAGTGAAATGTATTCCATTGAATATACTGCAGTACAAGCCTTGCTTCAAAAGCATCATTCATTCGCCCTCTGGTATATTAAGTTGGTTGAGTTGAATTATGTAACGCAAATTGAAGACAGACTTTCAGATTTACAATTTCTTGATGCCAGGCAGCGTTACCAAAAATTATTAAACTTATATCCAAATATTGCCAATCGCATAAGCCTTGGAAATATAGCCTCTTACCTAAATATCACCCAAGAAACACTCAGTAGAATTAGGGCAGATAAGCTCTAACTTTTTTTTGATTTACATCAAATACTTATTTAATCTACATCAAAAACATTCATTAGTACAGCCCGCAACTTTGCAGTGTCAATAATTAACACTTTAAGATTGCAGTAAAATGAAAAATACAACGTTTTTTGAAAACATCATCGCCATGTATGGTGAAAACCTTCTCTGGTATGCAGGATTTGCTTTTCCGTTCTTTTTCACCTTTTGGATAGTAGGCAAAAAGTACTTTAAAAAAATAAGAATTCAGGAAACTGAACGAGCAAACCTACATCATTTTAAACATGATCTTGGTTTTTCTGCCAGTACCTTATTAATTTTTGCCATTATGGATGTTTGCTTTCTTTATTTAGAAAGTATTGGTTATACGTTTATTTATTTTGACATAGCAGACTATGGATATTGGTGGTTAATTGTCAGTTTTTTAATTGTGCTTTTCATAGATGATATGTTTTTCTATTGGTCGCACAGGGCTATGCATCACCCAAAATTGTATAAGTTTTTTCACCGAGTGCATCACGAAAGTACAGACCCATCGCCTCTAACTGCCTTCGCTTTTCATCCTTCAGAAGCTGTAATCGAACAAATGATGCATGTTGTATTACCGTTTTTGCTTCCGCTGAATTTTGGGGTAATGATAGCCTGGCAAATCTTATCTATGCTAAATAATGTATTAGGTCATTTAGGCTATGAAATATACCCAAAAGGCTGGGTAAATCTTCCATTACTCCAATTCAAAACAACCTCAACACATCACAACATGCACCACCAATTGTTTAACGGTAATTATGCATTGTACTTTACTTGGTGGGACAAATGGATGGGAACCGAATTTAAAGACTACGAAAACCGCCACAAACAAATTTTTGAACGCAAAAATATCAAAAAATCAACCGAAGGTTGGTATTCACTTACGATTTCTGATATTAGGCAAGAAGTAAATGACGCTTTTACCATTGAGTTTGCTAACGTACATTCTATTTTTAGGGAATTTTCAGCAGGGCAACACATTACCATTAAAGTAAATATCAAAGGCGAAACCTTATACCGTACTTTTTCAATTTCTTCCATTCCCAATACAGATGATTTTCTGACTGTGACCATTAAAAAAATCAAATACGGAAAGGTTACAAATTTTTTAGCCGAAAATTTGAAAGTGGGTGATAGTTTAGAAGTTACTGCACCATCAGGACTGTTTAACCTCAATCCTGAACCTGCCCACCAAAAACACTATGTGATGATTGCCGGTGGTAGTGGTATCACGCCTATTTACAGTATGATAGGTACAATTTTGAAGTTTGAACCTAAAAGCCAAATTACTTTACTGTATGCGAATAGAACTTCCAATAGCATTATTTTCAAAGAAAAATTTGAAAAGTGGGCAATAGAATTTCCTACTCAAATAGAAGTCAAACACTTTTTGAGTGAAGAAGAAAGTCCTAAGAAGGCAGTCAAAGGCTATATTACCCGTATTTCAATAGAAGAAGTACTGAATAGATATGGCAAAAATAAAGTAGACTTTTATCTCTGCGGCCCCGAAATAATGACGAATAAATTGATAGAAGATTTGCAGTATTTGGGAATTAGCAAAGAGAAAATTCATCGGGAATTATTCTTAATAACAGCCCAAAATCAAGCAAACACTTCGCAAAAAGCACAAGTTTCTGCAAAAGTATTTGGTAAATCGTACCAATTTGAAACGCAAGAAGGCAAAACCATTTTGCAAAGTGGTTTAGACCAAAACATTCCTTTGCCTTTCTCTTGCCAAAGTGGGCTTTGTGGAATGTGCAAAATGAAATGCACTGAAGGAAAGGTAATGATGAAGAGTAACCAGGTACTAACCGAAATGGACATAAAAGAAGGGTATATACTGACTTGCCAATCGATTCCTCAATCGAAAGCAATTACAATTAAAAATCTGTAATTGACATGCGAACGATTTTATTTATGACCGTTTTTTCTATGATTAGCTTAAGCATTCGTGCCCAAATTTCACTTGAAGCTCTTGCAGGAAATCAACAAGCTCATTACATAAACTATATCGATAAAGACTTGGATTCTACTGCAAAATGGAACTTCTTTAATCTTAATCGTTTTACTGTTAATTACAATTTTAGGCATCATTGGCTATACTCCAAAGTTCAACAAAAGGTGGGGATTTTCTTCACAAGCTATTTTCTCGGCGGATACTTTTGAAGCATCTCAATTTGTAAGAATAGGTGCAGATTACAAAGGCAATATTCAGTTTGGAATAGGTTTAGATTTGCTACAAAACTTTGAGACCAAGAATTTAAATTACAACTTAGGACCCTTTATTAGATTTAACTACTGACGTGAAAGATACTACGCATAACATCGGTTTTGCAAAAGCGGGGCTTTAGCGCTTAATTGAACATTTATACTTTCTCTTGGCTTTTGTGTTAAATTTAAACTTTAGTACTTTTTAATCCCCGCCTTCGCCAAG
>JADBXZ010000085.1 GCA_020403265.1 Bacteroidota bacterium
CTTTCAAAGAATTACCTGAATTGAACAAGTAGTAGTTTGCACCAACTTGTTGATAGAACTCAATACCAATACAATTTAATACACTAACATCAGCTGTCATTGTTGGCGAACCTGGCAATGTACTTGTGATTGTTGTTGGTGTTGCTACTGGTGTGCCTAAATCAATGTAACTTGAATATGAAACATTTGAAAGCTCATTTAATGAAGGATCAATAGGCTCATAAATTCCAGAAGTATCATTGTACTCAAAATCAGAAATAACTGAAATTGCACTAATCAATCTGAAATGAGTGGCACCTGCTGGAGCATTTACAAAAGTTAGTGGATTGAATGCAGGTACAGTTAAGGTTGCACTATCACGACCTGGAGTATTTGTAAGAGTAAATGGAGCATAAAAAACACCATCCAAGCTAATGTTTTTATCAAAATTCAACCCTGTTAAATACTGTCTTTGAGTTGAAACCAAAATGGCTCTATAACCCCTCGCTTCGGTTAAGTCTTCCAAATTGATTTTTTTCATGATAGCCGTTAAACGGCCTGTAAGCTGTGGGTCACTCATTTGTTTCATCAATTGAGATAATCCAACACGAATAGATTTTCCAGCTGCTGCACAGCCTCCAAACTCATTCATGTTTTCCCTTGTTCTTTCAAACTCAGGTGCAGTTTTTACTTGTTCACCAGTTGGTCCCCCAACTAAGCCAGCGTAGTGGCCTTGTAAACCTTTGATTTTAAAGTGGCGAATATCGCCTAAAGTACCTTTGTACTTTAATGGTCCTGATTGACGTGCCATAATGTTATTTTTTTATTTTTTTTTACTAATAAAATTTAGTGTAAATTTACGCCATAACTTATTGACTATCAACTATTAAAGTAGTGCAAAACAATGTATATAAACGTAAAAGAACAGACAATTATAAAAACACACCTAAAAGTTGCCAAAGTGGTAGACGGAGATGGAATAATTGTAACCAATTTATTCAACAAGCAAGAAGAGGAAATAAGGCTTTTGGGGATTGATGCACCGGAATTAAGAATGTGCAATAAATTGAAACAGGACGAAAGAGAAACCCATATTGCAGGGCAGTTATTAATGGAGCTTGGAAGAAAGGCTCAAAAATTTATGATTACTGTTGTTCCTCCCGAAACAAAAATCACTTTAGTCCAGGAGGAGCAGAGCCAAATTGATGCCTATGGCAGAACATTGGCTTATGTATATTTGCCTGATGGCAGTTGCTTAAATGAAATAATGATTGCAGAAGGCTTTGCGAAGCCCTACAATCGCTTTTTTTGCTCCGAACTACCAAAGTATCAACTATTGAGCAACACCGCTAAAATCAAGCAAAAAGGACTATTTTCGATAGTCCAAAACTGGTAAAAAATTAAGTTCTGAAATGTTGTACCTATGTTGTACCTAATTTGGTATAACAATTACAAAGTATTGTAATTCAATACATTATAAAGATACTTGTGACAAGGTGCTGTTGTCACAACCTCTCACCCTTTTACTTTCTTTTACTCCTAAACCCTTGTAAAATAAGGCTTTTATCATTTTCACTATCTTAATTTGATGCATAAAAAAGTAACGAAAAGTTTGTTTTGTTATACCTAATGTTGTACCTTCGTACTCTGTTGCACCGCATTGCACAACCCTGTAAAATATTAGATATGGCATCAATCAAATTAGTACTCCGAAATGATAAAGTAGGCAAAGATGGCGAAGCACCTTTGTACCTTAGACTTATCAAAGACCGCAAAACTAAATTCATTTCTTTAGGTGTTAGGTTAGTTCCAAACGAATGGGACGAAGATAAACAAAGAGTTAAAAAGAACCACTCAAATTCTGCAAGAATAAATGCACTACTGGCACAAAAGGTTGCAGAAGCTGAAGGACAAGTTGCAGACCTTGAAAGAAAAAAATCACAGCCATCAGCAAAGAAGTTGAAAGAAGCCATCAAAGGAAAAGATGCAACCAACTTTTTTGAATACAGCTACGCAAGATGCGAAAAACAGAAAACAACATTATCACCTGCCACATACCGGAATTATACCAAGTACCTCAGTAAGTTTGAAAAATTTATGGGTACATCAGAAGTCTATTTTGAAGACATCAATGTAACTACCCTCAAAGATTTTGCAAACCATTGTTCCAAAACTTTGAGCAACAATAACACTACAATTCACTATTCATTAACCATCCTTTCCATAATGTTCAAGGATGCACAAAGAGAAGATATAATTCCTACCAGTTTATACCCCTTTGATAAGTTCAGAGTAAAGAAAGAAAAGAGCAGCCGCAACTACTTAAACAAAGAGCAATTAGTAGCACTCGAAGCATTAGAAGTTTCGCAATTAGGCAAAGCACAAATTTGTAAGGATATGTTTTTGTTTGCTGTTTATGCAGGTGGTTTGAGATTTGGTGATGTAATAGAATTGCAATGGAAACATTTTTTAGCAGCAGACAATCGTATTTCTAAAGTTATCCGCAAAACAGGAAGGCAACACAGTTTTAAAATGGGAAGTGTGGCAATTGAAATACTTGATAAATACAAAACCAAAAACAGTCAGCCCGAAGATTTTATTTTTCCAATAATGGAGCAAAGCGATTTGTATTTCAAGGATAATTTTTTCAGGTCAAAAGAAACAGAACGCCACAATGCACTAACTAATTTTCACCTCAATAATTTTGGAAAGACACTCAAACTTCCTTTTTCATTATCGTTCCACCTTAGCCGCCATACTTTTGCCACCAGAGCATTAAACAACGGAATGAGGATTGAACACGTTTCTAAATTGATGGACCATTCTGGAATTGGAATTACACAGGTATATGCAAAAATCATCAATGAAGAATTAGATAAAGCAGTGGATCAATATTTAGGTTAAAATCATTATTTTTCGCTTTTTAAATGGCAATAATTTCAGATAATCAAATAAACGCATACATCGACAAGCTGCTCAACTTCGTTGATGGCTTGCCTATGGGCGACAATGGCAAAGCATACATCAGAGCAAAATTGTTAGTGGATTTTTTAGACACTTGGCAATTTGATGATGAAGCCAACAGCTTCACCCTTGAAGAATACCTTGCTAATACTTCAAATCCACGCTTTACAGAGGTTCAAACCACCTATGGCATAAGAAACACCACACAAATAAAAAGGTGGATAGAAGGCTTTAAAACAGCATTAAAAAAGGCAAGAGGAATAGCATTGGTAAACCATTTGAAAGAGTTAGATAATTTGCACCCAGCCCTCAAAGCTGCAAGGCTTACAAAAAGCCTGGCAGCCATTACCCGAGCAGAACTATTTGAGAAGCATGACATCAAATCCATACAAGACCCGGAATGGAACAACCAACTCAAAGAAATTTTAGGTGCAGAAATTACCTTTTCAAAAGAGCAAGCCGACCTACTAACAAAAGCACCAAACCCACAACAACAAACACAAGCAAGTGATGATGAAATATTAATTGTAGAAGAACTTGAAAACCGTTTGGCAATTGAAGCAGTGGAGTATAAGCGAAAGGTTGATGAACTTTGGGAAACACACAAATTTGACCCCACTTATTTCGACAGCTTTATTTCAGGTCCTTTGCTTAACGAGTTTACAAAGTCCGTTTATGAAAGAATTAAGCCATTGAATAATCAGGTTATAAATCAGTACCTCAATTTATCCTTGCAACAATTCAAAACGCATACACCACCCAAAAGACACAAGGCTTTTTTGCTCAACTATCATAATACTTATTGGTTCCCGAATGTGGTGGAGTATAAAGAAAACGAGTATGATGCAAAATACGCTACCCATGTTTGGAAACATTACAACAACCATTTTCATTTATTCAAGGAAGCATTTCAGAAAATATATGATGATTTTAAAACAGGGTTAGGAAGCAATGCAACACCACCAGCAACAAACAAAATCAAGGATGATAATTTCAATATTTTCATAGAGGCTTTAGAATACAACTACCCTCTGGAACATGCACCGTTAAGTTATTACTATCAGTGGCGTGACAACCTTTCTTACCTCAAAAAAGAAGTGTTGAGCAACCTCATTCACTTAGAACAGGATGCAAGAAAACCATACCTCAACCGCTTAAAGTTTGAATTGAATGAAACATTGCAGCACTGCCATACAAGCCAAGAAGAATTAAATGACCTTTATTCAAAATACGAAACCAGTGAAGAAGAATTGCTTCGCAATCGTTCTTACACCAACGCTTTGCATATTGCCATTAATGATGAACCACCAAAGTTTGAAGATACATTTGAAGAAGGTTTTAACCCCGATACAGAGAATATTCAACACAGCTTTTACAATTTCCATTATGGCAAAATAATTCTTTCAGCACTTGATTTTTTGAATGAACAAGCCATTGAATATGGCTTTATTCAAAAAGAAGAAACACCTCCGCAACCCATCAAAATAAAGCCTTCGGCTTTATCTTTTCAATACATTAACCACAATACAGGTTCGCAAAACCTTACCGACCTGATGAACTCATTAAAGCGTTCCGCTTTTATTCATCAAGACACATCACTTGCCAATTTCAGAAGTATATTTTCTGCAAAAGAAATAGAACAAAAAATCATCTGGACAGGCAACATTTCCGAATTGGTACACTTCATCAAAACCCTGCACAACACTGCTAAAAAGGTAGAAGATACCAAACAAAAACAATGGGAAATAACCATCAACTGTTTTCAAATGGCTGATGGCACAGAATTAACCAGAGATAAATTAAGGCGTCAGAAGAATGATGATGTTGCCAAAGCAGCCATCATTGAAAAAGCAGTCAAAATTCTCTGATTTGCACTCTACACCTTACAATAAGTTTTAAAAAACTTTCATCAAACATCAAACGCCAGGCTTAGCAGCTTGGCGTTTTTTTTGGCATACTCTACACTCTACACCTTACTCTAAACCCTTATCTGCAAAGGTTTTTAGCCCCTCTTTACTGCACAAATTTGCTTCCGAAATCATTCATAAACATTAAAAAATAAAAAGAAATGGAAGCAGTAATCCTCACAAAAGACCAGTATCAGGAATTAGTTGTGCGAATGGACGAAATTAAGTCCGCACTAACCGAAAAACAGAAAGAACCCAAAGATGTATTTCTTGACAATCAAGATTTCCTTCAACTCATGAACATCAGCAAACGAACCGCACAATCTTGGCGTGACGAGGGTATCATTTCATTTTCCCAAGTAGGCAGCAAAATCTACTACCGAATGAGTGATGTGCAAAAGCTATTAGATAGCAATTACAACCAAGCATTCAAAAAAAGAAAATGAGTATTAACCCTGTAAAGTTTAGAAAATGTCCATCACTAAGGAAGCCATATTGGCTAAAATAACAAGCTATGATATATTAAATCATTATTTACAACCCTATCACAACACAGGTAGATTATTGAGTGGTAAGAATATTAGCAACCCATTTATAGCACAAAAACAACAATCACCCAGTTTCAATATTTTTTGTGCCTTGCCTCAACATGAGTGGAGATACAAAGATTTTGCCACAGGTGACGAAGGCAGTTGTTTTGATTGTGTAATGAAACTTTTTAATGTTTCATTTCCCGAAGCACTTGATATTATTAATCGTGACCATTGCCTTAATTTGGAAAATGATCACAAAAAAGTAGTACCACCAAAACAAACAGCACCGGAACAGCCTAAGTCAAATTTTTCAGTCAAGAAAAGGCCATTCAGCAATGCTGAATTAACCTTTTGGAATAAGTACAATATTTCTATTGAAACCTTGCAACGCTTCAATGTAGAAGCCTTAGAAGAATTTAGCAACATCAGTAAAGAAGGTAAACCTTACACAGTTAAGAGCAGTTCCGAAAAATTCATTTTTGCTTATGATAATGGCAGTTGGTTAAAACTCTACAAACCGTTAGATGAAAAACAATACAAGTTTCAGTATTTAGGTAACAAAGAGCAGGGTTATATTTTTGGATGGAAGCAACTACCCGACAAAGGCGAAAACCTATTTATTACAGGGGGCGAAAAAGATGTAATGAGTTTGGCTGCACAAGGTTTCAATGCTATTTCGCTTAACAGCGAAACCGCAACTTTAGAAAAGGCAATTGCTGATGAATTGAAACTTCGTTTCAATCACATCATTGTACTTTATGATAACGATGCAACAGGCTTAAAACAATCAGAACTTTTGGCAGTAGCACATGGCTTTAACAAAATCACATTGCCAACAATTACAAACAACGGCAAAGACATTTCCGATTACTTCGCCTCAAGAGGCTCATTATCGGATTTTGACGAGTTGCTTTCAGCTTCGCTTCAAGCACCTCCTCCCGAAGCACTAAACCCCGATAA
>JADBXZ010000086.1 GCA_020403265.1 Bacteroidota bacterium
CACTTGATACCTTCTCAAAAACTAAAATTGATATAAGCGTTATAGATATCATGATGCCAAAACTCGACGGCTTTAATTTAGTGATTGAAATAAGAAAGAAAAATAATATGTTACCAATATTATTTTTAACAGCTCGTGTATTAACAGAAGATGTAATAAAGGGATTTGAAATTGGCGGAAACGATTACATGAAAAAGCCATTTAGTATAGAAGAGTTAATAATTAGGATAAAAGAATTGGTTAAAAGAAATAAAATTTCAAATCCTTTAAATATTTATTCAATTGGTAAGTACACGTTCAATTATACTAAAATGGAAATTACACTTGATAATCAAAAAATTAGCTTAACCCACCGAGAAAATGAAATAATAAAACGTCTTTATTTAAAAGCCAATGAAATAGTTAACCGTAAAGAAATTCTGATAGATTTATGGGGAGATGATACTTATTATAATGGCAGAAGTCTGGATGTGTTCATGACAAAAATTCGCAAATATTTTAGTGAAGATTCCTCAATTGCTATAAAAAACATAAGAGGCGTGGGTTATAAATTAATTCTTTAATAGAAGCATACTAAATTAATCCGTTAACATTCGATAACATTAACTAGCTTTCGATAACCTTTCGAAACATAGATATGTCCTAAATATGCATTGTGATTAAATAACTGCATTCATTTTATTGTTTCTTCACCAAACAAAAAAATTATTTACCAAAACAGATTACAAAAAATCGATTAACGAGTTCGACGATTTTTTTCAAATCTTTAAAAAATTTAATTTATAGAACTCATCTTAAAATTTTAATTTATGAAAAAAAACAATTCAAAGGTTATGAGAAAACATGAAACAACATTTAAAGTGAATTTTTATATGATGGTTATAGTATTTAGTTTAGTAATATACAATATCACTTGTGCCCAAAAATTATCTTCTAATGACAAATCTTATATTTTATCAAAGTTAAAAATAATGGAAGAAAGGGATCAAAGATACAGGATGCGCTCAGAGAGTTTGGGAGGTGATGGTATTAGCCAGTCTGAATTGGATTCTCTCGAAAAAGTATTGCCAATAGAACAATTGGTTGAAGTTGTAGGACAAAAGATTAAAGATAAAAATCAAGTATCTCCTCTGGTAAATGATTCTCTTATGAGGTTGCAAAACATACTTGATTCAATTAATGAGGTTGAATTTACAGAAATAGTAGCCAAATATGGATACCCGAGCCTAAAACGCACTGGTTCTCCTTTTACAGTTTTTTTTTCTCTTCACTTAATGGGCGAAAACATTTTCAAGAAGTGGTTACCAATTTTAACAATGGAATTAAAAAAAGGAAATATAGGAGCCTCTGAATTCGCACGATGGTATGATAGAAACATGTTAATACTTGGTAAAAAACAGCTTTATGGCGAATATAATCCCGTTGTTCCCTGCGTAGAAGATTTAACTAAAACAAATATAGAAAGAAAAAAAATAGGGTTAAAGCGTTTAAAAAACAACAATTGTGATAATGTTGATGAAAGTAAGCCAACCATTATTAAGATTAGAATGCAATAAACTTTTTTAATATTTTTATAGTAATATTCGAAACTGTTTTTGGCAATAAATTTAATTGTTTCTAATTAGTGGTTCCATTTATTTAGTTTATTTAGGCTGTATTAAAAGAGACTAACATTAATTTACATTATGGTTGAAGAGTATGAAAGTTCTATTTTAACGTTATAGGTATGTATAAATTTATTTTTAGTATTGTAATTTTTCTGATGCATATTTGGAGTATACAAATAATTGCGCAAACAAAGAGAGTTGACTCACTAGAAAGGCTTTTAAATACAGACAAAATGGATACTAACAGGGTTATACACCTATATACATTAAGTCATGAAAAACGTTTATTAAATGATTATAATGCTGCATTAACCTATGGGCTCCAATCTTTACAACTAGCTCAAGAAATTAACCATGAAAGAGGTATTGCTAATTCTCATAATTATATAGCCAATGTATACTATTTTAAAGGAAATTTCAGCGAGGCATTAGAACATCAAAAAACATGTTTAAAGATCAAACAAGAGCAAAGTGATTCATTAGGCATGGCAGCTGCATTAAACAACATTGGCGCAATTTATGATAAGTTATGTAAATATACTGAAGCACTCAATAATTACCAGAACTGTTTGCAAATTCAAAATAAAATCAATGATGTGGCCGGAATGGCAGTTACTATAAATAATATTGGTGTGGTATATGAAAAGCAAGGCTTGAATGAAAAAGCAAAGGAGTATCATGAACAAGCATTGAATCTGATTCAAAATATGCCTTCATCAAATACTGATGCTTTAAGTAATATTTATTTAAATGTAGGCAATTTCTATTTAAAACAAAACAGCTATAAAGAAGCATTATCGTATTATCAGAAATACTTAAAAATAAAAGAGTACGCAGGCGACAAACATCAAATGGCAAATGCTTACAACAATATTGGTGTTGTTTTTGAAAAGCTGGGTAATTACAAGGGTGCAATCAAACAGCACCAGGCATGTTTAGATATTATGAATGAACTTGGAAACAAAGAGGGCATGGCTGATTCGTACAATAATTTAGGTGTTATTTACGAAAAAAAAGGCGATTATGCAGATGCGTTAAAAATTCATTTTTCGTCTCTTAAATTACAAAAAGAAATTTCAAATAAAAAAGGCATGGCTACATCTTATGTGAATATAGGAATTGCCCAAACTAAATTGCAACGTTATAAAGATGCTCAGCATTATTTAAATAAAGGGTTGGAAATAAGTAAAGATATTGGCAGCAGAAAATTAATTCAATTATGTTATAAATGGATGGCTAATTTAAATAATCAATTAGCGGCAGCAGATGACGCCCCAATAAATAAGCGTGAAACATATAGCTTAAAAGCTTTAGAATATACAAACCTTTATAATGAGTTATCTGATAGCATTAAGTAATTTAGTTTTGCTATGTTTCCAAAGTATAATTTGCTTATACAGACCCATATATTTTCAAACAATCTCCAATCGAACTGAAGGATGTTTAATCTAATCAGAAATAAATTGTAATTTTTTCCAGTAATAATCAACAACTAACCACTTATGCTTTATGATTAACCAATTGTTGAAGTACTACCTGCGTAGTATTTTATTACAAGCCTGAAAAGAAGAAATTTGGTTAAATCCTAAAACAAAACACATATGAAAAAACATGTATTAATGGGGCTTATGTTATTAATAACAGCCACAGAAGAAGTTAACGCGCAAGCCGGTACGCTAGATCAAACGTTTGGTTCAGGAGGAAAAGTGACATCAAATTTTAATATAATCGATCGCGGACTTGATTTTGATATACAATCAGACGGTAAAATTATTGTTGTAGGTAGCACTTCTACAAACACAATCAGTTCCAATATGCTTATAGCCAGATACAATAGCAATGGTTCGTTGGATAATACATTTGGAACGAACGGAATTTTAACTTCTACTGCTTTAGTTAACTTATCTTCTGTTATATTGCAATCAGATGATAAAATAGTTGCTGTAGGTATGGAGGGAAATACTGTTTCTTCTAAAATATTGGTTGTTAGATCTAACGCGAATGGACAATTCGATAATGCTTTTGGCACAAATGGCATAGTTACATACTCAATTGGAGCTGGGCTAAATGTTGCTAAGCGTGTGAAGTTGCAGACAGATGGTAAAATAATTATTGGATGTGATTATAATTATAATAATGGGAATACAAGAGAATTTGCTGTTATACGATTAAATACAAATGGAACATTAGATAACACTTTTGGAACAAACGGAATAACTACCTTTACTTTTAATAACCTTTATGCCAGTCTTTGGGATCTTGAAATTCAAACAGATGGTAAAATAATTACTTCTGGAGTTTCTCAAATTGGTTCTAATAGTTACGCCTATGCGTTAGCAAGACTAGATGTAAACGGAGCTTTAGATAACACATTTGGTAATAGTGGTAAAACAACTGCAGTATTCTCAGGATTGGATTTTGGAACAAATTGTACAATATTACCCAACGGTAAAATTTTAATGGTTGGAAGTAGCTTGCCTCAAGTAGGGTTAGTGCAATTTAATCAAAATGGTATGATTGATAACACATTTGGTAATAATGGCCTTAAAACTTTATCAATTGGTGGAAATGGAAATAACGGTGGATTCGACATAGTTATTCAACCTGATGGAAGAATAATTGTTGTTGGTAAAGCTCATCTAGCATCTAATTCGTTGCAAAGTAAATTTGGGTTATCAAGATTACACGCAAACGGAACAACAGATTTTTCGTTTGGAACAAATGGCATAGTAACAACATCGTTTGGTTCAAGTTCAGGTATTGAAACGCCGTATATTAGTAAATTACAAAATGACGGGAAAATACTCCTAGTGGGTTCCTCTGGTAATAATGGTCCAGGTTCTATTTTATTAGCCAGATACAATAGCGGTTTATATACAGGATTAACCGAGCAACCCACAGAAGATGATTACTTTGTTCCTTATCCAAATCCTTTTAGTAATCAAATAACATTAAATTATACATTACAAGAACCAGCAAGTATTACAATTGATCTTTTAGACATAACAGGAAAAATCATACTAAGTAATACCGAGCAATCAACTAGCGGCAGGCATAAAAAGGAAATATTGCTTCCGGATAACATAAAAACAGGCGTTTATTTTATTAAAATGAAAAGTAAATCTTTTGATAGAACTTATAAACTAATAAAGAATTAGTAGGTATTGGTTTGATGAAGTGATAAGAATAAAAAAGCCGGGTTTTAAAGATGCGGCAATAGCATTATAAAAGCATTTAAATTAGATATTGGCAACAATGAGTATGATACACCAAGACAACAAGAGTTGATTGCAGAAAATGCAGCGAAACTCTTCGCAGATAATTACAAAAAGGCAAAAATAAATGATGTAAAACTTCATTTTGGTAATTTAATATTCTTTGGATGTCTTTCAAAGAAATTTAATTCTCCTGCATGCCTCGTTGAAGCATTAAACATAAATCCTTAGAAATTTGAAGCGGAAAAAACATGGCAATACTTAAATGAACCACAGACAATTCATTGACTGCATTATGACTGCTTAACACCTAAAAAAAGATAGAAGAACGACTGCTAACAGGGGTGGCAGCATTATGCCTTTAATGAAAATTTATTTTATCTTTTTATTTTGGATTTTAGAAGAATATTTTTGCTTCAGAATCGCGAACTTCTTTTATTAGCACAACATTAAAGCAAATTGGTTGACTAGTAACTATACAAACACTGTAATTGTTAATTTTCTGAAATGCGTTATCTTAATATGAAGTATGATAAAGAAAATAATACTTAACAAATTTATATCAAATAACTCTAAAAAAGTAAGTTTGATAATTGGCATTATCATATTTTTATTTCAAACCTATTGGTTTTTTAATGAGTATAATGCAAAGAAATTTCAAATTCTTAC
>JADBXZ010000087.1 GCA_020403265.1 Bacteroidota bacterium
CAAAGTTCTACTATCATACATCCAGTATTCAGCGCTTTGTGCACCTTCAAAAATGGCGTCTTCACGTTCGTGTCCGTTGTGAGAGTAACGATATTTGTCAACAGAACTCACCCACTTGCGTCCGGGCATTTCCTGTCCGCCTGTGAAGTAATCTATATACTTTTTTCTTGCAGTACCTTTTTTTGTATAGTCGTTTCCTAAAATTTTTGGAGTTCTTTTATATGTAGTTGTTTGTAGCAAAAAAATATTTTTCTCAATGTTAGTAAAGATAGTAAATTATAAAAAATAAGCAAGTTATTAATGAACAATTTATTAATAAAAACCCACGCACAACAAGCCTTTGCAAACAACCGCAGACTTTAACATAACGTGCTATTATAGCTTTCATTCTTCAGCTATAATCACATTATGTATAAATAGCAAAGCTATACGCTGCGCTGTTTGTAAAGGCTTGTTTACCAACCACACGATTTAACTACAGCAAAACAATTACGGTTAAAAATACAAGAATCATAGCAACAATTGTAACTGTTGTTTTACTTGGATTTTCGGCTTCAATATTGAACCCTAAAAACTTGATTTTTAATTTTTCTTTTGTCATTAATTTTATATTTGTTTTTTATTATTTGGTATCGCTACCAAGAGTTGTATCAATAAATATGTCAGAAGTTTAAAAAAATTTTAATTCTGCTGACGCGCCATGCCGCCCTACGGTTGGCTCATTTTAAAAGATAATATAAAAAATGCTTTCACACTTTACTTTTTATTTTTCATATTATCTTTTAAAACGTTGTTTCTGCGTTTGTTATTTACGGCTTAAGCGTTAAACTTTTCTTACTAAATGTTCTTTTTAATGCGATTTAATTAAACAATTGATTATTAATATCAAAGATTGAGAATTTATTTTTTTTTAGCTGACTGGCTTTTCTATAATGCAATAAAAAACGCACTACAACTCTTTTTTTGATGTGGTGTACTTAATTGATATGCTTGATATACAGTTATTTAAAGGTTAATTTAAATAATCATGTTTATTTAGCAAACACAGTAAACTAGCTCGATTTTTGTAAATAGATAAAAATAGTTTGTGTGGTAGCTTGTGCGTTTTATCTGTTTACAAAAATGAGCATCCTAGGGGTTTGGGGAGCGGAAGGCTCCCCATCTTTTTAAAAAGCCATACGCCGTGGCTTGCGCTTTTGACTGAGCGGAGCGAGATGCGCACACGTTGCAAAATTTATTTTAATCAAAATAGTTTTTGCAACCATTGTTTAACGGTGTAAGCTGATAAAATAAAATGAGTTGGCTTTGCCAGTGTTTTATTTTATTTGCTTATGCCGTTGTGCGTCATTGTGGGTGGATTAAACACGGCTACGCATTAAATAAAAAAGCGAAGCGGCTTTAAGTGCTTTTTTAATTAATGCGTGTGTGGTGTTGGCTATTTAATATAATGTGCTTATAGTCTTTTTTAGGGTGGGTGCTTGCAAGCGATAGCGAAAAAAGCTATAAGACCACATTATGTTAACATAGCTTCCCAAAAGGCAACAACACAAGTTTAGCGTTGCGCTTGCTTATGGGTGGGGCTAAACAGAGCCGTGTTTGTGCGGTGGGATAATTTGACTGATTTTTCTAAAATTGTTTAAAAGGGGGAGGTTTTGTTCAAAAAAACAAGTTGTTACTTCATTTTTTTCAAAACTTGTGCGTTACTATATTTTTTTTGTACCTACTTTTACAAAAAGAAAAACCTCTGTTACTAGCAGAGGTTTTAGATGAGTTCTTTTAATGATTAAGTTTACAATACAACTTGTAAAGCTTTACAATATAACGTACAACTGTTATAAAGTAAGTTAGTTATACAAGCAACTAAGCCAATCGTTAATGAACTTCTTTCAAAATAAAGGCGCATCAATTGATGTGCCTTTCGCTTTAATACAAAGTACAGCTTTTTTATTTACTTGGATTGGCTAAATGAATTAACAGTTACGCTAAGTTTTAAACATATAAATTTGACATTATTTTGTTGAAAACCTTTAAACCCCTTTATTATTAAGTACTTAAAAAATTGCTGAAAAGTTTCCGTGAATTCATTTTTCAAAATAATTAACAAGCAACTGTTACTATTTCTTCTTTGGGATTTTATAACCTATTTTTTTTCTAGGTTTTTCAATGTTTTGCCGTGATTCCTTTTTTTCTAATAACTCATCTAAGTATTTAAATACAATTTCCATGTTTTTACCTTGATTATCTAACTTCCTTTTTATTTTTTCAACTTCTAGTCTTAATTCTGTATGGTTTGCTAATACTTCTCTTAGTTGTACAAATACATCAATAATTTTTATGCTAACTTCTATTGCTCTTTTACTTTTTAATACGTTTGATAGCTGTAAAACACCATGTTCTGTAAATGCGTAAGGTAAATATTTAGAGTGTTCACCTCTTTTTAATGTTGCCGCTTGTGCTTTAATAACTTCATTTTCTTTTTCAGTTAATTCAAACATGTAATGTTTAGGAAAACGTTCTATATTTCTTTTTACTTGCTCTTTTAAGCGTTTTGTTTCCACTCCATAAAGTCCTGCTAAATCAGCATCTAACATTACTTTATGACCTCTGATATAATATATTTTATTCATAATTATTTCATTCGGTATTGCTACTGCGATTTCTTTCTTTTCCATATTTACTTTTTTAGCACTACAAATATAATTTTTTAAGGTCGCAAATTGCGACCTTAAAAAATATTACCCAATCGGATGATATTTTATAACGTCTTCTAATAAATCTTCAATGTCATTTACTAAATAGCTTTCTGTTGAGCTTACAAAGCGATGTCCTGCTCTGTACTGAACTTCTCTTAAATTATAAAGCTTTAACCAATGCGTTATTACACTTGCTCTTAATTGTTTGATATTAGTTAGTCTTGGATTAATTGCGCTTAGTTTTGGTATTAATTTTTGTATGCTGTTTTGGATTCTTTCGCTTTTACCTGTGCTTACGATTAATCGGGTACTTTGCACTTCGACTCCGCTCAGTGTAGCATTTTTTAGTTTAAGTATTTCTAATCTTGTCTTTAAAACATATTCCATTAAATCTAGTATTTGGTGACTTTCTAATTGCAAAACTCGTTCATTGCTTCGCCTTGTGCCATTTATAAACAATGTGCCTTCTCTTAGTTTTAAATCGCTTATTTCTATAGTATTTAATTCTTCTGTTTTTAATCCTTGATAAACTAACAAGCCTATGATTATTTTATTGCGTTGTGAGGCTAATAAAGCGGTTTTAAACCAATTTTGATTCTTGTTCTTATCATTTGTGTCATCTGGTATTTTAAAGTTGTTATAAAGGCTTTCTAATTCTTTTTTAGATAAGATGTTATAAAGTATTTTCCTTTTTATACCTCTAATGTGTACGTTGCTGAATGGATTTTCTGCAATTATATTTTGATGAATTAAATAGTTAAAGTAAATCTTTATTGCATTAACATTGGTTTGTATACTCCGTTGCTTGTTTTTAATTTTTAAGGTTTGTATATAGCTTGTTACATCGTTATAACTCACTTGTACATCTTCTATGTTTTCTTTTTTTAAGTAATTTTTAAAAGCATCTAAATAATTAAGCAGTTGGCTAATGCTTGCATTGCTGTAATCTTTTGCTAATAAATAATTCCTGTAATCTTTGTGCTGATTTAATAATAGTGTTTGGCTTTGTACCGACTGGCGTGGTTTTAATTTTCTACGTGTGCGGCTATCTCTGCTTTTCCCTAAGTGTATTTTATTAACGCTCGTCTTCATATAGTTGTTCCTTTATGTATTTAGGTATATTATTAAAAGGTTGTTCTATTAGTTCGTTGTTTTGTGTTTCTGCTTTTAATAAATGGGTATATACTTGCGTGCTTTCTAAACTGTTATGTCCTAAAAAGCGGGCTATTTTTTCAAGGCTCATGCCGTTTTGTAATAAGTGGGTGGCAATACTGTGGCGTAATACATGTAGTCTTACATTTTTTTGTTGTAAGTGTATGTCGTTTGTTCGTTGTTGTAATAGTTTTAATCTTAATGCCATGCTTTGTGTATCCATTCTTTTTCCTCTTTGGCTTATAAAAAAAGCTTCTTCAGCCCCTCCCTTCCTCCCCAAAGAGGAGGCGGTCAGTAGAAGCGGACGCCAGTCGTATAGGTATTCTTCTATGTATTTTAAATTGGTTTTATTAAAGGGTACTAAGCGCTCTTTATAATTTTTTCCTTTTCTAACGTGCAATAATTGTTTATCAAAATTAATATCACTTAAATCTAAATTATAACCTTCGTTTCTTCTTAAGCCACAACCGTAAAAAATGGTTAACATGGCTCTATCTCTTGCATTAAAGGGTTCTAAGGGCGTATTTTCATTATAGCCGTAAGTTGCTTTGTACAACTCTTTTATTTCTTCCTGGCTTAATACTGTTATTTCTTCGGTGGTGTCTGCTTCCCAATCTATACCAATATGATTAATACTGTGTTTGCCTGTTTTTCTTAAATATTCTGTAAACTTATAAAGTGTTTGTAAGTGTTTGTTTAAATAAGCATTGCTTAATGCGCCGCCTTTGCGTGTATTGTAGCGTTGTTTTAGTTCGTTGTAATGTGTTTTTATGTGTTTACTCTGTAATTGTTGTATATGCGTAATATTGTTAGATTCTAAATAAAAAAATAGTTCTCTTAATTGATTGGGCATATTGTAAACCGTGCTTGGCGCATAACCTAATACGTCTAACCACTCCCTAAAACTTTTTTCGATGTAATTAAAATTATCTGATTTTATTTTTAACGATTTCACAATGTAGTTTTTGATTGTTTATATTATGGTATCGTGGAACCACAAAGTGGTTTCATACATTTTATTTAATGGGTATATCCCCTTCGATAAACTCAGGGTATCACTTTTTTAAATTTCTTGTACTTTCTCTTTAATTACTTTGCTACGCTTGGCTTTGGGTGGCTCACTCTTACTTTGAGCCACTAATGAGCCTGAGCCACTTTTATCTAAATTTTTATCTTTTATGTTTTGTAGTGTTTCATCTAGCACATTGGTAATTTTGTTTTGTAGTTCTTTGTATTCTTGTGCGTTTACTATTTCATATAAATAGCCTCGCTCTTTTGTGCCCTTTACTTTTTTTATAAAATAATTTTCTATTAATGCTACTGTGTGGCGTTTTTGTGTACTCGTTGGTATACGTAAGGCTTTGCGGATTTCTCTGTTATTAAATTGAGTGAGTTTATTTTCTTGTAAATACTGTTTTAGTTTTTCAAAGTAATTTCTACACGCTCCGCTTAGTTCATCGCTTTTTCTTAGCAAAATATTTTTTATTAATTGGTTGGCTTCTTGTATGTCTTCTATGGTAGTTAGTACAGCCCCTCCAACCTCCCCAAGAGGGAGGCTTTTTTGTAACGTGCTATTGTTTGGGTCTATTATTTCGCCTGTTTCTGTATTTATCCATGGGCGTTGGTATTGATGATAAAATGTAACTGCTTCTATAAATAATAAATAGTGCGAATTTGTTCTTCTAGGCTTAAATACTTCGTTGGGCAGTTGTAAATATTCTGCGTAAGGATTTATTATTTTAATGGGCTGTAATAAGCGTTGTACGTTCTGTAATAAATTTTTTGTTGCTTCTTCGGCCTGTTTATCTATTCGGCCGGCCGCCTCGGCCCGCTGGTAATTCATTATTTTTTCGTCTTGTTCTTTGCTTTCATCTAAGTAAATTAAAAAACTACGGTTAGCGTTATCTTCGTAAATGTGTTCTTGTGTGGTGCATCCTGCCACGCTTACTGGGCCTTCTACTACTAAGTGTATGGTTCTACGCTCCCCCTTGCTGTTGGTGTGTGCTATGGTTTTACTTATTCGTTTTTTACTTTGTAATTCTCGTAATGGATAGAGTACATTTTCCGCACCGTCTAAATCTTCTATTAATATTAATTTGTTTTTTAATTCTCTTTGTCCAAAATAATAAAAGGCGTTTTCGCTCAGGGTGGTAATTTCTAGTTTATCTTCTTCGGGCATGAGTTCGCCTACTTTTTCTTGTAAGTGGGTTTTACCTGTGCCGCTGCTGCCCAAGCTTATTACATGCAAGGGCGTTCTTCCTTTTCTAAACGTAAATATAATGTACATCAACAGTCTGTTTAGTTCTTCGCCTATTACACCGCTTTTACCTATTAAGTCGTTAGTTCGTAGAAGTAAGTCGGGAGTCTTTAAAAAATTAATTGCTTCTTCTCTTTCAACTTCGCTTAATTGTTTTTTCTGTTGCTTTTGTTCGCTTTGGTCTTTTAATAATTGTAAGCGGTAACTTTCTAAATGGTTGGTTAGTTCGTTTAAACTGGCTGCTATTACGCTGGTGCCTATTTCCATGCGCTCTGCTATTTTTCTTATAAACTTTTCTAATTGGGTATCGTTGTATAAATCCATATTATGCCGTAAGGCTGGGCGGGGACTGTCTTTTAGTTCTACTTTTAAGGTTACTCTTAATCTATCTAAACCTTCTAATTTTACACCGCCTAGCACCGCTATTTTTAATAGTTCGTTTTCATACTGCAATTGCTGGTTATCTATTATCGTTAAGGGTAATTTAGCTTCCATGTTAATAAATTATTTATAATGCTTATAAGCAGCAAAGTAAAGTCTTTAAGTAATATGTTGTATTTACCTAATTTGTTTAATTATTAACATTAAGCATTATTACTGTTACTTTATTAGTGCTAATAGGCTATTTTTGTGTTAATAATTATGTTTATGAGCAGTAAAAAAGGGTTATTAGGCAAGCGGATTATTGAGCTCCGAAAAGCAAAAAACTTATCGCAAAGCGAACTTGCAAAAAAAGTAGGTTTGTCTTATACGCAAATAGGGCGCTACGAGACTAAAGGCGTACAGCCCCCTGCCGAAATTCTTAAAAAAATGGCCGATACTTTAGATACTACCGTGGATTTTATAATCAACGGTGCTACTGACGAAAAAGCTAAAGCATCTCTAAAAGATGCCGAACTCATACGTTATTTTAAAGACATGGAAACGCTACCGCAAAGTGAAAAAAGTACACTCATTAAGCTCATTGGTGCCTATATAAGGGATTTTAAAGCTAGGCAGGCTTATGCGTAGGGAAGTTTAAAACTTGCCCCATAGTCACAAGTTTTAAACCTAAAATTAATTACCGACTATTTCTATCATGATAAATCGGTATACTATCCTTCTGCTTGGTAAACACATAACCATTTTCATAATAAAAATATAATTTATAATCTTTGCGATATTTATTTGGTTTACGCCAAAATACACCAGAATATCCTGATAAATTCGGTTGATATTTAACAGTATCAAAACTTAAACCAAAATCGCTACACATAAGCCAATTTTCAAACCGAATATCCTTACCTGATACAGACCATTTACTATTATTTGTAAGAATTGGCTTTCCTTCATTTAAATAATTACTTTCATTTAAATAAACTAACTGTTCGTAAGTAGAATCACTTTTTAATGATAACGCTTCTACTTGTCCAGTAGAATATTTATACAAATATTTACCTAAAACTTCATCTGTGATTGGTTCAGGAAGATCGTCTTCCAATAAACTACAACTTGATAGTAATCCAAACAAAAATATAGTCGAAAAAAACCTTCTCATTAAATTAATTCTCAAATTACTGTTTTATAGTTGTTAATGTTTTTTTCACTTTGTAATCAATAACTATAGTTTTTAAAGGCCCCTTAAAACCATTAGGATACTCTTGATTAAAAACAGAACCCTCGGGACCGTAACCAACAGGAGGTGGCAAACGTGAGCCAGACATAGCTGTCATGTTATCGTGCATTGTTACAATAATATCAATTGCCGTACTACCATTACCTAATTGTGTAACTTTTGTAACTTTTACAATACCTGAAAAACTACCATGAAAAGCCCTAGTAGGATTTGACCCAACATCTTCAAAAAAACTTTTTACATAGTCAACTTTTCCTTCTTTATTTAAAGATCGTGTAAATCTTTCTGTTTTGTAATTACCAGGACTTCCAGGATCTTTCATTAAACTTGCAACTGCAGATTGTACCTCAGGAGTTTGCATTAGATAATATCCCATTACACTATTTTCATCAAATGTTCTTTCGTTAGGACCAGTTCCATTAGCCCATTGATAGAATAAATGAAAGGCTGTTGCCTGAGCATTAGTTACAGGTTGAGCCCATTGATTTCCGCTACGGTAATTACCACCATTAGCAGCTCCTTGAGCAGAAGTTAAAAATGCATTTTGCGCTGCTTTTCTAACATAACCAACATCTTCCTTTTGGCCATAATCAGCACCCAATCTTCTGTTAGTTGGTTCATAATCTGTAACACCATATTTTTCGGCTGCCTCATAAGCCACATCAAAAGCTTTTCTATTTTCATCAGGTATTACAATAGTTCTATCTAAGCCATCGTTTGTTTTATGTATAGTATTCCCTTTTTCATCTTTATAATCTGTAGGGTCGGTAGCTGTTAAACCAAGCGGGTCAGAATAAAAAATTGGATTGCCTGCAAAACACGCATAAGGACTTTCCCAATCTTTAATTATAGGGTCTAAATTCCACCTTCTCAAAGTTCTACTATCATACATCCAGTATTCAGCGCTTTGTGCACCTTCAAAAATGGCGTCTTCACGTTCGTGTCCGTTGTGAGAGTAACGATATTTGTCAACAGAACTCACCCACTTGCGTCCGGGCATTTCCTGTCCGCC
>JADBXZ010000088.1 GCA_020403265.1 Bacteroidota bacterium
ACGATGCTTATTAATTTAATTTTGTAATTGTCGCCACGAAATGAAAAGTAAATTTGTCTGAAAATTAAACTTTGGTGTCGACGTTAAGTTTTCGGTTCTCGTCAACCGCTTGGGTATAACGTTTTGCAGCTACCCGAAGGGCGGGACTTTTACCACAAAACTTGATTTGAAAAACTAATGTTTGATTAACCACAAAACTGTCTTTGGAACACGAAACCCCGCCTTTTGGGTAGGTGCTGTTAGGTGCTGGCGTTCTCTCTGTCGTTGCTTGTCTGTCCATAGTTTGCAGTGTCTTGGTGCGTTGGCTTGGTGGCTCTTTTGCAAAACTTGGCTTTAGCTTGGGCTTGTGCGGTTTTGCAAATGTGCCACCAAAAGCGTGGGCTAAAAATCCCTTTCTATTTGTCTAGCAGTAACAATTTTTGCAATTAATCTATCTTGTTGAATTTGGGGTATTTTAATTTTTCTTATTTGCTCTATTACATTGTCAACATCAATTTCTTGTTGTACGAAAATGTAAGTTATGTCTGTGTAATCGAAGGGTAAGATATATTTGCTTTTATCTTTTTCTAATTCTTCATTGACAATGTCCAGCCTAGTTTTACGAATTTCTTCTTCAGTAAAACTTGAGAAGTCTTCAAACTTAGGCTCTTTTGGTATCCATCTCCATTCCCTTTCGTCATATAGACGTGTAGTAAGTTTGCGTCCGTCTGAACCTTTTGAAAAAGTTTCTTCAAGTTTGAAGTAAGGCAACAAACTATCGGGGTTTCGCATAAACTCAGTCTTTTTGATAGAACGTAAATAACGCAACATTGTGTCTGATTTCTGATGCACATATATTACTGGTGATAAAGTATTGCGTTTTGCAAACTCCTTGCTTATACCTATTCCGAATTTTCCATAATGAGACAAATGTTTCTTGATGATACCCAATGGAATATCACAAAAACATTTCATTGGAATACCAACGTGAAAACGAATATGTGGCAATTCTTCATATACATATCGTGCCTTAAATGATTTCTCTTTCAAAATACGAAGTAGCCAGTCTCTTCTTTTTATAAAGTGAAAAATACTGTCGCTACTTATGTTCTGACTTACTTTTGCCATGCTTTAAAGGGTTAAGACTTTTGTACATTCTTCTCCAAATTGGCTTATAATTCTCACAGCAATTTTTTGTCCTTTCTTTTTGATTTCTATTGGATGAGAAATGTGTCCATACAAACGGTCAAATGCTTCATCGTCTATTTCGATTTTCAATGTTTTCTCCACTTTCTTTTTTGTGCTGTCTTTGGCTAAATTGTCAAGTCCTTTTTTCCATTTATCAAATTCGGATTTGTCGCCACCGCAGACGAAAACTTGTTTTACCACAAAGTTGCTACCGTCATAATCTTCGTCCACCATCCAATAAGCTATGTCGTGAACATTTCGTGGTTTTACTTCGTCTTTGATTGGGTCGTAAATGTCTAAGCCTTTTATTTCAACGGTTGCTTCTTTGCCTTTAATGTTAATGTCTATATCGGGTTCACCAATGGTTACAAAACTTGCTGCTGATTTGGCTGGTTTCTTTTTCAAACCTTCTTGCAATAAATCATCGTGAATACGAACTTTGGTTACTTCAAATTTTCCCATACTCATTGTTTGGGTGCTGCCTACAATATCGCTTTCAAAACTAAAACCGAGAATGATTAACCAGCCTGCATCGCCACGCTGACGACATTCTTTTACCGCTTCATTTACTGCTGTTTTGCTTACTGTGCCGAATTTTGGCCCGATATGGAAATAGGCTTTCTTTTCTCCTACTCCGTTCATATAAAAACCTTCTGCGTGCAAATACGAATGGCTTAATAATTCCACACTGCGGAAAACAACCATTTCATCTTTTCTGCCATTCTTAATTCCTGCACTTATCAAGTGTTGTTTTATTACTTCTTCAAAAGCTCCTTCTTCTTCATTTACTCTTGCTTCATCGTCTAAATCTTCTGGACTGATTGGCTCAAAGTTTTGCAAGGTTTCAACTGTGAATGGACCACTTACACGAAGTTTGCTTTTATCTTCTTGCGGTTGGTCAAATAATGTTTCACTTTGTGTTGGTTCATTATTGGCAATTGTTCCTAATGAAATATGTGGAACAGTTTTATAGATAAATCCTTGTCTTATATCATTTCCAGCATCATAAAGTTTATAATATGGGAAAACAGAAGTCATTAATCTTTGCTTTGCAATATTTAATGCAATTCTACTGGTATCAATTGTAATCCATCTTCTGCCATATTGCTCAGCAACGTATGCAGATGTACCGCTTCCACACGTTGGGTCTAATACTAAATCACCAGGGTCAGAAGTCATTAAAATACATCTTTGAATTACCTTAGGATTTGTTTGAACCACATATTTTTTAGTTTCACTAAATCCTGCTGCTGTATCTCTCCAACCATTTTCCATTTGCATTAATGGAAAATCCGAATGGTACTGTTTGAAATATGGATTTCTGCCAAGCACAAATATTCTATGCTTATTGATTAGAGTTTTCATCCCATCTGGATGAGTTCTCCAAGATTTCCCACTTAAAGGATTATAAGTACCGCCATCAACTTCTATTGGATAAGTACAAGATGGTGTATAACCAGATGAAGTTAATGTTGACCGCTTAAAAATTTTCTTTTGTTCTTCTTTACTTAATGCTGCGACCGCTTCCTTGTTAAGTTTGTCGTATTTTCCGTTACCTAAATCAAAGTAACAAAATTCAGGTTCATCTTCTAATTCCCTTTCCATAAACAACGGACGAAATTTCATTTTAGACTTGTCCTTTGCATACCAAACTATGTAATCATAAACTTGGGCAAGACCACTTTGACCTAATGGACTCATACTGCGAAAGTTTATTTGAGTAACAAAATTTTCACTACCAAATACTTCATCAAAAACACTTCTTACATAATGAACATTCTCATCGCTTATTTGAACAAAACAACTTCCACTATCATTTAATAATTCTTTAGCAATTAAAAGTCTGTCACGCAAATAACCTAAGTAAGAATGTATACCTAACTCCCAAGTATCTCGAAATGCTTTTATCATTTCAGGCTCTCCTGATAACATTTCATCCTTACCATCTTTTACATCACGGTCATTCAATTTCACCTGCCAATTCGAGTTATATGAAATACCATAAGGCGGGTCAAAAAAAATGGTTTGCACTTGCCCTGCCATTCCTTCACGTTCTAATAAACTTGCCATTACCAAATGGCTGTCGCCTTGTATAAGGCGGTTTGTCCAACCGTCTTGATGGTGATAATATTCGCTTACTTTTTCTATTTCGTCTTTATCCAAAGCATTACCAAAAAGTTCGTTTACACTAAACAAATCCATTTGGTCGCTTTTGGTCTCTGTTACGTTGTACAGGTTTTTAATCAGCGTTTCGGGTGCTATGTGTTCGTGGCGGTAAAGGCTGCGTATGTCCACACGCAACAAATCATCACGGTCGTCATTGCCGTATTTATTTAGCCAAAACAATTCAGGGTCTTGACCACGATGCACAACAGGATTTTTAGGAAGTTCTAATACCTTTTTTCCGTCTTGCACTCTCTCGTTGGCATCTTCGTAACCTGCTTCTTCCTTGCTCGGAATATGAGCACGGGTATCGGTTTTATGCTTTATTGATTCTACTTTCTTTGCCATTATATACTCTGAATTTTTTCGATTAATTGATTCTTGATGTTTCGGATGTCGTTTGCCACTTCAATAAAATGCCATTCGGGATATTCGTATTTCTCTTTCAAAGCATTTACAGCAGGTATCCAACGGTTTTCTACAAACCATTTTTTTTCTGCTTTGTCTTTGCTCATTCCGCTTATTTCTATCATCAAGTTTTTGATAGTTCCGTCTTTGCTTTTTACTCGTGCAATAAAATCGGTAAAGTATTGTCGGTCTTTGCCGTCTTTAGTATAAGGAATGGCAAAGCCTAAGAATTGATTTTTTACATACGATTCTACTGTGCCAATTTCTTCTAATGTTTTGGCACAAATACCTTCCCAATCGCTGTCCATCACCACATAATTTACGTGGCTTTTTTCTGTTGGATAAACATCTTTTACTGTGTTGCCATTTACATATTTTGTGCTGCTAAACTTGTTATAGTAGTTAAACACAGGTCGAATATGTTCGGTAGTATTGTTTTGCGGATTAATGCCACGGGCAATATGGTCAACAATTTTCTTTGGTTCTTCAAAGTAAAGTAGCCGTTTAAATCGTTGGTCGGTAATATTCAGCAACAATACTTTTTCGTTGTACCATTCTTCCACAATGCTTTTTAGCTTATTGAATTTTTGAAAACGTGGATTTCCTTCTTCATCGCTAAAATGATATTTGATGAGTTCTTTTGTGATTAAGAAAATTAATTCTTGGTCACGTTTTTCCAAAACACCTTTTACTTCCAATTTTTCTTCTGATGCAGAAATAGGACTGGTCATAATGGTTTCGGTTGGAAACTTTGAACCATCAATTTCATAGTTTTCAATGTTGCTGAAATCGTGTTTTATTTCACCATCTAAATTTTCTACACGATAGCCAACCACATTCGGAAAATCAATTTCCATTGCTGCTTGTCTATCAGGAATGGAAGCAATATGTGTTAAGTCAACTGGTGCCGGTGGTGGTTCGGTTTTACCACCTTTAAACATTTTGAAAGGAACGCCAATGATGTGAGCATATTCAGGTGGAAATTTTTCAATTACAATTTTTCGTTTGTCATCTGTTGGGTTTCCGTCTTTGTCATAGCCCTGCAAAAAGTAATTCATTCTTCGTAAAGCTCTACCTGCCACTTGCTCACAAAGCAATTGAGAACCGAAGGCACGTAAACCCATTATATGTGTTACTGTGTTAGCATCCCAACCTTCGGTAAGCATAGAAACTGAAACCACACAACGAATATGTGAACCAAGTTTTCCTTGCTGTCCAACTGTGTTTACTACTTCACGAAGAATTTCAGCATCCGAAATTTTATCGGTGCTTCCTTGCCCATACATTCGGGCATAGTCTTTTTTAAATTCTTCTATTTCTGATGAAAATATTTTTTTGAAATCGTCATTTATTTGCTCCCCATTCTCCAAAGCATCGCTGTCAATAAGCAATGTTGGTGGTCGTTTCAGTGGTTTGTTGGTAGCTGGGTCGTAATTGCTGAACAAATCTTTTGCTCCTTGAACTGTTACTGTTTTTCCTTCTGCATCTTCGTATTCGTAACCTGCAATGTATTTATACACTTCTTTTGAAACTCCTGTGTTGTTGCAAACAGCAATAAAAACTGGCGGAGCAGAAAAGATATTTGCCTTTTCTTCTTTGTGTTTTCTTATGCCGTTGTAATACTCAACATAGTGATTGTAAAATTGGTCTAATGCACCTTTAACCAAGGAAGGCAAACGTGGCGGCAATTCAATAAATTTATTGCCTTCGGCTGCTGCATCTTTCTTTTGAGTACGTTGTCCTTTTTTGGGCAATTCGTCTTTCACGTGGTCGTACAAATTACGCAACACTGGCATTGTCAATTCCTGTGTGTTGTCGCTTTCGGGCAAGAAAGGAATTTTCACTAATCCGCTTTCAATCGCTTCAATTAAACCAAAGTCGGAAACTACCCAAGGAAATAAACTGTAAGGTGTATAACCCGAACCTGTCAAGTAATAAGGTGTTGCCGATAAGTCATATACGGATTGTACTTTAAATTTCTTTGCTATTTCACGAAGTCCGCTAAACCAAACGGCTGCTCTTGCGTTTTCGTCTGCTTCTTCGTTGTCGGTTGTTTTGCTTTTTGATTTTGGTAAATAGCAGTGATGTGCTTCGTCATTGAGAATTAATACTCTGCTTCCTGCTTTGAATTTTCCAAGTGTTCTTTTCACCACTTGCGAAAAATCTTCTTTATTACCTGTGTCTATTTTCTTGCCTTGTAAATCTACTTTACCATCAAACGGACTGCGTTTGTTGCCTTGCAGAATTTTAGGTTCAAATGTGTGGTAATTGGTAATGACAAGTCTGGCATTTAGATTTTCCAAACGATGTTCCATATTAGCAGGAATTAGCCCACGAACACGGTAATAATCTTCAATGTCTTTTGGATTTTTGTTTTTCGTATCAACGAACAAAACGCCTAATCTACTTTTGATAGTTACGCCCGGTGCAACAATTAAAAAGTAATCTGCAAATCGAGTATCGTTTCTATATTCTTGTCTGTTGAAATAGTGATAACAAATTAAACAAGCCATTACAACGGTCTTGCCCGAACCTGTCGCCATTTTAAAAGCAATTCTCGGCAATTGGTCTGCTGGGTCTTCACTTACAGTTTGTTGTCCGTTGCGAAGCAAGTTTAGAATATGTTGTCCAGCGTTTGATTTCTCGGCAACTTCATTTATCCAAATAGCGGTCTCAACCGCTTCTTGTTGAGCAAAGAAAAGCTTCTTAGTTACAAGTCTTTCGGGATTATTAAACCAAAAAGTCAACAGTTCTTTTGTAACTCTTGTTGTGTTTGGATAATTGGCTGTTCGCCAAAGTCCAATTTCTTTTCGGCAAAGGTTGATGATGTGAGTGATATATTCTTCGGCATCTTCATTCCATTCAAAAACTTCCTTTTGTCCAGTTTGTCTTGTAGGAATTACAGCCGAATCCGCTTTAAATATTCTTCGTCCTTTGCGAATATCTGTATAGTCCAAACTGCCTTCGCTGTCTGTGTTGTAATGCAGAAGCGGCTCTACATAAGGACTATTTAATATTGGATTGTCTGCACTCATATATTTTTAAATGTCATTTTATTTTTAGTTCGTAAAGATAATTTTTAAAACCCTGTTATTGTCAAAAGTTGCACTCAAGTTTTCCAATGTCCACTTGTCGGGTGGTGGGTGGGCTTTGGGTGCGGTTGGGCAAAATTAAATGTGCTGCAATTTGGGTCGGCTTGTGTGTTGGCATTGCAGCTCTTTTAATTTTGCGAAGGGTTGGCATTTTGTCTGTCGTTTTACTGTTTGTTTGATGTCGGTTGTGTCGTCCGCTACGCTTGCACCTAACGGTCCGCAAGCAGGCGCTAGTTTTTTGCTAAGTCAAAGTTAAACATTTGTGCAGTAACACGCAAAAAATTGCGCTTGCTTGCTGTTAGCTCCTTGTTGCGGTCGCCCCCGCCTTAGTTGGCAGGTGTCTGCATTTAGCAAACACAGGGCGGGGATTAAAAAACCACAAAACATTTTTGTCAAACGAAAACTTTTAGTAAAACATTGGTGCAATTTTCTTTTGTCAAAACTTTATTGAATTACAACATAAATGAGCGTCGAAAGGCAAGCGACACAGAAAACGCTCTAACCGAGAACCCTAGCAGGCAGCACTACGTTTAGGTCGATACGTTAAGGTCGAGGACGAGATTAACATAACGTGCTTGCCGTGTGTCAGCCATTATATGAAAAAACTTTTTAGTAAAAATGTCTTAACGCACCACGCAATGAGAGCTAACGTTTTGCAGCTACTTGTAGTTTTTTGCTTGTCCAAGTTATGCATTTGAGCGTTAACACGCAAAAAATTACAAGTAGGTGCTGTTATAACTCGTTGCCGCCACACAGGTGCGCAACGCTTACGTGTCCGCAAAGTATTAAATTTTTAGCTCGTGTTTTTCTATAATTTCATACGCATTATTAAAGGCAGATATTCCGTCCGCCCAGGTCGGAAATTGATTGTCGAAGTGTTTAATCATATTGATAAAAACTCGGCCTTTATGAATATCCTCAATGTCTGTCTGCGAAATGTTTTTAAGTGAGCAAAGTTTATTAATAACGTCAATTAACTTTTCTCTTTCATTTAGAAGTCCGTAATTATTTGCGTGCATTCTAAGGCTAATTTCAAAAAGCACTGCCTTGAGATAAATGTTGTCTGGAACGTCGTTGTCTACAATGTGTCCGTAAACCGAAGTGCAGTTTTTGAAAAAGATCATTAATGAAGGTCCAGACTTCAATAACAGCGCAAAGTCGCAGTCAGTTTTGCGAGGAGTATTGTCATTAGTTACAATGCCATTATTGTATGTTGTCATTGGGGGAATAGGTCCTTGTACTAAATTTAGGAAGTCAAAATAGTTGCCGTGTCTGATGTGTCCGAACTCGTTTTTAAAATGGGTTATTGTCTTGCCGGATTTTAAAACCTTGAGCATATAGCCGACTGCCGGCTCGATGATTAGTATTTCTCTGTCAGTTTTCATTTTTGTCCGCCGAATTATTTTTCATTTCGGTCTGTCCGCGGCAATGAGTTATAACGGTTTGCAAGCAGGCGAAGTTTGCTAAACCAAATATAGTTATTTAGGCAGTTCCGCGCAAATTTTGCTTGCTTGCTGTTATAAGTAGTGCGCCCTACACAGTTTACGTCCTGATTACCTGTCCGCATATTGTTCGGGTGATAGTCCAATTGTCTGCCGAGATTAGAAGTCCGTCAAAAAGTTTTTTATTTTTTGCGCATCGGCAAACTACGTTTAGGTCAATACCCACAGGAGGGTAGGTAATTTACAAACTTTTTTTGCGCCACTAAAAATTAATGCCAAAGAGTTAAGCGCAAAATGGGTTTTTAAATGTGCGGTGGCTTGTCCTGATAGTTTGAGTGCAACATCTGATTATAATTTAACGGTTTTAACAAATAAGAGCGTGAGTACTCGTAATTAGGTGCCAATAACTCGTGTTTGTATTGTTATCTCTGACACTAATAATTTAAAAACTCGTTGTGTTGGGTTCGATAACTCGTGAATGTAACTTAATAACTCGTTGGAGTAATTCAATATCTGGTTGTATTGGTTTAATATCTCTAGGTTTGTTTTTAATATTTTGTTATTAGAGTTGGAAAAAGGGATTTACTGGGGCTATAACTCGTGTATGATTAAGTACTTACTCATTATTATTTATTTTTTGCCAATTCTTGTCAAGAATATTTCTACATAATACAATAAGTCTTTTATGATCATCTTGTACTATTTTTACGACTTCTGTTGCAGATTTATCGAATCTAAGAAATACTGTTTCTGTGAGTTTCCCGAATAGTTTTAATGCTTCCTCTTCAAATTCTCGTTCAGGATGAAGTAACAGTTGAAGTTTGCTATTTAAATACATAAGTTTAGCAAGGGTAATACTATTATCATTTATTTTTACATAGAGAGTTGAAAGGCATGAAATATATTCACTACTCGTATCTCTAAATTGATTCATCCAGTCATGGCGATTTTTAATATTATTTGCGGATTTAATTTCAATTTGTTTAATCCTTAGTTGGTTTTCTAATTGCTTTACTAAAGTTTCCTTATTAAAGTTTAATAATTTTCGGGACACGAAAATGTTAACTATTATCGTCCCAATACCAACAATCAGGGTTACTAATGCAGGGAAGTATTTATCCATTGTGTTTATTTTTTTGCGTTAACGATTGTAGCGTAAATCCTTTTGCCTGCCACTTGCAAAAGATTGAAGCGGAAAGGTACTATCTTAAAACGCCCGAATTATTTATTTTTAATTCCTTTACTATTTGCTTCGCATTCATTACAGTAAAATTTACCATCACAGCCAGTTACACCCGGACAATCAGCAAGGCATGGGCTGTCTTTTGCTTTTCTTTCTAATGAGCTGTCGTAACAACTATGTTTATTTTTGGTTACAAGAGTATTGCAAAAGTGCAATAAACAAGTTAAGGTATATTAATTTTAGTTTCATCTTGACTATTAAGATTAAATTCTACAAAATAATGATTAAGAGAAAAAGCATGTTTAAAATTTAACTAGGTAATATTTAAGTGATTTTTAATTGTTGTAAAAAGAGAAAACTTTATACTTAAAATTTTATAGTTTATTCTTTTATCAATTTTACAACTTCTTTGCCTTCATTGTTACTTATATAAACTAAATAAATGCCACTTAACCAATTACTACAATCAATTTCTAATTTATATTGAGCAGTAGTGCTTTCAAAAATTTGTTGACCTAAAGAATTAATAATTTGAATTTTTGAGGTTAAATATTGTGGTAAGGATAAAGAAATTTTGCTGTTAGTTGGATTAGGAAACAACTCGAAATATTTATTATCTTTCTTACTTTCTAATAGTGAAACATATGTGTAGTTGCACGCTCCGCTCACTTTTTTGTAATTTAAAATTTGATTGTCGCTATAACATCTTAATGATTTTTCTTGTGGACCATCACTTACGTAGGGACAAATTGGGAATGTTTCAAATAAACTGTATTTAAAAGCCCCTGTTCTTTCCATAATAGTATCATTAAATGGGCCAGTAGTAGTATTGGAAAATGCAGAAAACCCTGTAATTGAAACTTTTAACCATTTTAGAGTTACGCCCTGAACAACCTGAGTGCCAGTAGCTGTAACATTAACTCTTGACAGCGCACAACAAGTATAATTTTTAGGAGTTAAACTCCATTTATCACCAACGTTTGCATTAAAATTATATAGCGTATCGAAACTGGTGCCAATACTGTTGGTTAAATAAACTACATTATTATCCGTATAAGTATAAACATTATAAGAACTGGTGTAGGTTGTGACCAAATTAGGACTAAAATCGATTTTATAGGCATTAATTTGTTGACATACTTTGTTGTTTATTGTAACAGTACCAGTATAGTTATATTTTATGTGCCCTGGTGCTTTAAAAGCATCCTGCCAATAAAAATACCATTCAGCACCAAGAGGGCACCAACTTTGCGCTGTAATTTTTAGGCTAATTATAAGTAATAATGCAAATAATTTTTTCATAGTGTGAATTTTATTATTCCTTAATTATTTTTTGGGAAAAAGTTTTGCCATCTTTGTCTGTTAGTTGCAGTATATAAATGCCTTTTGGCAAGGAGGCGAGGCTTATTTGAACAATCCCATTTTTAGATTGTTTTGTTTGTGTAATTAAATTTTGCCCAAGTTGATTAGATACTTTTAGTAGCAGTAATTTATCGCCGAATAATTGACTCTCAAGATTTAGTGTTTCATTTGCCGGTTGCGGGTATATTTTTACATCGGTTACTTCGTATTTTAATTCTTTAAAGCCGACTGAGGTGCAGTAAGCGCTGCTGCTATCGCATCCGAGACTATCGTATTTTACTATGAAAAATTTACGCGGAGGAATGCCATCAACGAAATAACAACTAATGAAATTATTATCATTTGTTTTATTGAAACTATAATGGTAATATAAAAAGTTTAATGTATTAGTTGGAGTATATTGGTAAAATTGTTTTCTTAGTCGATTTCCATCTTTATCTAACCAAGTGATTTTTCCGAGTAAATTAATCGCTTTTCCTTTGTGGTGTGCTGTGTCTTCTGTACCTGAAATTATCAGATCTCCATTTGGTTTTTCAATAACGTTATTATAGTAATTTAAAATACTTTTTTCATCATAAAAAGTTTTTTGCCAGATTGGAGTTGTTGCATTAACATCAAATTTGACGATAAACCCATAGTTCAAGGTATAACTATTATAAACTTCATTGTTGTTAGTGTTACCAACCGCAATAAATTTTCCATCTTTACATTGCATAATGTTTTTTAAATCACCTGGTAAATTGTTTGGATAATTCAATCTAGTTAAAAAATTACCTAAACTATCTGTAATAACAATATTGCTATGCCATGACCAACTAGATGAATTACCTATTGTTTGAGAACCAACAATTATAATTTTTTTAGTTACACTATCCTGTAATATAGCTGAAGCATATTGATGATCTGGGCCATTTAGGTTGGATTTATGAATTTCTTTACGCCAAAGCTCATTGCCAACAATATCAGTCTTTATAACTAGATAATACGCACCTGTTAACGAGTTACTTAGCGTTGAAATTAATAAGTAACCTCCGTTAAAAGACTTGGTTACATTAATAATATTAATTGGATATGTACTGGAATAATACTTTTTAAGCCATAAAGTATCTCCAATAGAATTAAGTTTAATTAAACAACCAATTTGAGAATTTGTGCTGTCAAGTATTGTGGTTGAAAACAGGTACGAATTATCAATACGTTTTAAATACTCAGATTTAAGGGGGTGATCTGTAAAAACATTTTTGTTGTTCCCATATTTTTTAACCCATTGTATTTGACCAAATTGATTTAAACCCACTACACATAATCTAGAAATTTGATTACCATTAATAGTATCTATTACTAAACCTACATGCATGTAGTTGTTAGGTGTAGTTTCAACGATACCATGGCTTACTTGTAACTTTGCATTTGGTAATGTAATACTACGCTTAAAGCCACCCTGCCCATTAACAAAGTTAATGAACAAGGTGAGAATTAAAATATAGTTTATTTTTTTATACATTGTTATACCAATAAAGGTAATACAATTAATCTATTTTTACAATTTTACTACTTTGAACCAGCGAATTTTTGTTATACGCATTTAAAATATATATCCCTGCTTTAATGTTTTCTAATGAAACTGTATTTGAATTATTGTTTTTTAGTTTTCCTTCAAATACTTTTTTACCTAAAGCGTCGCTAACAATAACAGTAATTTCTGTATCAGAATACTGTTTTGAAAGTACCAAATTCAGCTCGTTTGATGTTGGATTAGGATATAAACCAACAGCGTTGGTATATTCGGTAGTTTCAGAAGAAATAGTATTCATTATTCTAGCTCCTCCGTTATTGCCCTGTGGCAAAACTTTAGGCTCACTATAATTTATTCCTTTTATAAATTTTAATAATGAATTTGCCCCTGCACCAGCCATATTATTGCTTTTCGCAAAGGTTAATAAAAACTCTCTTTCTATAGAATTTTTATTAATTACATAAGCTTTATCAACGGCTTTTTGGTAGGATAACAATTTATTTAAATAAGTTGCTAACTCTTGATTTGAGGTTGCAATATCGCTTGTTGTTTTTTCGGCATTAACTTGGTCGTTTTTGTTTAAGTAAGCAAAAAATAATTGTTCTTTTGCATTGGACATTTCACTGCGATTAATGGCTAAAACGCTAATTAAACTGTCAGCACTGGCTGGTAAACTATCTGTTCCAAAATAGTTTATTTTTTCTGCATACATGGCTTGGTAGTTGGTTTGTGCGTTAGCCAGATTTGCAAATAAAACATCTCTAGTACTAAACTTCTTCTCATTTTGTTTAGCAAGTATTTGATTCATTATACCATTTGGTAAATTACGATTTATAATTGTTTGCCATACAGTTGCTGATACCGGAGCATTTAATTCATGTATATCTTTAATATGGCCATTTGGTGTACTTGTTTTAGCAAAATAGGCATTAAGTACTGCATCACTTAAATAAGGACTTTTATTTTCTAACAAATTTTTTAAATTGCCGTTGCTCATATTACTATTTACTGCTGCTACTAAAGTTGTAGTATTACCACCATCAATACTATTATTATAATTTGTTTTTGCTGTTTGTAATACTGAGTTAGCATTATTGATAGATGAATTAATATTTACCAATTTATTGCAACTTGTACAAGGGTTTGGTGGAACTATGCCGGATGGACAATCAATTGCATTAAAAGGAAAGGACGTTGGTAAAACAAAAACTGAAGCATCACTTAAATTTGGTTGAGGCAAAGGTTGTGCATTGGCATTAATATTCGAGCCATGAAAATAATTTTTTACGCTGGTGTTATCAATGTAAAATTGATTTTCACCATTGCTTGAAATGTTTGGTGAGGCATAACGGTTCCTTACAACGGTTGTTGCATTGGTTGTTAATCCTTGTATTTGATGAACAGTTGGAGCTACTCCAAAATTAACTAAGGCTATATCATACTGGTTTTGGGAAATAGTAAAATCATTACAATTCATTTTTAAACCATCCACATTATTGCTAGCGCCGCTATTATTATCAATAGGAAGAATGCCTACATTCAGATTTGCAAAGTTGTTTCTATAAATATTATGCGCACCATTTTGGCTGTTATAAGCTGTAACTCCCACATTAGCATAGCCTGGCGGGTTACTTAAATTTTTATTGAAGTTGTTATTTCTTACATTGTAGTACTTAGAACTATTTAAGTAAACGCCACTACTAAATCCTACTCCATTTGTACTTATAAGTGATGGCATAGTGAAATTATTGTCTTCAAGAATTAAATTGTTTGTGTTATTAAAGTAAACGCCATAATCATAATTATTTAAAAAGTCAGTATTTTTAATTGTAACTAATTTTAGTGGATTACTATTGTCAACACGCACGCCTTCAGTAAAACCTTTTATTATACTTGGCGTCGTACCATTTTTATCTATTGTATATTTAGCATCGCAACTTACAATACCCCAATTAGCAGTATATACATTACTTCCAGTAGTGTTTTCAAAATTGCAACCTAAAAATTTAACTCCATCTACTTCGTAAATACTTACACGCGCATCAGGGAAAGCACCTCCGTTTAGAGGAGCTGTAATTCTGAAATTTGTATTTTTAAAATTACTAACATGCGGTGAACCATCAGGAGTGTGATAATATAAAAACTGAACATCCTTTATGTTGTTTTCAAAATTAGCATTATCACAAAAAATTAAACCACCAGTTGAACCCCAATTTACATTGCCAGAAGCATCGTAAGCAAAGTTATTTATAGCTACTTGCGCATTTTTTAATGCTCCACCATTTTTAACTTCTACTTGGCCTTGAAAGATAAGATTTTGAAAACCTGTGCTTGTACCTTCTATTGTTATCCCAGCCCATAATCCAAAGTTAAACAAAGAACTTATTTCACCCCCATCTACGATAAGTTTTGCCCCTTTTTCAACAAAAATTTTTGCATCATTTAATAATTTCAATGAACAATTAATTGATAGTGTTTTTCCAGTCTTCACTGTAATATTTCCTTTAATAAATCTGTCTGTTGACCAAGTTTGATTTGTAGTAATATTCAAATCTAGTGCTGGATTTACTTTTCTAATATAATTTTGACTTGTAGGAGCCAATAAATTAGGGTTTTGTTTCCTTAACCAATAGTGCATGTAAGCAATTTGGCGTGGCGATAGATAATACATACATCCAGCATTTTGACTAACCATATTATTTGAACCGAATGGACTTCCACATCCTGCAAAAATAGGCGATGCTTCTATTGTATAATCATTTACATACATTTGATTGCAACATTTTAACGACTCAGAATTATACGAGTACTGACCCTGTGTAGTATGATTAAGACCAAGAGCATGAGCCATTTCATGACCTACTAAATTATCATTACTATTTGTTGCTAATAGTGTAATAGGATTTGGTTGTTGTATGTAAATACTTTTAGAAGGAAGGCCAACTACATATCCCCATGGACCACTTGTGCTATAGCCATAATAAATATCTATCGCATTCGGGTCTACATAAGCAGGATTACCCGGAGCAGAACCTACACTAGCGTAAACTGCTGGATCTGTAATCAGGTTGAAGTTTTTAAGAATGAATTTGATTTTAGTGCTCGGCAATTCCGTTACTCCTAAAAAGGGAAGTTTAGGGGTAGGGTTATTTAAGAAAGAATTGTTAAGTGTATTTACCATTGCATTTGCATCTGCAATTGTTGCGGCTCCATATATGCCGCCAGCATTACTTGGTTGAAATACCCAAACATTAACAAGTACCTCTAAATCTGGTTCGAGGGGATTGGGTTTAAAGCCATCCATAAAATCATTACAATCAATTGCATTAGCAACTATGTTGCTATTAGGTGGGTTGTATCCACAAAAGTTAACTTGGGCTTTAGCAATTACTGCTGTAAACAGCATAGCTAAAAGTTTGATTTTTTTCATGTGATTTGTTTTTAGATTATTTGACAAATATAATAGGAGTGAGTGCCAAAAAGTGGCACTCTGAAAAATTATTCAATTAAGTATGATTTATTTTTTTTACAATATTTAATTTTATACCCTTTCTCTTTAAGCGCATCGACCATTCTGAGAACAGTTCGCTTAGATACACCAAGTTTTAAAGAAAGAGTTAATACGTTACTAGCGGATTTAGACCTAATAAAATAGATTAAAGATTCTAGTTTTTCCGAGTATTTAACAAAATTCATATTATAACTGTTTAAATTATAAAAAATTACCATACGCCTGTGGCGCGCTTTTTGGTGCCAAAGACACACGCGCAAAAGAAGTGCTAAGCACACCTATTATTGTGGGTAAGCAATTAAGCTTATTTATTTTTGCCTTTGTACTTGCAAAAATAAATGTGCTTAATTTTGGGATAGCCAAAATGGTTTTAAAAAAACCAACGTGTGTATGGAAATTTAGCTCTTTTGATTTTGCAGAAGCATAAGCCTGGCGGTAGGGCAAAAGCAAATGTGCTAAATTAGAAATAGCCAAAGGGGGTTTACAAAACCCGAAAAAGAGCGTCGGCAAGAAAAAATGAAAAACTTTACCGAGGTCGTCCGAAGTAGAATAATGTAGAGATACAAAGGTCGAAGAAGCTGCCTTTGTTTTACCGTTATTTATGTCCAATGTCGCTGGGCGCATTACTTATAACGTTTTCGCGCTTTATTTCGGTTTGGGTTTTGAAACACTGTCTACCGAAACGCTACTAACAAAGATAAATGTTTTTTTGCATTTGCAAAGCAAAAATTAATTAATTGTCAAACCGCTTTTGCAAATGCCGAAGCCGAA
>JADBXZ010000089.1 GCA_020403265.1 Bacteroidota bacterium
ACGTACAAACTTCTAATTCCATCTTCCTGTTGATTACGCAAATGCTGACTGATAGCCTGTTTTAGCGGCTCTTTCATGTCAGGACGTTTGCACTCGATGATGCAAAGCGGAATGCCATTTACGAATAACACCAAATCAGGTCGGTAATGCTCTTTGCTGGTGCTTCGCATTACACTGTATTCTTCTGTTACGTGAAACACATTGTTGTTAATGTTTTTCCAGTCAATGTATTGCATCGTAAAACTCTTTTTGTCGCCATCTACACTTTGCTCCAATGCCTGACCCAAGGTGAGTAGGTTGTATGCCCTTTCACTGGCTGCAATGTAGCCTTCGTTCATGGGTAGGTTTTTCAATGCCAAAATGCCCCGTTCAATATTCTCGTCTGTGAAAATGCTGGTTTTAGTGGCACTTACCCGGATGCTATTGATTTCCTTGAGTTGTTTTCGCAACACATCTTCTAGCAGCACATTGGTGGTTTTTCCCCCTCTTTGCCTGTCGGCTTCTGCCGGACTTAAATAGGTGTAGCCCAAATTTACCAGCATCTGCAATGCCGGAATCTGGCTGATATGATCTTCTTTAAAACTTGGTGTGTCCATCTAACTCAATTGTTTTTAATTTTACTCCAAATATTTTCACCCAATATTTAAGTGATATTATTTGATTTTCTGACGCTATTGCTTTGTTAGAATAGGAAACAAATTTTTCTAACATATTCACGAAATTTTTTCTGTGTCTTGGTTGAAGGTTAGCAACCAAGTTGTCATGTGGTTTAACCGGGTTTCGACAATAGACTCCTTTATTTAAACTATTTAATAATGATTGAGATGTTGCTGCGAGACATAAATCAATTTGTTGGTTATATTGGATATGTTTACCAACCCAAACACAAAATGCCGTGCCACTGGGAGTTTTCATTCGATTTAAACTGGCCCAATACTTGAAATATTTAACGATCCTTACTAGTTGATCATTATATTCCGAGGTCTGTAAAAACCAATTATAGAGTGCAACCGGGTCACTAGGCATCCAGCTACCTTCCCTAGCTAAACGAGGCAAATTGTTCTTATCTCTTAAATAATAAATGGTTATATCTATGTTTAAGCCATCATCAAAATTAACCCGTACTAGTTTATCCCTGTTTTCAGCTTTATATCCATTGTTTTGTAAAATCTTTAAAAGAAGACTTTTTAATTGTTTTGGTGTTTGATTGGTAGGTTTGGATAAATAAACTCCATAATCAATATCTGCAACTTTCTTCTCCGTTCTGAGCATAGTGTCTGTTTTAAAGGAACCATGTAAATCAAAATGGATAGGTGGTATTTCCTTATTTTTTCCAAAAGACTGTTTAATTAGCGCTTGGGTTAATTCCATTCTATTAAATAGCTCTTGTTTTTCAGCGTTGCTGATGGAAATAGCATTTTCAAACTCTATAAATATGTTCTGAATTTCTCTCATTAGTTTATCGGAAACTTTTCTCCAAACTGCTGTTTCCAGATGTTTAGTGCTTTGGTTTGACTGTCCTGTTGTAAGGCCTGTTCCGCTTGTTTTATTAATTCATTAAATGCTTCTTTAAAATTACTTTTTTGATTGCTGTCTAGTTTCGCAAGAAAGTCATCACCGGGTGTTGCGGGATTCTTGCTTGAAGTTTCCCAGCCAAATGAATTCTTAATGGCTTTGGCAGTTTCATAAAAAGCAATATCGTCTCTTGTGTTTGGTTTGTAATATGTTGCTACCCAAACGCTGAATGCTATACCGCTCGGCATTTTTCTGCTTCTTTGGTTTGCCCATGCCTTAAAATATTTTACCAAGCGAAGCATCTGACCATCTTTATCTTTTGCTTTACGATGCTTTTCAAACCAATCGCATAATTCTTTTGGGTCGCTTTCTTGCCATTTTGTTTTCGTGGCAAGAAATGGATGTTTATCGCTTGGTGTTTTGTAATAGACTGGTAAGTCAATATCAAAATCGCCTTTACAAATTACTCTGATGCACTTTTCTTTATGCTCAATTCCTGAAACAGTTTGGTCTTTCACTGCTTCTTCTACATACTTTTGTAAAGTCAACGGCTCAATAGTGGGCTTGGTAAGGAAATAAACACCTAAATCAACATCATAGCTGCCATCTTTCTTTACCACCATGGTTTTCATTTTGTATGAACCTTGGATGTAAAATTTAGGAACTGGAACTTTCGTTTTAGTTTTGAAATATTCTACAATTCTTTTTTGCAAAGCTTGCCGGGATGCAATGAGTTTATCCTTTCTCCCTTTTGTAAGCGAGATTGCTTGCTCGAACTTTAAAAATTGGTTGTGTGTATTTGCCATGTCATTGTATTTTCTTTCGTCATCGCTAAACAGTTCTTTGAGAATCAGCCCACCGACTGCCATTCCCAAAACTCTTAATAATATTGGTAGCATTGTTTTGAAATTCTATGGTTGCCTTTTCCGCTAGTCTTTTAAGTTTATCAGTGTCTGTTTCGTCCAATTCAATGTTGCAGCTTTCATTCAATTCGGTATCGATTCTTAAATGGACAAAGTTTTCCCGTTCTCCTTTATCAATACCTTTGTGTAATAGACTGATCAGGTTTTGCACCTGTTGAGATTGGCCCTGCATGAATACATCAATCAACCTTTTTTTATGTGCGTTAATCCAGTAAACGATTCCGAATTTACTCCTCATTTCGGATTTCTTTTTGATTCTCAACTGGCGTAGTAGCCAATTGACTATTCCCTTATTTTGTATAATACCCGCATCACAAAATTTCTGATGACCTGTTCCAATTGATAAAACAGAAAGTTCTTCAAGTTTAATCCCAAAGGCTTTTTGTGCTTCAATGATTCCGTTTAGGGTGGGGTTATTTGCCCAAACTCCACCATCTATTTTGTTGGCAAATGGTTTTTCAATTTCGTTTAAATCGGTGTAGCTGGATGAATAAGGGTCGAAGTAGGTTGGTGCAGCAGATGTTGCCATGGCTGCCTGATATGCCGGAATGTGAAAATCATGAACCCAAGCTGGATGGTACTTGCTTTTTAAAACTGATGGACGACCTTCCATCATGTCATAAATAGGAATCATAACAGGTGTTTTGCAATCAACCAACCTCGGGTCTGTTGCATTGTTGTGTTTTGCAAATGTATCCCGAACTAATTTCTCTAATTCATCACGTTTATGAGCCGACCTCCATATTTGTCTTATAAAGCTTTTTTTATCTCCGAAAATCAGCCCGGCATTATTCAAATACATCTCATAAATCTCTTTTGCCGGAATACCTAAAGCCAAAGCAATTGCCATTATACCACCTGTAGAAGTGCCACAGATTAAATCGAAATTTTGATATACCTGCCATTTTTCAACGCCTTTTGCTTTGAGTTCTGCTTCATAGTTGGCTAATAGCATGGCAGGGAAAACTCCTCTTATGCCGCCACCGTCAATGGATAATATTTTAAAGGATTCTGCCATATTATTTGACTCTTATTTTTCCGGTTAATAATTGCTGCATCAAGCCTTTTTTCTTTTCTCGCAGTTTTTCAGCCTTCAATTTCAAAATAGAGGTTTCTTTATCTGCTGCTTGCAGTACTTGGGCAATGGCCTTTTGTTCTTTGTATTCGGGTAATAAAAATTCAAGTTTTATGAAATCTGATTTGCTCATTACTCTGTTTCTACCAGCACCTCCGGGAGAAATCATTTCGAGCATGAATTTCATTCTTGGTTGAAGTATGTAAAACCTGAAAAAATCAGCATGTCCTTTTTCTTCAATAAATGTATAAGTTGGAAAGCGGTGTGATGCTAATGCTCCATCATCTTCAGGGCGAACAATGGCAATAGCTTGTTCCCATGCAAAAGTGATGTTCACAATTAAATCATTAGGACGCACCACATAGAATTTATCCATGCTATTTTTCTCAGGCTGTTCATCGTGTTTAAGAAAAGTTCCTTTACCATGACTTCTCAAACCAATTCCCAAATAAGGATTACTTGGCTTTGGAACTTCTCTGATAATAGGTTTTATGTAGTTTTCTAATGGTTGTATTTTCCATTTTGTATTCTCAAACCCCTTCAAGCGTTTCTTCCCTGTAAGCAATTGCTGCATGAGCCATTTTTTTCGGATTTCTTTTTGGGCAATGAGTTTTTCGGTGGTATGTATGGTGGCATCTGCCGTGCTCAGCAACTTGGCTATGGCTTTTTGTTCGGGGAGGGTGGGGAGTGGGATTCTAACTTTTTCAAGATTGGTTTTCGAAATACCATAAACAGATGTTCCTGTTGCAATCCTTCTTAATTCTCGGACAACTTGCTCGTGTTTTAATGTATAAGTTCTAAAACCTAAAGCAACCTTATCTTCTGTTGTTCTTGCGGCAAATGTGTGTAAACCTGATATTAATTTGGCTCCTTTTACATTTTTCAATTCAACACAATCGCAAACACCTTCATAATCTTCCGATGCATCAGCAATGAGTAAATCACCGTCTTTTAATGATGGGAAACTATCGTCTTCAAATTTTGCATGTTCAATAATTCCGTCAAGTAGGTAAGGAATAGTTTTTTCAATTTCCAAATCAAGTATTTCGTTCTCAAAAGTTGCATGTATATCTCCGTAATGGATATTTCGAACTTCATCTTTCGTCTTTACATTTGTAAGCTGTTCCCTAGAAAAGGAAAAAGTCTTTAAAAATGTGAAAATTGAACCAAATACAGGAGTTTCCCAATCATTTGGTATGACCGAATTGTAAAATGGTTTAGTATTAACCTTAGTTTTACTATTTGCTACTGCTTGCTTCATCAATTGTTTCTTTTTGTTTGTTGGCTTGTTTTTCGGCTTCTGTTTCATGCTGTATGCCTCCACCGTGCCAAGTACCTGTACAAACCCATAACTCGTAATGGCAAAGCCACTCACAAGCCCAAGGAATTATTGTTCTGGTATAGAGCATTCCAACATTCCATTCAATTCTGTTGGGATAATATAAACAAAGCCTTTGCTCTGGTGTGGAATAAACGTGTGGTAAATGTTTCTTTCCTGCTGCTAAGGGCAAGGGCTTAGGGTCAAGTACATAAACTTTTATGCCCTTATTTCTAATGTACTCTAATTTCAGTGTGTAATCACCGCTTAATGGTGATGGTGTTACCGAACACGTCCAAGTGAGTGATTCCTCACGGAAGCGTTTGGTTACCCCATCGGGAAACATATTTTTCAGTGTTCCCTCTTGCACTATTAATGATATCCTATTGTTCTTCCTTACCATAGAAATTGTGATTCTTAACAGTAGTTCCAGCAGGTCCAATCATACCGGTTTTAGCAGCCACATTAAGGCTTCCACCTTCACGCTGCTTTCGCAAGTATTCACCATAGTTGCTAAATGCTTTGGTAACTGCATCTTTACCAAATGGCTTTACCATAGATTCATTGATGAATTGTAAGCCTTTTCCTTGTTGTGCAACAATGTTTTTTACATCTAATTCAACGGCATCAAGCCATTTGTAAAAATTGGTTTGTCTTACTGGAAATTCCTTCCATTTATCAGCAAAATTTTCTTCGGGATGAACAGGGTTGCTTACCCATTTTTCTTTTGCTCCTGTAAATGGATTCGTGTCTGAAATATGATTTCTCATTTTAGAAACCACATTTATTAAAGCATCTATTATGTCTGTTTCTTTTGAGTATGCTCTGGAAGCCAATGTTGTTATGATAATTGAAATTGGCTTATGCTCATCACCATTGAACATCATATCACGGTGACGCTTCAGGATTTGTACAACTCGTTGTAACGGCAATTTATCAGTCTGGTATTTAGGAACTGGCTGAATTGCTTCACTCATCATCCTCACTTCTCTTGTCACTATTTTACAGCGGTCTTGAAACCAAATAGCATAACCGAATGGGTTGCTTTTTAACCACTCACGAAGATTTGTAGATGTTCTATAATTTGGGGTATTTCTATCTGTTATCCGAATACCCAATGTATTAGTATCTGTCAAATCAGTTGCCGAAAACGCCTTTTCTAATATTGTTCTATAACCAGTTGCTACAACTGATGGCAATACATCTAAATGAAACTTAGCAGAATCAGCATATTGTAAAGTCCAACACCTTCTACCGTCAGGTATCACCAAGAGTTTATTAAGAATACCATTTTCTTTTAGCCTGTCACCAACTAATTTTTTCAACTCGTACTGTGTCCAACTGGCATGTATCTTTTCCAACTTACATACAAGGTCGACATCAAGTTCGTCTTCCTCATTAATTGGCCTTATCATTGTTTGCAACAAGAATGAGCCTTGTGGTAATATCTCTGGACTATAAGTTGCAAGTGGAGAATCGTCATTTGAAAGCCATTCACCAACATATTTATAGCTTTTAACTGCTGCATCATACTGTTCTTTTGTGATATCAAGAGTCTTTCCTAACTCTTCCAGAATATCGCTGAATTGTTGTTTTTGTTCTTTTGTAAGCATAATTAAATAGCATTTAATTCTTTAAGGTATTTTTCCATTTCGGCCTGTACCGTTTTTAGTTCTTCTTCCAATTGCTCAATCTCCTTTTGCACCGCAGCAATATCTACTTCAGCTTCTTCTTCAAAAGTGTCCACATAGCGGGGTATGTTTAGGTTGTAATCGTTTTCCTGTATTTCATCGGAAGTGGCTACATAGCTGTATTTATCTTCCGCTACACCGGCTTGCAGTTTACCGGCAGCAAAATCACGGTAGGTATTTACAATGTGCTCAATATCGCTTGGCCTCAGCTTGTTTTGGTTTTTGGCACTTTCGTAGTGTTTGCTAGCATCTATAAACAATACGTTGTTGCTGCTTTTTTGCTTGTTAAATACCAGGATGGCAGCCGGTATGCCTGTGCCAAAAAATAGGTTGGCAGGTAAACCAATTACGGCTTCCAACAAATTTTCTTCAATGGTTTTTTGCCTGATTTTTCCTTCGCTGCTGCCTCGGAACAATACACCGTGTGGTACAACTACTCCCGCTTTTCCATGCTCGTTCAGTGTTTCAATCATGTGGCTGATAAATGCCCAGTCGCCCTTGCTTTTGGGTGGTACACCTCTCCAAAAACGGTTGTACTTATCGCTTTCGGGGTCGTAGCTCACAGTGGTTTTTTCGCCATC
>JADBXZ010000009.1 GCA_020403265.1 Bacteroidota bacterium
CAGAAGAAATTAGCAGGCGGTGTATAGGTGGTTAAAACACTCATATTAATAACCGGATTTAAACAGGTTACGCTGAAACTACCCGTTGAATTTTGTAAAGTAAAACTTGGAATTGGTGGCGCCGGTGTAATAACAAATGTTCTTGTTATGGAACAACTGTAAGTATCATAAACGGTAACATTACCTAAAGTTGGAGTAAAACCACAAGCTTGTAAAGAGTTGCTGGATAATGAACCCGGTGTTGGTGTCCATACAATAGTAGGAGCAACAGATGCGGAACCTGCGGTAGTTAAACTCACACAGGCAATCGTTGGTCCCGGAGGACAGGAAATATTACTTACAGTTATAAGTGCTTGAGGCGCTTGTGTATTGATTACAGATAATGTTTTTACAATAGGTATACAAGCACCGGCAGGATTCATAATAAGTGCAACGGTGCCATTTTGTGAAGTCACCAAAGTTGTGTTAGTAAAAGTTGGAGTCGCAAATCCGGGAGGGATGGTAATAGCACTAGAGGTCCAAGTATAAGGGCCTAAGCCTGGAGGAGCTGTAATAGTTGCACCTGCAGCACCACAAGTAGGGATTAAAATACTATTTGTTCCGGCCGGGAATAAATTACCATTTCCTATAATGGTCATTGGTTGACATAACGCGTCAAAATAAACATAACCAAAGTGTCCACTGTAGGCGCAATCAATGGCATATACATCTAAGGTTACATTAAAACCTAAATAGGGAGATAAATCGATAGATGAAGGAACCCAGGTAGGATTAAATGCATATCCTCCATTTAACTGAAAGCCTGGTGCGGGAGGACCGCAAGCACTACCTGCTGCAACAGAAATATTTGGGCAAGCTAGAACGGTTGATGTGCCTGAAGCTGTGTTAGTAATGGTTACACGAATGTTAAAACCAGGTTGAGCACAACAAGGATGCGATGGATCCTCAATTACAGCCCTATAGGCATACCTAAAAATAGCGTTAGCGGGAGAAACTAAATATGTTTTCGATAAACGAAGAACTTTAGCACCAGAAGAGGCATCATTCAATCTAATAAAACAACTCCCGGCCGGTTGAGTTCCTGCACTTGCTGAGAAATAAGATGAAACAACATTATTAGGCGCTAACATAAATGGGTCTACTATAGGCGCATTAAAAACTGTATAGGTAGAGGCTGGTCCAGTTGCAAACGGAGTACAATAATCGGCTGTAAAGTCTTGGAATAAAGTCCAACCACCTACAGCGCCGCCTATTTGTGGGCCTGGGTTAACATCATTATTTTCAAAATCTTCATTGTTACATGCTCCAGAGCTTGGTAAAAGACTTGTTTTGAAAGCAGAAGCAAGCGGAGTAATAGGATTGACAATTTTTGGATAAACAGTTTTTAAATTGTACTTTTCTTTGATAAACGCACGTTTTTGTTTATACATATATACTTTATACTCTTCACCATACGCGCCTGAGTTAAGTGCATTTGATTTAGCAATAGCTTCATCAAATCCGGCTAGAGAGTCATTTGTAAAGATGTAGTTTTTTATGCTTTTTAATTTTGCATTTTGCGCATTAGCATAGTTTGCACCTAATACAAGGGCCACTATGAGCGTTAACAGGTTGGGTTTAATTTTCATGAAATGGATGTAATTAATTCGATAAATATAAATAATAAATTGCAATTTACAATTATTGTGCCAAAAATAAAAAATTGTTAATTTAAGCTTATTTAGAACTAAAAATAGCCAAAAAAATTAACAATTAAAGCAACAGGCATTAGCATAAATTCAAATTATTCATGTATTTTTACTGTACCATGAAGAAATTATCATTAGTTGTATTGTTGTTTGGTTGCGGAAACATCTTAAAATCGCAAATGGTTTACAAAGATGTGGCCGGGATATTTTACAAACGCTGCACATCTTGTCATCACGAAGGAGCCAATAACTATTCATTTATGACCTATAGTAAAACTAAGCCATTTGTATCAAGTATAATGGTTGATTTGAATATAGGCAAAATGCCACCTTGGAATGCGGATACACTTTATACAAGATTTCAACATGAGAGAATTATTACAGCCAGTGAAAAAACTAAAATATTAAATTGGATTACACAAGGCGCATTAGCTGGTGATACTACTCAAGCACCTCCACCACCTGTTTACAATAATAATTATCAATTGATTGGAACACCAGATTTGGTTTTGGGGATAGGACAATTTACCAGCACCGCAACAAGTGCCGATAAATATTATTGTTTTTCAATCCCATCAACGTTAACACAAGACAGGGTGTTAAGAGCGTTTGAAATTGTACCCGGCAATAAGGCAATGGTGCATCATGCTGTTATTACCGCAGATACAACAGGAGCATACACGAGTGATTTATCAGGAAATTGTTTTAACATTCCTGGTAATTTAGGAATTGGAACTTATGCACCCGGCACAGCAGCTACTGTATTACCGGGGGATTTGCCAATCAGAGCCGGCATAGTTTTAAAAGCAGGAAGTAAAATTATTATCCAAATGCATTACCCTAAAGGAAGTGCAGGACAAGTTGATAGCACAAAGATTAGAATGTTTTTCTATCCGCAAAATGTAACAAATTACAGAAGAGTGTACGTAACTACGCCACTTCAAAACTGGAGCATGATTATTAATGCAAACACAACTCAAACTTACAGTGCTTACTACCCATCAGCTACAACTAATCTTACGGGAAGTATTTCTGCATATGCGATGATGCCACATTCACATCTTATATGTAAAACTATAGTTAATTACGCTTATGTCCCTGGTGTTGATACAATTAAATTAGTTAGAATTAATAATTGGGATTTTCACTGGCAAGATTATTACACATTTAAAAAGTTGGTTAAAATCCCAACAGGCTATCGTTTGTTTTCAAGACATTCTTTTGATAACACCAGTTCAAATCCACATAACCCATTTAGTCCTCCTCAAACGATTATGGCAGGTACCAGCACAGATAGTGAGATGCTCTTTGACGGTATGATGTACATGACATACAAGCCGGGAGATGAGTTAGTAGATTTGGAAGCCATGCTAGGAACAGATTCTTTATTGGTTGGTGTGAAGTCTAATGACCTTTCAAACAAAAAAATGTCAGTAGCGGTATTCCCTAATCCATTTAAGGAGTCAATTACATTCAGAATTCCGTTAAAGCAAAGTTCTGATGTTGAGTTGTATATCTTTGATGTTGTAGGTAAACTTGTTTTTTCAAAAAAATTAGTTAATCAATCTGAATCTTTGATAGATTGGCAGTGGAATGGAAAAAATAGTAAAGGAGAAGAGCTTCCAAAGGGCCTTTACATGTATAAAGTAAAAACTAACCATTACACATCAGAAAATAAGGTGCTAAAGGATTAATTAGTAAATTAATTTAACGCTAGGGCCGTAAAATTTAGGTTGTTTATTTAGAAGTAAATCGAGAAAAACTTTTACTCTTGCAAAATATTCTCTAACATAGGTGCCAATACCAAGTGATTGCGAAACGTCTTTAGCACAAAAGCCGTAGACAAAAATATTTTTTTGTTGTGCTATGTAAATAGCTCTTTCATTATGGAATTGTTGTGATATAACTATAGCACTATCTTGGTTGAAAATTGCTTTTAGCCGAACCATTGAATCAAAAGTTCTGAAGCCAGCGTAATCTAAAAAGATAATAGAGTCAGGAACGCCCATTTCAATCAAATCATCTTTCATATCCTGAGGTTCATTATAATCAATTTTACTATTGTCTCCTGAAAGAATTAGTTGTTTAATTTTATGATGAGCATACAGATTATGTGCTGCAATGATTCTGTTCTCATAAAACGGATTAATGCTTCCGTTGCCCAAGTATTTGGATGTCCCTAAAACTAAACCTGTTTTTACTGGTTTAATTTTATCAACATCAGAAAACAGAAACGCCTTGGATTGAGTTTTAATTATTCTATTAGCAAAAAAAACACAAATACTAGAAGAAACTAACAAAAGAGCCATGAATCTGACACTTTTTTTAATAAAAATCCCCATGTTGGGTTTCATAAAATCTTGGTAGAAAACACTGAAATATTAGTTACCGAAATCAGATAAAAACTTAATTCTCAGCATTCTGATTTCTTCCTCTGTGTAATCATTTTCTCCTAGTTCACGCATGGCTTCACTAATACTATCGTTTTCGCTTTCTTTGAAATAGGCCATCACTTCTTCTTGTTTTTCTTCATCAATTTCTTCTTCAATAAAATAATTGATGTTTACTTTTGTTCCGCTCTCCACTATTGTTTCAATTTCTGTAAGCAAATCCGGCAATTTTAGGTTTTTACTTTTTGCCATGTCGTACAAACTAATTTTACGGTCGATATTTTGTATGATGTAAACTTTTAAACCACTTTTGTTTACTACAGATTTAATAACCATATCCGTAGGGCGTTCAATTTCGTTTTCCTCTACGTACTTCTTAATTAAGTCGATAAATGGTTTACCAAATTTTGCAGCCTTACCAGAACCAACACCACTTATTTTGGTTAGTTCTTCTATTGTAATAGGGTATTGAATAGCCATCTCTTCTAAAGATGTTTCTTGGAAAATGACATATGGTGGAAGGGCTTTGGCTTTGGCAGTTTTTTTAACCAAGTCTTTAAGCATGGCGTATAAGGTTTCATCTGCTGCTCCACCACCTGCTTTACCGCCTACTTGGATATCTTCATCAAAATCACTTTCAGCATTGCTGTAATCATGATCTCTTGTGAATTTAATACTGCTTGGTTTTTTAAGGAAGGCATGACCTTTTTCTGTTACTTTAACAATGCCATAATTTTCGATGTCCTTAGCCAAGAAACCATTTACAATGGCTTGTCTTAAAACTGCTAACCAATACTTATCATCTTTATCATCCTCAATACCTTCGCCCCAAGTTTTGAAACTATTATGTTTATAGGTTTTGGCTGTTGCTGTTAACACACCCATTAAAATGTTATTGATGTCTTTAATTTTATGTTTTTCTTTTGCCTCAACAACGGCTTTAATGGCAAGTTGTAAATCATCCTTCGCTTCAAATTTTTGTTTAGGATGCCTGCAATTGTCGCACATGTCAGAGCATTTTGAATCATCATACTCTTCACCAAAATAGTGTAAAATAAATTTTCTGCGGCAACTGCTGGTTTCTGCAAAGGCGGCGGTTTCGCTTAACATTTGTTTTCCAATTTCCTGTTCGGCAACCGGTTTATCCTTCATGAATTTTTCCAACTTCACAATGTCATCATAGCTGTAAAAAGTAACGCAATTACCTTCACCTCCGTCACGGCCGGCCCTTCCCGTTTCTTGATAGTAACCTTCCAATGATTTTGGAATATCATGGTGGATGACATACCTTACATCCGGCTTATCAATCCCCATTCCAAATGCAATCGTTGCAACAATTACATGAATGTCTTCCATTAAAAAGCCATCCTGCGTCTTTGCACGTTCTTTAGCATCCAAGCCAGCATGATAAGCGTGTGCTTTTATGCCATTGACCTGCAGTGCCTGAGCGATTTCCTCGACTTTCTTGCGGCTTAAGCAATAAATGATTCCACTTTTACCGGAGTTTTGTTTAACGTATTTAATGATTTCTTTTATTACATTTTGCTTGGCTCTAACTTCATAATATAGATTGGCGCGGTTAAATGATGACTTAAAAAGTGTGGCAGTCATCATACCCAAATTCTTTTGAATATCTTGTTGAACCTTAGGTGTTGCAGTTGCAGTTAACGCAATAACCGGCACGTTACCGACTGCTTCAACAATTGGACGAAGTCTTCTGTATTCTGGCCTGAAATCATGACCCCATTCTGAAATACAATGTGCTTCATCAATGGCGAAAAAAGAGATTTTAAACTCTTTAAAAAAGCTTATATTTTCTTCTTTCGTTAATGTTTCCGGCGCAACATACAGAAGTTTGGTTTTACCGGATAAAACATCTTTTTTAACGGTAGCAGTTTCACCTTTGTTTAATGATGAATTCAAGAAATGAGCTATACCGCTTTCGTTACTGAAGCCTCTTATCGCGTCAACCTGATTCTTCATTAGCGCAATAAGTGGAGATACAACTATGGCTGTTCCCTCAGACATTAAAGCGGGTAATTGATAACACAAACTCTTTCCACCGCCGGTAGGCATGATTACAAAGGTGTCTTTACCATCTAAAACATTTCTAATTATTTTTTCCTGGTTTCCTTTAAATTTATCAAATCCAAAAAAACTTTTCAGTGTGTCTAATAGCTCATTGGTGTCAGTTTCAATTATCATATGGGATATCTACTTAAAAACGGTTTATCTATATAAAGATATAGAATAATTTTTGAAGTAAACAAGTAATTTCTACCCAATTGGCAAAATATTAGATGATTTAGGAAAGTTTAAAGACGTATTTTAGAGATTAGCACTAAAATGTCGGTATTGAAGACAAAAAACAATAGCTGAAAGCACTGAAAAGATAATGCCGAAGTAAAAACCGAATCCAATAAGGTCATAATAAATGGAAAAGAAGAGCTTGCAAAAGAAACTTATTAAAAACAGTTCAACCCCCCACCTTTTAGTATACCAAACACCAACTAATGAGATGAACTGAAGAGAAATAATTAAACCAAATAAACCTGGCACAAACACGCCTAATTTTTTGATTGAGGGTGAAAACACCTGCGGGAAATTAAACACTGTCCCACAAAAACCTAAAACACAAAGGATGGTTATGAATTTGCTTCTTTTGATACAACAAAAATACATTATTTATAATGAAAGCTGTGTCTTGACATCAGGTAATTTCAAACTCACGTTCACAAACGGCATTGTTTTTAGTTTTGAGTTCGACTTTGTACTTGCCTTTTTTTAAGCCACTCACCGAAAATTTTACAGGAAGAGTTAGATTTGGCGAAGCTTTCAGGTATTGATGAATGATTTTACAAACTTCTTCTCCTTTTGAATTTAAAACATGTAACATGGCATAAGCTTCGTTAGGCATTGAAAAGGTTAAATCGCCCTTTAAATTAAGTGCCAAAGTTTCCATGTTGCCTGACGAGTAATGAATGGTTTTGGTTTCTAAAACATACCATGGTATGGGCTCACCTTTTAATTTAGCAACATAATGCCTTAGTTGCATTTGAATACTATCATTATTGCCGGTTATGTTAGCTGTATTTTTATTGTCGCTAATGGCCCAAATAGCCTGTTGCTCAGCTTGAGCCAGAAATTTATTTTTATTTAAAAACAAAGCTAGTTGTGTTAACTCTTTAGCCGGATTAAAATTAAAGGTATATGCTTCGCCTGATGATGGCGCTGATTTGCCGGCTTGGCAGCAATAACCTTTAATTTTTTTGCTTATACTGGATTGCGAGCCAAGTACAAAAAATTCTTCACGGGTAACTATAATGTCTTGTTTTGAATCATTTTTGGAATTAAAAACAAAACCGGGTTCTAATTGTACTTCTAAACTATCTTTCGTGAAATTGGTTAAGGTAAGCAACATGCAATCTCCTTGGTAGCCGCCGTTATTTGTCGCCTTGGCTGACACAAATTTTAATTCAAGAGCTTTTTTTAAAGATAAAATTGTTTTAGCGTTTAAATTGACTACTAAAATTAAATTGATTAAAAAAAATGTATTTTTCATATTAATTAGTTTAATGGTTAGACAATTTGTTTTAAACTAATAATTAAACAATTGCTTTTTGTTACAATTAATTTTTTGTACTTTTCTAAAAAATTTATCGCTATGGAGAGGTTTACGGGCGTTCTGGGAATTATACTGATTTTTGGCATTGCTTTTTTATTATCCAATAATCGCAAAGCAATTAATTACCGATTAGTCTTAAGTGGATTAGCCTTGCAGTTACTGATTGCTGTTCTCGTTTTAAAAGTTAGTTTCATCACTAATTTTTTTGCTTTACTAGGTAAAGGCATGAGTAAGATTGAGCAGTTCGCAACACAAGGGGCTCAGTTTGTATATGGCGGCATTATGGTTGATACGCATAATGGATCAATGAGTGCTTTTGGTTTGCAACATACATTTGTATTTGCATTTAGCGTTACGGCTACCATTATTTTAGTTTGTGTGTTGGTTGCTATTTTTTATCAATTAGGTATCATGCAAAAAGTAGTTGCCGTTATTGCCAAGGGTATGAATTTTATTATGCGTGCCAGTGGTGCCGAAGCTTTAAGTAATATTGCCAGTGCATTTGTAGGACAAGTTGAGGCTCAGGTAATGATTAGACCATACTTGGCTTCCATGACTAATTCAGAGTTATTAAGCAGTATGGCCGGAAGCATGGCTTGTATTGCAGGTGGAATTTTAATTGTTTATGTTAACATGGGTGCTAAAGCCGAGTATTTATTAACGGCCAGCCTAATGGCTGCTCCGGCGGCAATTGTTATCAGTAAAATTATTTTACCTGAAACAGGCGAACCGGTTACTAAGGGTACAGTTAAATTGGAAGTTAAAAAAGAACATACGAATCTGATTGATGCTATTAGTCATGGTGCGAGTGATGGCATGAAAATTTCCTTAAATGTAATTGCGATGCTTATAGGTTTTATTGGCTTAATTGCTTTAATAAATTATTTGTTAGGGTTTATCAGTTGGACAGAGATGGTGAACGGCAGTTACACAACGGTTCATTTGTCTTTAGATTATATTTTTGGCAAATTGTTTTATCCAATTGCCTGGTGCATGGGTGTTCCCGGCGAAGACGTGCAGCAAGTAGCTACTTTAATGGGACAAAAGATTACGATAAATGAATTTGTGGCGTTTGATACTTTAACGCACAAATTAGCAAAACCACTTAGCGAAAAAGGATTAATTATTGCAAGCTTTGCTATTTGTGGTTTTGCTAACTTTAGTAGCGTTGGTATGCAAATAGGAGGAATTGGATCATTGGTTCCCGAAAGGCGCGCAGACCTTGCCAAATTAGGTGTAAGAGCATTAATTAGCGGTACGCTTGCCAGTTATTTGTCTGCAACGATAGCCGGAATGTTGATATAAGTATGCCAAGATTTATTATTTGTTTGTTTTTTTGTACGCTGATGAAAGGTCAAGATGCAGATTACACCTTGCTAAAAACCATCAATGCTAAATCTTATCCTGCGTGGGATGCTGCCATGAAAGGCGTTTCATTCAGTGTGTATCCTGCTATGCCTGCAAGTGTAATCGGCATTTGGACACATGGACACTTTACAAAAAACAAAAACTTAAAACGAGATGCTTTTAAAAGTGCATTCGCAATTGGTTTAGCGCTCGCTACTACTTCAGCATTAAAATTAGCCATTGATAGGCCAAGGCCATATGTGACTTATCCCACTGAGATTATTAAACGTGATGAGGCCGGACCTCATTCATTTCCTAGTGGTCACACAACAGCTGCCTTTAGCACAGCCACTTCTTTATGCTTAACTTATAGAAAATGGGAGGTAGTTGTACCTTCTGCGTTATATGTCGGTTTTGTTGGTTATTCCAGAATGAGATTAGGGATGCACTATCCCAGCGATGTATTGGGTGGAATGATCATTGGAATTGGAAGCGGTTTTTTAATTTGGAGTATTGACAAGCGAATACGAAAACATCACTCAGATTTAAAAAGTAAGGAGCTATCGCCATAACTTAAAAACCTATAACTGTTATTCAATGCATGATTGTATATCTTTTTCCAATTTTCTCCAACAATTGCCGACACTAAAGCCAGAAGCGTGCTTTGAGGTTGATGAAAGTTTGTAAAAATAGCTTTTACAATTTTGAGTTGATATGGCGGTGCAATTAAAAGACTTGTTCGGCAGACTAATCTGCTCAAGTTATGAGAATGCATCCAACTCACTAGGTTATTAAGACTATCTTGGTAAGATAATGCGCCTTCCAATTCGTATGGATCCCATTGCATAACTTCTAAATCATTAATGGATTTTGGATTATAGAATGTACATTTTATTCCCATCCAATATAATGTTTCTAATGTTCGGAGAGAAGTGGTGCCAACGGCTACAATAAACGATTCTGATTGCAATTTTTTTATTAAGGAAACATCTACCTCCATCCATTCCGAATGCATAACATGGTTTTCTAAGGTATTTGATTTTACCGGCATAAAAGTGCCTGCTCCAACGTGCAAGGTAACATAGTTAATGTTAGCATCAATAGATTTTAATTTATCAAATACAGAATTGGTAAAATGCAAGCCGGCTGTGGGTGCAGCCACAGAACCTTCTATACTGGCATATAAGGTTTGGTAACGCTCAAGATCTATTTTCTCGGTTTCTCTTTTAAAATAAGGAGGAATTGGTAATATGCCGGTTTTATTTAATATCTCGGCAAAACTTAACTCTTTTGGTTCCCATGATAATTTAACGGCAACATGGTTATCAATCTTACTGATTTTTTCGGCAGAAATAGTAATGCCATTTTGTGTTAATGTAAGATGTGTTGTTTTCCATTTTTTTAAATTCCCAACCAAACAGAGCCATTCAACAGACTCATTTTTGAGCATGGCGGATGTGATTTCAGATTTTGATGCATAGGGCTCAAGGCAAAACAATTCTATGAAAGCACCGGTTTCCGTTTTAAACAATATGCGTGCATGAACCACCTTAGTGTTATTAAAAACAATAAAAGTTTTTTTAGGCAAATGATGGTGGGCATTTATAAAAATATCATCAGTTAGTTTCCCATTTTTATAAACTAACAGTTTTGATTCGTCGCGTTTGGATAAGGGCTTAGTTGCAATTTTTTCAAAGGGCAAATCGTAATCTAAATCACGAATGGCTATGTTTTTGGGATTCACGATTGTTAATGCGGAATTAGTTGTTTAATTTTTTCGAGATCTTCCGGAGTATCAACACAATGACTGTCAAATTTAGTTTCAATGCATTTTATTTTATAACCATTTTCAAGCCAGCGTAACTGTTCCAGCGATTCGGCAGTTTCCAGTTTACCTGGCGATAAAGCGGTAATTTCTTTTAGCACGGTGGTTTTATACATATACATCCCAACATGTCGATAAAAGTCGTGGCTATTGTGCCATTCTTTTTCAGGTTTGTTTTTTATAAAGGGGATCACATTTCTACTAAAGAGCAGTGCTTCCTGATTCGTATTTAGTACAATTTTAACTTCGTTTGTATCAAATAAAACATCATGCGAGTTACATTTGATCATTTGGGTTGCAATTTCGGTTACGCCATCAGCAACAGCACAGAGTTCATTTATTTGTGCCGGATTTAATAAGGGTTCATCACCTTGAATATTTAAAACATAATCAAATGTTTGGCCATAATTTTGGTAGGCTTCATAACATCGGTCTGTTCCACTCACATGATGTGCGGAAGTATGAATTGCTTTGGCGCCAAAATCTTCTGCGTGTTTACTTATGCGCTCATCGTCGGTAGCAATTATTAGAGTTGATATCAAATTAGCTTGCATGGCTTGTTCGTATACGCGTTGCAGCATACTTTTCCCATGTATCAATGCAAGCGGTTTACCAGGGAATCTGCTTGAGGCATATCTTGCAGGAATTATTCCAATAACGGACATAAAAAAATTTAAAAACAAAATTACGAAAAAACTTATCGCTAACTTTACTGTTGTATTAGTGATGTTAAAAAGAGTTTGTTTTATTGGTTTTGGAATTTTACTGAGTTTGAAAGGATTTTCTCAGGGAAAGACTTGCGTACAACTTTTGCATCAAATGAATGATAGCATCAAAAAAATAAAAACCTTAAAAATGCATATTTATGCAATTGAAAGGATTGATAAAACATACTTAAGTGCTAATTCTGAAATTAAATTAAACAGTTCACCAAGAAAATTATATTTCATTAATCCCAAAAAAAAACTTGAAATTTTACATTTGCCTGCCAAAAATGAAAAGGCAATAGTAAAGCCGCACGTATTTCCATATGTAACGATGCATCTTGATCCAAACGGGAATATGATGCGAAAAAATCAGCATTACACCTTAAATGAGTTGGGATTTGATTTTATTTCTAAATCAATTGCTTTTACGATTAACAAAGATAAAGAGGGAACCAAGCACTTTAAATACCACGGATTGGTTAAAAAAAATGGAGTCAGTTGTTATTTTATGGAATATGATAATGCCCACTATGAATATGTAGATTATAAGGTAGGGAAGAGGGAAACTGTTACAAGTTTATCATATAAATTAGGCGTTAACGATTATTTAGTAAGGTATAAAAATGATTTAATAAATGAATTTGGTTTTCTGAAAGAGGGAAAAATAATTAAAGTGCCAACACTTTATTGTAAAAAGGCGGTAATTTACCTTTCAGAATCAACCTTGCTTCCGATAAGTCTCAGCTTATATGATGATATAGGATTGTTTGAAAATTACGAATTTTCGAGTATTCAAATAAATCCAAGTATTAATGAAATTGAATTTACAACTAAATTTCATGAATATAAATTCTAAGAAATAAAAAACCACAGTTAATTAACTGTGGTTTTTTTAAGTTATTTTTTCAGGTAATTATTATTTATTTTGACTTGCCTCGATGGTGATTTCTACATCCACATCATCGGCAATAAAGCCGCTTTCACCAATTCCAAAATCAACACGATTAAAAGTAGTTTTACCTTTAAAGCCTACAACGTTTGCCGGAACTTCGCCTTTGTCGGTGTAGGCTTTTCCGTCAACCATACCAACGTAATTGAAGTTTAAAGTCACATCTTTAGTTACACCTTTTAATGTTAACTTACCTTTAGCGGTGTAGGCAAATTCGCCCCCTTCATTTTTAGAAATTTCAGTTGCTTCAAAAATAGCCGTTTTGTTTTTAGCAACATCAAAAAATTCAGGTTTGTTTTTTAAATGATCATCACGCATACTGTTTTGTGTATTGATTGAAGTCATGTCTAAACGAATGTATATTTTGTTTCCTGAGGCTGCATCTAAATTTACCATTCCGCTGTCAACATTGATTGTACCGCGTGTATCAGTAATCATGTGTTTTACACTAAATGCAACAGAGCTGTGAGCCCCATCAACAACGTAGGCACCTTTAACTTCAGCAACGTCTTTTACCATTGCAGCTAAAGCGCTGTCAGCTTGTGCTTTAGAATTATATTTGGTTTCAACACCGTTGATGTTTAAAACAATTTCCTCATGTTTTTCAACTTTTGAAGAATTGTCATCGCTTCCAATACCATAAATATAAGGCGCAATAACTAAAGAAACGATGGACATTAATTTAATTAAGATATTCATGGAAGGACCAGAAGTGTCTTTAAACGGATCACCAACTGTATCACCTGTAACAGAGGCTTTGTGTGGCTCAGATTTCTTGTAGAATGTTTCACCATTAATAACAACCCCTTTTTCAAACGATTTTTTAGCGTTATCCCAAGCACCACCCGCGTTTGATTGGAAAATACCCATTAACACACCACTTACGGTTACACCGGCTAATAAACCTCCTAATACTTCAGGACCAAATGTAAAACCAACAATTACCGGTGTAATTAACGCAATGGCACCAGGTAAAATCATTTCGCGAATAGAAGCTTTAGTTGAAATAGCAACGCATTTTTCGTACTCCGGTTTAGCTTTGTATTCCATAATACCCGGTATTTCGCGGAATTGGCGACGAACTTCTTGTACCATATCCATAGCCGCTTTACCAACTGCTTGAATACACAATGCTGAGAAAATAAATGGAATCATTCCGCCAATAAATAAACCGGCTAATACATTTGCTTTGTAAATATCAATCTTGTCAATACCGGCCATTCCAACAAATGCAGCAAATAAAGCTAAACTTGTTAAGGCTGCAGAGGCAATGGCAAAACCTTTACCGGTAGCAGCAGTGGTATTACCAACCGCATCTAAATTATCCGTACGTTCGCGCACTTCTGGAGGTAATTGACTCATTTCAGCAATACCACCGGCGTTATCGGCAATTGGTCCGAATGCATCAATGGCCAATTGCATAGCTGTAGTTGCCATCATACCTGCAGCAGCAATAGCCACACCATATAAACCAGCAAAATAATAAGAAGCAATAATACCTGCCGCTAAAGTTAAGATAGGAATAACGGTAGACTTCATACCAACAGATAAACCGCCAATGATGTTGGTTGCGTGACCGGTGGCAGATTGTTGAATGATTGACAATACCGGTTTTTTACCCATAGCTGTGTAATATTCAGTGATGATACTCATGATAGCGCCAACCACTGTTCCAACCAAAATAGCCATAAATACGCCTGTTTTTGTAAATGTGTTTGAGCGTAATACTAAATCGCCATCCGGTAACATCCAGTTCACAATAAAATAAGATGCAACAACAGTTAAAATCATACTGCTCCAGTTACCTAAGTTTAAGGCATTTTGTACGTTTGATTTTTCATCTTTAACACGAACAAACCAAGTTCCAACAATGGAGAAAATAATTCCTAAACCACAAATTAACATTGGCAATAAAATAGGTGACATTCCACCAAAATTATCGGTTACTTTTATTTCTTGACCCAACACCATGGTTGCTAAAATGGTAGCAACATACGAGCCAAATAAATCGGCACCCATACCAGCCACATCACCAACATTGTCACCAACGTTATCAGCTATAGTAGCAGGATTACGAACATCGTCTTCAGGAATTCCGGCTTCTACTTTACCTACTAAATCAGCACCAACGTCGGCAGCCTTTGTATAAATACCTCCACCAACGCGAGCAAATAAAGCAATCGATTCAGCACCTAATGAAAATCCGGTTAGAACTTCAATAGCTGTACTAATTTGATGAGCGCCTAAACCTTTAAACATTGCTAAAAACGCAATAAATAAACCACCTAAACCTAACACTGCTAAACCAGCAACGCCAAGGCCCATAACCGTACCGCCGGTAAAGGATACTTTTAATGCTTTTGCTAAACTGGTTCGTGCGGCTTGAGTTGTGCGAACATTCGCTTTGGTAGCTACTTTCATTCCAATATAACCGGCAGTTGCTGAAAACACAGCGCCGATAATGAAGGAAATAGAAATTATCCAACTCGAGTGTAATTCTCTGTCACCAATTTTATGTATAGAACCGGAATAAGCTAATAATGCAGCGGCAAAAACTACAAATACGCTTAAAATTTTCCATTCTGCTTTTAAGAAAGCCATAGCGCCGTCGGCTATATAGCCTGCTAATTCTTTCATGTTGGCATCTCCGGCATCTTGTTTGCTTACCCAGGCTGATTTAACGGCCATTACAATTAGTCCAACTATTCCTAGTAAAGGAATTAAATAAATAACGTTTTCGTTCATAATTTAATTTTAAAGGGTGCAAAAATAGTCAAATTTTTGAAAAGTAAAAATAAATAAAGTATTGATAGTTAGGAATATATAGAAATGTTAAGTGAATGCAATAAATATTTAATTTTGAAGCGCATGTTTGACTTTGAATTAATTGTTATTGGTGGTGGACCAAGCGGCTATGCAGGTGCTATGCGAGCCATAGATTTTGGAAAGCGAGTTTTACTCGTTGAAAAAAATAAAATTGGCGGAGCAGGAGTTTATAATGGCGTTTTGGCCTCTAAAACGCTTTGGGAACAAGCATTAAAAGTGGCTTCTATCCGGGAGATGATGCCAAATTATGAGCCGAAATTTGAAGAAATTTCCAGAATTGTTAATGAAGCAGTTTTTGAACGCAAAACACAAATGAAGGTGCATTTGCAGTTACTTCAAAAGGAAAATAACCGATTGTTTTATTATGAGAAGGGTAGCGCTTATTTGTTGGATAAACACACCGTTGAAATTACAAAGGAAGACGGTTCCAAAAAGCAAGTAAGGGCAGAAAAGATTTTGATAGCTACCGGTAGTAGGCCAAGGAAACCAGCTAATATAAATGTTGATGAAAAATCAATTATTACCAGCGATGGTATAAAGAATTTAACTGAGTTTCCGAAAAGCATGGTGGTGCTTGGTGCCGGTGTTATAGGTTGTGAATTCGCTACTATTTTTTCTTCTTTTGGCACTACCAAAGTTTCTTTAATTGATAAAGCGGATCGTATTTTGCCATTTGAGGATGCTGACATTGCTGAGGTGATACAAAAGAATTTTGAATCAAACAATGCGCATGTGCATAGCGGAGCTTCTTTAAAGAGTATGACAATTGTAAATGGAAAGGTTGAATATGAGCTTGAGTATAAAACGGGTGAAAAGAAAGTATATACTGTTGATAAGGCACTGGTTTCAATTGGCCGCATACCAAATGTAGAAAATTTAGGTTTAGAAAATGCAGGTGTTAAATTAAATGATAGAGGCTGTATTTGGGATGATGATACGCAAACAAACATTAGTAATATATATGTGGCTGGGGATGTTACCACAGAAATGGCGTTGGTGAATGTAGGTGAACGAGAGGCCAGACACGCAGTAGTAAGGATGTTTGGACCAACCATAAAACCATTATCCTACAAAAACATCAGCAGTATAATGTTTTTAAATCCGGAAGTAGCGGCAGTAGGTATGAGTGAACAGGAATGTGTAGCAAAGGGGATTCCATATAAAGTTGTACAGTTGGATTATACAACAAATGCTCGAGCAATAGCTATGCGCAAAACAAAAGGTTTTTTTAAAATAATTGTTACGAATGATAATGGCATGCGCATTTTGGGTATGCGTGTTATTGGAGAACATGCCAGCAGTGCTATACAAGGTGTAGCTTATTTAATTCATACAAATCAGGGCATAAGAGAATTGGCTGACATGATGCATCCTCATCCAAGCATAATCGAAGGAGTTCAGGAGTGTTTAAGAATGTTGCTGAACAAATCAATTTATAAGCCTTATATATTTAAAGATCGATTGAAATGTTACATTCATGAAAATGGAGTATCCACGCCAATAGAGCATTTAATATAAATTAACCATTTTAAGGCAGAAATTCTAATTAACTTTATCCATCATGAACAAGCGCAGCTTAGCAATCGTGTCAATTATTTACAGTGCGGCTTTAATTGCATTGATATTTTTTCAAATTTATTGGATAAGACTCGATTTTGGGATTAAAGAAGAGTTATTTGAAGATAAGGTTTTAAAAGTTTTGAATAACACATCAAGTACCCTGGAGCGCTTGGACACTACCAGTTCATATAAAAGAACCGTTACAAGAACCCAAGCCATGATCACCAAAGGAGGACTTTTTCCTTCTTTACGTGTTAAAACAGAATTAAGTGTTGATAGTAACGGTAAACAAACGATTAAATACATTCAAAAAGATGTACTCTTGGATTCGATGAATAAAATCGAAAATTTAAATGAGAAATCATTTATTGAAACCTATCTAAAAAACAAAAGTGAAATACAAAGTACCTCCACTGAACTTTTGAAAACTGGATTTCCAACCGGTAGTGACTTTTTTGAAAGAACCACCGCTACAAGTTACTATAACAACTATAAACAAAAAGTAGATACATTATTGTTGGATTCAGTGTTACAAGTAGAAATGAGAAAGCAGGGGATAAAAGCAACGTACAATTATTATTTAACTTCGCTTTATCCAGGAAGCCCGCACCACAGCGATTTGGTTAAGGCAGAGAGAATGGCCGACTCTTTAGGTGTAGTTTATAAGAAAAATTTATCACCAAGCAATCGCTTTGCTAATCCTGAATATTTAATTGTTCATTTTCCACAACAAAATAAAGCCATATTTAAAGAGCTAATCTGGTTACTCATTATTTCAATTTTGGTGATTTTTATTTTAACCTTTTCATTTTACTTTATTATTGCAAACAGTTTAAAACAAAAGAAATTGTCACAAATAAAAACTGATTTTATCAATAATATGACACATGAATTTAAAACACCAATAAGTACAATTTCTTTGGCAAGTGAGATGTTGAGTGACAATTCCATTTCACAAACGCCTGAAAAACAAGCTCGTTTTTTGAAGATGATACGTGATGAAAATAAGCGGTTGAGTGTTTTGGTAGAAAGTATTTTGCAAACCTCCATTTTGGATAAAGGTGAATTTAAGCTAAAGCTAACAGAGTTAGATGTGCATGAAATTATTAATGTAGCAATCAATAATACCCAATTGTTGATCTCGCAACGTAATGGAGTAATTAATACTTATTTAAAAGCACAACAATTTAAATTACAAGCTGATAAAGTTCATTTAACCAATATAATTTTTAATTTGATTGATAATGCTATCAAATACACTAAAGAGGTTCCGCTTATAGAAATTAGCACACATAATACAGCCGAAGGCATGATGATTATGATTAAGGATAATGGAATTGGTATTAGCAAAGAAAATCAAAGAAAAATTTTTGATAAATTTTATAGAGTACCTACAGGGAATGTACATAATGTAAAAGGATTTGGGCTTGGTTTAAGTTATGTATTAGCTGTGGTACTAAAACACAAAGGAACAATTTCTGTAGACAGCGAATTGGGCAAAGGTAGTACCTTCAAAATCCATTTACCTTTTAAAACCACTGAGTAAAAGCCTGAGAAGGTTAAAATTCGATAAAAAGTAACCTTAATTTATGTTAATTTTGTTAAAATGGTACAGTTAGTGTTTAACTTTAATTAAAATTTTAACAAATATAATTATGGAGAATGTTAAAACCAAAATATTGTTAGTGGAAGATGATCCGAGTTTAGGACCTTTGTTACAGGAATATCTGGAGGCGAAAGGATTCGAAACTAAATTAGCCAATGATGGTGTTAAAGGAGCAGATGTGTTTTTTAAGGGATCATTTGATCTTTTACTTTTAGACGTGATGATGCCAAATAAGGATGGAATAACGCTTGCCAAAGAAATTAGAGTAGCAGACAAAAACATTCCAATTATTTTTTTGACGGCAAAAAGTATGAAGGAAGATGCTTTAGAAGGATTCCAAGCCGGGGCTGACGACTATATAACCAAGCCTTTCAGTATGGAAGAACTTTTGGCACGTGTAAATGCGGTGTTAAGGAGAACTAATAAAGTAAGAAGTACAGAAAGTGATGAGGTTAATTTTACAATTGGGGCGTATTCATTCAATTCTCAAAAGCAATTGCTTTTGATAAATAACAATGAACAAAAGTTAACCACTAAAGAAAGTCAGTTACTTAGGTTACTTTGCGTTCATAAAAATGATGTACTTGATAGAAATTTTGCCTTAAAAACAATCTGGCAAGATGATAACTATTTTAATGGAAGAAGTATGGATGTTTATATCGCTAAATTGCGTAAGTATTTGAAGGATGACTCTAAAGTAGAAATTATAAACATACACGGAAAAGGATTTAAGTTGCTTGTAAATTCTTAATAACCATAAATTATTGCTTAAGAGGCGGGATGTTAAAAACACCCGCCTTTTTTTATTTACTATATTTACCTTAATGATTAAAGAAAAAATAAAAGCACATATTGTTTTTGTAATTGTTTTTGTTTCAGCCGCAATTCTAAGGTTTTATCCTTTATTTGACTATGAATTAACGCTGGATGAGATTAGTGGATTAGGACGTACGGGTTTTACAAACTTCTCTGACTTAATTGAACATGGCGTAAAATTAAACGATACGCATCCTGCCTTAGTTCAGGTCATTATTTTTTGTGTCGTTAAGGTTTTTGGTTATAAAATTTGGTTAGTAAAATTACCATTCCTACTTTTCAGTTTGGGGAGCATAATTTATTTTTATAAAATTGGAATTGAATTTTTTAATAAGCAGGTTGCAAATTTTGCTATTGTGATAAATGCTTTTAGTTTGTTATTCGTGTTTTATGCACCAATAGCGAGAATGTATTCTGGAGGGGTGTTTTTTAGTGTAGCGTTGTTATATTATGCATTACACTTATTTTATAAAAAAAGTTCAAGCTTTAAATTTTATCTTTTATTTGGATTATTTGCCTGGCTTTGCGCTCTCAACCAACATTTAAACATGTTGTTTGCATTCACGGTTGCTTTAAGCGGATTATTATTTATTTCTAAAACTAATTTCAAGCCATATTTATTAACATGTTTAGCAATTGTCATAGCCTATTTACCTCATGTGCCGGTTACTTGGAGTCAGTTAACCGAGCAGGGAGGCATTGGTTTAAACAGTGGTGGTTGGGTAGAAAAACCTGAGTGGATTGATTTGTTTAAGTTTATTAAAATTTTAATAGGTACGGGTAATTCATTTATAGTTGTTGCAGCTATGGCAATTACTTCTTTTTTTATGCTAAAAAAAATTGAGGGACTAAAAATCACACTTTATTTATTTGCTTTGTTTTTAGCTAATTTCTTGATAATATATATGTATTCAAACTTAAATTCTTCAGTCTATCAATTTTATGTAATGCAGTTTAGCGGGGTTGCTTTGTTGATTGTTATTTCTAATTTCTTGCAAACCCCCTCCTTAAAATGGCATTATGTTTGCTTAATTGGCTTGGCTTCTACCTTGCTCTATAAAACCTATTTTGGAAAATCCTACTTCAAGCAATGTGTTCCCACCGTTTTTCAATACCAATATTATAACACACAAAAAATTGCCAATGAAAAAGGCTCATCCAATATTACAGCCATTTTTTTTGATAGTGATTTATTTATGGACAGCACGTTTTCGAAAAGGTATCAATGTAATTTTAAGCGCGTAATTACGGGCGACTCCAGCCTAACCAGCATCCTGCGCTTTAATCAATTGATACAAACTATCCAAACAAATTATATAGCACTTACCAGCAGTTTTCCTATCCATCAGCACATTGTAAAGGAAAAATTTCCATATTTAATTGAAAGTACAATCACACAATCCATCAATTATAAATTGTATTCCAAATGGCCATCAGACAGTTTAAGGCAGGTTAAAGATGAGTTGGTATTACACCACGAAACGGCAGAATCTCAAAATCAAATTAAATTTCCGGAGTATAAGTATGGAACTTTTATAGATAGTACAATTGAATTCCCGTATGGTGTAAGCGTGAATTTAAATAAAATAACCAGTAAGGAGGGCCAGGTAGTGTTTTCAAAATTTGAGCTTCAATTGAACCGAACGCAACCGTTCAGATTAATTTCGGGAATAAGTTTAAACTCGATCAAAAACGATAGCAACTTGTTTTATACAGATAATAAACTGGATGCATTTACGATTAAGCAAGATAGTTCGGTGACGATGTATTGCGATTATTATTGTGGTACGCAATATAGAAAAGTTAAGGATCAGGCGTTGTTAAAGGCTTTTTTATGGAATAAAGGTAAATCAAGTTTTGCAATAAAAAAGGTTGAAATTTATACAATTGATTTTTGGCAGCCCAAATGGAATTTTTGGAATTAGTTAATCGTGTAACTTGGCGTTGTAATAATGTTTGATTTGTTACCTGCCCGATCAACCATAAACATTTTGTACTTAAAAATTTTGATGGTATCGCTGCTTCTGAATTGGGTCAATGGAATATAAATACTGCCTTTTATTGGTTTTTTAGAGAGATCCAGATCTTTTGGGTTTCTAACGGATGTAGTAATTCTAAAAGTATCTGTTAAACTTGATCCATCAGGAAAAATAACCTTAGTAATAAAGGGGTCAAAGTTACCGGTTAACTTGTTATAATAAAAAAATGAGCAGATAAAATTAGGTGTAGGGTTCTCTTCAGGTGAAAATAAATTTCCATCACCATCCTGATACTCAAGTAAAAAACTTGCCTTTGCAATGCTGCTATTTTCTGTTTTAAAGTCAATGAATTCAATAGACGGCACAGGATCTTTTGAAGGTCGCTTAACACAACCGGTTAATAGTAGTAAAGAAAAGTATGACACAAATAAATACTTCATAGTATTTTAATACCTAAATTTACTCAATTTTTAAGAAGTATACAACTTGAGTCTGCAAATTTCTGATATTTTTAACATACATTCAGAAGCTTCTTTTAATCATTTAGCCATAAGCCAGTTTGGGTTTCAGTTTTCTCAAAATGAATTTTATCGGAAATGGGTTCAGCAGCTAAACATCAACCTTAATCATGTAACTAAACTAAGTGAGATACCATTTTTGCCAATTGAGTTTTTTAAAACTCATCAAATCGTTTGTGCAGGTATTAAAAATAAAGAGGTAGAATTTACCAGCAGTGCTACAGGAAATGGTATTCCATCCAAACACCTTGTAATTAACAGCGATGTTTATCAAATAAGTTTTTTAAAAGGGTTCGAATTGTTTTTTGGGTCGCCGGCAGATTATGTTATTATTGCTTTACTGCCAAATTATTTATCGCGAAAGGGATCTTCGCTCGTATACATGTTTAACGAATTAATCAAAAGAAGTAATCATCAAGACAGCGGTTTTTTCTTGGACAATCTGGATTCATTAATCAATGTGATAAAAAAGTACCTACATTCAACTCAAAAAGTATTATTATTAGGTGTTACATATGCTTTATTAGATTTATGTGAACTCAATATTTCGTTAAGTAATAATTTTATTGTGATGGAAACCGGTGGAATGAAAGGAAATAGACCTGAAATGCTAAAGGAAGAGTTACATAATTATTTGAAGGTAAAGTTTAGAGTAGAAAAAATTTACAGTGAATACGGTATGACAGAATTACTCAGTCAGGCATACTGCATGGGCAATCTTACATTCAAGCCGGTTCCTTGGATGAAATTTTTAATAAGAGATGTTAACGATCCTTTTTGTTTTCTTGAAAAAGGAAGAACAGGCGGCATTAATGTTGTTGATTTGGCTAATGTAAATTCTTGTAGCTTTATTGCAACTATGGATTTAGGACGCATTAACGAAAATGGAGAATTACAATTGCTTGGACGTTATGATAACAGTGATACAAGAGGTTGTAATTTAATGGCAGTAAATTGAGTTTAACCCAGATTATATAGTAAAAAGAGATGAAATCGCCGAACTATCTGCACTAATTGGGTTAAGTTCTGTTAAGTAAATCACCATTTGATTGTTCGTCATGTTAACACAATAGGTTGATTTTCGTACATTGATTATTCATTTGAAAAATCAAATGAATAATTTGGGTTTAAGGTATATTCATAAATTTGTGAGTCTGAAGACTTATCATCCATTTTGGGTTGTTTTTCACGTAATCGATTATTTGTGGTAGGAGAATATGAATTTTACTCCACTCAGGTTGCAAATATAGATAGCAGTTTCCTTCAACTTTTTTAGCTTGCTCTTCTGCCCAACTAAAATCATGTTGGTTATAAACAATTACCTTGAGTTCATTCGCTTTTGAATAACTTTCCGATAATGGATTCATGTTTTTTTTAGGGCTTAAACAAATCCAATCCCACTTACCGCTCAAAGAATAAGCTCCGCTGGTTTCAATGAATGTAGCTATTTTTTTATTTTTTAATTCTGTGGTGAGTTTATCTAAATTATAAATAAGCGGTTCACCTCCTGTTACAACCACACTTTTAGCGTTATAGGCTTCAAGATTTTTTATAACATCTTGTATGTTTGTTAACGGGTGAATATTCGCATCCCAGCTTTCTTTTACGTCGCACCAATGACATCCAATATCACAACCACCAATTCTAATAAAATACGCAGCTTTACCAGTATTGTAGCCTTCACCTTGAATTGTGTAAAATTGTTCCATGATAGGCAAAATTTCTCCCTCTTTCAACAATTTTTCTTGGGTGCTGTTTAAGCTATGTAGTTTGTAATTCACTATGTTACAAAGTTACAAAAGCATTTGATTCGGTTAACAATTGTCTTAATTAATATTAGTACTTTTAAACTATGAACATTGGTATTGTTTGTTTCCCTACATATGGGGGTAGTGGGGTAGTAGCCACTGAACTTGGAAAAGCTTTGGCCGAGAAAGGGCATAAAATTCACTTTATGAGTTATAATCAGCCTTTTCGCTTAAATATTTTTAGTGAGAATATTTTTTACCATGAAGTTGCGGTTAACGATTATCCATTATTTGATTACCCACCTTATGAGAGTGTTTTGGCCAGTAAAATTGTTGACGTTGCCATGTATGAACAACTGGATATTTTGCATGTACATTATGCCATACCTCATGCTTCTGTTGCTTATATGGCACAACAAATATTAAAATCTAAAAAAATTAATTTGCCATATCTAACTACCTTGCATGGAACAGATATTACGCTTGTTGGCAGAGACCCATCGTTTGAACCGGTTATACGATTTTCTTTAAATCATAGTAATGCTATTAGTGCTGTTTCTGAAAGCTTAAAAAAAGACACTTTAAACACTTTTAAGATTGATAATAAAATTACCGTTATTCCAAATTTTATTAACATGAAGGAGTATATGCAGCCAATGGAGCATTGCAACAAAGTAAAATACGCGCCGAAAGGTGAAAAAATACTCGTGCATGTAAGTAATTTTAGAAAAGTTAAAAGGGTTGAAGATGTGTTGCATGTTTTTGACCGTGTGCGTAAAGAAACACCAACAAAGTTAATTCTGGTTGGTGATGGTCCTGAAAGGCCTGCAATTGAGGCTTTGTGCAGGCAGTTAAACACTTGTAATGACATCATCAATTTAGGTAAAATTAATGACCCCATTGAAGTATTGAGCATTTCAGATTTGTTTATCCTGCCTTCTGAAACAGAAAGTTTTGGCTTAAGTGCTTTAGAAGCAATGGCAATGAAGGTGCCGGTTATAAGCAGCAATAGTGGAGGATTGCCGGAAGTTAATATTCACGGGAAAACAGGCTTTTTAAGTAATGTTGGTGATGTGGATGATATGGCCAAAAATGCGCTTTACCTGTTAACCAACGAGAATAGATTACAAGAATTTAAGGCTAATGCGTTTAACCACGCTCAAAAATTTGATATAGAATCTGTTTTACCTAAGTATGAAAGACTGTACAAGCAAATAATAGACAATTAACCTTAACCTATTTGTAAAAAGGATGAGGCTTAATTAAAAATCAAACTTGTAACCAACACCTTTCACCGTTTTAAAGTGATCATCTCCTAATTTTTCTCTTAATTTCCGGATGTGAACATCTATTGTTCTGTCGCCAACAACTACTTCGTCTCCCCAAACTTGTTCTAAAATAAACTCTCTGCTAAATACTTTACCTGGCTTACTGCTCAGTAAAACAAATAGTTTGAATTCTTTTTTTGGCAAATTAATTTCGGTTGTACCTTTAGTAACAGTATGTCTTTCTAAATCAATTTTTATATCACCAAACTCAGTACGATTATTATCTTTAGTTTCAGCATTTAATCTTCTTAATAGCGCTTTTATTCTGCTAATAAAAACTCTAGGCTTAATAGGCTTGGTAATATAGTCATCTGCACCAACTTCAAAACCGGCAATTTGAGTATAGTCCTCACTTCTGGCAGTTAAAAAAGTAATCAATACATTTTTTAACTCTTTAATTTCTCTAATTTCTCTGCATGTTTCAATACCATCTGTATTTGGCATCATAACATCTAATACAATCAATTGAGGAAGTTCTTTTCTGGCAATCTCTATTGCATCTTTGCCTGAATTGCATGAAAGCACAGAATATCCTTCTTTCTTTAAATTGTAACTTAAAAACTCAATAATATCCGGTTCGTCATCTACCAGCAATATTTTTATGGCGTTGTTTGCTTGCATAGGGTATATGTTGCAAATTTAACGGTAGTTGATGGATTCGATGTTAAATTAACGTTAACTAAACATACTCTAAAGTTAAAGTATGCGTACATTAAAGAATTAGCATGGCATCACCATAACTGTAAAAGCGATACTTTTCTTTAATTGCCTCTTTGTATGCTTTCATAACTAAATCATAACCACCAAAGGCACAAACCATCATTAATAATGTGCTTTCAGGCATGTGAAAGTTGGTTACCATACAATTAGCAACACTAAAATCATAAGGTGGAAATATAAATTTATTGGTCCACCCAACATATGGGTTTAACTGACCTGTTGTACTCACACTCGATTCAATGCCGCGCATTACAGTAGTTCCTACTGCACAAACTTTACGTTTTTTTTCTTTAGCACTATTTATTATTTTACATGTATCTGCTGAAATTAACACCTCTTCACTCTCCATTTTATGTTTGGTTAAGTCTTCAACTTCAACTGTTCTGAAAGTACCAAGCCCTACGTGTAAAGTTAATGGGGCGAATTGAATGCCTTTAATCTCTAATTTTTTAAGCAATTCACGGCTAAAATGTAAACCGGCTGTTGGTGCAGCAACAGCACCTTCGTTTTTCGCAAACACTGTCTGATAACGTTCTGCATCTTCAGGTTCATTAGGACGTTTAATGTATTTTGGCAGTGGCGTTTCACCCAAGTCATAAAGTGTTTTTCTGAAATCTTCATAGCTACCATCATAAAGAAAACGTAAAGTTCTACCTCTACTTGTTGTGTTGTCAATAACTTCGGCAACTAAGTTATCATTCTCACCAAAGTATAGTTTATTGCCAATTCTTATTTTACGGGCAGGATCTACTAAAACATCCCACAATCTACTTTCAGCATTTAATTCACGTAACAAAAACACCTCAATTTTAGCTCCTGTTTTTTCTTTATTACCATACATCCTGGCTGGAAAAACTTTAGTGTCATTTAAAATCATCACATCACCATCATCAAAATAATTGATAATGTCTTTAAATTTTTTATGAGTAATTTTTCCGGTCGCGCGGTCTACAATCATCAATTTGGCATCTTCTCTGTTTTTAGCAGGATGCTCTGCCAATAACTCCTTTGGCAGATTGAATTTGAACATGGATAGTTTCATACGTTATATTTGGCATTAGTAGTAAGACTTAAGTTGAATGTTTAATAAACCGGAATCGGTTCTTACGACATCAAAATAAATCTTACGGGATTAATTTTGCGCTGCAAATGTATTATAATTCTGCCATTAATAAAGAAGAAAATACTTAAAAATCGTCAAAATAGTAAATGGGCTGTTTTTTTTACCTATTTTTATCATTTAATGGCATTAAAACAACTTAAAATAGGCTTTAAGGGAAATAAAACATTGGCTGTTTCTATTTTGTCTTTGATTTTATTTGTTACAACGGTTTCTTTTACACAAGATTATTTTGAGGTAAGTAAAAACTTAGAAATTTTTAATTCAATATTTAAAGAATTAAACTCAAGTTACGTTGATGGGATTAAGCCCGGCCAAACAATCAAAACAGGAATAGATGCCATGTTAAATTCATTAGATCCGTATACTGTATATTATGCCGAAAATGATATTGAAGAGTATAGGTACCTAACAACAGGAGAATATGGCGGAATAGGTACAGAGGTTTATGATATTGATAATAAAATAATAGTCAAGGAGCCTTTAGAAGGTTTTGCCGCTTTTAAAGCCGGATTAAGAGCCGGCGATCAAATAGTTGGTGTAAATGACGTAAATGTAGAAGGCAAACAAAGTGATGAGATACGTTCATTATTGCGAGGTCAAGGTGGAACTTCAGTTAAGCTGAAAATAATTAAAGCTGGTGAAACAACTAAAACAGAAATTACATTTAACAGGGAAGATATTAAACCTAAAGTAGTACCATTTTCTGGCATGGTGCCAAATACAAATGTTGGTTATATTAAGTTTGTTGGTTTTACCACCGAGTCCTGTAGTAACGATGTTAAAAAAGCTTTTTTGACATTGAAGGAACAAGGTGCTAAAAGTTTAGTGCTTGATTTAAGAGGTAATTTGGGTGGTTTTATGCGTGAAGCGATAAATTTGGTAAATTTTTTTATTGAGAAAGGTCACGAAGTAGTTTTTACAAAAGGAAAAACCGAAGATTGGAACAAAAGTTACCTTTCTGTAAATCCTCCAATAGACACGCAAATACCTCTAGTTGTATTGGTTGATGAAATGTCGGCCTCTGCCAGTGAGATTGTTTGTGGTGCATTACAAGATTTAGATAGGGCAGTTGTAGTTGGTAAACGAACTTTCGGTAAAGGACTTGTTCAAGAAACCAGAAATCTGGCATATAATGCAAAAATAAAATTAACCGTAGCTAAGTATTACATACCAAGTGGCAGGTGTGTTCAAGCATTAGATTATTCGCATAAAGATGAAGATGGAAGGGTAGAAAAAGTGCCGGATAGCCTAATTAATGCTTTTAAAACAAAAGGCGGACGTATTGTTTACGATGGTGCAGGAATTATGCCTGATGTAACAACAGGCAACTTAACTTATACACCATTAATGATTGCTTTAAATAATCAATTCGCAATTTTTAATTATGCAACGAAGTATTTTTTAAAAAACAAAACAATTAAGCCGGCTTCAGAATTTCAATTGAGCGATGATGAGTACAATGATTTTTTAGCCTATTTAAACAGTATTAATTTCGACTATAAATCTAAAAGTGAATTAGAACTGGAAGAAGTAAGAAGGGATGCAAATAGAGAAAATTATTACACAAATGTGAAATCAGAATTTGAAAATTTAGTTGCCAAAATAAAACTATCTAAAAAGGATGATTTGCAGAAGCAGAAGACTGATATTAAAAGAGCATTGGAAGAGGAAATCGTATCTAGATATTACTTTCAAACCGGAAGAATAGAATATACTTTAAAGAATGATTTGGATTTAAGAAAAGCAGTTGAGCTTTTGAACGACAGCGACAAGTACAAACAAATTTTAACTACAATACTTAAACCTACTAAGCCATTTAGTATTAACAAAAAATTTGAATGATACTCTGTTCGATTGTAGCCACAGATAATCATAACGCAATTGGTAAGAATAATCAATTGCTTTGGCACTTGCCCGCAGATCTTCAGTTTTTTAAAAAAACAACGATGGGTTGTCCGGTTTTAATGGGACGCAAGACATATGAAAGTATAGGACGTTTATTGCCGGGAAGGGAAAACATAATTATCAGTCGTAGTCCATTATCAATTAATGGTGCAAAATGTTTTCAATCTTTAGAAAAGGCAATCAATTATTGCAACGCTTATGATAAAGTGTTTGTGATTGGAGGAGCAGAAATTTACAAACAAACATTGCCTTTAGTTAGTATTATTTATAAAACAGTGGTTAACGCAGTGTTTGAGGCAGATACTTTTTTCCCGGATTTTGGAGGCTTTGTGAAGGAATGGGAGGAGTCTCACAAGGCCGACGAAAAAAATCAATTTGATTTTCGATTTGAAAAGTGGATAAAAGCTTAATTGATTTATTTCTCTTATTTTTAACTTAGTTCTTTAAGTCAGCGGGCGTTGTTATTTTAATGTTTTCCGGATTACCTTCTACAAGGTTAATGCTAATTCCATATGATTCAACAACACTTGCATCATCTGTAAACAAATCGCTTTCTGTTTGCAAGAAAGCCTTTTGAAGGAGCTCAGCTTTAAAACATTGTGGTGTTTGTACAATCTTAAATTGATTCCTGTTAACTGCTTTATTTATATTTCCGTTAACTTGCCTTAAACTTTCATTCACCTGTATTACAGGCACGGCATTCCCCAATTGTTCAGCTGTTTTATAACAGCGTTCAATTGTTTCAATACTAACATATGGTCTTGCGGCATCGTGTATAGCCACAACAGCACTTAAATACTCAATTAAAGTCAAACCATTTTTTACTGATTGAAAACGCGTTGCACCACCTCCAACAATTTTTATTTGGTAAGAACTAAAATACAATTGAATTAAATCATTCATTAATGTCATGTAATCTTTATGAACACTAATTATCATTTCAATTTTGGAATCAAAATATAAAAATTGTTGCATTGTTTTTACAATTACCGGAACGCCATTAATTTCAAGGAATTGTTTTGGGATCTGGCTTTTCATTCTACTGCCTGTTCCACCTGCAACTATAATGGCATAACGTTTGCTCATTCTTTAGGATAAAAAAAATCCATGTTATTTTAACATGGATTTTGGTAATGTTTCTATTTAAGTTATTTTTTTGCAACTTCTTTTTTCGGAACGAAATAAGTAGTTGTCATGTCAATAAAGTTCATTGGATTCTCTGGTAAATTTCTTACGTATTTATGGTTCAGTCTGAAATTTTCATCATAAAATATTGGGATCATAGGCGCATCATCTAACAATACTTGTTCTGCCTGAGCCAATAATCTGTAGCGTTTAATTTTATCACCTTCAACACGGGCAGCCATAAATAACGAATCAAATTTAGGGTTTTTATATCTTGTGAAATTGATATATGATTTTTCCTGAAGGCTTGCAGGTACATGTTTACCTAAAAACAGCGTTAAGAAAGACTCCGGATCCGGATAGTCAGCCGTCCAACCATATCTAAAGAAATCTGACTTACCGGTTTGAATATTATCAATATGTTCAGGAAAAGGAACGGTATTAATATTAACTTTCACCTTTAAGTTTTGATCAAGCATACTTTTAATAACTTCAGCAACTAATATGTTTCTATCTCCACCACCACTGTTAATCTCTAATGTAATTTCCGGGAAACCTTTACCTCCAGGGTAACCGGCTTGTTTTAAAAGCTCTTGAGCTTTAGTAGGATCGTAACTGTAAGCCTTTAGTTCCTTAAATGGATAACCTTCCTTTTCAAAAGTTTCAGTATAAGGTACCATCCCATAATCTGCAGAAGTACCCTCACCTTGTATGGTGTAATCTGTTATTTTATGCCTGTCAATAGCGTAATTAAAGGCTAAGCGAACTTCTTTTTTAGCAAACACTGGATTAGCTTGAATGTTGAAGCCATAAAACTGTGTATTAAGGGCTGTAGAAGATATGATATCAAATTCATTTTCTTCTTTTTTTGCATTTTCAAGTTTCCCCATTAATTCACTAAACATTTCAACAGGAATTCTATAAACCATATCAAGATTTCCACGTTTAAACTCAAGGATTTCTGTTTTTTTATCTCTGATAAAACTCCATTTAATTCCATCTAAATAAGGTAATTTATTGCCAAACTGGTCTATGCCCCAATATGAAGGATTTTTCTTCATGATAATCACATCACCTTCTTTAAGATTTTCAATATAAAAAGGACCTGTTCCTACGGTTTTTAAACGCATTTCGTTACCGTATTTCGCAACAGCTTCTTTAGCGTACACATAGCAGCCCGGCATCGTTAGAATGTTCATAAAACTTGCGTCTGGGTGAACTAAGTTTATTTTGATGGTTGAATCATTAACCACTATTACACCTTTTACCCCAATGTTTTTGCCGGTTTTAGAGGCTTCAAAGCATTCGTTGGCGCCTTCAACACGATCTTTAAATGTAACGTCATATTGATTGTTGTTTGGATCTTGGCTGCAAAGTTTGTCAAAACAGAACTTAACGTCGTTGGCATTTGCCATGCGTCCTTTTCCTTCTGGGAAACAAGCATCATCATGAAATTTTGCATTGGTGCGCAAATGAAATGTGTAATTTTTTTGATCATCGCTAACTTCCCAAGATTTGGCAATACCGGGTATCAAGGTAAGATCATTTTGATTGTATTTTACTAGTCCTTCATAAACTTGAGAACCAACGTGGTAACTATTGATTTCGTTTATAGAGATTGGCATTAAACTTTTTATGTTTTCAACTTCGTTAACTCTGGCAATGCCTCCTAAATAAACACCACCTTTAACCTCTGAGCCGGAATTACTGTCATTTTTATCACCACCGCCACAAGCAACTAATAGTGCAGACGTTATTGCTACTAAACTAATGTTAATTTTTTTCATTATGAACTAATAATTAATACTTTACAAATATAGCTTTTTGGAATTAAAAATACCATTTTTACCTAAAAATTATGCATCTCAACCGGTACTGCAAAAGATAGCGGGTTAAGTGTTAATAAACGCTAGTTATTCCAGCCAAGACTAGTCAATTTCAAGTAATACCGGGCAATGATCGCTATGTTTTGCGTCAGGTAGAATAACAGATCTTTTTAATCTCTGTTCCATGTTAGTTGTTGCCATGTGATAATCAATTCGCCAACCCAAGTTTTTATTGCGAGCACCTGCACGATAACTCCACCAGGTATAATGATGAGGATCTTCATTAAAGTAGCGAAATGTATCTATGAAACCACTATTGATAAATTTTTCCATCCATTCTCTTTCTTCCGGTAAAAATCCGCTTGTATTTGCATTGCTTTTGGGATTGTGTATATCAATTGCTTTATGGCAAATGTTATAATCCCCACTAATAATTAAATTAGGAATTGACTTTTTAAGCTCATGGGCATAGTCAAAAAAATCATTTAACCATTTAAATTTAAAGGCTTGTCGTTCATCGCCACTGCTGCCACTTGGGTGGTAAACACTTAAAATAGAGACATCATCAAAATCTGCGCGAATAATTCTGCCCTCTAAATCATATGCTTCAATGCCACAGCCGTAAAATACTTTTTTGGGTGTTTTTTTAGTAAAAATGGCTACTCCACTGTAGCCTTTTTTTTGTGCTGGGTACCAATATAACTCGTAACCCATGTCAAAAAACGGTTGTTTATCAACTACATCTTCTGTTGCTTTAATTTCTTGTAAACAAATAACATCCGCATCAACTTGTTTAAGCCAACCGGCTAAATCCTTATTCAATGCTGCTCTTATACCATTTACGTTATAGGTGATGATTCTCATAAATTGCTTTGATAAAGTTTAAATATAATACCTAATTTTAAAATCTAAATTATTTTAAAACTAACAATGTTTAATTTTTATACCGGCGAAGTTGTGTTAATTGATAAACCATATACTTGGAGTAGTTTTCAGGCGGTTAATAAAATAAAATATGCAATAAAGAATCATGCATCACTTTTTGTAGATAATATTAAAATTAAACCCAAAGTTGGACACGCTGGTACTCTAGACCCTCTTGCTACTGGCTTATTAATTATTTGCACTGGTAAAAAAACGAAGGAAATCAACTCATATATGGGTTTGGCTAAAGAATATACCGGAACTTTTGAGTTAGGTTCAATTACGCCTTGTTATGATTTAGAAAAACCTATAAGTCAGATATTCCCAACGGATCATATTTCCAACGATTTGATTTTAAAAACCGCTAAAGATTTTGTTGGAGTACAACAACAGGTGCCACCATTATTCAGTGCCATTATGGTTAATGGCAAACGGGCCTATGAATTAGCAAGAGAAGGCAAAGACGTTGAGTTGAAATCACGCGAAATAACTATTCATGAATTTGAAATTACCAAAATCGAAAATCAAACGGTTGCATTCAGAATTTGTTGCAGTAAAGGAACATACATCAGAAGTATTGCCAGAGATTTTGGACTCGCACTTAACTCTGGCGCTCATTTAACTAGTTTGAGACGAACTAAAATTGGAAAGTTTAACATAGTTGATGCTTTAACGCCTGAAAAGTTTTCTGAAATGCTAAATTAATTTTAATTTCGTTTCTAAATCGAAACTAAGCCGCATAAACTTAATCCAAATGAATGGGTAAATAATTATTCAGATTATTTATTTTCTATTGCTTTATACCGCACTAATAATAAAGAGTTGGCAGAAGATCTCGTGCAAGATACATTTCTCTCAGCATTTAAAAGTAGAGATGGTTTCAATGCAACAGCAAGTGAAAAAACCTGGCTGGTTAGTATTTTAAAAAATAAAATCATAGATTATTTTAAAAAGGCTAGCACCAAAAACGAAACCCCTTTAAAGTTAAGAGGAAGCGTTGAAGCGCCGAGCTATGATCACTTTTTTAACGCATCTAAAATGGGGCAGTGGGTTAATGAAGTCGAGCCTAAAGATTGGACAGACGCTTCTTTTAGAGCAGAGAGTAAAGAATTTTATACAATTTTGCAACATTGCTTAAACACTTTGCCAGCAAAATGGTCTGGTATATTCACAATGAATTTAATAGATGATAAGGAAAGTAGTGATGTTTGTAAGGAGTTCGAAATTACTTCGTCTAATTTTTGGGTTATTATGCATAGGGCAAAATTGCAAATACGCGAATGCTTAGAGAAAAACTGGTTAAAAATATAAGTGGAAGACATCAAAGCATATACATATAAATGGTACGAGTTTGGTTGCAAAGATGCTACTTACCTCACCACTAAAGAGAAATATACCCACTTAAGTATAAGCGAAAAAGGCTTGCTTAAATTTCATTTACTGACCTGTAGTGGTTGCCGGAAATTTGTAAAGCAAATAAAACTTATTGAGGAATTACTTAAAAAGGAACCTGATTTTAAGGGATTGACCTTAGCAAAAGAAAAAAAAGATGCTATAAATCAATTACTTACAAAGAACTAACAAAAAAATAATTTGGAATCTGTAAGTTTTTTGTTTTACGTTCGTACATTGTATTATAAACCTTAAAAAAAACAACATGGAAAAAAAGTCAAACTTAGTAACTGCATCTTTAATTGCAGGAGCTTTAATGAGTGCTGCAAGTGTTAGCGCTAATTCTTTATTAAATTACAATGCTTTAGGAACTGCAGGTGAAGTTCGTAATTCATTAGTAAAAACAGTTGAGGCAAACTGTGGTGAAAAGAAAACTGAGACTAAAGCTGCTGATGCAAAATGTGGAGAGAAAAAAACCAAAGATGCAAAATGCGGTGAGAAAAAAGCAAAAGACGCAAAGTGTGGTGAGAAAAAAGCAAAAGACGGTAAATGTGGAGAAGGAAAATGTGGTGAGAAAAAAGGTGAACACAAAAAAGAAGAAGCAAAACCTCACTAGTCATGAATTAATAAAAGAGCCCTTCTGTTTTCTAGAAGGGTTTTTTTTTGAAGATGTTTTTAAAAGGAAAACAAAGATTTTCGAAACAGTAGCTTATTAATATATGAAGTTACTTTTAAAATTAAGGAATGAATAAACAAAATATAGGTATTGGTTTTAGGAAAGATTTTGCTGAGGAATTCCTAAACTCAACAGAACTTCAACCGGCGTTTATTGAATTAGCGCCGGAAAATTGGATTGGAATGGGAGGCTATTGGAAAAAAATATTGAGCAAAGCAGCGGAAAAATACCCAATAACTTGTCACGGTTTGTCCTTGAGTATTGGTAGCCCAGATGAATTAGATGTTAGTTTTGTTAAACAAGTTAAACAGTTCTTAGATTTTTACCAAGTTAAGGTATATAGTGAACACTTAAGTTACAGTAAGTGTGATAATGCTCATTTGTACGATTTATTACCCATTCCATTTAGAGAGGATGCAGTTAAACATATAGTAAAACGAATTGAACAAGTGCAAGATATTCTTGAACGACCTTTGGTAATTGAAAATGTAAGTTACTATACACCTGTTGCTGCTGAGATGACGGAAGTTCAATTTATTAATGCCATAGTAGCAGAAAGTAATTGTCAATTGCTTTTAGATGTGAATAATGTTTATGTTAATGCATTCAACCACGGTTATGAGGCAAAAGAATTTATTAAACAATTGCCACTAAATAAAGTGGCATATATCCACATGGCTGGTCACGAGCAGGTGAGCGACACTTTAATAATTGATACACATGGCCAGGCAGTAATTGACCCTGTTTATGAATTATTTGATTTTGCAACTGACTTAATTCAACCGGTTCCGGTTTTGTTGGAAAGAGATTTTAATATTCCGGAATTATCGGAACTACAGGTGGAGATTGATCGTATGGAAAGCATTGTATCAAAAAAATGGCATAAAACTAAAACTTATGCTTAAAGCGGAAACATTAAATCAGCAATCGCTTTTGGCTAATTATTGTCGAACAGGCATTAAGCCTGAATTGATTGGTATTAAAGAAGAAAATTTATATCAGTACAGAAGACTTGTTTTCAACATTGCTTTGGATACGTTAGAAACAGCTTATCCAATTACCTATAGTTTTTTAAGTAATGAACAATGGAGCGAATTAACTAAACGTTTTTTTGCTGAACATAAATGTAATACAACACAAGTGTGGCGAATGCCTCTTGAGTTTTATGATTATTGTAAGGAAAATAATGTAGCTGAACAATTGCAAATACCATTTTTGAATGATTTGTTATATTTTGAATGGCTTGAACTAGAGGTACACACCATGGACGATATAGCTTATCCTTCATTTCAGGAAAATGGATCATGGTTGCAAGATCAAATCGTACTTAATCCCGAATATAAATTAGTTGCTTTTGAATATCCTGTTCATACAACTGCGCCAACTGATAATCTTGAGGAAAAGAGAGGTAATTATTACTTTTTAATATATAGAGAAAAAGAAAGCGGTAATGTTCAGTTTCTTGATTTAAGCATGCTACATGTTTTTATTTTAGAAAATATAAATGATGGAAATTGCTTGGAAAAAATTTTAATTGAAGCCAACAATTTGTTTCAATTGAACGATATGGAACTTTTAAAGAAACACGCCATAACTTTCATGGAAGATTTAAAGCATCGACAATTTATTTTAGGATTTAAAAACTAATGGTGAAAAAGTTACTACAGTTAGTTTTTGCTACAACATCAAATTTACAATCTCTTGGATTATTTTTTATAAGATTAATACTAGCCTATAATTTTTACACAACCGCTATAATAAAGTGGGAGGATATACAGTCTGTTGCAGATTGGTTCGAAAGTTTAAATATTCCACTGGCAAAATTTAATGCTTACTTTGTCGCTACAATTGAAATGTCTTCTGTAGTTTTATTTATAATAGGTTTAGGTACTCGTTTAATGTCCTTTTTATTAATACCAACTTTGTCGGTTGCCATTTACACAGTTCATTGGGAAAATGGTTTCACAGCAAGTGATAATGGCTACGAAATTCCTTTGTATTATCTTTCGATGTTGTTTGTTTTGCTTGGCTTTGGTTCAGGAAAAGTAAGTCTTAATTATTTTCTTTACCGTTTATCTGTTTGGCCTTATAAAAAGTAATTTTTAAGACATAAGAATAACTATCCGATCATTTTCAATTAACCAATGTTAATTTAACGTTAAGATATTGATTAAACCCTTAACGATTAGTAAACAAAACGTAACATAAGATTTACAAAATAGTAAAGTTGTACTCGGTTATTTGCCGTTTAAAAATAGAACGGCATATGAAACACTTAGTGACTTGTATTTTTGTATTGTTTGGTATAATTATAAATGCTCAAACCGGTAGAGTTGAAGGTACGGTTATGGATAGTAAAACTGGAGAAACGCTTCCTGGTGCTACTATTCTTGTTGAAGGAACTAATAAAGTGGGTTCAGCAGATTTTGACGGAAAATTTTCTATAGCAAATGTTACACCCGGAAAGGTAGTTTTAGTAGCAAGCTACATTTCATATACAACAAAAAAGATAGCAGGAGTTGAAGTAAAGGCAGGTGATATTATAAATGTTAACGCTTTGTTAGAGCCTAGCGCATTAAATGATTTGAGTGAGGTAGAAGTTGTTGTAACGCTTAATAAAGAGAACAATACGGCGTTAATTTTACAGCAAAAAAATAATAGTGTGGTAAGTGATGGAATTAGTGCAGAAACTATTAGAAAAACACCTGATAGAAATACAAGTGATGTTTTAAAACGTGTTAGTGGCGCAAGTATTCAGGATAATAAATTCGCTGTAATACGTGGTTTGGGAGACAGATATAATGCTGCTTATTTAAATGGAGCCCCGTTACCAAGCACTGAAAGTGATCGAAAAGCATTTTCTTTTGATATTTTTCCTAGCAATATGTTGGATAATTTAGTGATCATTAAAACAGCAAGACCCGATTTGCCAGGTGAATTTGCAGGAGGTATTATCGAAATTTCTACTAAAAGTATACCAGAAAAAAATTTCATTTCTGTGTCTACAGGTATTGGTTATAACACGATCACAACAAATAAGAAAGAATATTTTTATAAAGGTGGTAAAACCGACTGGTTAGGTTTAGATGATGGAACTCGAAAATTATCAGACAAAATGCCTGCTTTCGAAAATTTTCCTGTAGACATACATCAACAAGCTACATTAGCCAAAGAAATCCCAGTTGGTGATTGGAAAATTTATGAAAAGAAATTTGCGCCAAATACAAATTTCCAAATAGCGGGTGGTGCAAATTTTAAAAGAAAAGAAAAAGACTTTTTCGGTTTTATTGCTTCATTAAGCTATAATAGTAATAATAATTTTTTTACAACCGTTCGTAGAACATACATGTCCGGCAGGCCAAATAGTGATAAAGACCCTTTGTTAGCAGACAAAATTTACTTTGACTCAACTTATTCTACACAAAAATTAGTAGGCGCATTATTTAATATGGGATTAAAAATCAACGAGAATAATAGCATTAATTCAAAGAACTTACTCAGTATTTCAAGTGATGACAGATTAATAAAAAGAGGAGGAACAACAACACCTAACGAGAGTAATCCAAATATGATTAATGCATCAGCATTTTGGTTTACTCAAAACATCATTCGAACTAACCAGGTAACAGGAGATCATTATATTCCTTCAGCTAAATTAAAGATTGCTTGGAATCTTGCATCTTCTTCAGTAAAACGAGATATTCCTGATTTAAGAAGGCATTATTATCAGCGTTTAACAAGGGTTGAGGTTATTCCAAATCCGGATCCTTCTGAGCCTCCAACGATTAATCCTAATGATACGGTTTATCAAGCCCAATTAGGTAGCCCAAAATCGAATAGTAATGATTATGCAGGTATTCGTATGTATTCATCTTTAACAGAAAAGATTCTTTCAGGTAAGCTAGATGTTTCGAGAGTATTTAAATTAAGTCCTGATGTAACTGTTGAAGGTAAAACAGGAGGCTTTTATCAAGTGAGAAATAGAAAATTTGATTTTAGGCAATTCATATATAGTCCATATGGTGTTTTGGGTGGCACAACTACTTTTAGCACTGGTTTATCTTATTTGCCGGAAGGTGAGATATTCACACAACAAACAATGGGTCTTTTGCAACAAGGTACAAGTGGAGGTCAAAATATTGGAGGATTTTTAATAGGAGAATCAACCTATCCTGATAGTCCATATGATGCCGATTCTAAATTACTAGCTGGTTATGGAATGGTTGATTTTAAATATAAGTCTAATTGGCGTTTGGTTACTGGTTTACGTTATGAGAGTTATTATCAGAAGATTGCATATAGAGATTTACTTTATATTATTAATAAAAAAATAAATGTTGTAGATACGACGGTTAATGATTTATTACCTTCTGTAAATTTGGTTTATTCTCCAACTGATAAGATAAACATTCGAGGTTCTTATTCAAGAACCCTTAATAGGCCTGAATTTAGAGAGCTTGCCCCATTTCTGTTTTATGATTTTAACTCTGGTTTCAGCTTAAATGGTGATACTAAGTTACAAAGATCAACAATTGATAATTATGATTTAAGATTTGAACTTTATCCGGTTGGAGGCCAACTAATAACTTTTTCCGGATTTTATAAGCATTTTATTAACCCAATAGAATTATATAAAGGTCAAAATACTTACCAAGTGGTATATGGTAATGCTCAAAGTGGTATGCTTTACGGCGTTGAATTTGAGTACCGTTTAAATATTGGTAGCTTTATAAAAAATGATTCATCTCTTTTTGGCAAGTTTTTTAATAATTTATCAGTGTTTTCAAATTTAGCACTAATACGCTCTCAAGTTGATGCTACAAAACCACCCTTAAATCCGCAGCTTTCTAATTCAACTGCAACATACGACAGACCAATGCAAGGTCAATCTCCTTACGTGTTCAATGGTGGTATAAGTTACGTTGATAATGAAAACAATTATAGCGCAAATATTGTTTTTAATCGTGTCGGACCAAGAATTTACATCGTTGGAAATAATATTTACCAAGAAATCTGGGAGTATTCCAGAACCGTTATTGATTTACAATTAACGAAATCATTCTTAAAGAACAAATTAGATATTAGATTTAATGTGCGTGATTTATTGGCAAATTCACAACCTTTACAATTTTATCAGAATTTTGACAATAAACCATTTAAAAAGAATTCCGGTAATAATACCTTAATGTGGAACACAAAGTTGGGAACAACCTTTTCTGCGGCTATTGCTTATAAATTCTAAGTTAGAAAAGATTTTTTGAGACATATTGCTCTTATTTCTCCGGTGATGAAGTTTTTAATTTAGATTCTTTATTATTTTTATTTAGGAAGATTACTTAAAGCGATTTATTCTGTGAATAGATAAGTGATTATATTTAATTGGGAGGAAACTACAAAAATTTACATTAGTCATTTTTGAGTAACAATTCGGTAACAAGGAATTGTTTTTAGTAACATTAAGTTAAACCAAAAGTAAACTTAGGGTAATTAAGCTCCTAAGTTTATTTCTCAACTTTGCCTCACATTAAAAAACAAAACAAATGAAAAAATTATTACTATCAGTGTTGTCTTTGGCTACTTTCGCAGCTAATGCACAAACATTTTTTACAAACACGAGTTATCGTGGTGCTTTTGCTCCGGCTCCAACTCCAATGTGGACACAAGGTTGGGCAGAGTGGGACCCTCAAAATGTTAATTATCCGGCTCCAACTGCCACTGTAACTGGAACTATTAGTGCTAACACAACGTGGGCTGCTGGCACTACTGTTTTATTGCAAGGACCAGTTTATGTAACAGGAAACTCAACATTAAATATTCAACCTGGTGTTGTTATTCGTTGTTCAAAGGCTGTTGCAGGTTCAGCTTTAATTATAACCAAAGGAAGTGTTATCAACGCAGCTGGTACTGCTACGAACCCTATTGTCTTTACTTCTGATCAAGCTGTTGGTTCAAGAGCAATTGGTGATTGGGGTGGTGTTATGTTATTAGGTAATGCTGCTTTAAATTTTACAACTGGTGTTAACAACATTGAGGGTTTACCGGTTTCAACCAATTCACAGTATGGTGGTGGTTCATCTCCAAATAATAATGATAATTCAGGTACTTTAAGGTATGTTAGAATTGAGTATGGTGGATATGTTTATGGAACAAATCAAGAAATCAATGGTTTAACAATGGGAGCAGTAGGTCGTGGTACAACTATAGAAAACGTGCAGGTTTCTTTTACAAATGACGATGGTTTTGAGTGGTTCGGTGGAAATGTTAATGCAAAGTGGTTAGTAAGTTACCGTAATTTAGATGATGATTTTGATACAGATAATGGTTATAGTGGAAACGTTCAATTTGGTTTAATTGTTCGCGATCCTAATATCGCTGATAATCCTTCGGTTTCAACTTCAGAAGGTTTTGAATCAGATAATGATGCTGGTGGAACAACTGCAACTCCTTTAACTTCTGGTATTTTCAGTAATGTAACTATGATCGGGCCATACCGTGGAGCTACAACTAATACAATTGCTGCGGGTTACCGTCGTGGCGCTCGTTTACGTCGTAATACAAATTTAAAAATTTACAATTCAATTTTAATGGATGTAAACAGAGGCGTTCATGTTGATGGCGCACTTTGCGAAACAAGTGCTGGAAATGGCGCAATTAGATTTAAAAACAATATTATTGCAGGTATGGCAACGAGAGCAGTAGAGCAAAATACTACTAATACGTTTGCAACTAATGCTAGTGTTACCACTGTAGCTTGGTTATCAACTAATGCTAATGATTCTATTCATGGTTCAATGCCTTCTTTCAGCGTTATTTTAACTACACCATATAACTATACTAGCCCAGACTACCGTCCTGGTGCAGGATCAATTGCTCTTTCAAATTCTAGTTTTACTGACGCAGTTATTGCACCACTAACCAGTACAAGTACAGTAGGTTTTACACAAGTGAAGAAGGAAATTGGTTACGTAATGTTATATCCTAATCCAACAAATAGTAATACAGACCTTTTGGTAAATTCAATTGCTAATACACCGGCACAGGTTGAAATTATTGATGTTACTGGTAAAGTTGTATTAACACAACATACAAATTTTGAACAAGGTATTAATGAAATCAATTTAAACACTCACAATTTAGTAAACGGTGTTTACTTTGTAACAATTAACACTTCTATAGGTAAAGAAACTGTTAAGTTAATCGTTTCTAAGTAAACTTAACATACATTTTTAAAGATCGCTCACTAACTTAGTGGGCGATTTTTATTTATGACGACCCGAAAAATTTTAAATGTTACCAGAAAGATAGAAGCTCTTAGAAGTAATAATGCACAACTTGAAGCATTAATTTTATCTTATCATTTAAATTATAACTTGCTCAAGTTTCTTTACAACAAGTTAAAAGTAAATAGACCAGACAATTCTAAACTTAAACTAATTATTACGGATATTGAGTCACAATTAGAACAGAATCCAGAATTGAAAAGAATTCTTTCAAAAAAGAATTTTAAAGTAGCAAAGTTTACATTGGTAAAAACTGAATCAATTTTAAAGGCCTTAAAAAGCAAATTACCTGCTAATACTTCTAAGTTGCTGCTCGAAAACATTAATGCTAATCATTTATTAAGTATATCGGTTAATAAAGCGATACGATCTTAAATTAAATGAATCCATCTGTTATTCACTTAGGTTAAAAAATTCTAATGATCTAAGTTACGCGTTATTAAATTTATATCTAAATAAATTTAGTTGGTGCTATAATTTAACCAGTTTGTCTAACTTAATTTTTACGTAATTTTTTGATAGTAATTCAGTGATGTTGTACAAATAAGTTTGCGCATAATTATTTTAAGTTACATGCTCAAATCATTTGAAGAGTTAGATCAGTCAATAACCGAACTAACCACAGAAGTAAAAAAATTGGAAGTGATTAACAGTGATCTTCTGAATGGACTATACTACGCTGCTACTGTACAACAAGGATTATTGCCTCAAAGCCGCCATTTTGACCAATTAGGATATCCATACTTTTTAATTTATAGGCCGTTAAATATTGTTGGTGGAGATTTTTATTGGGTTGGAAACAAAGATGAAACTGATTATTTTATTGTTGGCGATTGCACAGGGCATGGTTTTGCAGGTGGTATGCTTTCTGCGCTGGCAATTGGCATGATAAATTATTTAGTTTATTCAAAAGAATTTTTAACGGTTGGTTCGATTTTGAATGATATGGATCGAAAATGGATCGAAGCATTTTCGCGAAATAATAACGGGCAATTAGCTAATAACGATTGGCTGGAAATCTCCATTTGTTCATTTAACAACAAAACAAAGGAGCTCCAATTTGCAGGCGCCAGAGGCAGTTTATATCTGGTTAGAGATGGAGAAGAGCCATTGCTCATTAATGGAAATAATTATCCTATTGGAGGATGGCAAATTGAAAAGGAGAGATCTTATACGACACATTTTTTATCTGAATGTCAAAGCGCAATGCTTTACTTTTTTTCAGACGGATACAAGGATCAATTCGGAGGAATAAAGAATAAACGAATGGGCTCGAAGAATTTTTTAAGCTTACTTCATTCAAATGCTGGTTTACCATTAAACCATCAAAAAACAAATATACTGGAGTTTTATGAGCAGTGGAAAGGTATAAATCACCCATTAGATGATGTTACTATCATGGGTATTAGAGTTTAATTGATTGATAGACTTTGGATATGTTATGGAAAGTGCAGATTAGTTTTTAGAAGTAAATGTATTTGAAATCAATTGATTTTTAATACTTTTTGTTGCTATGTGTGGACTGAATTATTCCTAGTTATATCATTTAGAAGAATCAATTGACGTTTAATTGCTTAACAATTAAATAATTTACACATATTCTTAAGTTAATATGGAAACATAAAATTTGCAGCTCATTTAAATGAACTTGTACGCCATATTGATAGTTGAATCTGAGGTTAGTTTGCATATTAAAACCTTTAATGCCTTAAGCGAATCTTTTAGTTCTATTAAAGTAGTTAAGAGTATTGCAGAAGCGGAGGACAGTTTACAAGAGACGAATTTTGATTTGGTTTTAATTAACCTCGATAATAATGATTCAGATGCTATCACAATAACTAAAGACATTCGCGCAATTCAAAGAATAGAACAACCTTATGTTGTAATATACACCAAAAAGAATGATGATTTTTTACACGAGTTACTTTATTCTGCGGGTGCAGATGCCGTGATTAATTTTTTTGATAAGAAAAACATACTTGTACCCTATCTTAAGAATTTACTAAACAGGAAATCAACTAAACATTCTAAAAGAAACTCAAATTTTGAAATTAACGAAGAAGAATTCGTAGTTTATTATAATAATGAGGGTTTTGCGTTACCTAAAAAAGAATTTTATATCCTTAAATTACTTTTTAATAATTCACATAAATACTTCACAAAATCAGAGTTAGCTTCTTTAATATGGGCGGATGAGGCTGTGGCTGAGCAACGAACAGTAGATGTTCACATTTACAACATTAGAAAAAAGATTGCAAAAAACATTATTCAAACAAAGAAAAACTCAGGCTACAAATTTAACGAGAAGATTGCCTTAGTTTAAAACATAAGCTTTTACAGCTATTAAATCCCCGGTTTCATTCCACGACTTCCATTCGCCTATTTTTTCACCATTTTTGTAGTGCATTTCCATCCTTTTCACCTGATTATCGTCAAAAACCAACCAAGTACTATCCTTTTTGCCAAGCTTAAAAAACGCAATATTTATAATATTACCGGTTGCGTTGTATCGTAACCATTTTCCATCCTTAACATTGTTAATCAATAGACCTTCTTCAATTAATTTTTGGTCAGGGTTATATATCTTTGCTAACCCATTAATTTCTCCCTTGAGAATAGTTACCTCATGTTTTAGATCATTCTTCATAAAGGTAAATACACCAGAAAATAATGAATTATCTTCATTCACGAAAAATCCCATTTCGTTTTGTCTTTGTGCGAAGGTATTTAAGAAACTAAACACCAAAAACGCTAAAATTACCTTTTTCATAACATTAAGTATTAAATTTATTAATACAAAGTTAATCTGTAGTGAAATAGGTAATGTTAAGGAAACAAAAAAATAACAATTAATTTACATTAGATTTCTACAATTCTTCTAAGGTAATTACACAGTTATTATATAAACTTGTTGCTTTTTTAGTTAAAGGTTTGTAACCGATTAAATGAATTGTTACACTGTCTGTTGCAGGCTTGTCAAAAGTAATGGTGAATTCACCGTTAAAATTTGAAAAACTGCTTGTTGTTAAGTCTTTCTTAATTTGGGCACCAGCTAAGTCTTCGCCGTTAAGGCTGGTTATTTTACCGGTAATGCTTTTTACTTTAGGTTCCGTTGTAAAGGAACTTGCCAGAAAACAAATGGAAAATAAGATGAAAATAGAGTTGAATAAATTTTTCACGATGTAAAGCTAAAAGAAGGAAGTTAGCTCAATTTTAAGCCAATATTAAGGAAAAGTTAAGTCTTATTTTTGTATTATTTAGCTTTTAGCTTTTGATATAAGTGCATATATTTAACTGGTTTACAAATCTTGTCTTAACATTAAATTTACATTGGTTAAAGAATTAGTAAAAAATACGCAATCAAAAATTAGAAAGTTAGGCTTTTACGTTCCTATAACCTTTAATTTTTTAATTACTATTATCACTTTGGTGGCTGCTTTTTACTATTTAAACTATTTAGAAACAACGCCTGATTCCTCCTATAAATCACTATCAATAGTATTGATAAAAGTGATTGTGGTTTTTTTATTCGTATTTGTATCGTTTGCTTTTTTTTCTGTCCTAATACCTTATCTTATTTTTATTTTTTCAAAACAAAGCAGGAGTATAAGTATTCATTCGAATTCAGATTCAGGGCAATTAAATAGCGTAACGTGTCTTAATTTATTAGCTAATCCATTATTAGTTCCTTTTTTAGGCAGCATTAAAATACGTTTATGTTATGATTCAATACATTTCACTGAAAAGGCAACTATTCAAAGTTCCATTAGTAATTCTTTCAATGTTAATTTACAGTCTTTATTTACTGTTCATTTAGCTGATATTCGTGAGTATAATATACAATACTCCTTAATTTACTTTGAAGATTTTTTTAACTACTTTTCATTTTCAACTAAACAAGCTTCTCGCCAATACATGGTCTCTGAATTTGATTCGTCTCCAAAGAATGATTTAATAGTTTCGCCTGCAACCAATGTTAGCAGCGATGTTAGAATAGACGAACTTAAAAAGGTGGAAGGAGAATTAATTAATTATAAAAATTACGAGAACAGTGACGATGTAAGACGTATAGTTTGGAAAATCTATGCAAAGAACAAAGAATTAGTTGTCCGAATACCTGAAATTTTAGATCCTTATGCATCGCATCTGGATGTTTACGTAAGCACCTTTACAAAATTTGAATTACCGAACTCTAAAATTATTGATGGTTTATTCATGAATAATTTCAAAAATAAAGTATTTAATGTGTTTGAGAGTTTACAGAAAACTAAACTGCAAGTGAATATGCATTTTGACCAGGTGGAGCAAGGCGGCCATTTTGACACAAAATCAGATCAGATTAAATATGCGATTGTAAAAAGTAACTGGCAAAATTCGGTTTCTATTCAGGAATTTGTTAAACCTAAATCTGCATCTATCCTTGTTTTACACTCATTCTCAAATCCGCGTGATATTGAGGATCTGATTGACAGTTCAGGCAATCAATGTTCCTTTATTTTTATAAAACATAGTGCAGCCCTTAACTATCGCATAGTTAAAGATTGGTTATTATGGGCTTTTGTTCAATCAAGTAAGGATGATTTACATTATTCAAAAACAACATTCAAAGCAACGCCATTGTATAGACAAATTGTTGCAAATGAAATAAAGCTGGAATCTGTTTTAAAAAACGCTAAAAAAACCATTATTATTTAATTGAATATTAAAAGTAAATATCCATTTAAAGTTACAATTGCGCAACTGATTTTACTGGTGTTGCCAACTATTGCAATAATTTGCCTGAGTTTATTTAGATTAAACAATTACTATTCAATTTTAGAGAATAATTACATTTCACAAACAACTTATTTTTCAATAGGTATAATAGCCTCTGTTTTATTTCATCGATTTAACTTCCGTTTTATTACAGCCTTTTTAATTCTGCTTTTTATCAATTCTATCATTTATCAATTACTTCAACGCATTTCAGTGGGGGAATTTGATGCATTCTTTGTTTCGGTTAAGTTCTATATTTTCTCAATTCTTGTGCTGTTAGGATGGGCAATAGGTTTTGCTTTAATCAGAAGCAAACTACTTGTGATTATTTGGTTGGCCACTTTAATTTTTGCTGAAATAATAGCTATCAGCAAAACCAGCGATTTTCAGTTTGAGAACCTGATTCAAAGTATTATACCAAGCGCCATTTATTTAGTTTATATTTTATTTTCAATAGAATTATTAAATAAATTAATTGAAGACTCTAACAATTTATTTAAGAAAATATTTAAACGATTTGCTTTATTTGCGGCCTTAGTTGTTCTTTTTTTGATTTTTACTTTTAACTTGTTCAAACCATCTTTTCAAGCCATTGAAAAAGAGTGGGGAGGCGGATCTTCTTCAGAGAAGAAGGAGGGTAAAAATTCCGGTGAGTCAATGACAGAAAAGGGCAAAGGTGGCGGAATAAAGAACAAAGATCAAACCAAATTAGCCGGCAACTTAAATAAGGATAAGCAATTGGTGTTTGTAGCTAAGCTTAATCATTTTTTCAGGAATTCTAATATTCCTAACCCGCTCTACTTTACGGCTAATTATTATACTAAATTTGATACAGCTACTCAAACATTTGAGATGGATCCAAGTATGCCTTTTAATGATTTGTTTATTCTCGATCCTTCAAAAATTGCTTTGTATTTTAAAAAGACAGACTCAAGTATTATCAGAAAAAGTTTAGGCAACCTCAACCGCGAGGTAGTTACAACTGAGGTTTATAAAGTCGCTATGGCTCCAGAAAGTTTTGTGGCCCCATCAAATGCATTTTATTGTCAGCCAATTTCAGTACCCGACGAGTTTAAAAAGAATTATAAAAGTGCTTATGTAGCCAAAATGTGGGTGAGTAGTTTAAATAGTGCTTATTTTATTTATAACCCTGCGGGAAATAAAGTGTTGGAAAATTTTCAGGAAGAACGATTTTCGCTACTACGTAATATTCAGGAAATTAAAGGGCCGGATGAAAAGTTCATGGATTATTATACTTACATGCCTTCTAATTCGGAATATGCAAGAATTTCGAAATTGGCCGATAGTGTAACAAGAGATTTTGTTGCACCTATTGATAAAGTAATTGCCATACGAAATTATTTTTTGGCTAAAGACGAGTTTAAGCAGCCTTTATTTAAGTACACAGATAACCCGGGCGTGCCTGGTTTACCAAGTGCTAATAAACTAAACTACTTTTTATTTGAAAATAGAAAAGGCTACTGTGCTTACTTTGCTGGGGCTACTTTATTTATGCTTCGCTCGTTAAAAATTCCTTCGCGCATAGCTGTAGGTTACCTTGCAGAGGACCGTAGTTCTAAGAACCCCGGATGGTATTGGTTTTATCAAGATCAAGCCCACGCATGGGTTCAGGTTTATTTTCAAGACTATGGATGGATAGACTTTGACACAACCATTCCTGATGTGAATACTCAGCAAGCTTCACAGCCTGACGGTACACCTCCGCCTGATATTCCTACAACTTACTTGGTTATTGATGGAAAAGTAACCAAAGTAGATACTCTTAAAAAAACACTTGACGTTATAACTACTAAATTTTTGTATCATGATACTGAATTTGTCGCAAAAAGGGAAATTGAAGTTTTGAATGATGTAAGTTTAGCGAACATCCATAACGACACAGGAGCAGTTGCTCTTTCAGCAATTAAGATTGGTGAAAACGTTACTTTGGTTTCAAGCGCTGAGGTGTTTAAAACAATTTATATCACAAGTGATGATGATGCGGAAAGAATAATGGCTAAACTCAAACAGCCATTGCCAATAGATGAAGTTAAGTTGATGAAAAAAATTGAAAAGGAAGAGAATAAATCAAAAAGTAATTCTAAAAAGAAACCGTTTGATTGGATGAAATTGTTGAATGTGATTTTAATTGTTATCGTATTAGGATTAATTCTCACATTGTCCCTTCCGCTTATTATTTTTAACTATTATAGAGTAAAGGCTAATAAACTTAGTAAAGGTCAGGCAGCTGCTAGTTTACGAGGATTACTTTTTTACCTGAATCAATTAGATGCTTTACCTAATCATGTTAATGCACCGGAAGAAAGGGCTTATTTATTAGATAAGAGATTTGGCACCGACTTTAAGTATTTAAATTTAATTTATCAAAAGGCATATTATTCTACTAACCAATTAAATGATAATGAAACTATGTTTTTAAAAACAGCTTTTAATATTCAGTTAAGTCGTTTATCTAAATCTTTTACCTTTAAACAAAAGTTTTTAGGATTCTTGAACTTGAAGCGAACTATTAATTATTATAAATCAGTTAAAGCATAAACCATGGAAGTTAATGAACCAGTAATTGAAACACCTCGAACATCCAAAGTGGAAGAGTTAATTCATAACATAGAAACAGTAATTAAAGGCAAAAGAAACCAAATTAAGTTGGTGCTAACGGCCCTGTTAGCTAAGGGTCATGTTTTAATGGAGGATAATCCCGGAACTGGGAAAACCGTTTTGGCTAAGACGTTGGCTCATAGTATTACAAACAACAAGACTTCTGGCGAAGCAAGTTTTAAACGTATACAGTTTACACCGGATTTATTGCCAATGGATTTAATTGGGTCACATATTTTTGATGAAAGTAAAAAGGATTTTGTATTTAAAAAAGGACCACTTTTTTGCAATTTTTTATTAGCCGATGAAATTAATCGTGCATCGCCAAAGGTTCAATCAGCATTGCTTGAATGTATGGCAGAAAATCAAATAACTATTGGTGAAACCACGTATCCATTGGAGAATCTATTTTTCACAATTGCAACACAAAATCCTGTTGAAATGGAAGGAACATATCCTCTGCCATCTGCACAACTTGATAGATTCTTTATAAAAATTTATTTTGGTTATGTAGATGCTGAGACCGAATTGGATATTTACACTAATTATTTAAACATTGGCAAAAGCAGCGCATCTATTAAAGCTATTGTGTCGCTGGCTGAAATTCTTAAAATGCAGGAGGAGTGTGAAAATATATTTATCCATCCTGAATTAGTAATTGCCGTTAAGAATATAATCGTGCAAACTCGTCAACATCCTGAAATTAATTTAGGTGCTTCTACACGAAGTGGAATCGCTTTTTTGAAATGTCTTAAAGCTTTTGCTTTTGTTAACGGCAGAAACTTTGTAACCGAAGACGACTTGGCTCATTTAACAATTCCTGTACTTGATCATCGTTTAATTTACAGAAACAAGGAAGCAAAACAAAAGTTACTACAAACTTTTGTTTCAAAGGAGATAGAACGGCTTAAAAAAATCAACCTTCAATCTGCCTGATGACTTTCATAAATAACAGATCAAATTCTAGGCATAAGAAACCTGCTTTTCATTTTAGAAGGTATGTTATTATAATTTATATATTTTCTCTAGTTAATTTAACCTTTGCTCAAAAGAGCGCGGCTCGTTATGAGATAGATGCTAAAAGAGCCGGGCTTGATGTTACAGGCAAAGAGGCAATGCCAAGAAGTAAAGAGTTTATCAGATTGGATAGTACATATTATGTTGGTTATTTAATCGAAGGCCTTTATAAGTATGATAGAAGCAGCGATTATTTGGGCTATCAACTAGCAGTTAAGCCATTGGCAAAAGCGTTAAATTTATTTGAAAAGGACTTTTCGTTAAACATGAAAAATTTATTTTCATCAACTCAATATTTTGTAAACAACAATCAATATTTCAGTGATTTTTACTCAATTGTTTCAACACTTCAATATTGTTATAACAATTTGGAAATGCCAGACTCATCCATGGCACTTATTCAGCGTGTCGAAAGCTATCAATTTCAAAGAGATTTTTTTTCTACTGGGGCAGATAAGGCTTGGCTTTATCACCGTAACAGATTTTACACTTCTGAAAAATTTTCATTCTTAAAAAACAGCATTGCGGAAAATGAGAAGATGGCTTTTGCTTGCTGTTATGAACAAATTGAAAAAATATACAAGAATAAATCTGTTAATGATTACTGGTATGGGCCTTACCAGAGTACTGATGATTTAATGATGGTTTATCATAATTTGGCAATAATTCACAATTACAATAAAAATTATGATAGTACTGCTTATTACCAGCAATTACTGATGCAAGGAGGAAGGTTGTCTTGGAATAATTATGCCAACGACCAACAAGAGCTTGGTAATTTTGATATTGCTACAGAAAATTATGCTAAGCAAGAATATTACGGTAGAAATTTTCAATTAAGTGAGCCGCATTATTATTTACCCACCATGTATATTTATGCAGGTAAAACTAAGGAAGCAATAAACATGGCTCAAGCTAAAATTTCTCAATCTGGTTCAACACCTGGATTTGGATGGTATAATATTGCCTTATCACGGGCTTATTTGTACGATGGGCAATTGGATAGTGCAAATTTTTATTTGGACAAGGCAGCAAATTTTAAAGAGTTGCATATTGGCACCACGTTAACACAAAGTCAGTATGATTTTACAATCAATCTTTTGCGCTTACAACTAATTAACAAAAAATCTGCATTGATTAAATTTTTGAATAATGGTTGGTGGTATTCAACGGATGTATTTGAAGTATTTAGTTTGTTTATTCAAAAAACAATTTTGGAGTATGCTTTAGTCAATGAACTTTCGGGTAATCTGGAACGAGAGCGATTAATCTATGAGTTATTTTGTTCAGAGAGTACAGTAACATTTGATGAATCATGGTTTTTGCTGAAAGAATTTTCTAAAAATTATTTTAACAAGAAATATGAAACTTACATAGCGTCAGACAAAAGAGAAAAAATTGTGCGTTATTTTAAACTTTACAATTTAAAATTTCTTGAAGAATTGGGTGATGAATCTGAGTCTAATCAAATGGCTAATCAATTAATTTCTGAAACATTAACAGGGGAAGAGACAACCAATCCGAATTTATTGGTTAATTTGGAATATGAGAAATTATTTATATACAGGTTGCTCGAAAGTGCTGCCAGAACAAGTGAATCAAAAGACGCGTTAGTAGCTAAATGTTACGATGCTTTTCCTCAGTTGCTTCCTTTTTCCGGACTTAAAGCTAAACTTAATTTAACCATCACAGGAACGGACGATGATGTAATTAGTGAAATAAAAGAAGAAATTGAAGACTGTAACTTTGAAAATTCAACTGAAATTAACTTGCCACAAGCGAATATTAATTTCACCAAAAAGGGTTCTGCTTATCTTGCAACTGTTACGGTTAAAAATTTCTCAACTGATACTGAAATAGTAAGTACGTTAGTATTTAATGATTCAAAAGATGTTGCGAAGGAATTGGTGCTGCGTTTGTTTCATAAAGGTGGTACAGGAAAAATATGAGAGTTAGTTTTTAGTTAATTGAATAATTTAATGAGAGCTTGATAAAGGAAAAGATTCAAGTATCTGCCAATTTTCATTTAATTTGAGGATTGAAAAATTAATAGCAATGAACTCAAGGTTTGAGTTAAAGCTAGTTAAAAATGATTTAACTTCTTTAAACTGTTTTTTTTTCAAATCACGAAAAGCCACCGTAATATGTGGATGAAAGCCTCTGGCATTACCGATTTCATTTTCAAGATTAAAGTTAGTGGCCAGATGTTTAACAATTAATTTCTGAAAAGAGATTAGGGCTTCATTCAATTGGATGTCTATAAAAATGACGCGTTGATCAAAGGCACTAAATCCATTAGATTTTATTTCTATGGGTACATCGAACTTGATTTTTTTAAGAGAATTAATTAAAACTGGCTCATTTTTATTTTGCAATTCAAATGGCATGTGCAAGGTTATATGCGAAGGACTTCTCATTGCACCTTTTAAACCGAAATGATAATGTAACTGCTGCTTTATTTGCTCCACTTCATCAAGGTAAGGCTGGGGTAAAACGATTGCTAAAAAGTATTTGTTTTTCATTAATTTGAATGCCAATAGTCGGCAAATTATGTTATTTTTGTTGAAATTAAAAATTATGCAAATTATTATACCAATGGCTGGTAAGGGCAAGCGAATGAGACCACATACGCTTACAACGGCTAAGCCTTTAATAACGGTTGCTGGAAAGCCAATTGTACAACATTTAGTTGAAGATATAACTAAGGTTTGTGGGGAAAAGGTGGCTGAAATCGCTTTCATTATTGGCCCTGACTTTGGTGAGGAAGTGGAGAAAAATTTAATAAAAGTGGCCGAAAGTCAAGGTGCTAAAGGAACAATTTATTATCAAGAGAAAGCACTTGGAACAGCTCACGCAATTATGTGCGCTAAAAATTCTATAAAAGGAAAAACAGTAGTGGCCTTTGCAGACACATTGTTTAAGGCCGACTTTGTAATGGACACTGAACAAGAAGGCGTAATATGGGTTCAAAAAATTGATGACCCAAGACAATTTGGGGTTGTAAAATTAAATTCAGATAATGTTATTACTGATTTTGTTGAAAAACCTCAGACTTTTATAAGTGATTTGGCAATTATTGGCATTTATTATTTTAAAGATGGAGATTATTTAAAAAGTGAGTTACAATACTTACTTGACAACAATATTACTGATAAAGGAGAATTCCAACTCACAAATGCACTGGAAAATATGAAGACGAAGGGTACAAAATTCAAACCAGGGCAGGTAACAGAGTGGTTAGATTGTGGAAACAAAGACGCTACAGTATACACTAATCAGCGTGTATTAGAATTTAAAAAGGGACAGCCGGAGTTGAAATGTAAAAACATAGTTAATACTAATAGCATCATCGTTGAGCCTTGTTATATTGGAGAAGGAGTTGAACTCATTAATTCTGTTGTAGGCCCTCATGTTAGTATAGGAAGTCGCTCTAGTATCCAAAATTCAATCGTTTCAAATTCTATTTTGCAAGCAGACGTTAAGCTTCAAAACACAGTTGTTAGCAATAGCATGGTAGGTACAGGAGCTGAAGTAAAAGGAAAAAAACTGGATTTAAGTGTAAGTGATTATTCTCAAATTGTTGCGTAGCCTCAGTATATTTGTTTGTTTGGTTTATCTGGTTTCTTGCAAAACAGCGAAATTAGCTAGTGGCGATAAAAAAATTGAGACAAATAAGCCTACATCTTCTGCATTATCTGAGGCTGCTGAATTGCAATTTGGACGTGCTTTTATTGATGGATGCACTGCACGGCAAAAAAATGATGTTGATGCTGCCATCAAATTTTTTACTGAATGTAAACAAATTGATCCTAAGTCAGCACCGGTTGCATATGCATTAGCTAAGATATATTTGGAAAAAAACAGTCCTTTATTGGCAATTGAGCAGGCTAAATTTTGTGCTGCTTCTGATTTGAAAAACGAATATTACCAAAAAATTTTAATTGATGCTTATAATGCGAATAAACAATTTCAGCAAGCAATTAAAGTCGCCGAATTACTTGTGAAGAATTTTCCGAATGTGATCGAATTTAAGGAAGATTTAGCTATTCAATACGCAGGTGTTAATGAGTTTAACAAGGCGTTTAATTTGTACAACGAAATTGAGAAAATATATGGTTTCAACGAACAAATCACAAACAACAAGGTAAAACTTCTTAGAAATCAAAACAAGTTTTCTGAAGCGGAAGCTGAATTAATAAAACTTACTGAAACAGACAAATTAAACACAGACTATTTAGCTATCTTAGCTGAGTTTTACGAAGAAGCTGAAAAACGGGATAAAGCCAAATTGATTTATGATAGAATTCTTGAAATAAATCCAAGTCATCCAACAGTAAATTTAGCTTTAAGCGACTATTATAATTTACAGCAATCACCTCAAAAGGGATTTGAATTTTTGAAAAAAGCTTTTCAAAATCCGGATTTAGACCCTTCAGTAAAAGCTAACATTGCATTTAATTATTACATAAGATCTGAAAAAAGTGGAAATCCTGAAACGATTAAGCAAGGAAAAGAGTTAGCAAATATTTTTATAACTGTGCATCCAAAAAATTCTGACGCTAATGGTGTTTTTGCAGATTATTTAATGTTGGACAATAAACCAAAGGAAGCTGCAAAGTTTTACTATCAGGCTGCGGCATCAGAGAAAAGTAATTACAAGGTGTGGGAACAGTTAATGTATGTATACAATGATATTAGCAACTTTGATTCACTAAAATCGGTCAGTTTAAAAGCTATAGAGTTGTTTCCAAACCAGCCAAACCCATATTTTTTTAATGGGATTTCAAATATTAAGCTTAAAAAGTATGATCAAGCTATAACAGCCTTAAAGGATGGCTTAGAGTTTGTAATAGATAATAAAGTTCAAATGCTTTCATTTTATTATAATTTAGCAGAAGCATATAATTATTCAAATGATTATACAAATTCTGATAAGGCATTTGAAGATGCTTTAAAGATTGATTCTGATAATACTTTAGTGTTAAATAATTATGCGTATTACCTCTCCGTTAGAAAGTCGAAATTAGATATTGCTGAAAAAATGGCTAAACGAAGTAATGAGTTACAGCCCAATAACCGTAACTACATGGATACTTATGGCTGGATTTTGTTTCAGCAAAAAAAATACGTTGAAGCTGAAGTTTGGATCGCAAATGCCCTCAAAATTCCACCTCCAAATGCAAATATTCTCGAGCATTATGGTGATGTAATGTTTAAATTAAATAAAACTTCCGACGCATTAAAATATTGGCAAGAGGCAAAAAAATTGTCAGGTGGTAATGACAAATTAAATCTTAAAATAAGTTCAAAGGAAATCATTGACTAAAATTAAATATATAGCTTTATTAGTAAGTATTTTACTTGGCTCTTTTGTCGTGGGCTGTAAATCCAATAAAAAAACAAAAAAAACAACTGAAAATGTTGTTCAACCTACAGACACATTGAACAATAAATGTAAACTCGATTTTAAGAATGGCAGAGCTTTAACAAAGTATATGCTTGAAAACGAATTTAAATTTGATTGGCTTTACCTTAAGGCTAATGTGGAGAGTAATGTGGATAATGACGAAAACAACTTCGATGTTAAAGCCAGAATTAAACGGGATAGCGTAATTTATATTGTAGTGGAAAAATTAGGATTGGATGTTGCTAAAATTCTAATAACACAAGACTCAGTAAGAATGAGATTTGATTTAAAAAGGCAATACTTTAAAGGGGATTTTAAATATATTAATGACTTGTTAAATGCCGATCTGGATTTTGAAGTATTGCAATCGGTTTTGGTTGGAAATAGTGCTAAATTTTACGATGAAGATGAAAAGTTAAATCCTGTAACCGATCGAACAAATTGTAATTATAAATTAAGTACTGAGCGAAAAAAACGGCTACGCCGGATTCAGAATAATGCGGAGCCTGCTGTTAAAGCTCTGCAAATCATCACGTTGAATCCCGATAACTTTAAAATAACGAAGAATGAATTTATTGATCCATTAACAAATCGAATTTTTGCAGCAAACTATCAAGATTTTAATAATAAGGACAGCATTTATGCACCAAGGCTTGTTAATATTGATATACTAGCAGAGAAAAAAGCTAAGCTGAAAATTGAGTATGTTCGTATTGAAAAGAACGTACCACAAAAAGTTACGTTGAATATTCCAAAAAGCTATGATCCAATTGAGATTAAGAAAAAGTAAACATCTTACAATTTACATATTGTTAGTGCTTAGTTTTTCATTTTTCTCTATTAGCGGACAATCGAATCAGAAAACAACCAAAAAGGATCTCGAGAATAAAAAAAGGCGAATTAATGAGGAGATCGAAGAAATTAATTCTATGTTAAGTAAAACCAAGGCTATTAAAAAAAGCAGTATTGGTGCGCTTGTAAATATTAATTTAAAAATTGAGAAACGGCAGGAGTTAATAAGTACAATTAATTCCGAAATTGAAATTTTAAATCGAGACATTAGGAAGAATGACCAAGAGTACAATGCTTTAAAGGCTAATTTATCGAAACTTAAAGCTGATTATGCCAAAATGGTTGTTTCCGCTCAAAGGAATCAAGATTCTTACAGCAAATTAATGTTTTTGTTTTCTGCTGATAATTTTAATCAGGCATATACCAGACTTAAGTATATGCAACAGTATAATACTTACCGGAAGAAACAAGCGGTTGAAATAACCAAAACTCAGTTAGAAATTTTAAATAAACTCGAAGAGTTAAAACAACAACGACATGAGAAAAATGCTTTATTAGGAATTGAAGAAGCTGAAAAGAAAAATCTGGATTCTGAGAAAACCGAACAAGAGGAGGTATTAACAAGTTTGCAAGCTAAAGAGAAGGAATTGAAACTAGAGTTGGAGAAAAAAAAGCAAGATGCAATAGCATTACAAACTGCAATTAAAAGATTAATAGCAGAGGAAATTAAACGTAAAGCTGAAGAAGCTATGAAGGAAGCTCAAGCTAAAGCAGCTCAGAAAGCATTAGCCGATAAGGAAGCTAAAGCTTTAGCAGAAAAATCGAATAAAAAAGATAAGAAAGATAAAAAAAATGGCACATCTACTAATAATACGAATACAAACAATGCAGTAGATGTTGCTGATGTTAAACCTACAAAAAAAGAAAATCTATTTACACCTGAGTTAACACCTGAAGCAGAGGCATTGAGTGATGACTTTGAAAACAATAAAGGTAAATTACCATGGCCCGTAATGAAAGGTATGATATGTGAAAGTTATGGCGAACATGAGCACCCTGCTATTAAAGGATTTATGATGATGAATAATGGTGTTGAAATCTGTTCAAATAATGGAGCACAAGCAAGAGCTGTGTTTGCAGGAGAAGTGACCGGGATAACTGTTTCACCCACAGGTGGTAAGTTTGTTATCATAAGACATGGTGAGTATTTGAGCGTTTACACTAATTTAACAGAGGTTTTTGTTAAAACTGGTCAAAAAATTGCAATTAAGCAGCCAATTGGAACGATAGGTTTTAATGATGATGAGGGTAAATGTGCCATGAATTTTCAAGTGTGGAAAGGACAAAAAACACTTGACCCGGCAGGGTGGTTAATTAACGCTAGGTAGGAGAATGCTGAAACATCACTTCTTTTAATCGATTAAGTGTTTAATTAAACTTTAAATAGTAATAATTAGTTAATAATACCTGTTCAGTTTTAAGATCAAGTAATTCTAAATTAATTTGATTAATTGGAGTGTTGCAAACGCCGTTAATTTGAGATTTTAATTTAAATTTCTTATTAGAAGTTGCATTAATCATATCTACTGCCTTTTCAAATATTAATTGGTATTGTAGTCCTTTAGAGTACTTTAAATATATTAAACTATCATTGTTTAGAGAGATGAACACTCCGTTGTAACTGTTAATCACATAACGTTTTTTAAGACTATCAGGAACAATGTAAACAAAAATGTTACTAGTGAAAGTTTCTTTCATTAAACTATCAGAAATTGCACCGGTTTTATAAAACACAAAAAGGGTATTTTCCTTTTTAAACTTAATCTTTTGCTGAGCTTTAATTTGGAAGAACAAAAATAGAGGGAATAAAATCAAAAGATATGAGTTACTCTTTTTCAATTTCTCTCTTAACTTCTTGAATTTGTTCATTTATCTGCTCAGTTAAACCACCGGTTCCATTTTGAATGTCTTTTTGTATATTGTTTGTAGCATCTTTAAATTCACGAATACCTTTACCTAAAGTTTTGGCAATTCCCGGAATTCCTTTACCGCCAAATAACAACAATACAACAAAAAGTATTAGTACCACTTCACTGCCGCCTAAATTCAAAAAAAGAATGATGTGTTGAAGATTAATCATGATTACTTCTTTCGCATAAATTTATATACAGTTATAGCACCTCCAATAAATACAATCCCTACAAATACAATGATAAAATAATCACCGTAGCTCATTTCTTGTTGCATTCGGTAAAGTTACGAAAATGATTTTAATTAACTCCTTATTTCGCGTTCTCTTATTTTTTGGGCTGGATTCCCTTGGTATATGCAAAATGCCGGTACAGAGGATGTAGCAACGCTGCCAACTGTTAAAATACTATGACTTCCCAACCTTACCCCTGGGCAAACAACAGCCTGTGCTCCAACCCAAGCCCCTTCCTCAATAGTTATATTACCAACCATTAAATCAAAAGTTGATTTTTTATAGTTGTGATTACCGCATAGTAACATAGCTCCCTGCGATATACATGAATTATCAAGTAATTTTATCTGTCCTAGGTTATCTATCCAAGCATGTTCGCCAATCCAAACATAGTTACCTACTGTAAGGTTCCAAGGGTATTTTATTGATACATGTGGTTTTATTACTACTCCTTTACCAATTTTTGCTCCGAATAATTTTAATAATATTCTTTTGATTCCATAAAACGGGAATGAAGATTTAAAAAAGACAATATTTGTGTAATACCAGAAACCTCGTTTGACGAGATTAGCACCTGGCTTATACCAGTCATTGTTAAATTTACTTAGGTCTGTTTTGTATGCATTCATTAAAGTTTGTAATATAATTTTTGATCGTTGAAGCTAAATTTAATTTTTCACTAATATACAAATTACATTTTTTTCTAAGTGCTAAAAATTCTCCATCTGACATTGCTGCATAAAATTCTATCGCATTAATCATTTCATTTTCATTATTTTCATCTAAGTTGAATCCAACCTGAGATTCTTGTAAATTTAGCCACGGAGTATTATTACTTATAATAACTGTGCACCCGCTTAAAAGACTTTCAACGATGGAATGACCGAAGTTTTCATTCATAGTTGGTAGCAATAAACAATCTTCTTGGAATAAAGCATCTTGAACCTGATTAAAGTTTAGTTTACCTTTATACTGAACACGCACATGCTTGGGTAATTTGTTAATTGCCTCTAAAATTGTTTCCCAATATTTTTGATCTTCGATGTTTCCGTATATATTGTAGTTAATTTTATAACTGCTTGATACTTTTTGGAGGTAGTTAATTGCTAAATGAAGATTTTTAACCTTTGAAATTCTTGAGAGGTAAAAAAGATTTAATTCGTTTTTTGGTTTTTTTCGATCACCAAATGAGGCTGTTCCGGAGTTAAAGTTAGGCAATACCAATACGTTTTTCGAATTGTATTTTGCTTCAATTTCCTGTTTTTCAATGTATGAACTAGCCTGGAAGTAGATGTTAGAATGCCAATTTAATAATTTAGAAATAACAATGAAAAGTTGTTTTTTTAGAGGTTTTATTTTAAGTGCGCCATTACTGAGCATCCCCCTAGGGGCCAGTAATATATTGCAGTTAAATCTTGCTTTATTCCTCAGAATATTTAATGAGAAAGGCCATGACCAAAAACTATTTAAGTAGAGTAGGTCTGGTTGTAGTTTAATGATACATAATATAATATTACTATTTAATTTAGAATCAACGCTGTGATAAAAGTAGTTAACATGATCTTTGTTTATCCAAATGTTTGGAGTAATTTCAGAATAAGTCCGGCTTGAATTTAAGTCTTGGTTGGTAGTAATAACATAAAAATCAAATGAACTTTTTAAAACCTCTATCAGGCTATATAAGGATTTAACTGGCCCACCTGCGTTATTTCCAGGAAGATACCACTGTGTTAGTATAGCGATTTTTGGTTTACTCAATTTCAAGTTTATTTGCTTCAATCCAATAATTTAAAACAACAAAATGCCAAATACGACTCCAAGATACCGTTTTCTTATTGCTTAGAAAATCACTCCAGAGCTCCAGTATTTTACCTTTTTGAAATATTTCTTTTTTCTCAAGTTCTTTAATGTTGCTTTCACAAAAACTTTTTAATTCGTTTTGTAACCAAAATTTCCAAGGCAATGTAAACCCCATTTTTTTACGATGAATTATTTCATCTGGTAAAATGTTCTTTAAACTGTCTGTCAAGAGTTTTTTTGGAGTAGTAGGATATTTATATTTATCAGGAACATTTAAAACAAAGTCTACCAAATTAGAGTCTAAAAATGGCTCTCTAACTTCAAGCGCAACTGCCATGCTCATTTGATCTGTGTCTTTTAACAAAGTGTTGCTTAAATAGCTTGAAATTTCATTTATACTTATAGCGCTTAGTAAGTAATCTGGATGTATTGATTTTATTAGATGATCAGGAAACTTTAATTCTGTTTTAGCAATAGAATTTAGTTGACTTTTTCCGAACAAGGAACGATTTAAATGATAAGCATTAACTAAGTTTATGGTTGGAAGTGATAAAACATCATTGAGCTTTAGATTTTTTATAGATTTTTCTTTAAGTAGTAATCCTTTTCCGATCCCTTTTCTAACAAAACCGGGAAAGGCATTTAACCATGATTTGTTTTGTAGTTTATAAAGATTTTTAAAAAGATCATAACCGGCAAAAAGCTCGTCACCGCCAATTCCACTCATTGCCATTGTAATTCCGGCTTCCTTTGTTGCTTTTGATACAATGTATGTATTAATGCCGTCTCCTCCCGGATTATCCATTTTGTTAAGAGCTTCAGGAAGCATTTTTAAAAAATCTGTTGGGCGGAGTTTTATTTCAATGTGTTTTGTGTTGTATTTCTTCGCTATTAGTTTAGCATATAGGCTCTCTGAAAATTCACTTTCATCAAAACTTATATTAAAGGTATTAACCGGCTCAGTACTAATGTTACTCATGATCCCAACAATAGCACTTGAATCAATTCCTCCCGATAAAAAAGCACCAAAAGGGACATCAGCCTCCAATCTTTGTTGAACCGCATGATGTAGTAATTCACTAATTTTTTGTGTGGTTTCCTCGTAGGTTAATACTTGGTTTGGTTGAATATTTAGCTTATAGTACTTTGTTACGATAGGCTTAGTACCATCGTATTCGATGTAACTTCCGGGTTCTAATTGCTTTATTCCTTTAACTATGGTATTGGGATAAGAAATAGCCTGAAATTGAGCGTATTCAGGTAATACAGTTTTGTTTAGTGTAAACCTTTTAAAATCTGAATTTAAAATAGCTCTTATTTCACTGGAGAAAACAAATCCTTCTTCGGAATAATGATAATAGAGTGGTTTAACACCATATCGGTCTCTTGCAATAAAAGTTTTTTGAGTTTTACTATCGTAAACTGCAAAGGCAAACATCCCATTAAAGTACTTTAAACAATCAGTTCCCCACCTCATGTAAGCAGCTAAAACTACTTCAGTATCGGATTGAGTTTGAAAAAAATGTGGTTGCGAAGAAGATCCTATTACGCTTTGCTGTAATGTTAATTTTAATTGCTTGTAGTTATATAATTCGCCATTATAAACAATTATATACCTTTTATCATTTGAATAAAACGGCTGATTACTTTCAGGTGATAAATCTATAATTGAGAGTCTGGTGTGGCCAAGAGAAATAAATTCGTCATTAAATGTGGCGTTAGCGTCAGGGCCACGATGTGCCAAGAGGTCATTCATTTTTAGAATGAATTTGCGCCTTTCATTGGCAGGTATTGACTTACTGATTATTCCGTTTATTCCACACATTTTACTTAAAGCGCGGTTTCAAGATGCTGATTATCAATTTTTTCTTTTTCTTGAAGTGTTGCCTCTTCATTAAGCATGTTTACGTAATTGTAATAATACATCCAGCAAAAAAAGAAGAATCCTGCTAAGGAATAATTTCCTTGTCGTAGGTATTGTAAAAATATCACAATGAAAATAGCGTTACTGATTAGCCAATATTCTTCTTGCATCACGTCGCCGACTCGAGGTTTACTGATGTAAAAATTAAACATAAAGAAAAGAAGAAAGCCAATCCCAATAAGTCCAACTTCTGATAAAGTTCTTAAGAAAGTTGAATTAGCATCCGCAGCATTAAATTGATAGTTACCACCTAATTGAGCAGTTAGATTATACTTTTTAAAAGCTATTTCATGAGAGCCTAATCCACTACCAAAAAGATAGTTATTTTCTAAATTTTTCATGGCAACATAGTAATTATTATACAAAACAAAAGAGGAGCCGTGTATATTTCGTATTAAACTAGTTGCTCTTGCTCTACTTGCTTTTTTATTTAAAACTTGATCATCATCATCTAACATGCCTTCAATAAATGTTTTATTCAAACCATCTAATCTAAGTCTAAAGTCTTTTGATGAATTATAAGTATATATGAAGGCAATGATGATAATAGGTATTGTAGCCAGAAAGTATTTAATTGCCCCAAAATTTAAACTGATTAGTATTATGCTTAAAAAAATTCCAATAAACGCTAGGCTTGATGAAGATAATAGATAACAAATTAAAATAACAACTGCTTTTGGAAAATCGATAAGTGTTGTTCGTGGTTTAATTAATTTGTAAATACTTACAAAGGCAGCTGGAGCATGTGTTGTGCCGAGATAGGATGCTTCTGCATGGATTGAGTTGACACGAATGCCAAAACCTCCTAAGCTGAAATTCCATTTATTTAAACTTAAGGTTCCTCTAAAGTAATAACCCTGTTCGAACCCAATTAAGAATGATACAAACTGAAAAATACCTAAACATGATATTAAAAAAACACCGGTAAGATATTTTTTAAAAACTAGTTTTACATCATAGTTATAGTAATGCATCACATATTGGTAAAAGACTAGGTTGATGGTTATATTTAAAAAAATTTTTAAAAAATTATTAATAGTGTTATTTCCGATAAGGATATTAAACACACCAAACAAAATTAATGGAATGAGAATGTATAGGTTTGGTGTGTAAAATGGAAATTTGATTGCAAAAATGATCAATAAAAGAATAAGAGGGGCATAACTGTAGTAAAATTCAAAGGGTTCTCTAAAAAGTATAGCAGCAGTACTGAAAAAATTACTGAAAATTCCGATATCAATAAGAATACTTAACATTAAATGATGTTGACCTCTCTTTCGAGGTTAACCCCAAATTTATTAAATACTTTTTGTATAACATAATTTGAGAGTTCTAATACATCTTTACCCGAACAATTACCTTTGTTAACGAGAACCAGAGCCTGTTTTACATGCACAGCCGCATTATTTATTTCGAACCCTTTTAAGCCACATTCCTCTATTAACCAGCCGGCCGCCAATTTGTATTTATTCTCAGGTAAAGCATAAGATACTAATTTAGGAAATACTTTTTTTAGATTCTCATGTTTTTCCGCATCAATCTCTGGATTTTTAAAAAAACTACCAGCATTACCTAACTCTTTAGGATTGGGCAGCTTACTTTGTCTGATTTTAATGACTGCATTAGAAACATCTTTTATTGTTGGTTTCAATATGTTTAACTTGGTTAATTCTTCGTTAATGGCACCATAACTGGTGTTTAAAATTGGTGTTTTTTTTAATTTGAAAAACACATTAGTAATGAGGTATTTGTTTTTTACTTTATTTTTAAAGATGCTTTCACGGTAGCCGAAGTTACAGTCATTATTTGAAAACACCTTTTTATCTCCTGTATTCAAATCCAAGGCCTCAAGTTGATGAAAAGTGTCTTTTATTTCTACACCATAAGCTCCGATATTTTGCATAGGGCTTGCGCCAACGTATCCGGGTATTAAACTTAAATTTTCTAATCCTCCTAAGCGATGTTCAATTGTCCATAAAACAAATTCATGCCAGTTTTCTCCGGCGCCTACCTTAACAATTTGATAATTTTCCGAATCCTCCGTGATATTTATCCCTTTGATTTTGTTATGGAGAACAAAACCATTGAAATTCTTCGTAAATAAGATATTACTCCCTCCACCAAGAATTAATTTTTCCGAATTAACAAATACGCTGTTTGTTAGTAAAGTTTTGAATTCGACTTCTTCGTTGAGTTCAATGTAATACTTTGCGTATGACTCAATGCCAAATGTGTTTAACGCTTTTAAATTAAAATTGTTGTGGATCAGCATAGTCAAATTTACAATTTTGCTAACTGTAATTTTATTATATTTAAAAGCAATATTAACAGTAACTTGGTAACAAATCAAAAAACAGCAGTTGTTTCAATCATTAACAGTATTCACACGGATGCACGTGTTCAAAAAACATGTAAGGAACTATTTTTGGCTGGTTTTGAGGTAATTGTAATCGATAGAAAGCTTGGATCACTTGGGTTTCAAACAACCTATAATTTTAAACTTATTTCGCTTCAGTTTTTTATCAATACTGGGGTGTTATTTTATTTTTGTTATCAAGTTAAGTTGTTTTTTAAATTATTAAGCTTACGTCCAAATCTTTTATTTAGCAACGATTTGGACACTTTGCTCCCAAATTATTTAGTATCAAAAATTAAAAATGTACCACTGATTTATGATTCCCATGAGCTTTTTATTGAAGTTCCAGAGCTTCAAAATAAGCGTTTAAAAAAAGGTTGCTGGAAAATGTTGGAGTCCTTTTTAATTCCAAGATTGAAGCATCTTATTACAGTTAACAATAGTATTGCAAATGTCTACAAGTCTATATACGATAAAGACTTTAAGGTTGTTAGAAATATACCCGATAACAAAATTCCCGAAAAGTTAAAAACCAGAAAAGAGCTTGGTTTACCGGAAGATAAATTCATCGTTATACTGCAAGGTGCAGGTATTAATATTGATAGGGGAGCAGAGGAACTGATTGAAAGCTTTAAATTATTGGACGATCGTTTTTTTCTGCTAATTATTGGTAGCGGTGATGTTTGGCAGAAATTGGTTGAATTATGTCTGGATGAAAAGTTAAAAACTAAAACTAGATTGATTGAGCGTTTACCCAAAAATGAATTAATGCAATATACATTTAATGCAACTATTGGTGTGAGTATTGATAAATCAACTAATTTGAATTATTACAACAGTTTACCTAACAAAGTTTTTGATTATGCAAACGCCGGATTGCCCATTTTAGCGAGTAATATACCTGAAATTGCCTTTTTGGTGAATAAATATCAAGTTGGTTTAGTTATTACTTCTCATGAGCCTTCTGAAATTGCAAAAGGAATAAGCGAAATGGTTAGTAGCGCACATTTTATGGAGTGGAAAGAAAATTATAAAAAATTAATTCTCGAAAATAATTGGGAAATTGAGAGTAAAGTGCTTAAGGCAATAATTAAGCATGCTGCCAATTAAGATTCACAATTTTCGAAAAATCAATTTTATTCATACAGTTAAAGTGTTTCTTTGGACATTGGTGATGGCCTAATTTAGAGCATGGCCTGCATGACAATTCATTAACTTCTAAAATCACATTTTCCTTATGAGGCATGTACGGTTCCATTCCAAACTCAGGAATCGTATTCCCCCAAACTGAAATGATTTTTTTATGAAAGGCTGCGGCTACATGCATTAAACCGGTGTCTGATGTAATTACCCATTCAGAGTGTTTAATCACGTATGCACTTTCGTTAAATGTAAGTTTGCCACAAAAATCAGATATGCTTGGAAAAAGGCTCGAAATTTTTTTGCCCAAATCAGCTTCTTTAGCTGAACCCAGCAGCACAATTGGTAAAGGTACAATTTCACATATTTCAAGTACTTTATTAAGAGGAATCTGTTTAGTATAATAACTGCCACCCAAAACAATTGAAACGTATTTCGATGGTATTTGCGACTTTATCTCATAAAGCTTAAGTTTAGATTCATCCATGAAATACTCTAAACCTTTGTTGTCTTTTACAACTCCTAACTCTTTGATCCCTTCAAAATACCGATCAACAATATGCTTTTTGGGCATAGGCTGTTTGCTTTTAAGCAATACACTTAAAAATTTATTTATGTTCAATTTGTTGAACGAAACGCTCTTAGTATTTAAGGCCCTGATTAATCTATAACTTCTTAAGTTTTTATGTAAATCAACAATTAAATCAATTTTTTCTTTCTTTAGTTCTCCAATAACTTCAGCGATCGACTCATTAAATACATGTATTTTAGAAATATTTGGATTTGCAGCTATAATATCCTGAAAAGCTTTTTTAGTAACAAAATGTATCTCCGCGTTTAACTGCTCTTTTATAGCACGTATAATTGGCGTAGTTAAGATGATATCACCAATTGAACTAAAACGTATAATGAGTATTTTTTGCAAAGTTATTAGTATTTAGCTGTTTTTTTCTTGATATATGCATTTAAGAATACGGCGGCCAATATAATTGAAACACCTATGTAGAACGTTGGTTTCACATCTTTATTTTCTTTAAAAAACAGGATAGCCCAAATAATACCATATACCGTTTCTAAATTTACAGTTAAAATAATTGTATATGGGCTCAGATATTTGGCAAGATTAACACTTGCTATAAAAGGAAAAACAGTACAAATCAAACTTAAAATGGTAATGCCAATCCATGACGATTGATCAATATTAAAATTTTGCAAGTTTGTAGAATTTGAAACTAAAAAATAAATAATCAAACCAACTAACGCAAAGCTAAGTTCATAAAAACTTAAAATGGCAGGTTTTACTTCTTTAACAAGGATGCCATTGATAACACCAAATATAGCAGACGTTAATGCAGCAAGAACGCCTAAGCCAGCACCTAACCAATATTTCCCTTCAACAGAAAATATCATAAGTATGGCAATAATAATAATTAAACCAATACCAATTTCATATAACCTTACCCTTCTTTTAAAGAAAATTGGTTCAATAATGGCGCTGAACAATGTACCTGTGCTAAATGCCGCCATTGTTACGCTTACATTAGATACTTTGATGGCTGCATAAAAGGTTAGCCAATGCACCAAAATAATAATACCGGTTAAAGCGAGCTTTAAAAGCAATTCTTTAGAGCAAATTAGACTTTGACTACTGAATTTGATGTACAAAAACATTACGATAACTGTAATGATTAACCTGTACCAAATTATAATAAATGCATCAGCAGTGATAAATTTCCCAAGAATTGGAGAAAAACCCCATATAAAGACAATAAAATGTAATAATAAAAAATGTTTATTTATAACTTTACTCTCCAAGTACGCAAAGTTAATTTTATTATGTTGAATAACAAGCCAATTTACATGGACAACAATGCTACTACAAAAGTAGACGATTTGGTATTAGAAGCCATATGGCCTTATTATAATCAATTTTACGGAAACGCTTCAAGTAACCTGCACGCGTATGGCTGGGAAGCCAAGGCGGCAACTGAAACTCATATTGAACAAATAGCCGGATTAATTGGCTGCGAACCTCATGAACTTATTATAACTTCCGGAGCCACCGAGTCAATTAATCTTGCAATTAAAGGTATTGCTGAGGCATATAAATCAAAGGGTAACCACATTATTACTTGTGAAACAGAGCACAAAGCAGTTCTGGATGTTTTAAAGGTACTTGAGAAATTTGGTTATGAGATAAGTTACTTGAGTGTTAATAAGGAAGGTTTAATTGATTTGGAGGAATTAAAAAGCGCTATTAGAACAACTTCTATTATGGTTTGTATCATGTCTGTTAATAACGAAACTGGCGTAATGCAAGATATAGAGTCAATTGCTCAAGCATGCAATCAAAATGATGTATTTTTCTTTTCGGATGTAACTCAACATGTAGGAAAACTTAAGCTAAATGTTAAAGAGATAGGATTGGCTTGCGCCTCTTTTTCTGCGCATAAATTCCATGGCCCAAAGGGGATTGGTGCATTGTATTTAAGTAGTAAAAATCCTAGAGTTAATATTATAGAGCAGATAAATGGTGGCGGACATCAAAACAAGAAAAGGAGTGGTACACTAAATGTTCCTGGAATTGTTGGTATGGCAACGGCTTTAAAGCTATTTGATGAGAATTATTGGGAAATAACTGCTCATGTTTCAAAAATCAAAAATTATTTTGAACACCAATTACTGGATGTTGATGGTTTGAGAATTAATGGTTCAACTAAACACCGAATTTATAATACAAGTAATATTTTTTTTCCTGAAAAGTGTGATTTAAAATTGCTAAAGCAAAGATTTGCGTTTGCCTCAGGATCCGCCTGTTCCAGCGCTAGTGATGAGCCATCACACGTTTTGAAAGCCATGTCTATTCCAATTCAAGAAATTAAGGGAAGCTATAGATTCAGTTTTTCAAAACACAATACCTTGGATGATGTGAAATTATTTGTTAAAATGTTGAAAGAAATCCTATAAATAGCCTGCGCTGAGTTTATTAAACTCTGTATCTCTTTTTGCTTCAGTAACATTAATACAGTTTATACTTTGGTTTGCGACAATAAGAATAGCATCGCAGTAGCGCATAACAAAGTCCAGTTCATGTGTACTTAAGATTATGCATTTATTTTCATGATTGGCAAGTGCCGACAAAGTTTTAAACAGCTCGTGCTTTGACGCAAAGTCCAGATAAGCTGTAGGCTCGTCAAACAACATGACCGGTGTTTCTTGCAAAATACTTTTTGCAATCATAGTTTTTTGATATATTCCATCACTTAATTCGTGCAAAGGTTTATTTTTATAGGATGATAAGTTAAATTCTTCTAAAAGCTTTTCAGCTTTTTCCAAATTCACTTTGCCAATTTCGCCAAACAACGAGGCGTTTCTTATCATTCCTGAGCAAACAGCATCAAAACAGGTAAGGTTAAAACCATGTATTTTTTCTGTTAATGTAATTGAAATTTTTGTTGCAAGTTTGGCTATTGGAATTGTGTTAATAGATTGTTGTTCTATAATTATCTCACCTTTTAATAGCGGTTGAAATTTGCATAATGTTCGCAAAAATGTCGACTTTCCACTTCCATTTAAGCCAACTAGTGCAATTAACTTTCCTTTTGGAATAGAGATTTTTGGTACACGGATAACTACTTGTTGATTCGGATGATATCCAAACTCCGCATCCTTCATTAATATAGTTTCTTCGTTTACCATGTTTTAGACTTAAATAGTAAACTAATTACAATTGGTGCTCCAACTAAGGAAGTTAGTGTATTAATTGGTATGATTACATCTTTTATCAGTGCGTTGGAAACCAGATCGCAAATTAGTAATAAGGTGGCGCCAAGAATCATACTAGAAATTAGCTGTAGTCCTTGATGAGATGTTTTAAGTACCCATCTGCTGAGTATCGGAATAGCTAAACCAACAAAGGCAATAGGACCACAAAATGCGGTAATCACACCGGTTAAAACGGAAGCTATTAGGATTAAGTAGAATCTATACTTTGTGTAGTTAAAACCCAAATTAACAGCATAATCTTCGCCAAACAAAAAAGCGTTAAGCGGTTTTATGAGAAAAATTAATGAAGATAAGGTTACTATAGTAATTGACAATAGTACAAAGGCTTCAGTTTGATTACTAATGGTTAAACTACCCATTGAAAATACAATGAAATTTTTAAGATTGTTAGGATTAGCTGTATACTCTAATACTCCTTGAATTGCAGAGCAGATTTGAGCAACCATTAAGCCAACTAGTAATAATATTAAATTACTTTTTATTTTTTTACTTATTGACAGTATAAGAAAAGTTATGATTAAGCCTCCTACAATGGAGAACAGAATAGAAAGACCTTTATCCATAAACTGTAATTTAAATGGAGTAAGACTTAGGTTGCTTAAAGTTAATATGGCTAGAAATAAACTTGAACCTGAACTGATACCAAGTGCATAAGGACCTGCTAGAGGATTTCTGAAAATAACCTGAAGGATTAAGCCTGCTGCCGATAAACCAGCCCCTGCAGCCAAACAAGTTAGTGCTTTTGGAAGCCTGATTTCCTGAAAAACAAAATCATTGAAGTTGATTGAATAACTTGCTGTTCCGGCAAAACAAATGTTTAGAATAAAACATAGTACTATTAAAGTGCCTGTTACTAAAAAATATATTTTATGGCTTTTGATTAGTTAAGTTGTTGGTAATAATAAAGTGAATCAAATTTACGGAAATGAAAGATGGAAATCATATCGTTTAAAATTTTGTTTGGGTATAATAAACCGCTTTCCCAATAATTACTATAGCCGTAGGAGTTTAAAACTTTGGTATTATTAAACAAATGGTTAAGTTGAAACGCTTTAAATTCTTTGTTTCGAATATCGTTTTTAAGCAGATCTTTTTTTTCTCTGGAAGTGGATAGGTTTAACCAAAAATCTGCTGATTTACATTTTAAATAAACGGTTTCGTAGCTTAGAGCCAAACTTCCGGTGTGAGTGTCGCTTTTAAAAATATAATCGGCACCTGCATCAGCTAGGAGATTTGACATAAAACTTTTTCCACCGGGTACATACCACACATCACCATATTTTAATTCAGTAAAAACAGTTGGCTTATTCTGAACGTCTGCCGCTATTGATTTAGTTTTTAGATAGTCTGCCTCAATTAAATTAAACAGTGAATCGGCTAGTTCATATTTTCCGAGGAAGCAAGCATAAAATTTAAGCCATTCAGCACGAGCAAGAGGGGATTCTTCAAGGTGGTCAAAGCTCAACACAGTTGGGATATTAGCTTCATTTAATTTTTTAAAAGATGAATTAATTTCGTTTGGCATGCCAAAACCAAAAACAATGGATGGATTTATTTTGATTATTTTTTCAAGATTCAATTCAGCACCGGTATGCACCTGATCAGTTTTCCCTTCTTTGATTTGCTGTATTATTTGAGGGTTAGAATAGTATTCAATATTTTCAATTGCCTTTATGGCAATGCCTGAACCTAATTCAGTTATCATGTAACTATATAAAGAACTTAAGCTGATAATCGATTTTACAGGTGTTTGAATTGCATAAAAGCCTGATGTAACTTTTTGTTCTATAGAATCACTTAGAATGTAGACATTGGTTGTGTCTACCAATGATTTATTCCCAAATAGATAAATGATTGTTTTATTACCGTTTTTAGCAATGGAGAAACGTTTTGCGTATTTCAAAGCTTGAGGCACACTCCTTTGGTTTACCAGTAATGTTTTTTCAATATCTGTTTTGCAAGCAAACATGATTGTAAAAAAACAAAAAATGAAATATTTAATTTTGGCATTCAATTTTAAATACGGTGCCTTTGGGTTGATTAGGATAGAATGAAACTTTAAATTTAGATAACTCACAAAGATAGCTAACAATGTAAAGACCCAATCCACTTCCTTTGGTTATTCGCGTTTCTTCACTCCCTACTCGATAAAATGGTTTAAAGATATTTTCGCCATCTTCTTTTGGAATTCCGATTCCATTATCTTTTATTAATAGTTCAGTTTCATCTTTACCTTTATATAATTCCACATTTATTTTAACGTTATCATGTGAATATTTAATAGCGTTATTGATAAGGTTAGTAAGAATTGATATTACTGCATTTTCATCTGCAATCAAATGGATATCTGACTGTATCGACAACTCAAGTTGTTTTTTGCTTATTAAATCTGAATAATATCTGTTACAACAATTTGAAATGACTTGAGAAAAGTTAATGTTACTTTTATTTAGTTTAAATCCGCCACTGTTAAGTTGATTAGCCAATAGCACATTATCAATTAATTGATTTATGCGTTCGTTTTCAGTAAGTGCATGCTGTAGTAGTTCTTTTTGTTTTTCGGTATCAAGTTGATGTTTTAGCAGTGTTTGAAGCTGAAGTTTTGTTGCGGCAATAGGTGTCTTTAGTTCGTGGGTAATACTTAACAGGAAATTGTTTTTTTGTTGAGTTAGTTTATCTTCTCTATCATGTGCCTGTTTTATTTTGAAAATCCCATATAATAGTAGTAAAAGGAAAACGGTTCCTTCTCCGACAATCATTAGTGTTTGCTTTAATTTTTTAGCATGCAATTCTTTAACCTGAAAAATTAAATCAGAGTCATTGGATATGGAAAGTTCTAACAGTTTTTGTTTTTGTTCGATAATACTATTATTCTGTTTTACTAATAAAATTTCCCACCAAATGAATTGCAAAATGATATAGCCAAACACTATACTAAGTATAACTATGCTTCGTTTAGATTTAATCTTATTTTAGTCTATGTTCAAGTTAATAACCCAAAACAGGTCCTAACCATTTTTCTATTTTTTCAAAAGTTTCTCCTTTACGTTGAGCGTAATCCTCCACTTGTTCTTTTGTTATTTTTCCTATACCAAAATAATGACTTTGAGGATGAGCAAAATACAAGCCGCTAACGGCTGCTGTAGGAACCATTGCTAAACTTTCGGTTAATGTTATTCCTGTATTTTTTTCAACATCTAATAATTTCCAAATAGTTAACTTCTCTAAATGGTCTGGTTGAGCCGGATAACCTGGAGCAGGACGAATACCATCATACGATTCGTTGATTAGTTCATCATTACTTAATTTTTCATTTTTGGCATAGCCCCATAGATCTTTTCTAACCTTTTGATGTAAATATTCGGCAAGTGCTTCTGCTAATCTATCGGCTAAAGCCTTTAACATAATGGCACTGTAATCATCATGCGCTTTTTCAAATCGGGCAACATGCTCATCAATTCCAAAACCCGTGCTGCAGGCAAATGCACCAATGTAATCTGATTTTTCTTTTGAGTTAATAAAATCAGCTAAAGCAACATTGTATTGTCCGGCAGGTTTTTTAGTATTCATTCTGATAGAATGAAATTTTGCTAATTCTTTTCCGGCTTCGTTATAAACTTGTATATCGTCATCATTAACCTGATTAGCGGAAAATAAACCCACAACAGCTTTTGCTTCTAACCATTTTTCATTGATTATTTTAGTTAACATACTTTGAGCATCTGCGAATAATTTTCTTGCCTCTGCTCCGCGTTCCTTATCCTCTAATATTTTTGGGTAAGAGCCCTTCATTTCCCAACTTATAAAAAATGGTGTCCAGTCAATATAGTCAACTAATGTTTTTAAATCAATGTCATCTATAACTGTAACACCTAGTTGATTAGGTTTAACAATGTTGGTAGTGCTCCAGTCTATTTTGAATTTATTGGCTCTAGCCTCAGCTAAAGAAATAAATTTATTTTGTGCCTGTGCATTTTTATTTTGTTCACGCACACGTTCATAATCCTTTTTAACATCTTCAACAAAATTTGCTTTTAAATCTTGACTAATTAAGCTACTTACAACAGGAATTGATTTACTGGCATCATTTACATGTACAACAGGATGTGAATAATGCGGCGCAACCTTGACTGCTGTATGAACTTTACTTGTTGTAGCCCCTCCTATTAGTAGTGGTATATTAAGACCTCTACGCTCCATTTCTTTTGCTACGTCGACCATTTCATCTAAAGACGGAGTAATCAAACCACTTAACCCAATAATATCAACTTTATTTTTAATGGCTTCATCTAAAATTTTTTCTTTAGGAATCATTACGCCTAAATCAATGATTTCATAATTATTACAAGCCATTACAACACCTACAATATTTTTACCAATATCATGCACATCGCCTTTTACTGTTGCCAATAGAACTTTGCCGGCAGAGGTGCTGGTTGTCCCTGTTTTTTCTGCTTCCAGATAGGGTTGAAGATAGGCTACCGCTTTCTTCATTACACGGGCACTTTTCACCACTTGAGGTAAAAACATTTTCCCTTGCCCAAACAAATCACCAACTACATTCATACCATCCATCAAAGGACCTTCAATAATGTGAAGTGTTTTTTCATACTGACTTCTGCATTCTTCAACATCAGCATCAATATGATCTGTAATACCTTTAACAAGAGAGTAAGTTAAACGTTCTTGAACAGTACCATTTCTCCATTCTTCATTTTTCTCTTCTTTTGCTTTACCTTTGTTTTTCAGGCTTTCTGCTTTTTCTATTAAACGTTCAGTGGCGTCATCTCTTCTGTTTAATAATACGTCCTCTATTTTTTCAAGCAAATCTTTTTCAATATCGTCGTATACAACTAATTGAGATGGATTAACAATTCCCATATCCATGCCATTTTTTACAGCATGGTATAGAAAGGCTGAATGGATGGCTTCTCTTACATGGTCATTGCCTCTGAACGAAAAACTAACATTACTTACACCACCGCTCACTTTTGCATGCGGTAAATTATCTTTAATCCATTTGGTGGCATTAAAAAAATCCAGAGCATTCAGTTTATGCTCATCCATTCCCGTAGCCACAGGAAAGATATTAGGATCGAAAATAATATCCTGTGCCGGGAAATCAACTTTGTTAACAAGTATGTCGTATGCACGTTTACAAATATCAATTCTACGTTGCAGAGTGTCGGCTTGTCCAACTTCATCAAAGGCCATTACAATTACCGCAGCGCCATAACTTTTCACAACATTTGCTTGCTCAATAAATTTTTCTTCACCTTCCTTTAATGAAATTGAATTAACGATTCCCTTTCCTTGTATACACTTTAAGCCGGCCTCAATAACGTGAAACTTACTGCTATCAATCATAATCGGCACGCGTGCAATATCTGGTTCTGAAGCAATTAAATTTAAGAAGGTTGTCATTGCTTTTTCAGCATCTAGCATCCCTTCATCCATATTTACATCAATTACTTGTGCTCCTCCTTCTACTTGCTCTCTGGCAACAGCAAGCGCTTCTTCATAGCGTTCTTCAATAATCAGTTTAGCGAATTTTTTACTGCCTGTTACGTTTGTACGCTCCCCTACATTCATGAAATTACTTTCAGGACGCAGTGTTACAGGTTCTAAACCGCTTAAATGCATTAGCTCATTTGCTTTATTTTTTTTGTGAGGTGGATAATTTTTTGCCAGTTCAGAAATGCGCTTGATATGGGCCGGAGTGGTTCCACAACATCCACCAACAATATTTAGAAAACCTGCTTTTAGAAAATCTTCAATCTGGTGACCCATTTGATGAGCGTCTTCATCATATTCTCCAAATTGATTTGGTAAACCAGCATTAGGATATGCACTTACATAAAATTCAGATTTATTTGCCAACTCTTCTAAATACGGACGCATGTCTTTAGCACCTAATGCACAATTTAAACCTATACTCAATAAATCAACATGTGAAACGGAATTTAAAAAAGCTTCGGTAGTCTGTCCGGATAGGGTACGCCCACTGGCATCCGTAATTGTTCCACTAACCATTACAGGCATCTTTATGTTCCGTTCTTTGCAAACATTTTGTATGGCCATTAATGCAGCTTTGGCATTAAGTGTATCAAAAATTGTTTCGATTAACAATAAGTCAACACCACCATCAAGTAGACCTTTTACCTGCTCTGTGTATGCAGTAACCATTTCATCCCAACTTACAGCGCGATATCCTGGATTGTTTACGTCTGGGGAAATAGAAAGTGTACGATTAGTTGGTCCCATAGCTCCGGCCACGAATCTTGGTTTAGTTGGGTCTTTGGCAGTATATTTATCAGCCGCAACTCGAGCAACTTTAGCAGCAGCAACATTTAAATCGTAAACAATGTGTTGCATGTCGTAATCTGCCATGGCAATTGTGGTGCCGCTAAAACTGTTCGTTTCAATAATATCGGCACCTGCCTCTAAATACTGTGAGTGTATTTCTTCAATCACATCTGGGCGGGTGATACATAACAAATCATTGTTACCCTTCACATCTTTGTGGAAGTTTTTAAATTGTTCTCCTCTAAAGTCTTCTTCACTCAATTTGTATTGTTGTATTAAGGAGCCCATGGCGCCATCAATTACCAATATTCTTTTTTCAAGTTCAGTGTATATGTTAGGTTTGCTCATAATATGTTTAATTAAAAATGTCCGATGAAATGTCCGATGAATTCGTATTTAAAATGTCCGATGAAAATATCTCAAAACCCTTGAATTTATTGGTGCATCAAGGCTATCTATTAAAATAATGTCCGATGAAATGTCCGATGAAATGTCCGATGAAATGTCCGATGAAATGTCCGATGAAATCTTCATTATTTATTCAGTTTGTAAATGGTGAATTGTTTATTTGGCCCCTCTTTTGTTATATATCCTAATTCTACTAATTCATTCAAATCTCTGTAAGCAGTTTTTTCGTTAGTTTTATTAATTACCTGATAAGTTGAGTTATTAATATCACCATGTTCTTTTAAATAGCTTAAGGTATTAACTTGTCTGCTATTTAATTTTTGGTTCGATTCATGGCTTATTTTTTTACCAAAAATTGTAAGCTGTGTTCCCCCACTGATAGCTTCAAATAGTGGTTCTTTTCCGCTTACTGTTTTGCACAATTCAACTATGTTTAGTGTGCCTCTGCCCCAAGCTTCAATTAAACCTGCTTTGTAAAAAATTTCTGCTACTTTTGGATTATTAGGCCTGGAAGGATGTTTCTTTTTTAAATCATCAATAGAAATATCTTCATGCAAGTTTCCATCGTTCCAAAAAATTAGTTTGTTTTCATACACACTAATTAAAGTTGAATTACCGCTATAATCTCGATGAACAATAGCGTTTAATATAGCTTCACGAATGGCTGCATACGGATAGGGCCACTCTTCTTTGCGGTAAATGCCTTGATATCTTATGAGTGAAGGAAAATATTTTTTATCAAGTAGTTCAATTGTTTGTTCAGTAACATCAATTAAATTTCCTGTAATTTCATCTTGAAACAATAAATCATCATCTGTTTTTCCAAACTTTCCAATCTTAACAGAAGCACCTAAATAGTATTTTTGAGGGTCTTTCCCAAATAACAAAATGGCGGCTCGTTTTAATTTTTTGCCTTCAAATAAATTCAAATTACTTAAAACGGCATGTGTACCTCGCTCTTGAGAAATACTTTTTAAGCGCAAACTATTTACGGCTAATTTTTTAAAGTTCTGGATAGCCTTTGTATCAATATCTTTAATGGTTGCGTTTGGTTCAGGCATTATGTCCCAAGTTTTGCCCGATTTTTTGAGTAGAAATTGTTCTAATGCTTTGCCTTTAAGCTCTTGCTTTGTAGCACCGCTTCTATAATAGTATTTGCCATTTAAAGAAATAGGAACGGTGTATTTAGGAACTTTAATTTCGATGTACTGGATTTTGTTTTTGTGTTTTAGATTTACATCGCAAATAACACCCAAATGTTGCACTAATTTATTAGGAATATCTTCTAATAATTTAAGTGTTTTATTCTTTAAGCCAACGTATTTTCCACTATCATCAATACCAATATAAATTTTACCGCCATTAGCATTGCAAAAACCGGCTACCCACTTTAAACATTCGTCATGCCAAGCTTCTTTATATTCTATATTTTGGTTCTCTTTATTCATAAAAAAATCCCTACTGTTTTTATCAGAAGGGATTAGTATTTTTATTTGATTTGTACTAAATTGTTTCTGACTTATTTATTGAAGCTAATGCTTCATCACGATTTACCACCTTCTTTTAAAAGTTAGATTTTATATTTTAGAATTAAGATTTATACTTCTTACTTCTAAAATTGGACTTCTTAAATTAAAAAGGGTTGGGAAGACTTCACCGGGCGTGTCCCTCTGTCTTTCTGAATAAGTGTTAAAGAACGAACCACAAATATACGAATCATTCTTTAAATTTTAGGATTTAAAGCTTAATTTCGGTTAAAATTTTAGATAATGTTTTTAAAAAGCTGGATTATTATTTGCTGTGTTTTTCTGCTAAAAACAGGAAATGCTCAAAGTACTAAACAGGTTATTGACCTCATGAAAGAACAGGAGAAGGCATGGAATGAAGGGAATATAGAGGGATTTATGAAGTACTATTGGAAAAGTGATAGCCTTAAATTTATTGGAAGTAAAGGAATTACATACGGTTGGGAGAAGACCCTGACGAATTATAAGAAGAGCTATCCAAATGTTGAAGCTATGGGTAAATTGAGGTTTAGTATATTGGAATGCACGCAATTGGGTAAAAGGGCAATATATGTGATTGGAAAATGGGAATTAGCAAAGGAGAAGCCGTCCGGCGGCCATTTTACGCTGCTTTGGAAAAGAATTGATGGTAAATGGGTTATTGTTTCTGATCACACAAGTTAATGGATCTAAAACCTACATACGTTTTTGCACTCCAGCAAGAGGCATATCCTTTTATCGAGCAATTAAAGGTTAAACAGATTCATCAACAAAAAAACATAAGATTGTACGCAAATGATCATAGCTTTTTGTTGATAACCGGTATTGGAAGCATAGCTTGTAGCACAGCGGTAGGCTGGTTTTTGGCACTTCACAAAAATGTTGTGATGTGGAACATTGGCTGTGCGGCATCGCAGGCGAATCTCCATAAATGGCAACGTATCATAGAAGTTAAGAACAAAGAACTTACTTTTTACCCTGAACTAATTGGTAAATCTGAGTTTGAACTAAATTCGTTAAATACTGTAAGTGATTTTGTTGGAGTTGAAGATCTTATGAGTTATGGTAATGAATTGGTTGATATGGAGGGCATTTCATTTGCAAAAGCAGCCCAACTATTTTTAAATTCCAATCAAATACAAATTTTTAAATGGGTTAGTGATGCCGGACATAAAGATTTTTATAAGGATGGAACCTGGTTCAAAAAATATGAAAGACAAATCCCCGAAATAATAACTGTCGTTGACCTGGAAACGAAATTGATCTCAACGGAGGTGAATGCGATTTTTAAAAATACCAATCAGTTTGTAAGTAAAATTGATAATTTACTAAAACTTTCATTTACACAAAAAGAACAACTAAATAAAGCCTGCTTGTGTTTTTTGGCTTATAAGACAGAGTTACAGTTAGCAGAGTTAATTGAAGAATTTACAGACAGCGTTGAAAACATTTCTCAACGTAAGAGTTTATTAAACCAACTTTTAGAAAAGTTAAGACATGTTTAAGCAGTTTATATATATTGAAAAGCAAATCGCTGAACATGAGAATACTAAACGAGTTTTAACAAAGTTTACAGACGCTAAAATTGTTTACATTGATCATTATAAAGATGTATTTAATCAAAGTGGTTCTGAGTGGCGTTTACAGAAACAAGCTCAAAAGTTAATTCTGGCAAAACGCACGGATCACTTCTATTACAAAGGCTCAAACGTTACTCCGGATTTCGGATTTAAAAATTTTTATTACAATACACTGGCATTGAATTGTGTTTACGATTGTGACTATTGTTATTTACAAGGTTTATTTTCATCAGCTCATTTTGTACTATTTGTAAATAACGAAGATTTTATCTCTGAAACAATTAAACTGATTAACCAAAGCAGCGAACAAGTTTATTTAGCACTTTCATACGATACAGATTTATTAGCCATTGAAAATTGGTTGCCGTATTGTAAAACCTGGATTGATTTTGCAGCCAGCCAACAAAATTTAACAATCGAGATTAGAACAAAAAGCGCAAATTATAAGTCTTTAGAATATTGTAAGCCTGTTGATAACGTAGTTTTAGCATGGACACTCTCGCCTCAAGAAATTATTAACCTAAACGAGGCCAAAACGCCTTCATTAATTCAGAGATTAAAAGCAATTAAAGCATTTCAAACATTAGGTTGGAAAATAAGGTTATGTTTTGATCCACTACTAATTGTAAAAAATTGGAGGGCTTATTATAAGGAAATGCTAAAATTGCTCCAGCAAGAAATTGATATTGATAAAATTGACACAATAAGTTTGGGAGTATTTAGAATGAACAAATTGTTTTTAAAGAATATGCAAAGGCGGAGAGAAGATACCTCAGTACTTTATTATCCATATGAGCTAAATGAAGATATATATACTTACAACAAATATGAGAAAGAGGAGCTCCAAAATTATTTAATAGAACAATTATTAAATATTAATGCTAATTTTAGGATAGAAATAATTTAATGAGCAATCATGTATTAATTACCGGACACAGTAAAGGTGTTGGAAAAAAGGTGGCAGAAATGTTACTTCTAAAAAATTATCAAGTTACTGGCATTGCCAGAAGTATGCTGCCTGAACACCATAATCTTACTCAGTTTTCGGCAGATTTAAGCGTTGAAAATGAAATCAATAAGGTTTGTAATTACTTAAATAATAAGAAGTTTAACGTTGTATTATTAAACGCCGGTTTTAACCGAATTAAGCCTGCTGAGAGCTATTCAATTGATGAAATTATCAGAATCACAAACGTTAACTACACCTCACAAGCTGCTATTTTAAATGCCTGTTTACCGGCTTTACTAAACAACAAAGGGAGAGTAATTGGCATGGGAAGTATTTCCGGTAAGGAAGTTGCCCGTTGGAATAATTTTTATGGTGCTTCAAAAGCATCCATGAATCATTTGTTGAACAACTATTTTGAGCAATACCGAAAACAAAACTTAAAGGTTACTACAATTGTTCCTGATATTATTAATTCTGAGTTTTACCAAGAGCAGGATTTTGAACCTTCAACCAATGACGATGCTTATATCAATGTTAATGATATAGCAGAACTCATAGTTGATCTAATTGAATCAAAAAAGAATTACAATCTAAATGAAATTGTAATTAAGCCTCAACGTTTTGAGATAAACAGAAAAAAAACTGATTCAAAATAAACCCAGCAAGGTTTTTTGGTTTCGGATTTATTTTTTTTCCGGGTTCAACACAAATTGTTTGTACTCGTTATCGTTAAAATACTGTTTAGCAAACTTTTTAAAGTCTTCACTTTTTAAAGAATTAATCCAATTATTGTATTCCTCAATTTCCTTTATAGATTCCTTATTAATTTCACTTTGAATAATTAGTGACAACCAGAAATTATTGTCTTTTAATTGTGTTTCTCTTTCTTTCAAAAAGGTTTCTTTTATTTTTCCTAAATTAATTTCACTGCACCCGTTTGTTTTTGCCTTATTGATTTCTTCCTTTACTGCATCAATTAATTTGTTTACATTGTCCGGTGCACATGAAAACCCACAGATAAATTTATAACTTCCTTTAGGATAATGTTCTGATTGAGGCCCAATACCTACACCATAAACACCACCTTTATCTTCACGTAAATTTTCGCGCAATGTAATATTCAATAGATTGGCTAATGCCCTCATTTCAAAACGTGATTTTCTGTTATAATCAAATTCACCAGTCCACATTAACTGCACAGTACTGCGTGGGTTGTTTCCTTTGTAGATTGTTTTGGTTAATTGTCCCTTAGGAGCTTTAATGGAATTTGGTGTAAATACCTCCCGTTTCATTTCATTTGATATCCCACCAATATATGATTCTATCAATGGTTTAATGCTGTCTTCATTAAATGAACCAACGAATAAAAATGTAAAATCGGTTGGGTCCTTAAAACGTTCTTTAAAAACCTGGTGAGATTTTAACAAGTCAATTTTTGCTAAATCTTTTTCAGTTAATGATTTCCCGCGGATATTGTAACCACTCATGATGTAACGAATTGAATCTTGAAAAACAGTTGATGGGTCGTTACTCATGTTTTGCATCATGCCTTTTTGCATGCTTATAAAGCTTAAAAACCCGGCGCTATCTTTTTTAGGCATTGTAAAACCGGCATAAACCAGTTGCAACATCGTTTCAAAATCTTTTTTGCTGCTGCTTCCATTAATTAGTTCACTATCCTTAGAAACGCCAAAACTCACTCTTGCGGTTTTACCGTCTAAATATTTTTCTAATGCTGTTGCATCAAATTTTCCATAACCCATCATGCTTTGAACGGCATTACTCATGTCAGCGTTTATATATTCATTATCCGGATAGAGGTTGGTGCCACCCCAGCTATGCGCAGTAAAAAGAATTTCGTCATCTTTAAAATTTGTTGACTTTAATAAAACTCTTACGCCATTACCTAATGTCCATTCAGTTATTCCTTCATCCAGTTTAGCAGTTTTAATTACTTTCTGACCTCTAGGTTTTTTACTTACCAGTTCTTCTTTTATAACCTTGTCTTCATATGGTTTAATGTCAGTATTGGATTCTGCTTTGAGAAATACGTCAGTAATTTCTTTTTCGGTAGGAATTTTATTGCCGTCTTTTTCAGCCATCATTAAAACAGCTACTGCATTATCACCTTTAATACTAATCCATTGTTTTGCTAATGCGTTCACTTCTTCCAAAGTTATTTTTGGAAGTAATTCTTTAGTTAAATTGTATTCGACTTCAATGCCGGGGCTAGCTTCGCCTGTTAAAAAATTCTGTACTAATTCTCCTACAATAGATTTAGATTCTGTTTTAGCCCTTTCATTAAAAGAGTTTTGCGCATCATTTAAAATTTGTTTTTTCTTTCTTTCAAATTCAGAAGTTGCAAAACCATATCGTTTTACACGCTCATTTTCTGTAACAGCAGCTGTTATAGCCGCTTCAGCCTTGCCATTTGGAAATACAGCAAATGTTGAATAGGCTCCTTTATTTCTTATTAATTCATTGAAGCCAGCGCCGGAGAATAAGAAAGGAGCATCCGGCTTTTTAGCCAGTTCTGATAATCTGGCACTTAACATGCCGTTGTATAATTGATGTTTTAATGACTCTTTAAAGTCACCCACAGTTGCATATTCAGTAGGTGGCTGTAAATACATCAATTGTAAAATATTGTATGGCGATTCCTTATCACTTGCAACTACACTTCTGAATCCTTTCTGATCTGGTATTTGCCATTTTGTTAATGGTTTCGGATTTTTAGATGGACTAAGTTTACTGAATTGTTCTTTTATTAATTTTTCTGTAGCCTCTACATCTACATCTCCAACTACAATGATGGCCTGTAAATCTGTGCGGTACCAATCTTTATAATAGCTCTTTAAATAATGTTGTTTGCAATCTTTTAAAATTTCAGGCTTCCCAATTGGCAATCGATTGGCATACCTTGAATCTTTAAACATGGCAGGAAAGGTCGTTCTCATCATCCTTTCGAAGGCACCTTGTCCAAGTCTCCATTCTTCCATAACAACACCTCTTTCTTTTTCAATTTCTAAACTATCAAAACTTAAATTGGCTGCCCAGTCTTCTAAAATTAAAAAGGCTTTATTAAAAATATCTTTTTTATCGGTTGGTATCTGAAGCATGTAAACCGTTTCATCAAAACTGGTGTAGGCATTAAGATCGGGACCAAACTTAGTTCCAATGCCTTCTAGGTAGTTTACCAAGTCGTTTTTCTTAAAGTTTTTACTGCCATTAAATGCCATGTGCTCAACAAAATGAGCTAAACCTTGTTGCTCATCCGACTCGTTGGTTGCGCCTGAATTAACAGCTAAACGAAGTTCGGCTCTGTTTTCCGGTTGTATGTTTTTTTTCACGTAATAACGCATCCCGTTCAACAATGTCCCTGTTCTAACACTTGGGTCAAGTAATAGTTTCTTATTTGGATCTGAATAATCTGCGTTTTGTGCAGTTAAAATTCCTGCAAAAAGGAGAGCAGAGAGTAATAGTTTTGCTGACATAGTTTGTATTTTGACAGCAAGTTACAATTATATTTTGCTTTAGGATTAGTTCATTGGAAATAAAGTGTTAAAATTAAAATTTTACTCAAAAAGTGTTGTAAGGTCTTATCTTTGTTTTGTGATAGACGACTTTTCTGAACAGCTTCAAAGCCAATTAAAATCCTTACCGGAAACACCCGGTGTATATCAGTTTTTTGATGGAGATGAGATTCTTTTATATGTTGGTAAGGCCAAAAGTCTCAAAAAACGGGTTAGCAGTTATTTTAGCAAGGAGCATGATAATGGGCGATTGAGGTTAATGGTTAAAAAAATCGTCTCAATTAAAACAATTAAGGTTGAAACAGAATTAGATGCGCTGCTACTCGAGAATAATCTCATTAAAAATCTAAAGCCTAAGTACAACATTAACTTACGTGATGATAAAACGTACCCATGGATTATTATCAAAAACGAACAATTTCCGAGAATATTTCACACAAGGCAAAAGCGAAAAGATAACAGTGAGTATTTTGGACCTTATGCTAACGTTAAGGTGATGTTCTCCATTTTAGATGTCATCAGGCAGAATTACAAACTAAGGACATGTAGTTTAGACCTTAGCCCTGAGCAAATTGAAAAGAAAAAGTATAGACCATGTTTGGAATTTCATATTGGTAAATGCAAAGCTCCATGCATAGGAAATCAATCCATGACCGAATATGATGAGCAAATAATGGAGGTCAGACGATTACTGAAGGGTGATGTCGGTTCAACAATAAAGGAATTGAGGGCAAGCATGTATTCTGCGGCAGAAGAGTTGAATTTTGAAAAAGCAGAAGAATATAAAGTTAAGTTACTTGCACTGGATAGTTATCAGGCCAAATCAACAATCGTTCATCCAAGTATTGACAATACAGACGTTTTAAATATTATTAGCGATGATAAAAATGCATATATCAATTATTTTAAAGTAAAGAATGGTACTATTGTGAATTCACAAACATTAGAATTAAAGAAGAAGTTGGATGAAACTGACGAAGAGCTTTTATTGTTTGCCATTATCGAATTCAGAAACAGATACAACAGTGAATCTAAAGAAATAATTTTACCTTTTGAGTTGGAAATAAAATTGGAGGGTATTAATTATTATGTTCCAAAAATTGGAGATAAAAAGCATTTGCTGGATTTGTGTTATAAAAACGCAATGATGTACAAACAGGAGTTGGAGGCACAACAAGCTATTCTCGATCCGGAAAAACACACTGAGCGTTTAATGAATCAAATGATGAAAGATTTGAGATTGACTGAACAGCCGAGGAGAATTGAAGGGTTTGATAACAGTAATATACAAGGTAATTATGCTGTAAGTGCAATGCCTGTTTTTATAAATGGTAAACCGGCAAAATCAGAGTATAGACATTTTAATGTTAAAACAGTTGAAGGTCCAAATGATTTTGCAACTATGGAGGAGGTGATTTACAGAAGATATAGCAGAGTTTTAGATGAAAATTTACCAATGCCGCAACTTATTGTTATTGATGGCGGTAAAGGACAGTTGGGCGCGGCTTGCGAGAGTTTAAAAAAGCTAGGCCTGATGGGTAAAGTTGCAGTGATTGGAATTGCAAAACGCTTAGAGGAAATTTATTTCCCGGATGATTCTTTGCCTTTATATCTGGATAAAAGAAGCGAAACACTTAAAGTTATTCAACAGATTCGTGATGAGGCGCATCGTTTTGGTATTACGCATCATCGAAATAAACGAAGCAGAGAAACTTTTAAAACAGAATTAAATAGTATAAAGGGAATAAGTGATAAAACGGCTGAGAAATTACTCTTAACGTTTAAAAGTGTAAAAGGGGTTAAAGAGGCTGCAGAGAAGGAGATTATTAGTGCAATTGGTTTGGCAAAGGCAAAGCTCGTTATCCAATATTTTAAAGATAATTCAAATAGTTAAAGGTTAAAACTAAGGCTATTTCGTTTCCAGTTCATTCAAACATTTCCACTTTAGGGTTTCAATTTTATTGCTAGCACTAATGATTTTTGTTTCATGAGGTAATAAATCAAAAAAATTTTCTTCAAAAAAAACGCCTTCACTTTCCAGATATAAGTTCTTAACAAGCATGTTACTGCTAAGTTGTATTTTATTATTATTCAAATAAGTGATGTTCACTTTTGGTTCGGCTAAATTCAGGTCTTTGGTTCTAGCCAAATAATGTATACAACTTAAGTCCAGAAGTTTGTTTTTAAAACTTATCCTAATGAAACTGTTATTTCTGTCTAATGTGTGGATTGCTTCAAGCTTAATGCTATCTAGTATTCGAGAAGAATTAGCATCAAAGTGAGCCGATTGTTCTTTTTGCCAGATCACATTGCCATAAAAGTCGATTAGTTCTATTTTTAAATTTCCTTCTATTTTTTTTAGTTCGTCATTAATTCCGTAGATGTTTAAATTATTATTTCTCTCATCAATAGAAATGAGTTGTTTTGCATAACTCTTTTTAACCTGGTAATGTAATGCTTTCCATTGATTATTGTGATCTATTGAACTCCAGGATGTGACGGGCCAGCAATCGTTAAATTGCCAATATAAAGTTCCCATACAATATGGCATTGCTCTTCTGTGTGATTCAATAGCTATTTTCATTCCATATGCTTGCAGAAGTTGGGAAACATAAACGTAATCTTCAAAATGAAGCGGAATTTTAAAATCTCTTGCCATGTATTCTTGTATGGTTTCAAAACCGGTTGGATGTTTTTGATGAGTTTTAATACTTTTATTGTCCCATGATAGCTCTTTGGTAAATTTTCGAAAATTAGATACAGCCGGCATTCCCTGAAATCCGTATTCACTCATAAATCTTCCTGTTTTTTCCTTATAAATATCAAAAGGTTCTTTTCCCCACCAAACACCCCAATAATGAGCGTCGCCTTGCGTTAAGCTCTCTTTCCTTCCCCAACCTTTAGATGGTGAAGATGGCCAATAGAAATATTTATTCTCTCCTAAGGTTTCTTTCAATGCATTTGGAATGATGGTATCAAATAATGTTTGATAATCTTTCCAGATTTTGTTTTCAATTTCCTTCGAGTAATTAAATTGTTTTTGCCAGCCCCAGTTGTGCCAACCTTCGTCATTCTCATTATTTCCACACCAAATTACAATGGATGGATGGTTTTGAAGTCTTGTAATATTATCTTTTACTTCTTCCTTTATATTGTTTAAAAAATCCGAATCTCCAGGATACATACCACAAGCAAACATAAAGTCTTGCCAAACCAAAATGCCATTTTTGTCACATTCATTATAGAAAACATCATCTGCATAAACACCACCGCCCCAAACTCGCAACATATTCATGTTTGCTTTTTTAGCTTGCATTATCAGGTGATTGTATTTTTCAGGCGTTACCTCCGGCAAGAAACTGTGTGGCGGAATATAATTGGCACCTTTTACAAAAACCGGAACGCCATTTAGTTTTAAGTAAAAACTTCTTCCTTTTTGGCCTGCTTTACCTTCAGGCAGGTCTTTTTCCTGAATCCACTCGACGGTTCTTAAGCCTATGCTTAATTTTTTACTCGAGAGTAGGGTTTGTTCTTTAAACAATTCAATAGTGAAATTGTATAAATACGGCTCTCCAAGTCCATTACACCACCATAGTTTAGGTTTTTTTAAGTTATAAGGAATTTCTATACTGTTTATTCCTTTTTTTAAGTTTATCTTTTTTTTGATGTTGCCAATCTTTATAAGATAATCAGTATTTTCATTAGAAATAATTTTTGTAACAAAGTTTAAGGAGGCTTCGGTTTTATTTATGGTCTTTTGTTGTATGTAACATTTTTCAATATAGGCGTGATTACTGAAATGGAGACTAACATTTTTCCATACACCCGCAGTAACAAATCTTGGCCCCCAATCCCAGCCAAAATGATATTGTGCTTTTCGAACAAAAACTCTTTCATTTTCAGGTAGGGTATAAGTTAATTTGCTTGCAAGTTCTTTACCTTTTATAGAGCTTGATTTAAAGATGATTTTCAAATTGTTACTACCATGGTGTAAATATTTTTTTGCATCCACATACCAACATCTAAACATGTTATTGGCTTCTAAAATCAGAGCTTGATTTAAATATACAGAAGCATAAGTGTCTAATCCTTCAAATTGTAATTGTATTGATTGATTTTTAAGTTCATTTTCAGTTAGATTAAAATTGCATTCATAAATCCATTCTTCTTTTTCAATCCATTGTAATTTCGTTTCATTGTCTTCAAGGAATGGATCTTCTATTAATTTGTTTTCCAGTAAATCTGTGTGAATGGTGCCTGGAATTTTTGCCTTGTATTTTTCAGTTTTACCTGCTTGCAGGAAAAACCAATTTTCGTTACTCAAACTTCTAAATTGTTCTTGTCCTTTTACGAAGGTTATTAGTAGTAAAAGAATGTATAATACTGATTTATTCATTCAATAACTTTTTTAGAGATGCAATCTCCTTTTCATCAGCACTACTCATGCCTTTTTGCATTATTGCCGCTGAGTGGTAATGTGTGGCGTTTAGAAATTTATTTAACTCTGAAATATTACTGGAGCGTACACCGCCGGCTACAATAATATTGATTTTATTATTTGCAAGTTCAATTAATTCTTTCAAAATACTTTTTCCTTCCAAAGCTGTCTTTTTAGTTCCCGAGGTTAAAACATTTTCAAATCCACAATTTATGCAATCTACTAAGGCTTGTTTATAATCTGAAATTTCATCAAAGGCTTTATGAAAGGTGCATGGGAGCGGGTAAGCAATTTTTAGTAATTCTTTGTTTTTGATTTTATCAACTTTGCAATCATTGGTTAAAACACCAAAAACAAATCCATTTATTTTTTTAATTTTTAATTGAGAAATACTTGTTTTCATGTGTTCAAATTCCTCTTCGGTATATGTAAAATTTCCGCCTCTTGGTCTTATCATAACATACTTTACAATATCATAACCGTTTGCAAATTCTATCATACTTTCAGATGGTGTGATTCCGCCAACGGACATTTCATTGCATAATTCTAATCTGTCCGCACCGTTTTTACAGGCTTTAGCAATGGATTCTTCATTAAAACAAGCTATTTCGAGCAATCTCATTACTTTACAGAATAGGTGGCGTTTATTAAACTGTTTCCACTTGAATCATATTTTGCATAATTAAATCCTGAATGAATGCAATAGGCTCCACATTCTCCTTTTTTATTCAATGCAATAAAGCCTACCTGAATATCATTTAAGTTTTTGTTTCTGCTTTTGGTTAACTTAATAATTCGTTGCACTGCTTCTTCACAAGCTTGCTGTGGACTTTTTCCTTGCCTCATTAATTCTACAACAAGATGACTGCCTGCTATTCGTATCACTTCTTCACCATGTCCTGTTGCGGTTGCAGCGCCAATTTCATTATCTACGTATAATCCAGCACCTATAATTGGCGAATCTCCAAGCCTGCCATGCATTTTATATGCCATGCCGCTGGTTGTGCAAGCGCCTGATAAATTGCCTTGCGCATCCAAAGCTATCATGCCAATTGTATCGTGATTTTCAATATTAATAACCGGTTTATATTCACTTTTTTTAAGCCATTCTTTCCATTCTTTCTCGGAAGCTTCTACTAATAAATTTTCTTTTTTAAATCCTTGCGAAAGTGCAAATTGTAACGCACCATCGCCAACTAACATTACATGTGGTGTTTTTTCCATCACTGCTCTTGCTACGGAAATTGGATGTTTAATGTGTTCAAGGCAAGCAACAGATCCTATGTTGGAGAATTCATCCATGATACAAGCATCCAATGTAACTCTGCCATCTCTGTCGGGTCTACCGCCATAACCAACGCTTCTTTCAGTAGGGTCGCCTTCCGGCACTTTAACACCGGCTTCTACTGCATCCAATGCCCTTCCATTATTTTTTAAAACCGTCCATGCAGCTTCATTGGCTTGTATTCCAAAATTCCAAGTAGATAATACGATAGGTTTATTTACTTTTTTATCGGACGAACTATTTGTATGTGCTTTGTATTCAAGGCTTGATAGTGCAAATGCTGTTGTTGCTAATGCCCCCTTTTTTATAAAATTTCTTCTACTTGTCATGATTCATTAATGTATTTCTATTTCGTCAACAAATAACCAACTTTTTGAGCCGGCACCTGGTTTACCTTCTTGGATAATACCGTTGTTCTTAGCAATTACTTTTATAAACCTAGAATTTATATTTAGATTGTTTATTACTAGAACGCCATTATATGCATAAACTTCGTCACGAGTAACGTTTTTTGAATCAACAAAGTTCTTGTTATCATTACTGTCCCAGATTTCTACTTGTGTCGGAAAGTAAATCCAACTCCCTTCGCTCTTCAAAAAATTGAGCGCTACACTGTTTATGTCAGTTGGTTTACCCAAATCAATAGTTGCCTCTAAATCTTTACCTGAAAAGCCTAGCCAGTTGTTTCCATATTTTTCTGGGTTTCCTTTTATTCCGTTTACTAAAGTAGATGGCCCATCTGTTGCATAATTTTCATGAGGCAAGTTTTTTAATTGAATGCTTTTTCCGGTTGATTTAGAAACGAAAAATTTTTGTTCTAATATTGCACTTTTCTGATTACCGTTTTTAAAATAAGCAGCTTTTATCGTTTGGCTGTTTTTTACATTCAACGGACTAACATAAACCTTTGAATTTTTATCCGGATCCGTTCCATCTATTGTGTATTTTATTTCCGGCTCAACAGATTGTAAATTAAACAGAACGCCATCTCTAGTATTATTCGCACTAACTTTTGTTGAAAGTTCGAATATTGCTTTACTGTAATTGTAATTATAGTATTCGTAAAAGTTAAAATGGTGTAACAATCTGCTTTCAAAATTTTTAAGTTCTGCTGGATTGGAAGTTCCCCATACTACTTCAGACAAAGCAGCTATCCTTGGCAACACCATGTACTCAACATGCTTGAATGTTTTCATGTATTCTGTCCATACATTTCCCTGTGCGCCAAGAATATATTTTTCCTCATCTTTTGTTAGTTCTTTTGGTATGGGATCAAAACTGTAAACTTTTTTATAGGTTGTATGTCCGCCAATGGCCAATGGTTCGTACTCCGGATTCCCTTGGTAATGATCAAAATAACAATGCGAACCCGGGGACATCACAACATCATGTTTTTGTTTGGCAGCAGCTATCCCGCCGGAGGTTCCTTGCCAACTCATCACAGCGGCATTTGGTGCCAATCCACCTTCTAGAATTTCATCCCAACCAATAATTTTTCTTCCTTTGCCATTCACAAATTTTTCAATTCTTTGAATGAAATAACTTTGTAAACCATGCTCATCTTTTAATTTATTCTTCTCAATTAACTTTTGACAATAATTACTAGATTTCCATCTGATTTTAGGGCATTCATCACCACCAATGTGAATATATTCTGAAGGAAAAAGCGAAATCACTTCATCCAGCACATTTTCCAAAAATGTAAAAGTTGAATCATACGGGCAAAACACATCATCAAAAACTCCCCATTTTGTTCCTACTTCTAGTTTTTCTCCGGTGCAAGATAATTGCGGATAGGCAGCTATTGCAGCCAATGCGTGACCTGGCATTTCTATTTCAGGTACAATAGTAATATGTCTTTCTTTCGCATATTCTACAATTTCTTTGATGTCGTTTTGTGAATAATAGCTACCATATGCGATGGAGTCAATTTTTTGAGCATTGTAATGCCCTACCATGGTTCCTTTTCTTTTACTTCCAATATCTGTTAGTTTCGGATATTTTTTAATCTCAATCCGCCAACCTTGATCATCAGTTAAATGCCAGTGAAATGTATTTAATTTATAGAAGGCTAATAAATCCAGGTACTTTTTAACTTCAACTGGAGTAAAATAATGCCGAGATACATCCAGATGCATGCCCCGCCATTTAAATTTTGGTTTATCGTTTATCGTTGTATTGGCAAGTAAAATTGTCTCACTTTTTTGTAAAGGCAACATCTGAATTAAAGTTTGTATGCCATAGAATACGCCATGCGCATGAGAAGACTTTATGCTAATTTGATTTGATTCAATTTTTAACTCATAAGCTTCTTTTTCTATTTTAGATGTTGTATCAACTATTAAAATAATTTTGTTGTTGTTTTCAAGATTATTCTTTAAAGAAATGCCGGTTTGTTGATGTATAGTTTTAATTAAAAAACTTGATTCAAACTTTAATTCATCTGAATAAAGGATGGAAGTGTTTGAACTTAAATGAAAAATGCTTTTCTCGTTTTTTTGATAAGTTGGTTTTGGAATAATAGAGTTGTTGACTTGGCTGAAAGTGAAATTGTAAAAGAAAAGAAATACAAAAGGAAGCTTATTCATTAACTTTATATTATTACTCAAAAATAATATAATTTTATAGGTCTACAGTTAAAAGTTTACCAATGGTTAAAAATCAATTAATCGTTTATTTATGTCTGTGTTTCTAAATATTTTAGCCCTGCTTATCAAATTATTTTATCCGGAAAAAGAGATTATACACCTTAAAAATTTAAAGAGGAAAACGGTTTGTCTTTCAATATTGAATGGTTGTCCGGTCATCTAAATGGATTAAGTTGTTAATTTATGGATGGGTTAAGAAATACTAAAAACTATTTTCTATTTTTGAGTTATGAAGTTATTTACTAAATATTTAGTTTTAATTAGTTTTTTTTATGGCTCAATGGTTGTTGCACAGCAGCCTGCATTTAAATCTATTATGCAAGAACAAGCCAACTTTTATAGTCAGTATAAAAATTATACCGATGTACAGTTTGACTCACTTAACAATATAACAAACAATAAATTAGCTTCATCAAAGCAAGCTACATGTAATTTAACTAAAAAGGTATTGGGTTGGCACCCATACTGGGGAGGTACAACATATACCAATTACCAATGGAGTTTGTTAAGTGATTTAGTTTATTTTGATTATGATGTTAGTCCAACCACTGGTAACAACATTAATACTTCTTTTGCCTGGAGCACAGCAAGTGTTGTGACTGTTGCTAAGGCTAATGGCACAAAAATTCATATATGTGCGACCATGTTTTCGGGGCATAGTTCTTTTTGGGCAAGTTCAACTGCACAAACAACTTTTATCAATAACATTATTAGTTTGTTAAATGCGCGGCAGGGAAATGGTGTTAACATTGATTTTGAAGGCATGGGCAGTTCTGATAACGCACCTTTTGTAACCTTTATTACCAATTTAAATAATGCTTTAAATGCTGCAAATCCTTCCTACGAATTATCACTTTGTTTGTATGCGGTAGATTGGAGTAATACCTTTAATATACCTGCATTAACAGCTCAAGTTGATTATTTTACGATTATGGGCTATGATTATTATTATGGTGGAAGTTCGCAGGCAGGCCCTACAGCGCCTTTATATAATTATCAACCAAGTTATAATTATACTTTAGGTAAAACCATTACTTACTATATTAAACAAGGTGCGCCAGCGAACAAACTATTAATGGGCTTACCTTACTATGGCAGAGAATGGGAAGTGACTCAAAACTCCACCTTACCTGCTGCAACCACAGGAAGTTTTAATACCAGCCGGACCTTGGCGGCTGTAAGCACAGGAACAGCCTACACTCCGGGTAATAAATTTTGGGAAGGTAATTGTTATAGTCCATATTATAAGTTTACGAGTGGCACCAGTTTACGTCAATGTTGGATAGATGATGTTTACAGCATGGGACGTAAATTTAAAATGGTTAATCAGCGTGGGCTGGGGGGTATTGCTATATGGGCACTTGGATATGATAATGGCTTAACAGGTTATTGGAATTTAATCAAAGATCATTTTAGTACCTGCGAACTGATTACTTGTAATGACAGTATTTTTGATATGGGAGGACCAACCAGAAATTACTACGATAATGAAAATTATGCCTACACCTTATCAGTACCAAGCGGTAGTTTGGCGCAATTACAATTTATAAGTTTTGGCACGGAATTAAATTATGATACGTTATGGTTATATAACGGGGCAAGTACATCAGCTGCGGCACTTATAGGAAGTTATACAGGCACTAATTCTCCAGGTATTAAGGTTTCTACCTCAAACAGTATAACAGTTAGGTTTAAGAGTGATGGCGCAACCACAAGCTTTGGATTTAAAGCAATGAAAAGTTGTATTACACCAAGTATTGCCACCGGGTTTTTGGAATGGGCTGATCATTCAATTCAAGTGTATCCTAATCCAACATCTGATAAGGTGACTTTTAAAAATTGTTCACTTGCTAAGGTCTACGATTCTACTGGTAAATTATTAGTTAACGTTTCATCAATGGAACCCATTACTAATTTTGATTTCGGGTATTTGGGCACAGGGCTGTATTTTGTGGAAGTTGTTACGCCAACTCATTCAAAAAAAATACTCAAAATAATAGTCAGTTCTAATTGAGCCTGTGTTAATTGGTAGATATGCGACTTTTAACGTAAACCAATAATTAATTATCTTTTTTACGTTTTTTTTCATTACTGATGTTTTTAACAATTATTTCGCTTGCACCAAATTTATTTTTTAGACTATCTCGGAATGACTCGATGAATTTTTTATTTGGCGGTCTGCTTCGCGAACCATGAAAGGCAAAAAATGTAAAATGAATGTTTGTAGTGTCTTTAGACTCGGTTATTATAAATTTTAAAGTATGGTAGTCAGGCCCATAAAAATTAAGCGTGTCGTAAGTTGGCTATTTATAGCGGCTGTAAGGTTTAGATATGTATGATTGTCTGTAGATCATTTGCCCAGTTTTGTAACTCAAATTAGCATCAGAATTTTTTTTTGGAATAATAAAATTACTTTCGTAAGATGCGCGGTAGTTATAGAATAAAAATCCGCATGATTGAAAAAGGGTTGATAATGAAGAAATTATTATAAGATTTCTAATCATTGATAATTGTTTTTAGGAGTCATTTTTATAATTCGATACAGTTTATGTTGGAGGTTAATTAAATTCTAGACTGAAGATACAAACATTTTTGCATAGAATCAATATCGAAATATTTACAACGCGTTTTAATTATTGGTACTGACATTTTCGGGATTTGCTATGACGGGTTTTCGGAGCCTCCTCTGTCCAATAGCACAAAAGGTTGGTTAAATATATAAATGTTTTTAGCACGGCAAAAGTACAGAGCACTTTTGAGCGATGTGGCGCGTAAGCAATCCGCCCGGTGGAAAAAAATGTCCAGAAGAGGCGAAGCGAGGAGGGCTTTGATTTAAGCCGAAGTTCTTATTGTCTCGCCGCTTGCACTTGCTTGGTGTTACGACGTCGTATGGTCGCACACAGCTTAAATTATGCTCTTTTCTGTCGTTAAATTATTTTATTAAACCGCATTTACTTTCGTTAAATGGATTTTTAGTGCCTTGACATTTTTTAGTTGCTTTACTTTTCGTGTCATGAATAATAAAGCCGCTTTGGTCTATAAGAGGGTCTGGACAAATACAGGTGTAGTCCTTTTTACAACCTAATAATAACATTGTTGTCAGAATTGTTAAGAGGATTTTTAGTTCCATAAATTTATATTGTCTTTAATATTTTTATTGGACATGTGCGAAAGGTTATTTTATCACGCATGTTGTATAATTACCGAAACTGTCAGGCTGCGTTGATTTGTCAGTGCACACTTTAGCTTTGTCCTTTTTTTTAACGGTATAATTCGAGCGTCCGCCAGATTCTGGATTATTTGTATTGTATACAGTGCACTCACAAGTATACTTTTTACAACTTGTCAGGGTAAACGTAGTTAAAAACACTGTGGTAGTAATTAAATTAAATTTGAGTCTATTCATTGTCTTATTGATTTAGTTTGAATAATATATTTTTTTTTAAAAATGTCAACTGTAATTTTGTCCGAAGCCTATGAGTGGTAGATCCTCATACCCGCTATAAATTCGTTTGCAAACTATTGCAAGCAAGTAAATTTGTTTTGTTCATATCAAATATAATAAAAATGCGTCATTTTTCAATTAACTCGGTTGAATGAAGGGGATGGGTTAATATTTAATATTGTAGTTGATAATAGGAAACCCTGATTACCAAATCCGTTGCTTAATAATACAGATCCAACAAATACAAAAGCGCACCAATAGCTGCAGAGCCTAATTCCAGTTCACGTTTATGGATTTTATCAAAGGTATCTTGTTTGGTGTGGTGGATGTCAAAATAACGTTGGGTGTCGGGTTCAAAGCCAATGCAAGGTACGTTTAGTTTTTCCAATGCTATTAAATCTGCACCACCGCCTTCGTTACCAATTCTATCTGCAAAATAGGGAGCCAATAATTTTTGCCAGGTCATTACTTTTTTATAAAGGCCGTTTAAGGTATCTACGCCAAAACCTCTTGGTGTATGGCCTCCGGCATCTGTCTCTAATGCAGCCAGGTGTTTTTCATTATTCTCTTTTGCAAATTTTGCATAAGCTTCTCCACCGCGTAATCCATTTTCTTCGTTCATAAAGGCAATGGCTCTAATGTTGTTTTTTGGTTTTACACCTAGTTTTTTATAAAGTCTTAGAATTTCCATACACTGTACAACACCTGCACCATCGTCATGCGCACCTTCGCCATTGTCCCAGGCATCTAAATGTCCGCCTGCCACAATGTAATTGTTTTTATTTGTACTCCCGTTAATTTGCCCTATCACATTATAAGATAAAACATCGGGTAGTGTTTCGCAATAACATTTTAATTCAACTAAAGTGGTTGGGTCGTTTTTAATGGCTTGGCTTAACTTGTCTGCGGCAACATAACTTAATGCCAAGGATGGTATTTTAATTTTTGAAACACTGGTGTCGTAATTCATGTTGCCGGTGTGTGGCTCATCATCGGCTAAACTAGTCATGCTTCTTACCAGCGTGGCCACTGCACCATATTTGGCCGCATAACTAGCGCCTTTACTTCTGAACTTAACGGTTTCGCCGTAAGCAGAGCCGGTTTTTACATGTGCTTGATTGAAGAACACATTGTAAAATACAATTTTGCCCTTTATGTTTTTTTCGCCCAATTTTTCTAATTCTTCAAAATTTTTCACTTCAATGATTGATGCTTTAATGCCTTTCTCTCCTGTACCTACTGAACTGCCAAGTGCAGTAACATTCAATTTAGTGGATTTATTTTTTTCTATTAATTGGCATTGCTCGGCTTTACCTCTCACCCAATGCGGTACCATACAGGGCTGTAGTATCACTGTATCGGCACCTGCTTCATACATGGCTTTTTTAGCCCAAGCTACGGCATCTTCTGCACCTTTACTGCCACTTAGCCTTGGACCAATTTTTTTACATAAATGTTCTAAATTCGAATAGCATTTGCTTTCGGTTAAATAGAAGTCGTAAATTTTTCTTAACTGAATAGAATCATTTTTTTGTGCCAGTGCAATTACACTAAAAAAAAGAATAGTGATGCTGAATGAAAGGCGATTTAATTTAAAATTCATTGAATGACGATTTGGTCAATTAGTCGATTAGAAACGTAAGTATTTATTTTTTTTATGACACTCTCTTTTTGATAGGCAAGCTCAGATTTAACTACTTCAGAATTGAGTGTGATAAATAGGGTTTTGTTGTTGAAATATAAATTGGTGGTATGGTTTGCTATCATGGTGCCAACTATATCTTGCCAGCCGTTTTTAATTGCGTGACGTGCAATTTTAACATCCAAATTTTCTTGCTTAAGAAATTGCTGAATGGCATCCCCTAGTTTTATAAGATTCGTATTTTTTGCCATTTTATTTGATACTACAAGTGTAATCAGTTAAAGAATGTCCGTCTGCAATTAAATCTTCTTCACATTTTTTTTGCGCTTGTTTTTTGGTAACCTTGTTGTATTGATAATTAACCTCCCAAACGAAAACAAAGCCCCTTCTTTCTTCATTTGTTGTGCACTTACAGGAGTAATTTTTTTTACATCCGGTTATAATGATCATCATACAAAGTAGTAGGACTTGTTTCATGTAATATCCAATTAATTTTAAAGGTATTTCTTCGGTGTGTGATTTCTTAATTCATCACTGGCTACTAAAACTTTTTCTTTTAAGTCTGATTTAAATTGAATGAGTTTTTGCAACACTGTTGCATCTGATGAGCCAATAATTTGCGCCGCTAAAATACCTGCATTTTGTGCAGCATTTAAAGCAACTGTGGCAACCGGCACACCGTTAGGCATTTGTAAAATACTTAATATACTATCCCAGCCATCAATGCTGTTAGAGCTTTTAATGGGCACACCAATTACAGGTAAAGGTGTTAAGCTGGCTACCATACCCGGTAAATGAGCGGCTCCACCGGCACCGGCAATTATCACTTTAAGTCCTCTTTCGTGTGCGTTTTTAGCATAGTCAAACATTTTATCAGGCGTTCTGTGTGCCGACACAACGTCTATTTCATAGGTTATGCCTAAGTCTTTTAATATATCTGCAGCTGCTTGCATAGTGGGCAAATCACTTTTACTGCCCATAATAATTCCTACATGTGGATTCATAGACTAAAAGTACATTTTATTTCCAAGTTGTGGAAACAAAACGTGTTCTTTTTTGCCTGATGCAGTGATTAATTTTTTCAACTCTTCTTCAGGATAAAACAATGGCTCATCACTTAAATCAAAGGTTCCATAATGCATAGGAATTAAGTGTTTGGCACCTAAATCTTGAAAGGCTTTAAAAGCTCTTTCAGGGCTGGTGTGTGATGATTTCATGAACCATTCCGGTTCACATGCGCCAATACCAAGTATGGCATAATCTATTTTTCTAAACAATTTACCTATTTCTTCAAAATGAACACAATACCCGCTATCTGCACCAAAGTAAATGGTTTTGATTTTGCTTTCTATCAAAAAACTTCCCCATAGCATTTGATTGAGATCTAAAAGTCCTCTTCTGTTCCAGTGTTTAGCAGGTAAAAAATGGACATTGAATTCCTCGTCTAAAGCATACGATTGATACCAGCCGGCTTCTACAATTTTATTTTTTATTCTCCACTTATTCAGTAGAGTCGAAATTTGCAAAGCAGTTAAAATGATGGCATTAGGGTTTTGCTTGCAGATTAATTGTAAGCTTTTTTTATCTAAATGATCACGATGATTATGGGATAATAGAATGTAATCCACTTGCGTAAGTTCTTCCGGTTTAAAAGGCATAGGACTCATACGTTTTACCGGTCCTACGTTAAATAGCACCGGATCTGTTATAATATTTTTACCATGTAGGGTAAATAAAAATGTAGCATGTCCAATGTAAAACAGTCCATCTTGTATGTCATTGGGTTTGTATTCGTTAGTTGAAACAGAAAATGGACTCTGCTGATTTTTTTTAAGTGATTTAAATTGGTTTTTACCGGTTAACCATTTAAATAGGTCATTATAGCTTCTTTCGCTCGGTTTAATTAAGTTAACATATTGATTTTTGTGATTAACGAAATTTCCTTTCCAGTCATCTTTAATAAAGTTCAACTCGGGATTATGTGTGGGTCTCTTTTTCAAATTAAGTCAGTTGCGAATTAGACTTTATCTTGCATAAAACGCACAATTTTTAAAACCAGGTTTCTTGGTGCGAATCGTGTTGTATTGGCCAAAATGTAATTCATGGTACCATGGATGGCAACTTTTTTTCCTTTAAGTAGGGCGTTGTAACCATACAAGGCTACTTCTTCGGAACTTGGCAAGTTTTTGTTTTTAAATAATTTACTATTTTCCAAAGATGCTGAAGTTTCAAAGCCGCTTTTAGTAGGTCCGGGGCACAAAGCGGTTACTGTTACCCCTGTATTTTCCAATTCGTTGGCAATGGCTTCACTGAAATGTAATACATAAGCTTTCGTAGCGAAGTAAACGCTCATCAAAGGCCCCGGTTGAAATGCCGCAATTGATGAAACATTTAAAATTTTTCCCGATTTATTTTTAACCATCGCCGGCAAAAATAAATGTGTTAAATAGGTTAATGTTGTTATGTTTAAATTAATCATCTGCTCTTGTTTGGTCCAATTGCTCTCGGCAAAGAAGCCAAAATCACCAAATCCGGCGTTGTTAACCAGGTGCGTAACATTTAGATTTTCATTGGTACAGTAATTAAATATTTCAAGGGCTGATTCGTAGTTACTTAAATCTTTCGCAAGTAACGTTACTTCAACTTTGTATTTTGAAATGAGTTCGTTAGCTAGCATTTCAAGTTTGTCTTTGCTTCTCGCTACCAAAAGAAGATGTTGATGATTGTTTTCAGCAAATATTTTTGCAAGTTCCATGCCTATTCCGCTAGAGGCGCCTGTTATGATGACGGTGTTTTTCATAAGTTGATAATTGATTATTTATTCATTAATTTATTTATTTTATTTTCGAATGGCCTGCCAACTCATCTCAAAACATAGATGTATGTTAGTTTTGGTTGGTTTTATTTTGTTGGCCAGTATTAATTTAATTGTTTCGTGAATGGGCCCTGAGATTTGCGATTGGATGATTAATACATCTCCTTTTTTAATTAATTCGTTGTTTTGCGCTTGTTTTATAAACTCAAATACGGGTTCCATAATGGAATGGGCAAAATCTATCGTTTGTTTCGAAAGCAGTCCGCTATGGAAAAAATGTTCTACAAATAGCATTTTTTCAGGAAATTTCATGCAAAAATTAAAGTAACTCAACCACATTTTTTGAAAGGTGTTGTAAAAACTTAGGGAGTGATGTTTAGGATTAATTAAAACCTGAACGATTTCTGATTTAACCTCCTTAAAAAGTGAATTAATCAAGGCTTCTTTTGTTGGGTAGTAAACATAAAGGGTCCCGGCAGCTACGTCGGCTTCTTTTGCTACATCAGCCATTTTTAGACCGGCAAACCCTGTTTTTAGTACTAATACACATGCGGCTTTGTTAATTTGTTCAAGTTTGTGTTGATCCTTTATTCTTGCCATTACAGCACAAAATTAATGAATATTTATTCGGTAATAAAATTATTATGTTAATACTTGCTAAAAAGGTAATTTTGCAGTTGATATGGAATTAGCATTTAGAAAATACGGAGAAGGACCATCTCTTTTAATTTTGCATGGTCTTTTTGGTCAAATGGATAACTGGAATTCATTAGCAAAACAGTTTGCTTCGCTTGGATTCACTGCCATTACAATTGATCAGCGTAATCATGGTTTATCTCCTCATTCGTACGAATGGACTTATGAATTAATGGCGCATGATTTAATGGAGTTTATTGAACACCATAACCTTCAATCTCCAATAATTCTTGGTCATAGTATGGGCGGTAAGACGCTAATGTTTTTCGAAAAACTATTTCCAAAAATTGCACAAAAACTTATTATTTGTGATATAGCCGCCCGTGCATATGAACCAAAGCATAATGAAGTTGTTGCCGCACTGAATGCCGTTGATTTTAATCATGTTAAAACGCGTAAAGATGCTGAATTGGTTTTAAATTCGTTTATTAAGGATTTTGGAACCAAACAGTTTTTGCTAAAGAACATTTATTGGAAAGATACCGATGCTAATTTAATGGATTGGCGATTTAATCTTAAAGCCATTACCGACAATTATAATAATGTAAGCGTTGCTGTGCCTGAGTTTATTTCCAACTCACCAACCTTAATCATCAGGGGTAGTTTATCTGATTATATTAATGAAGAGGATATACAGAACTTTAACCTTAGGTTTAACAATATTACAATTGAAACGATTTTGGATGCAGGGCATTGGGTGCATGCTGAAAAACCTTTAGACTTTTTTGAATGTGTAAAACGTTTTATAGTAAATTAAGTTTTTCAAGTAACGTTTGAACCTCCATGTTTTTCTCAAGGAGGTGCGCATTAATACCAACTTCTCCTGCACCTTTCACGTGCTGTATAGAGTCGTCAATAAAAATGGTTTCAGTTGGATTAAGTTTATTTTCATTTAATACAAACTCAAATATTTCCGCATCAGGTTTTCGCATGCCTAATCTGCATGAATAGTAGAGTTTATCAAAGTAATCTTCAAAATTTTGTATGCCGTGTGTTCTTCTCAAATCGCGTTCAAATACCTCAATATGCGTTTCATTGGTATTACTTAATAAAAAGGTATTGTAACGTTGTTTAGCCGAAACTAATGTATCAAAACGATGTTCAGGAAAGTCCAGTAACATGGCATTCCATGCGTTGTATAATACATCCATTTCACCATTATAACCAATTGTTTTTGCAAGCTCATAAAAAAAAGTTTCCTGCGAGATTGTACCCTTATCAAATGAATTAAACAAGTCTGATTGTTTGGCTTGTGTATAAATTTCTTCAAACGGTTGCGTGCTAAAAGCGTTAAAAGCTTTAATAGATTTATTAATGTCAAGGTTAATAATTACGCCGCCCAAGTCGAAAATTATATTTTTAATATGCCGCATTAAAGTTATATTTGAATGACGAAAATAAACATTAGAAGTTAACATGAAAATAGGCATTAAACTCACCTTAACATTTTTTGGAATTTCTTTACTCGCCATGTTGGTTGCCGGTGTTATTAGTTACCGCGATGCCAAAGAAACACTGCAAGAGGAATCTTTTAAAAAACTAACTGCCATCCGTGAGATGAAATCTAGTCAGGTTGTGGATTATTTTACACAAATTGAACATCAATTATTGGCCTTTGCAGAGAACCCCTCTACTGTTGAGGCCATGAAAGGATTTAAAGAAGGATTTCGTTTAATGACCAAGGATTTTAGTAATCGAGACCCGAATGACATTCATCGCAACAATAGAATGGAAGACTATTTAGATACTTTTTTTATTCCGCGATTAAATGCCCAAAGCCTCAATGTAGTTAATAAAAAGAGTTTAAGACCATTGAATTTAAACGCTTTGTTATTACAGGAGTTATACATCGCTAACAATAAGTATACTTCTGAAAACAGATTAAATTGTGATTCTTTGCCGCAAAAATTTGTTTATAATAATATTCATAAAAAATACCACCACGTTATCAGAAACTATATGTTGCGCTTTGGTTTTTATGATGTTTTTTTTATTGATAACGAAAGTGCAGATATTGTTTATACGGTATATAAAGAGATAGATTTTGCTTCTTCCTTAGAATCCGGTGCCTACCGAAATACTAATTTAGCGAGAGCATTTAATGGAGCCCTATCACTTGATTCAAACAAGAAATCTATTCTTGTTGATTTTGAGGAATATCTTCCATCCTACAATTTACCTGCCTCATTTATAGCATGCCCGGTAAAGGAAAATGGTAAAATAATCGGCGTTGTAGCATTTCAAATGCCTATTGACAATATTAATAAGTTAATGACGAATAACAATAAGTGGAAAGAAATTGGTTTAGGCACAACAGGTGAAACATACATAGTAGGGGAAGATTTTACATTGAGAAACCAAAGTAGATTTTTAATAGAGGATAGTGCAGGCTATTTTAAGTTGTTAAATGAAATAGGCGTAAGTAATCTCAGAATTCAAAAAATAAAAACCTATCATAGTACTGTTGGGTTGCAGGAAGTGAAGACGAAGGGGACAAGGGAAGCTTTAACAGGTAAAACTGCCAATATGATTTTTGAGGATTATAGAGGTATTCCTGTATTGTCGTCTTTTATGCCATTAAACTTATTCGGTATGAAGTGGGTTATTTTAAGCGAAATTGACGAAAGTGAAGCGTTTGAGCCGGCTAAACAATTGAGAAATAAAATCATTAATGCTTCTATTGTTTTAATCGTTTTTGTATTACTAATTTCTTACTTTATCTCCAGGAAGGTAACCAAACCGATTAAAGAGTTGGAATACGATGCCTACGAGTTAGCCAAAGGTAATTTAGATGTTGAAATTGTGAATGATAGGGTAGATGAAATTGGTTCATTAGCCAGCAGCTTTCAGCAAATGCAGCATTCAATTAAAGATTTGATTCACGGATTGGAAGATAAAGTTCTGGAGCGCACACAAGAGGTAGTTCGTCAAAAAGATATTATTGAACATAAACAAAAGGAAATTGTAGACAGTTTAAATTATGCGGGTAGAATCCAAAGTACATTACTTGCAAACGAAACTTTTTTAAATAAATACTTACCGAATCATTTTATTTTGTTTAAACCAAAGGATATTGTTAGTGGAGATTTTTATTTTGCAACTAAAACCGCCACTCATTTTTACATAGCAGTTTGTGATAGTACCGGACACGGAGTGCCCGGCGCCATTATGAGCATCCTTAATATGGCTTTCATCAACGAGGCAATTGGTCAGCATAAATTAGCCGAGCCGGACAAAATATTAAATCATGTAAGAGAGCGTTTGATTAACAGTTTATCAAAGTATGGCGGACAAGATGGTATGGATGGTATTTTGTTTTGTATTGATCTACAATCTAAAAAAATAACTTATGCCGCTGCCAATAATGCGCCTATTTTAATCAGAAAAGGAGAAGTAATTGAGCTGGAGTGCGACAAAATGCCAATTGGTAAAGGTTTAATTGAGAAGCAGTTTAGGTTATTTGAAATGAATGTGCAAAAAGATGATTTATTAGTGGCTTATACGGATGGGTTTGCAGATCAATTTGGCGGGCCAAAAGGCAAAAAGTTAATGTATAAACCGCTCAAACAACAATTATTGGCTTTTAGTAGTTTAGATGTTAAAGATCAAAAGCTTAAATTAGATAATTATTTTGAAGAGTGGCGAGGTGATATTGATCAAGTAGATGATGTTTGTGTATTGGGTATTAAATTTTAGTATTATGAGATATAGTTTGTTTATGTGTATGCTACTTGCAATAGTGGCTTGTAAAAAAGAAGAGATTAAAAATCCTGATAAAAACCAAACTATTGCTACTTCCACAAAAATAGCCGGGGTTTTAAATTATGATATTTTAAGAACGAGTGTAGCTCCTTCTAATACCTTTTCATCAGTGATGCAACTTAATGCCAGATTTTATTCACCGGAGGTGCCAGCCGGAGCAGCTAATGCCAACAACACTGTAAATGCAGGAACGGTAACAGCCAACGGTTACGGACTTAAACAAATCATTACCAACAGTACCACTGTATCTTATGTTGATACAACAGGCATGATTAGTAATTTCCCAATAACCTATTCACTCAGTGGCAGCAGTGTTTTCACCATCACAACTTTTACCAATTCATTAATTGCAACGCCTTCTATTAGTAATTTTAATACGCTGCCTTCCTTTATTTCAAAAGCCAGTGCATTTACTTTTACATTAGTTGATGCCGTAAATGTAAAAGATGCAGAATTATTGATTCACAACATTCCCGTTACCTTTACAAATAATGTGGTGAATGTGCCGGTTAATGTGCTTTCTACAATTCCTACCGCAACATTTATAAATGTTCAGTTAAAACTCACACCAACTGATGCTTCTATATATGTTTTTAACGGCAAAAACTTTAGCGCCAGCTGCAATACAATTTATCTCAAGAAAAACGTTTACGTTACACCATAATGAAATGGATTTTTGTAATTGCTGTTTTTCCTTCTTACCTTCAAGCTCAACAGGATTCAATAAGTAGTAAAGAAACCGTAAAGCCAATTCAATTTGAGGCTTGCATGGCCAGTTATTATGCTAAAAAATTTGAAGGAAGAAAATGCAGCAGCGGCGAACGTTTCAGAAATGACAGTTTAACGGCAGCACATAAAAATTTACCTTTTGGCACGAAACTAAAAGTAATCAATTTAAACAACGATAGTTCTGTTGTTGTGCGAATTAATGACCGCTTACCAAAAAAATCAAAACGCTGCATCGATTTAACACAGCGGGCTGCCAGGCAGTTGAATTTTATCGAAAGTGGTGTAACGAAGGTAAAATTCGAAATATTAAAAGATTCAATTTAAACACAGCCCTTTTTATACCATTCATATATCTTAAGTGGGCCATAGTCAGTCTGAGCGGAGTCGAAGACTGCAGACACACGTCTCTTAATAATTTTTTGTCAGACAAGTACACACTTTGACAAGCTCAAATATAACAGACAACTTAACCCATTTTATTCATTTGGTTTTCCAAATGAATAAACGATGTAAGAAAATCAACCATTTGCTAAGGAATACATGAAATCCAAATGGTGATTTTCTAAATCGGGCTTGCCTGCTTAATCCATGTTTACCTAGCTTTAGCAGCCCTACCTGCAATAGGCAGGATAACCCCAATTAATACAAGTAGTTCGGCTAATTCTTAGCCTCCTATTGCATAAATTGGGTTTAATACTTATGTATGGTATTAGTTAATTACCTGTTTATAAATCAAGGTTAATTGCCTTCTGAATCCTTATACATTTACTTTAAAATTTAATTATGGAAATAGTATTAAAGTATTGGTGGATTATTATTCCGGTTTTATTGCTGGTGTTTTACAAGGTGTTATTCAGATTGTTCGGAATAGTCATTATTCCGGAAGATAAAATTGGATTGGTGACAAAGAAGTTTGTTTTGTTCGGAAAATCAGAATTGCCTCCGGGGCGCATTGTGGCTGTTGAAGGCGAAGCGGGTTTTCAAGCGCAGAGTTTAGCGCCGGGCATTTATTTTTGGAAATGGATTTGGCAATATGAAATTACCATGCAACCTTTAACCATTATCCCGCAAGGCAAAATTGGGTTGTTGGTGGCAAAGGATGGTAAAGAATTAGAAACTGGTCGTATTTTGGCGCGCAAGGTGGAGTGTGATAGTTTTCAGGATGCAGTTGCATTTTTAACGAAAGGCGGCAGCAAAGGTCGTCAGAGTGCTTATATCACTGCCGGTACTTACCGTATCAATACCTTTTTATTTGAAATTTTTACAGTGGATATGTTTACGGTAAATGAAAACATGGTTGGGATTGTAACCACCTTAGATGGTTATCCGATTGAAGAAGGTAACATTGCAGGTAAAACAGTGGCAGGACATAATAATTTTCAGGACACCGATGCTTTTCTAAGCGCAGGTGGTAATAAGGGTTTGCAGCCACAGGTAATTTTAGCCGGTAGTTACTATTTGAACCCTTGGTTTGCAAGCGTTGAGCAAATTAAAATGACCGAAATTCCGATTGGTTATGTAGGTGTAGTGATTTCTTATGTTGGACAAGAAGGTAAAGATTTAAGCGGCGCAGAATTTAAACACGGTAACATTGTAAGCAAAGGCGAAAAAGGTGTATGGGCAGAACCGTTAGGTCCCGGTAAGTATCCGGTAAATACTTACATCATGCGTGTAGAGTTGGTACCTACAACCAATTTAGTTTTAAATTGGGCCAATGCAAGAAGCGAGGCGCATCAATTAGATAAACATTTAAGTACCATTACCGTTCGAAGTAAAGATGGTTTCCCTTTTAATTTAGATGTGAGTCAAATTATTCATATTCCAACCAACGAAGCGCCAAAAGTAATTGCACGTTTTGGAAACATGGTTAACCTAGTAGGGCAAGTACTTGAACCAACCATTGGAAATTATTTCAGAAACTCTGCGCAAGATAGCGATGTAATTGCTTTTTTAAGCAGCCGTAAAGAACGACAAGATGCAGCGAAGAAACGAATCAGTGAGGTGTTGGATCAATACAATGTGAATGGTGTTGACACCTTAATTGGCGACATTGTACCACCTGAAAGTTTAATGAAGACCTTAACCGATAGAAAAATTGCGGAGGAACAAAACACCACGTTTGAAACACAGAAAAAAGCAGAGGTAACCCGCCAGGCTTTAGAAAAGGAAACAGCCGTAGCCGATATGCAAAAAGAAATTGTGAAGGCAGACCAAGGGGTATTAATTAGTGAGCGTATTGCCGATGCAGCAGTGAAGAAAGCAACCGGTGAGGCGCAGGGGGTAAAAATATCGTCTAATGCAGAGGCAGATCGTTTAAAAGTGATTGCGGCGGCAGAAGCAGAGCGTACCAAATTAGCAGCCAATGCTGAAGCCGAAAAAATTAAGGCTTTAGCTAATGCGGATGCCGAGAAGATAACAGTGACCGGTAATGCGGAGGCCAATAAAATTTTAGCGATTGGAAAATCAAACGCCGAAAGTTATAAATTAAGTGTAGAGGCCATGGGTGGCGATAATTTTACCAAGTTAAAAGTAACCGAACAAATAGGTAAAGAGCGCATTAAAATTATACCTGAAGTTTTAATTACCGGCGGGGGAGAAGGTCAGAACGGTCCTATTAATGGCTTGTTGGGTTTGCAATTATTGGATGGGATAATGGAAAGAGGTAAGAAGGAAGGTAATATTGATAAAGACACTAAGTAAGATTGAAATACAACGTGAAGGATTATTATGCTCGCTTTGGTTAGAGCAAAACTTTATGGTTAATGGCATATTTAGTTCAATTAATAAGGCATCGGAAATGTCTTTGATTCTTTCAAAAAACAGTGAATTGCAAACACGTTGCGTTCAATGTGATAATTATTGAAGCAAAAAAGCATGTAATTTTTAAAATTTTAGTTTATAAATAAATTGAAGGGTATTAATTAAATTTTTGTGAGGACAGTTTTTCAATTTCCAGATGTTGGAATATGTAATTTAGCATACCATTTTTTAATTCGCCCTTTTTATTTTCAATTACATAGATAAATTCTTGTATTTTTTTGTTTTCTGAATATATCTCTTGTTTCAAAACATCCTTGAAGTTTAAAATATCGAGTAATTTAATAGTAATATCTGATAAGCAATAAAGTCCAGTCCAATTATTTATAACTATAACACTTTCTGCAAATTTCTCAATATTTGCAAAAGTGCCCATAATTAAAGTTAGTAAACTATTTTTTATATAATGGTTTTCGCACACAAAATGATAATTTGATATAATTTGAAATAATCTCCATAAGTCTTCTTTAAAAATGTTTGTAGAACTATCGAGCTTAATTTTGTATCCCTGAATAAAATAACATATTTGTTCGATGATGACGGATTTTTCAAAATCCAACTTGTTGCTATTTTCAGAAAATTCATGACAAAGGAAACCAATTTCAGAATAGTAAGGGTATTCACCTTCATGCAAAACCTTTAAAAAGTAATTATGAAAGTCTGAATCAAATACTCTTTGGAGTTGTTTTTTTAATGAAAATATGTAAATATATAAGCGCTTCTCATTTATATTAGATTTAGGCAAAATTAAATTTTCAAAATAGAATAGGATTTTTAATCTTACAGCCATTATAACGGGATCATTAATGTCGTCAAATAATTTCCCGGTTTTGTAAAACATATTCGAAATTGAAGAGATTGATTTGTTTTCAATCCAATAGTTTATTTTTTCCTTAATTTCTCGTACTTCCAATTTCAACACATCATCAAACTCCGCATTACTTAATTCTGCGTGAGGAAAAATTTTTGTAAAATAAAAATCAAAATAATTATCGTTACAAATACAATATTTATTAAGTGTTGATCTGAAATTGTTTTTATCAAATAGAAACTTAATAATTCCGAATATAGGATTAACCATATCATTCTGAATATTCAGAAGATCTTTGTTGTCTTTGAGATAATCGGATAAAATTGTCTCATTAATTTTTGTTGGAATAAGTGATAAATCACTATTATTATCTGATTTAAAAAAAAGCTCCTTTGAGAAGTAAATCAATTTAGCCACTTGTGGATACTTGTACCTTAATAATTCAATAAAATATAGAGAAGTTAACTCAAATTCCTTAAAATTTGTGGAGTATGATTCCTTGAATATTGCAGTGAATTTCTTTACATCTCGTATATTCTTAATGAATTTAGTAAGTTGAATATCTTTCCGTGTTGTTATGTGTCGTATTCTACGTTTAAAAACTACTAAGTCATTATTTAATGTACCTATATAATAAAAGAACAATTGATGTACTTTTTCTAAATCAGTGTATATTAATTCAGCTTCGTAAAAGATAATTTTATCTAAATAGGAGTTATAGTTATAATAATTTTCTTGCTTTAATGCATATATTATGTTTTCTCTATCATAAGCCAAAACAAATTTTAGTCCTTTGAAGTTAATAGTATTACGGATCAATTTTAGAAAATTTACTATTTCTCTATTATTTAGTCTGTCTAAATCATCTATAACAATATAAAAACATCTATTACTTCTTTCTATAGCTTTGTTTATTCTATTTAAGTTATATGAATAAGTATTATTATTGAAAATTTTATTAATTGTAGAATAAACATAATCCTTTAAATTGCCTGAAGAATTTATGGAGGTGCTTTCAAATAAACTATCAATCCAATAATTTAAATTACCGTCATATTTTCCAAACTCTTTGTTTAAAGTTATTTGCAATTCTTTTTCAATCCCATCAATTTTGTCATACAAGCGCCATGGATTAAATTCAATAACAACATTTTTAGAATCTTTTTTCAGCATTTCGATTAACAGATTTAAGAAAAATGTTTTACCGCTTCCCCATTCTGAATTAATCGCAAAACAGATAGCTTCTGAATTATTGCTATTAACTAAAGTTTTATAAAAACTTTGAACTTCTTTTTCTCTTTCCAGCAAATCTAGTTTCTCTTCGACTGATTGATTTATCATTATATTTTTACCTCGAACAAGAATGATAGGAAATATAATGAAATGTAAAATTGAAAGTATAAGTAGAGAATCTGAAAATATAAGTAGAGAATCTGGAAATTTAGACTTTAAAGTGTAAATATTATTGGAGTCGTTAAATCTATAAAGCAAATAGGAAATAATCCATATAAAGAATACATAAATTAAATAGTAATTTGGAGTGTAGTTATTATTTTTTTTACTTATAAAGTATAGTATCGATAAAACTATCGAAATAGCTGTAAAACAATTAATAATCAAAGGATTAACATGATTCAAAAAGAAATCATTTAGCTCCATAAATTTGTTTTTTAGATCATCTCTGAAATAAATGGTTAAAAAAATTGGTGATGTATATTTTATAAATGAAGATAGAGTAAGATTCTCTAAAATATTACTCAATATCCTATTGAAATTAGTTTTAATATTAACCACTTTTTTATTCATTATTTTATTTCTATGATATATAAAACAAAGTATAGAGAGAATAACAAAAAAGTTATCCTATACGGAGCTAAAATCTATTTTCTTTATTTTTATAACTTCTGTTTTTTATTCTTTTGGCAAAAATTTAATACTAAAGTTAGCCAAGTAATGGGTTGTAGATGGCTATAATTTGTAGTATTTTAGATTTTCTGCTACGCATAGTATACCCAAGGCTACCGCACGAATCCCTTAGTGTGGTGGATTAAATAAAGGAAGATAATTTTACACTCTACAAAGGAAATCTTTTAATCATTTTGCAGTAAAAATTCTACTTCTGTTCACTTAATATTTATAATCTCCTTAACTCTTCAATTTTTTTGGCGGTAAGGTTTTCGTTTGGCAGCATGGTTAATTGGATGCGCTTTGCGTAATGAATGGAGTCCAGTATTTCCCGTTGCTTTTCTTCAACCAAATATTTTTGATGTAAAATTATTTTGTTTGCTTTTTGTTTTTGTTTGTAATTACGGTACATAAATAAAATTAGAATTAAAACTAAAATAAATCCAACAATAAAATAGTTTCTTTCCTTTTCACGTTGCTTAAGTTGCTGTTGGGTTACTAGATCTTTTTTTTCTTGAGCTAATTTCGCCTCCAATTCTTTTTTCTCGTAAATATATTGTACGTCTTTTCTTATGGCTAACTTTTGTACCTCTTTGTTATTCATGCTGTCGCGCATTTTAATTTCCAAATTAAACATTTCATAAGCCAGTTTATAGTTCTGTTGTTTTTCGTAAACACGTTTTAAAGTGTTAGCAGAGTTCATAATTATTTTAGGGCTTGTAATTTTAACTGCTGTATCAAATCCTTGTTTGGCAAAGCCATAGGCTTTAACTAAATCGTTTATTTCTAAATAACATTGTGCCAAATTGTCTAACGTATTAGCAATGGCTTTTTTATCCAATAATTTCATGGAAATATCTAAACTTTTATTAAAAAAATTAATGGCTTTTGGTAGTTGACTTGTACGCTTAAAAGTTGTACCGATGTTGTTGTAGCATTGCGAAATACCTACTAAATCATTTAATTCCTCTTTGATTTTTAAACTTTTGTAAAAATAATCTAAGGCTTCTGTTTTATTTCCTTTTATCTGGTAGATTATGCCTATAAAATTATAGGCATGAGCTATGCCGTTTCTATCTTTATTTTTTTCACTCACTAGGAGGGATTTTTGATAGTATCTCAGCGCTGCCTCATGATCATTGAGTTTTTTATAAACATTACCAATATTGATATAGCAAGCTATTAAAGCTTCAATATTTTCTTCAACCTCTAGTATTTTTAAACTTTGGTGATAATAATCAAGCGCTCTGTTTAAGTCACCTTGATTATCATAAGTGCCACCAATGTTGATTAAACAGGCGGCGTAATTTTTTTTATCTCCAAGTTTTTCATAAACAACTAAGGCCTGGTTAAATAATTCAAGTGAATTAATTATATCACCATGAATTTGATTAATACTGGCTTTGTTATTCAAGCTGGTAGCATAATTGCGATGATAAAAGGTGTCTAACGTTGTACGTAACGAAGTTAAATGTTTTCCGGAAATTTGAATTAATATATTGTAACATTCCCCCCACACTGTCATGTCGGTTTCATGATCAATGCAATAATTTACCGCTGCGATTTTTGCTGAGTCATTCTTTAATAAAGACAATTTTATTTTCAATGAATCAAGTTTACTGTTTTGACCAAACAGACCAAATTGAGTAAACAGAAGTAGAGTAAAATATACTGTTTTTTTCATTATTAAAGAATTAGTATTAAAGTCAAATCAGTTCTTTTTGGCAATTTTGATATGCTCTAAATGGTGCAGACAATGCCAGCTGTAAAGCCCAAGAAAATCATATAGTTTAAATTCTTTTTGATATTGAGGGTGCAAATAGCTTTTGTTAAAGTCATCCTTATTCATTGAATTTAGTAAGGTGGTAAACCTATTATGCACACCTAAGATAATTGACAAACTCGATTCAATGGGTTCGTTAACCGTATCGGCTAATTCTGCAAATAATTGTTCAGGATAAGGTTTAATAGTTGGTTGATGTTCAGTTAATGCTAATTTTAAACGAATTAGCCCATTCATATGGCTATCCGCACAATGATGTACAACTTGTTTTATACTCCAGCCATTTGCACGGTAGGTTTTTTGTAAATCTGTTTCTGTTAAACCCTTTGTTTCATTAACCAGTAATTCATAAAAATTACGAATGGTTAAAATTTCATTTTTTACCTTCGTTTCATTATAAAAAAGGGTAGCCTTATAATCCCCAATGGGGTAGCGCAATTTATCGTCGTCATTGGTTGTATGCATGTTGTAAATTTAATTATTTTTTACGGAATTAACATGGCGCAAAGCGTGTTAAATGGTTATTCAAATGCTTTATTAAAACAATAGTTTGCTTCGTAGTTACTTGATTTTTGACTAGTCGGATTGTGTTTGTTTTAACTTTATCTTTTCAAGGCGATCCTAAATTTCTCAGTTTTTAAACTGACTTTTGTTAGTTAATCTTTATTTTTTTCAATGAACTTTGTTAAATGAAAGGTTTAAACTACTTTAGTTTACTAGTATTATTAATAAGTGCTTGCGGTAAAAAGCAAGAAACGATTAAACCGGAATTAACATCCATCACGGAATCGGTTTATGCAAGCGGGTATTTAAAGAGTGAAAATCAGTATCAGGTCTTTCCGTCTGTTAACGGTGTTATTTCAAAAATTTATGTAGAAGAGGGAGACACGGTAACTACTGGCGAACCTTTGATGTTATTAGCGCATGATACACAACGCTATTCTAAGGAAAATGCACAATTAGCCGAACGTTTAAACGATGTTAAGGAGAATGAAGGAAAGAAATTAGATGCGCAGTTAACCGTTGAACTGGCAAAGAACAAACTACTCTTTGATTCGAGTTTGTTTTTTCGTCAAAAAGCGCTTTGGGAACAAAAAATCGGAACAAAGGTTGAGTTGGAGCAAAAGGAAGTAGCTTATGCAGCTTCGAAAAGTAATTATTTCTCGGCACTTATTCGTCAGCGCGATTTGCTTAAACAACTTGAGTTTAATTCGAATCAATCCAAGAACAATTTAAAAATATCTGATCAACTTGAAAGCGATTTTACCATTAAAAGTGAAGTTAATGGCAGAGTGTATGCACTTTATAAATCAGTCGGGGAGTGGGTTGGGGTGCAAACACCATTAGCTATTTTGGGCGACGCTAAACAATTTCGCTTACAAATGCGAATTGATGAATATGATATCTTAAAAATTAAAATCGGTCAGGATGTTTTGGTAACCATGGACAGTTATAAAGGTAAAGTGTTTATGGCGTCTGTTTCCAAAATAAATCCTTTAATGAACGAAAAAACAAAGTCATTTACCATTGAGGCTAAATTTAGTGATCCGCCGGAGAAACTATACCCGAACCTTACATTTGAAGCCAACATTATTATCCAAAAAAAGGACAACGTTATAATTGTGCCTAATCGTTATTTTGTAAACGATTCAACGCTTCTTTTATCAAATGGCGAGAGCGTAAAGGTAATTACCGGACTGAAAGATTATCGTTGCACAGAAATATTAAAAGGTGTTGCAATAACGGATGAACTACTAATGCCTGAAGAATGAAGTATCAATTAATTTTTAAACTATCAAAAGCTTTGTTGTTAGCCAGAGTTAAGCAAACATCTGTAGCTGCTATAGGCGTTACGTTTAGCATTATGATGTTTATTGCACTTTTAAGTTTTATGACGGGTTTAAACGATTTGTTGGATGGATTAGTGGTTAACAGAACACCCCATGTTAGATTATACAATGAATTAAAACCGGCTTTAACTCAACCGGTAGATAAATTAAAGTTGAAAAGTTATCATTTTATACATTCTGTTAAACCGAAGGCAAGTAAAACAGAACTATACAATGTAGCCTCCATAAGCACTGAGCTGTCAAGAGATCCAAGGGTTTTAGGGATTTCACCACGCATCACTACCCCAATTTTTTATAACATTGGCAATACCAATTTATCGGGTGTCATCAATGGATTGGATGTTGTAAAAGAAAGTGAGTTATTTTCATTTAGTGATTATGTGGTGGAAGGCAAAGAACTGGACTTAAAAAATGTTCCGAATAGCATTATACTAGGTAAGGGTGTAGCAGAAAAAATGTTGGTCACGGTTGGCGACGTAATTAGTATAACCACACCTAACGGCGAACAATTTTCATTAAAAGTGGTTGGCTTTTTTCAATCTGGCTTATTGGATTTAGATAAGGTACAAAGCTATGCCTCGGTTAGCACAACTCAAAAGTTAATAGGTGCTTCCAATGATTACATTACTGATTTACAAGTAAAGTTAAAAAACATCTTATTGGCGCCTGCACTTGCAAAGGAGTATGCAAAACGTTTTGAGTTGGATGCCATTGATATCCAAACAGCTAATTCTCAATTCGAAACCGGAAGTTCTGTTAGAACCATTATTTCATATGCTGTAGGGATTACCCTCCTGATAGTAGCGGGGTTTGGCATTTATAACATTTTAAATATGATGATTTACGAGAAGATGGATTCGATTGCGATTATGAAGGCTACAGGGTTTTCAGGCCGTGATGTGAGATATGTATTTATCACCATCGCTTTATCTATTGGTTTAGTAGGCGGTTTGCTTGGTTTACTATTTGGGTATGGTTTATCGGCTTTAATTGATCAAATTCCATTTAACACAATGGCGCTGCCAACAATTAAAACTTATCCAATCAATTATAGTTTTAAATTTTATTTAATTGGTGCTATTTTTTCTGTCATCACAACGTATTTAGCCGGGTATTTTCCTTCACGGAAAGCAAGTAGGATAGACCCGGTGGTTATTATTAGAGGAAAGTAACATGCACGATAAAATTTTAGAAGCCATCGCCATTTCCAAGTACTTTCAAGATCCGGTCAGTGTTCAGGTATTAAAGGATGTTAGCTTTGATCTGTATAAAGGTGAATTTGTTTCAGTAATTGGTAAATCCGGTTGTGGTAAATCTACTTTACTTTATGTTCTTTCAACCATGGATACGGATTTCACAGGTGATTTATTAATTGATGGGGTAAGCACCAAAGGTTTTTCGGAAGCAAATTTGGCAAAAATCCGAAACGAAAAAATTGGATTCGTATTTCAGTTTCATTATTTATTGAACGAGTTTAGCGTGCTTGATAACGTGATGTTGCCCGGTTTAAAGCTTGGCAAATTTTCGAATGCCGAAGTAAAGGAACGCGCTTATGAAAAATTAAAGATTTTAGGCATTGAAAAGGAGGCGCTTAAAAAAGCAAATCAATTATCCGGCGGGCAAAAACAACGGGTGGCCATTGCAAGAGCCTTAATTAACGACCCGCTTATTATAATGGGCGATGAGCCAACCGGTAATTTAGATAAAAAGAATAGTGAAATTGTATTTGAGATTTTTGAGAATTTAGCTAAAGACCATAAACAAAGCTTATTAATAGTAACGCACGATAATGATTTTGCAGAAAGAACCCATCGAATTATTGAAATGGAAGATGGCAGGGTAATCAAATCATAATTAAAATAATGTGACTAAGGTAGATTTGCTTTGATGGAAGTTTTTATTATCTTAGAATTCTGAAACAGCCTTTATTTTATAAAGCTTCCGATATTATCCGAGAAGTTAGTACGGATACGATCAGACTTAGATTGTTAGGTCAATCTGTTATTCATTATACTTATTTGGCAGGTGCTGAGGTTGAGATAAAGAATGCCATAATGAATCATGAATTATTTATGAACTTTGCACCTTCAAAACCCGGACTTATCATTGATTCGGAGGATGGTTTGGTGCAAATTTCTACGGAGAGTGTGCGTTACATTAGGTCAATGGAACCATCGACGCCTTTAGTTGGAAGAGCATTTGTAACCAATTCTTTGGCGAATCAATTAATGATTTCCATCTTTTATAAGAAAACACCTTCTTTGTATCCGGTAAAAGTATTCCGTGATTATTTGAAGGCGTTGCAATGGTTATTGGAATTGGAAAATAGAAAGTTTAAAGCTTTTAGTTAAAACACTTCTTATTAATCGTTTTCCTTTTCCTTATACTGATAGGTAATTTTAATGGTGGGATTGTTCTCTTCCTTTAAATTTTCGGTGTGATTTTCCTCCCAATAATTATCAGTTGTTTCCTCTTCCTCTTCTTTGGGCCAGTAATAACCTGATGATCTGGGTCCTTCTTTACGATAATTATAGGCTACTAATGCCCCACTGATCGCTCCAAATAAATGCCCTTCCCAACTGATGCCTTGTTGAATTGGGAAGATGCCATGTGTAATACTTCCATACAGAAATACTACCAAGGCAGATATCACCATTAATCGTTTGTGTTTTCTTAGAATGCCGCTAAAGAATAAAAAACTCGAAAGTCCATAAATAAGGGTGCTTGCGCCAATGTGGTAGTTAGGATTTTCAGAGCTGTTTCTACCGCCAATCCAAAGCCAAATACCACTTATAATCCAAATCCAGATAAATGCTTGCTTGGCAATTTTTTTGTAAAAATCAAACAACAACATTCCTAATACCAAAATTGGCAGTGAGTTGGAGGTAATATGCTCTAAATCCCCATGAATAAAAACAGACGAAAAAACACCTTTTATGCCTTCAAGATCTCTTGGTAGCACGCCATATTTATAGTAATTTAATTGATAATACTGGTTTAGGAAAAATAAAATCCAGCATATTGATAAAAACAGCAATGGCCATTTTGCTACATAAACTATTTTTTTTCTTAGGTAATTTTTCAATTTAATAATGCTTTGGGTGTTGATTCAAAGCTATATTCAAGCCAAACAACAAACGTTAATTAAATTAGCTTTAATTGATTTGTGCACAAATAAAATTGAAATGAAATGCGGAATTATTAATTACTCCCGCTCGTCGATGATTTGGTCAGGTTTTAAACCTTTAGTGTCAAACACAAACAAATTGTCAGCAAGCGCTAAATTCGGCTTAATACCCTTAAGTTCATAAACTTGTTTGGTGCCGTCTTTCATTATCATTTTAATTTGAGATACTTGTTTTTTAGCTTTATCTACATATAATTTTATGGTGTGAAATTTTTTCTTTTCAGGTTTATCAGCAGGGTACAAATCAATAACAGAACAAGTTACTGTTCCCACTTTCTCTTCTTTGTCAAATTTATATTTGTAACCGGTTTCATATAATGTAAAAAGTTTGCTAGGGTTTAACTGATCTTCGTTTTTACCATCAAAATTTTTGATAGTCACTTCTTTTGCATCTTTATTGTAATTCCATAGCGTTTTGCTATCACATACGATTGTATTTCCCGGAATTTCAAGTTTAAACTTTTCTCCTTTTATTTGAACTTTCCCGTTTTGTTTTTCAGTTTGTTTTCCATCTTTATTTAACATCGTAAACACATAATCCGCGGAAATCGTTTTGTAAGTTTTAGTTGTTTTGCTTAAATCATCCAAAATAGTTTTCGCTTTTGGATCCTGATCTTGAGCGTGAATTGTTATGCCGGAAAGCAAAATTAAATTTAAAATTATTTTTTTCATTAGTTAGGGTGCAAAATTAGTATCAATTAGACATGAATAATGCCAATTAGTTTAAAGTTCGACTATTTATTTCTTAAATTTTGTAAAATTGACTCCAAATGCATCATGTCCTTGCATAAAACTTCTCGCGCTTTACTTCCTTCGAAAGGACCAATAATGCCGGCAGCTTCAAGCTGATCAACAATTCTACCTGCCCTATTATAGCCTAATTTCAGCTTTCGCTGTAAAAAGGAGGCGCTTCCTTGTTGGAATTGAACAACCAATTTTGCTGCATCATCAAACATTTTATCCCTCTCTGTCAAATCAATTTCTTCTTTTCCATTGGAACCGTCTTCTCCAACATATTCAGGCAATAAAAAGGCAGTAGGGTAAGCGCGTTGTCCACCAATAAAATCTGTAATTTTTTCAACTTCCGGTGTGTCAACAAACGCACATTGAATCCTAACTAGATCATTACCTGTGCTCAAAAGCATGTCGCCACGACCAATCAACTGATCTGCCCCACCTGCATCTAAAATAGTTCTGCTGTCGATTTTGCTGGTCACTCTAAAGGCAATACGGGCAGGGAAATTGGCTTTAATTGTACCGGTAATGATGTTAACTGATGGTCTTTGTGTAGCTATAATTAAATGAATACCAATGGCCCTGGCCAGCTGTGCCAATCTTGCAATTGGCGTTTCAACTTCTTTGCCCGCAGTCATAATTAAATCTGCAAACTCGTCAACTACCAAAACGATGTAAGGTAAGTATTTGTGACCATCATTTGGATTTAATTTACGGGCAATAAATTTTGCGTTGTATTCTTTAATGTTTCTAACCTGCGCATCTTCCAGTAAGGCATAACGATTGTCCATCTCAATGCATAAGGAATTGAGGGTATGAATAACCTTTGTATTGTCTGTAATAATAGCATCTTCTGCATTCGGTAATTTAGCTAAAAAGTGACGTTCTATTTTCTTGAACAATGTTAGTTCTACTTTTTTTGGATCAACCAAAACAAATTTAACCTGAGCCGGATGCTTTTTGTAAAGAAGTGAAACGAGCACAGCATTTAAGCCAACAGATTTACCTTGCCCGGTAGCACCAGCCATCAAGAGATGCGGCATTTTTGCCAAGTCAGCAATAAAAATTTCATTGCTGATAGTTTTCCCTAATGCTATTGGCAATTCAAAATTAGAATTATTGAATTTTTCTGAGGCCAAAATATTTTTCATTGGCACCATTTCAGGGTTTTGATTAGGCACCTCAATACCAATGGTTCCCTTACCCGGAATTGGCGCAATAATACGAATTCCTAGAGCTGCAAGACTTAATGCGATGTCGTCTTCCAAATTTTTTATTTTACTTATACGAACACCTGCCGCAGGCACAATTTCGTATAAAGTAACTGTTGGACCAACGGTTGCGCTGATGCGTTCTATTTCAATTCCAAAATTCTTAAGGGTATTAATGATTTTATCCTTATTAGCAACAAGCTCTTCCTGTGTAACTTTTCCTTTACTGTCGCCGTAATCTTGTAAAAGATCAAATGCAGGGAATTGATAGGAGCCCAAGTCTAAAGTTGGATCATATTCTCCGAATTGCTCAACCAATTGTTGCGCTTTGTTTTCTTCACTTAAAACTTCATCTTTATTTACAGGTTGCTCTATTTGAAACTCAGGTTCCGAATCCTTTTTTTCGTCAACTACACTAGGAGGAATTTCTTTAGTTTCACTTGGGATATCAATTGGTGTTACTTCTTGTTCAACTGTAAATGGAATATCCTCTGTTTTTTGAATAATGCTATCTTGCCCCGGTGGCGTGATTTCTAGTACAGTTGGTTTTGTCGTATTCGGATCAATCTTTTCTATAATTAAATCGTCGCCTTTTTGTTTAATTTCGAAGTTGAGCAAGGCTTCCTCCTCCTCTGGCGTGAGTTTTAATTCCTTTGTTTCATTAAAGGCATGGTTATACTCCCTTATAGCTTTATTACTTTCTGTCTCCGGTAAAATCACTTCATTTTCAATTTCTTCATCATTTTCAATAACCGGCTTTGAAGGGAGTTTAAAATTAAGATTGATGCTTAATACCAAGAAAGTTAACATGCTGAACCCGAGCAGTGCTAACAAACCAACATTACCAACATAGTTACTAATGGCTTCATTAACAAAGTAACCGAAACCGCCACCCATAAAAAATAGATTTTCTTTAAAAAAATAACCCATTAACATGGATGACCAAACCATTAAGAACAGCCATTTAGCGTTAAACGAACTGATGTTGATGAATTTTTTCTTGGTCATCTTTTGTAAACCATACATAAAAACTACCGGAACCAAAAAGAAGGAAGCTGCTCCAAATCCCTTGTAAATAAGCTTATGAGAAATTAGAGCCCCAATTTTCCCTAGCCAATTAGTTACTTTAGTCTCATTAGAAAACAGACTATCACTCAACACTTTATCCTGATCAACATCCCAAGTAAAAAAATAAGAAGTGAAGGCAATGGCTAAATAAAAAGCGGAAAGCGCTAGGGTTAAACCAATTACTTTTTGAGATTGTTCGCTTAAATAAAAGTTCTTGGCAACCTCCCAACGTTGTTTAAAGGTTATTTTATTTTTAATAGGTTCACTAACATTAGCAGACTGTGTTTTGTTTTTCGACTTGTTTTTTTTCGAATCAGATTTTTTATTCTCATCTGATTCAGGAGCAGTTTTACTAGCTTTCGATTCCTTTTCTTCAGGAATTTCATCGTTTACTTTTGCCCTAAATTTATTACTCATAACTACTAAAATTAAGAGATTTATGTTTAGAATAAATTTCCTTGAAAACAATCTTTTTAACTGCCGGATGTTAATCAAAAAATGCGTATTATTGAACTGTATATGGGTAAAAAACATTTAATAATTGGCCTATTTTATGTAAGCTTTTTCTTTCAGATAAATGCTCAATATAATGATAGTGCTTGGGTAGTTAATAATTACAATAAAAGCGAAATTTTAATAAGTGCCAGAGATGGCATTAAATTGTTTACATGTATTTATGCGCCAAAGGATGAAAGTAAAAAACATCCAATTTTGATGATGAGAACACCTTATTCCTGCTCACCATATGGTTTGTCTAATTTTTCGCCAAGATTATATAAAACGCATTGGCTTAATTACTTGAAACTGGGCTACATTATTGTGATGCAGGATGTGAGAGGCAGATACATGAGTGAAGGAGAGTTTGTTGATGTTAGACCTTTTATAACAAATAAACAAAGCAATACTCAAATTGATGAAGCTTCAGACACTTATGATGTTGTGGACTGGTTAGTGAAGAATATACCTCATAACAATGGGCGCGTTGGCGTTTTCGGAATTTCTTATCCCGGATTTTATAGTACAATGGCTGCTTTGAGTAATCACCCGGCCATTAAGGCAGTTAGTCCGCAAGCGCCTGTTACAGAATGGTTCCTTGGTGACGATTTCCATCATAATGGTGCTTTTGCGTTAATGGATGGATTTAACTTCTATTCAAGCTTTGGAAAACCACATCCAAAACCAACAACTGAACATGAAAAGGGTTTTGATTTTCCTGAAAAAGATGCCTATAACTTCTACTTAAAACAAGGAGCAATTCAAAATCTTGGGAAATATATGACCGGGATTCAGTTTTGGACAGACTTAATGAATCATCCAAATTACGATGAATGGTGGAAGGCCCGTGATGCAAGGAGAGCATGCAAGGACATTAAGCCTGCGATGATGATAGTTGGAGGCACCTTTGATGCTGAAGATTGTTACGGAGCTTGGAATTTATACAAGGCAATTGAAGAGCAATCTAAATTAACTACTAATAAAATTGTAATGGGTCCATGGTTCCATGGGGGCTGGCACAGAGGTGATGGTTCAAGTTTGGGTAATGTAAGATTTGAAAGTAAGACTGCTATACGTTATCAAACACAAATGGAACTCGGCTTTTTTGAACATTATTTGAATAACGGCCCAATTACAGATGTTCCGGAAGAGGCCTCTATTTTCTTTACAGGTGAAAATAAATGGCGATTTTTTAGCGAGTGGCCTACAAAGAATGTTATAAATACACCAATTTATTTTGTATCGAATCGTAAATTAAGTTTTAATAAAGAACCCTCTACAACTAATTTTTATAGGTATCAAAGTGATCCTAATAAACCGGTGCCTTATGCAGATGGTGTTCATTTAAACAGAACTCGTGAATATATGATTGATGATCAGCGTTTTGCAGCTAAGCGGCCTGATGTGTTAGTTTTTGAAACAGATGTTTTGACTGATAATTTAACATTAGGTGGCCCGCTAACTGCTGAGCTTTTGGTGAGTTTATCTACAACAGATGCAGATTTTGTAGTTAAATTGATTGATGTTTTTCCTGATGATTTTAAATACAGTGATTCGATTTGCTGCAAAGGCGTAAAAAACGAAACAGAAATGGCAGGATATCAGATGTTAGTAAGAGGAGAAATAATGCGAGGGCGTTACAGAACAAGTTTCGAAAAACCAACCGCATTTGTGCCAAACAAAATTGAGAAGGTAAAGTTTGTTTTGCCTGATGTAGCACATACTTTTAAAAAGGGGCACAAATTAATGATACAAATACAAAGCAGTTGGTTCCCTTTGTTTGATAGGAATCCTCAGAAATTTGTAGACATTTACAAATGTGATGATAAAGATTTTACATTAAGTGAGGTAAAAGTGTATGCCAATAAAATTAATGCAAGTAATGTTATTTTGCCAATTATAAAGTAACAATAGTCAGGTAGGTTGTTTAGCATTAATGAGTAATTTCAAACATAAAATAAAATCAGATAGAGGGATTTGTTGGTTATTGTTATTAGCCTCTTCAATTTATTATACAGGTTATTTTAGTAAAGTAATTTTGCACCTTAATGATGTCTTATCATGTTGGGATGGTGACGCAATTAAAAATTATTACACTTTTATATATTATATTACTATTAATCCGGGTTGGATTAGTTTTAACGGATTAAATTATCCCTTTGGAGAACAATTAGTATATACCGATTGTATTCCTTTGTTAGCAGCAACTTTAAAATTGTTACCATTTACGCATGATTATGCAATTGGTATTCTTCATTTTTTGATTTTTTTCTCTCACGCAATTACCTCTGTTATTATTTTTAAAACAGCTCGTTTATTGGGTTTAAATCAAATTGGTAGTGCCTTACTTGGTTTTTCTTTAATGCTACTTTCGCCGCAACTATTGCGAATTGATTATGGGCACTTTGCACAAACCTTCGGATGTATCATTCCTTTCTTAATATATCTGTTGGTTGTTTATTTTAAGTCTTTAAAAAGAAAGTATATTGTTTTAATAGGGGTTTACATTTTGCTAACTTACTTTATTCACCCGTATACAGGTTTTGGTTTAAGTTTATTTACTATTATTTCTTTAACTCTTTTCGAATTATTTATAAATAAGCAACGTATTGCCGAAAAAATTTTAAACATTTTTACCTCATCAATCATTCCAACTATTTTATTTAAAGTCTTTATGATTCTAACAGACACACATGTTGGCAGAACTGAGTCTCCTTTTGGTAAAACTGTTCATATCGCCAATATTCAATCGATTTTTGTGCCAAGACAGGGCCCATTTAAATCATTTTTGGAGCAAATTTACGGCTCTGAAATACCGGATGTTGAGGGGTTATGTTACATGGGTTTATTATTTCCTGTTTTGATCATTGTAAGTTGTGTTGTATTAATTATCAAATTTAAGTCAATCAGCGCCCCACCAAAAATTTTATTCATATCAGGGTTCATGCTATTACTTTTTTCTTTTGGAATTCAAAACAATTTAATGGAATTAGTTAATGTTAAGTTAAACTTCATTAACCAATTTAGGGCATTGGGTCGTTTTGCTTGGTTTTTCTATTATTCGCTGCCTATTGCTGCATTGCTAATCCTGAAGGACGGTCTGAATTCATTTGGATTCATAAAAGAAAGATTCATAACAAATACACTTTTAGTTGCTTGCTTATTTGTTAACATTATTGATGCTCATTATTATTTTAAGTATATAGATGGCTTAGTATTTAATAAGAGCAACATTTATAAATTTGAAAACTTAAACTTAGCTGAAAAAAGTCTTGTAAAGAATATAGAGTCAAAAAAATTCCAAGCTATTTTTCCAATACCATTTTATCAGTATAGCAGCGAAATTTTTGAACTTGACAGAGATGGATTTGAATCAGCTCATTTAGCGATGTTATTGTCTTATCACACTAAATTACCTTTAATGAGTTTTCATTCAGCCAGAATTTCAGGGGTTGAGGCAAGACATAAAATGGATTTATTAAATATTTATTCTCCGCATCACGATTCGATTTTAAGTTTATTGACTCATCACTCTATTGCTTGCGTTAAATATCGCAAAGCAAACAAGCCGGATGAAAATAGACTGTTTCGAAACGCTCCTATTTTATACAGTGATAGTGTTTATCAACTTTATGAAATTAATAAAGAAAGCTTTAATTTTAAATTAGCAGAACAAAATCAAAAAAATTATTTTTCTATTGATTCCATGTCATATAGAAGTGATTCATTAATTTTCACGCATTTAGGCAGCGAAGCATTTTATAATTCTGCTAAAATTCAAGGATATGAAAAATTATTTGTTATAGAGCCCGGTTCAGTGCTTCCTGGTGATTATGTTGTTAGTTTTCATTATTGTTTTAAAGAGAAGAATCTTGATAACATTCATTGTCATTTTATTATAGAGGAGACGGATGTGAATAAAACTGCAATTTGGAGTTTATTTAATTCAGTAAGGCGATCACATAGTTATTCGAATTTTTTTGTGTATGAACAAAATTTCAGAATAGAAAAGAACAGAAAGTATGTTTTGTTCTTAAATGGACCAGGGAAAGGTGAATTCTATATTCGAAATTTATTACTCCGACCAGAACGACTTAATGTATATTTTAAGAGAGACCCTGAACATCCATTACTTGTTAATAACTATCCGTTTTAATAATTTTGATTAAATTTGAAAGAATAAATTGATACATTTAAGCATAATCATCCCTTCATACAAGAACGCTTCGGTACTAGAAAATAATTTGCCATATCTTTTTCAAAATTTAATGCAATGTAATTTTTCTTTCGAAGTAATTGTTGTGGATGATGGAAGCAACGATAATGGCAAAACAAAGGAAGTTGCCGATAAATTCAATTGTATTTATATTTTAAGTGAACAAAATAAAGGGAAGGGTAATGCAGTTAGATTGGGAATGCAAAATGCAAAAGGCAGATTCAGAATATTTACAGACGCTGATGTTCCTTACCAATTTACAAATGTTAAAAATATGCTTCATTATTTGGATTTTAAAGAGTTTGATATGGTAGTTGGTGATCGAACATTAAAAGATTCCAAGTATTTTTCAGAAATAACCGCCTCGCGAAGTATCGGTAGTAAAATATTTTCATTTATCGTGGGAAGATTTATTGCCGGTGGACAGTTTGATACTCAATGCGGACTGAAGGGTTTTAGAGACTCTGTTGCAGATGATTTGTTCAGTGTTTCGCGAATTAATGGATTCACGCTTGACGTTGAATTATTTTATATAGCATACAAACGTAATTATGATATCAAATGCATTCCTGTTGAGCTTCGTAGTAATGATGGAAATTCTGTGAATGTGTTATTGCATGGCGTAAAAATGCTGTTTGATTTGCCTAAAATTGTCTTTAATTTTTACACAAAAAAATACAATAGAAAAAATGGATAGACGAGTAGGGGATAAAATTCAAATTGAAGGTGCTTACCAATATAACGCTTATTATCATGGGAAGAAGGCGCAACGTTTCTGGCATTTTGCCAAATTGGAGGAAGCTATGAAAAGCCTTGAAATTAAGCCGGGTGATAATGTATTGGAGGTTGGTTGCGGAAGTGGATTGCTATCCTATTTCATTGCCAAAAATTCGGAAGTGAAGGTAACAGCTATTGATGCTAATCAGGCTGCACTTGACTTTGCCACACAACAATTTAAACTGCCAAATTTAACTTTTACAAAGGGACTTCTGGATGAGCTAAACTTAAAAGAGGCAAGTTATGATAAAATTGTTTTTCTGGAAGTGATAGAACATATAACTGAGAAACAAGGTGAAGAGATTTTGAAAAGTTTCTTTAAACTGCTTAAACCTGGTGGAAAATTGGTAATTTCAACGCCCAATAAAGCCAGTTTATGGCCTCTAATTGAGTGGAGTTTAGATTTTTTTAAATTAGTACCAAACCTTGCAGATGAGCAGCATGAATTTTTGTATAAAGGTTCGATACTTGAGCAAAAAGGAAAGAATGCCGGATTTATTTGTAGTAATAAAAAGCAAATTAACACCTTTGCGCCGTGGTTGGCAACTATTAATTGGAAATTGGCTTTGAGCGTACACAAATTTGAAGTAAAATATTTTAAAAGATTTGGGTCTTTATTGGTTTACACCTTTACAAAGAAGTAGATGCTTTCATGTAATAAAATCATTTAATGATGCAGCAGCGCTTGATTCGAATGGGGAATAACTCGTACGTTATTCATTGTTTACTGGTGTTGTTCACTTTTAGTTTTTTTGCTATTCATTTTGGACAAGTATTAAAATCTCCTAATTCATTTCTATCAGTTTTTTCAGGAGATGGCATTCATGGTTATTATTCATACATTAATCACATTTGCAATAATAAAACTTTTATTGAGACGATTGGTTTGAATTTTCCATTTGGAGAACACATTGTTTACACAGACGCACAACCATTATTGGCAACCATTGTAAGTCTTATTCCATTTTTGAAGCCTTATGCCATTGGTGTTATGCATGTGGTTATTTTCTTATCGTTCGTTTTTGTAAGCAATGTGTACTTTAAAATATTTGAATTATATAAAGTAAATCGTTTTTTAGCTTTCTGCTCTTCAATTGCTATTGCCATATTATCTCCTCAAATTGGCAGAGTTGGAGGTCATTTTGCGCTGGCCTATTCACTGCCGATTCCTTTGGTTATTTATTTTGGATTAGCTTATTATAAAATTAACAACCAGAAATATATTTATTATTCAAGCTTAGTTTCCACGCTTGCATTTTTTACTCATCCTTATTTGGGCTTGGGTACAACCTTATTTAGTTTATTGTTTTTTTTGATTTCAAAAACGTTTCCACTCAAACAAATTAACTTAAGGTATTTTCTTAATTCTTTATTTTTAGTAGTGCCTGTAGTTTTATTTAAATTCACAATGAAACTTACAGATCGCCATTTTCAAAGGCCGGTTATTCCTTATGGTGAAACCGTTTATGTCTCTAGTCCGGATCTCGTTTTTTTACCACATTTTGGACCATTACAGAACTTATTCAATAATACCGATTTTATGACACCCGAAAAATGGGAAGGTGTGAGTTATGTTGGATTAGCTTGTAGTATATTTTTAAGCATTTCTCTAATAGTTTTGATTTTTAAATTTTCTAAAAAAAATCTTCCAATTATTTTTTTATTGATGGTTTCCACTTTTTTCTTGTTGTTTTCATTTGGTTATGTGAATAATTTACTCAAAGATTTAGGAATTTATCCTACAGCTTTAAAGCAATTCAGAGGTCTTGGAAGATTTGCATGGTATTTTTATTATTGTACTCCGGTTTTTATTATAGTAATGATTGATGATTTTATTAAAAAAGTAAAATCCAATCTTATTTTTAAAAATATCCTCGTAATAGTACTTGGTTTAGTTTACCTTTTTGGAAATTCGTATGAAGGATATTACTTTCATAAAAACTTAGGTGAGTATTTATTTCAAGATAAGAATTATTTTAAAAGAGAAAATATAACAAGTGAGCAAACTAAAATCATACAATTGGCATTATCTAAAAATTATCAAGCCATTTTACCTTTACCTTATTTTCATTTAGGAAGTGAAGTTTATCATAGACCACTTGAAGAAATTGCTTCAATGGCCATGTTAATTTCTTTTCATTCAAAATTGCCTATATTGAGCCATTTAGGTTCAAGAACATCATTATACGAAACTGAAAAAGGTACCGGTTCTCTAAACTCTTTTAGAAGTAAACCTGAGCTAAAGAAATTAATGTCTGATAAACCCATATTAATTATTTATCAAGGTAATCAATTAAAACCGGAGGAAGAGAGGTTGCTTCAAAAATCAAAATTTGTTGCCAAGATAGATGAGTTGAATTTATTTGAATTACAAGCTAAAGATTTGTTAAACCCTGAAGTCACTCCCCTTGAAAAGGCTGTTAACTTAACAAGGGATACAGTAACAAATAAGATTTATAAAGTTACTCGTAGCCAACCTCCATTTTACCAATGGTATAAGTGTTACGAGTATAATAAGCTTTTTATCCTCGACAGTAATAAAATGGAAAGTGGGAATTATATAGTAACCTTTTATTTTCACTTTAAAAAATTCAACCTGGAAAATACAAGAGCACATTTTATAGTTGAAGGCACCAAAGGTAATTCTGCTAATTGGGACTTTTTCGGAGATATTCATTTCTCTCAACGCTATCCTTCCTATTTTGTTTATGAGCAAAAAGTGAAGTTGCAAAAGGATAAGAAGTACATTTTTTTTATTAATCACGAGGTATCTAATGGTGACTATTACGTTAGTAATTTCTGCTTAAGACCTGATACACTAGATTATTATGAAAAAAGAAACGGGGAAATTATTCGAATTAACAATTATCCTATTGGTTATTAGTTGTTTCTAATCGATTTTTGTAGGTGATTATTTTTTCATTTGGTAAATCAGATTCTACCAAGCCATCTCTTAAACGAACAACGCGGTGTGCATGCAACGCAATATCTTCTTCATGCGTTACTAAAATAATGGTATTGCCGTTTTTATGAATGTCTTCAAAAAGCCCCATAATTTCAATAGAAGTTTTACTATCTAAATTACCCGTTGGTTCATCGGCTAATATAATGGCCGGTTTGTTAACTAATGCCCTTGCTATAGCTACTCTTTGTCGCTGACCACCACTTAATTCGTTTGGTTTATGATTCATACGATTGCCGAGTCCTACTTGTTCAAGTACTTCCTTAGCTCTTTTTTCCCTTTCACTTTTGCTAAAACCTGCATAAACTAAAGGCAGGGCAACATTTTCAAGTGTACTTGCTCTTGGTAACAAATTAAACGTCTGAAAAACAAATCCAATCTCTTTGTTTCTTACTTCTGCCAATTCGTTATCCGACATTTTTGCTACAGAAATGTTATTAAGGATATATTCTCCGGAGGTAGGGCTATCTAAACAACCTAACATATTCATTAATGTTGATTTACCACTACCGGATGGTCCCATTAGCGCAACGTACTCATTTTTATGTATTGTAACCGAAACATCCTTTAAGGCATGAATGGTTTCTTCGCCAATGACATACGTTTTTTTGATGTGTGATATTTGTATTATTTCTTGCAACTTTACAAAGTTAACAATTATAATACGATTTGAGCTTTTATAAGAAAATACAATACTATTTAGTGCATACATTAATGCTTACAAATAAAGAGGCTAAAGAGGCAATTCTAAGTGGTAGAGTATGTATTGATGGATCGGTTATTGCAGAGAATATTGAAATAGAAAACTGGTGTGAAATTAGTCTGGACAAAGTGGTAGTAAGACAAAAGAAAACCAGGATTTATTTGAAATTTTATAAACCTAAAGGAATGGAAAGTACTTTGAATAATACTATCGATGGAAATCTGGCTCCTTTTTTTGCCGGATATGAGGGTTTAAGTATTGCAGGGCGTTTGGATAAAAACTCTGAAGGGTTATTATTATTGAGTAATGATGGTAAATGGATTGAAACGATAATAAATCCAAAAGCCATTAAAGAAAAAGAATATTTGGTGTTACTTGATAAGTCTATAGACGATGAATTTTGCCGCAAGTTTTCGAATGGCGTAGATATTGGTTTTTATGTTACACAACCTTGTTACTGCGAAAAGAAAGGCGATAAGTTAGTGCGTGTTATATTAACAGAGGGTAAGAATAAACAAATCAGGCGAATGTGCAAAGCACTTGGGTATACTGTAGTTAATTTAAAGCGAATCAGAATTCACAATTATTTAATAGAGAACATGCAGGAAGGAGAACTAGTAGAGTTTACACCTATGTAAACTCTACCAGCATGATTTAATTTATTGTGCTTCTTGCGGAATACCTTGAGGTTCTTGTGGCATTAATTCTTCAGGTGGAACAATTGCACTTAATCTTTGCATAAACTGCTTGCTCAAATCATCCTGTTTGAACTGTGAGGTTAAACTAACTAAACGTTTCAGGATTTCTTTAGCCTGTTCTTTTTCTCTGCTAAAAGCTGCCATTCTATTTGGCTTTTGTTGGTTGTAGATTCTTAAATCACCTTCAAAAATATCAAATAATTTTTTGGCAAGTTCGTTTGCTTTAGCAGTTTCTTTGATATCATAGTAAGTTGCGCACATCGGGAAAATAGTTGCGTCGTAAGCTATGTTTTCATCCGGCATAACGGTTAAGCATTTGTCTAAAACCTCTTTTGCTTTTTTGGTTTTACCTTCTTCAACTAATGCACTGGCTAAAATGCTCATTTGCATTCTAAGGTTGCCACACATTCTTACACAGTTTTCATCTAAATTCACACCTTTCTTGTCCATTCCGCCCCATTTGAAATCTTCCATGATGTGTTTGTACATCACCTCAGTATTTACTCGTCCTCCCATTGCTTCTTCTTTTTCTGTTTGTTTAATCGGAACAAATCGATAAGCTAAACCTTCTAATTGAAAGTATTTCTTTAAGCCAACATATGCATCATCGCCGGTTGTAACAGCAAAGTAAATTGGACGTTCCCATGTGTTATTGGCAATTAAATCAAGAACAAGGATGTCATTTTTCATAATAGCTGATCTGCCACCTAAATCCCAAGTAATTCGTTTAGCTAGGCGGGACGTATCTTTGACTGAAATCACCTTATTTTTCATTACCTTCATGCTATCAACATTCACATACAATGTACGGGCCGGAAATAAATCAATAACGGTTCCGCCTCCAACATCATATTTGTTTTCAATATTGTCGCTTAATAAAAATTTCATAGCTTCTTTTAAAGCTACGGGTTTGTCATCCTGAGCGCTTATATAGGCATATCCTAATTTTTCCGATTCAATTTTTCGATCTTCAATCGTAAATGGCACTGGTTTGCTATCGTATGCTGCACGCTGCATTTGGCGGATATACCAATCCGTTTGCAATAAACTTAAGTTTACAACTCTAACATCTGTTCTGATTCCTTCTACTTCTTGTGCATACCAGAGCGGGAAAGTGTCATTATCGCCATTGGTGAATAAAATTGCATTTGGGGCACAACTTTGCAGATAGTTAATGGCACAATCTCTAGATAACGTTCTTAAAGAACGATCGTGATCATTCCAGCCTTCTTTAGCCATTATGCCGGGCACTACTAAACATAATGCGGTAGAACCCACTGCAATTCCAACTGAAGCCGCTTTTTTAGAAAGGGCATCGTAAATAAACAGTACCCCGTATCCTATCCAAATAGCAAAGGCGTAAAAGCTGCCTGCATAGGCATAATCACGTTCACGGGGTTGATAAGGATACTGATTTAAATAAATAACGATTGCAAGACCCGTTAAGAAAAATACACAGAAAACTAACCAGGCTCCTGGTTTATCATTTTTAACCTGAAAAAATAAGCCAAGTAATCCTAATATTAATGGTAAGGCATAAAAATGATTTCTCGCAAAGTTATTTTTATCTCTGTAAATAATTTGTTCAGTATCACTATCCAATAACCAATTATCTATTCCTGTTATACCGGTAACACAATTACCTTCCATTGAGTTACGCATTAAGCCTTGCACATCATTTTGGCGACCAATAAAATTCCAGCCAAAATAGCGCCAGTACATGTAGTTCATTTGGTAACTGATGAAGTAATTTAAGTTGGCGGCAAATGTCGGAACTTCTACTGATTCAGGACCATTTCTTCCTTCCACGTTCACGAACTTATGATGTTCTTGAACATTTCCCCAATATTTGTAGGCGTTTTCATGATGTGCTTGCCCGCTCCACATACGAGGAAAAACGGTACAAAATTCTTTTTCATACACCGGTTTTGTTTTTTTCCTGGCATCAATTACGCGGTATTTTTTTGTTGCCTCATCTTTACCATAGATGGCTGTACCGTCACCAAACTCAGAGTTAGGACGTGTTGGCGCATTGTAATATTGACCATAAAGAATTGGCCAGTCACCATATTGTTCGCGCAATAAGTAGGATAACATATTAGGCGCGTTTTCCGGATCATTTTCATCCATTGGCGTATTTGCTTGTGAACGTATAACCAATACAAAAAATGATGAGAAGCCGATTAATATTGTAGCCAGGCTTAAAAAGATAGTATTTAGCAAAACTGTTTTTGTTTTGTAATAATGGATGGCATATAACATCCCACCAAAAAACACTAATCTGAAAAATGCATCTGATCCTTTTTGAAATGAGGCCACTGCAAAAAAACCAATTACAACAGACGTATAAAATCCGACTTTGTAATGTTTTTCATTTTTTGTGGCAGAATAAGCAATAAATCCAACAAGACTAATAATTACCAAAGCAATAAACAAAAAGGTACCTACATTATAAGGCATACCTAATTTATTGGTAAAGAAAACTTCGTAGTCACTTAAAAATTTTACTGTTTTTGAAATCAATATACTTTGAACAAAGCCAAGTATTAAAACCGATGAAAGTCCGGCCACGACGAAACCTTTCCAAGTAAACTTATATTTTTTAAAATAGATAACAAAGGCAATGGCAGGAATCACCAATAAATTTAATAAGTGAACGCCAATTGATAAACCAATTAAATAACAAATTAACACAATCCATCTAAGGGCAGACGTAGGATTAATAGAATCTTCTTCATCCCATTTTAGGATAGCCCAAAACACCACGGCAGTAAAGAAACTACTCATGGCGTATACCTCACCTTCAACCGCACTAAACCAGAATGAATCGGAGAATGTATAAGCTAATGCGCCAATGGTACTTGCTCCAATAATGGCCCATTGCTTCGATTTATCAAAGTTATCAGCTGTAATTTTCAATGTTTTTAACGCTAAACGGCTAATGGTCCAAAATAAAAACAAGATGGTAAACGAACTGCTTAACGCACTCATGATGTTAATCATCATAGCTGATGCTGCAGGATCTGAACCTCCGAATAAAGCAAAAAATCTACCTATTAATAAAAAGAACGGTGCGCCTGGTGGGTGACCTACTTCTAATTTATAAGCACAAGCAATATATTCACCACAATCCCAAAAGCTGGCAGTTGGTTCAATAGTAGAGCAATAAGTAAACGTGGCGATAGCAAAAACAAGCCATCCGACAATGTTGTTTAGTTTTTTAAATTCTTTAGTCATCATAGTTTAAGAATTGCGAATATAAGATTTTAAGCGGTTTTAAAGTGAGGTAACTTACTAATAATTTAAGGTTTGAAACGATTTTTTTGTTTTTTTATTGGATTACTGCTCGGAAAGTATTATTTTTGTACCCGTTTTTTAAAGTTCTTTAACGAAAATGCCCGATCGTCTAATGGCAGGACTTCAGATTTTGGTTCTGACTGTGTTGGTTCGAATCCAGCTCGGGCAACTTTTAAGCCTCTTTGATTCAAAGAGGCTTTTTTATTAAATAGCCAGCCAGGTTTTAGCGGCATCACCTAAAATTATTTTTTTCTCTAAATCCGATATTGGGGCACTTCTCACCAATTCTCCTGGATTGGCTTCACCAAGCGGGAAGGGGTAATCGCTTCCTTGTACTATTTTATCAGCGCCAACCATATCAATAATGTATTGGAGCATTTTATGATCGCAAACATGGCTATCTACCCAAAATTTTCCTAAATAATTTTTTGGATTTATAGGATTATCAATTGCAACTAAATCCGGTCTGCATTCCCACCCATGAATTATTCTGCCTAGTGTTGGTAAGAAGGAACCGCCGCCATGCGCAAAACAAACCCTTAGATTTTTATATTTTTCAAAAACACCACCAAATATAAAACTACAAATGGCTCTACTAATTTCGGCAGGCATGCCAACTAACCATGGCAGCCAATATTTAGTCATGTGTTCTTGACCCATCATTTGCCATGGGTGGATTAAAATGGCGGCATTTAAACTTTCACAAGCAGCAAAGAATTCATCAAATTGCGGTTCGTTTAAATTTAAATTATTTACGTTGCTACCTATCTGAACACCTTTATAGCCTAGTTTCATGCAACGTTCAAGTTCCTTTATGGCAAGCTTCGTGTCTTGCATCGGAACAGTAGCAAGACCTATAAATTTATCAGGATAAGTTTGAAAAGTTTTAGCAATATCATCATTAAGAAATTGATTAACGATTAAGGCATCATTTGCTTTTGCCCAATAACTGAACATAACCGGAATGGTGCAAATGACCTGCATATGCGCTTGATGTTCATTCATTTGCTGTAAGCGAGTTTCAGGATCCCAGCAATTAATTTCTATTTCTCTGAATTTTTTATCACCTTGCATCATCCATGCTTTGTTAGCTTGGTGGTGATGAAGGGTAATAAAATCACCATAGCCAAATTGTTTATTAAAATCCGGGATGTTTTTAGGAATAATGTGCGTGTGTGTATCAATCGTAAACATGCCACAAGTTAAGCATTATTTATAATTTTTCAAGTAATTGTGCAGCGGGTTTAGCATAAAAATTTCCAGTCTTACTGATTTTATTGAGCAACAATTTGCCTTCATTATATTGCTTGTTGCCTATTAATGATAGTGCCTTGTAATAGTCAGACTCAAGAAGAAAATTATTGTTTTTATGGTTAATAACACGATCGAAGTTTTGGATAGCTGCATCGTAATAACCTACATGATAATTGCATAAACCTGCATAAAAAAGGGCATTAACATCATCAGCATTTTGCTTGAGTAGTTCAGAAAAATAATAGGATGCAGTTGTGTAATTTTTTCGATTAAAATAATTCAATCCATCTGCCAGCCATTCATGAAGATAGGTTAACTGATAATTTTTTAATGCACTCTTACTCATTTGCAGTTCTATAGAATTTGTGAAACAAGCCATTAGATTGCCCTTGATGGCTGGAGTGTAAAATTGTTTGTTAAAATAATAATCTTGAAAACCAGTCACTTTTAAATTATGTATAAATCTGTATGGGGCATTTGCAGCATAGGTTAATTCCAATTCATTGACAACAACCGGCTCTATTGTATAAGTGTGTTGAGGCATATTGGCAACCACTATCGTGTCGTTACTTTCATTACTATCAGACAAATCATCAGAACCTATAGCTTTTTGAAATGGTTCTGCGGTTACAACTATCGTGTCTAAAATTATCGGCAAAACACGTTTTAATTTATTTTCAAGGAGATTGCTTGATTGAAGTGATGAACGGGTAGGCGTAACAGAAACCTTATTAATAAATGAGAAAATCAAAGTCAGGCTTAAAAGCAAGCTAATTCCAAAGCAGGAAAAATAAAAATTGAAGTTAGATGAATTATATATTTTTTCAATTTTAGTAGTTAATTCAGCAATGTCGGCATCTGTATTGTCAAATTCTTCCAAGCCTCGCTCTGCAAGATAGTCTAAATCACTTTTGTTTATGTAATTATTTACCATGATTTGATTTATTAATTTTTTCTTCGATCAGTAGTTTTAGATTTCGTTTACCATTTTGGATATAGCTTTTAATTTCATTGATAGTAAACGATGTTAATTCAGCAATTTCGTGGTAACTTTTATTGTTCAAGTAAAAATATTCTATGCAAATCTTTTGCTTCTCTTTTAATTTTGGCAATACCTCTCTTAAGTGCTGCAAAAGATTTTCGTCATTTACAAGATCAATTTTTTGTTCTTCTTCAAGTGTAGTTAAATTGAGTTCAAAATCTAAATAAGTCTCTGAAACAAAGTGTTTATTTTTGGTTTTGCGTATTTCGCTTATGCAATGATTTCTTACAACAAAACTTAACCATGCTTTAAAGTGTTGAATAGGTTTTTTCTTTAATTCAACAAATAATTTTTCTGTGATCTGCATCACGTGGTCTTTTGCAACATCTTTATCTTTAAAATAAAATAAACAAACGCCATATATCGTTTTAACGTGGTTGCTGAACAACTTTCCAATAAGTTGCTGATTGCCCGTTTTGTAATACTCGGCAATCAGTTCTTCATCATTTAATAGCGTTGTTTTATTAAAAAGCCACATTCTATTGTTAAGACGGAATAATTTTATTTTTCCATAAAATTAATTTTTTTATGGAATTTATTGGATTCAACGTTTTTATTGTAACAGCGCTGAAAAATAATAATCTAAAAAACGACTAACATGAAAAATTTAAAACAAATTCTCATTCTGAGTTTAATCGGACTCGTAAACTCTGTTAATGCGCAAGCAGCCTATGGCGAAATAAGAGGCAAAATCACTAATACGGATGGAAAAACAGTTCCGTTTGCTACCATAAAAATTGTGCAGGCCGACTTATTAGTGGGAGGAACACAAAGTGATGAAAACGGAAATTATGTTTACAAACCGCTTACACCGGGTTCTTATGACATGTATGTTTCCGATCCGGAGCATCAAACACAACCCATTAAAAAAATTAAAATCATTCCAAATGACGCAACCTACTTAAATGTAGAGTTGAACATTAATACCTTAGCAACAGTTACCGTTACAGCACCCGAAAAGGTTTATGTTCAGGGAGGAGTGGATAAGAATATGTATAGTATGACAAGTATTGATGCCAAAGACCTTTTATTAAGTGCAGGTTATGAGCGAGGTGATATTAAAGGGATGTTGAGTAATTTAACTTCAAATGCTTATTCTGATAACAAGGGTAATGTATATGTGAGAGGGTCGCGTAGTGATGCAACAGCCTATTATGTTGACGGTTGCCGTACGCTTGGTCCAACAAACGTGGCTGGTTTAGCCGTTGAAAATCTTACTTTTTTTAGTGGTGGTGTGCCGGCTATGTATGGCGACTTAATGGGCGGAGCTGTTATTGTAACAACAAAAAGTTATTTCAGTGGTTTACGAGAAAAAAATATCCGCCGTACAGCCTATTTGGAGCGTTTAGAAGCCAAAAAGTTAGCTCAATCGAAAGAATAAATTTTTAATAAAACAATCCCTCAAATGCTTGTTAGGTTGATTACCCACTTAACAGGCATTTTTGTTTTATTATAAGTTTATTCTGATATCCTTTTTTTAATGACGCCAATAATTAAAGTGAAGAAGTTTGAGATTAGAATTAATTGATAAGCTACCAAGTTTGTTAATATTTGGAGCTTTTACGATACAATTCAATTAAATTGCCAATAAAGGTTATCCATTCGTATTTAACTTTTTCAATTTTAACATTTTCAGAAAATTGATTTTCAAAATCACCGTTAAAATAACTGGTGAGCTTAGATGCTATTTCATTGGTATCGGTATTTACTAAAAAACCACATTTTCCATCCGGAACGATTTCTTTTAATCCACCAACATTGGTTACCAACATCGGTTTGTTGTAATAGTATCCTACCATTGTTACGCCACTATTAGTAGCATTGCGATAGGTTTGTGCAACAAGACTTGAAGCACAGAAGTAATGTTTTACTAAATCATTGGGGATAAATTTGTCATGTAAAATTATTTGCTCTTTTTTAGAGGATGATGCTATGAGCTGAAGGTAGTTTTCTTTTGATTCGTAAAATTCACCGGCTATTAACAGATGAACATCCTGGCTAACTTTACTTTTACCGAAGGCTTCTATTAATAAATCCAATCCCTTATAATGTCTTATTAGTCCAAAAAATAAAATATATTTCTTATTCGAATCAAGTTGAAGTGTTTTGCAAGCCTCTTCTTTAGTAACAGGTAATCCATATGTTTCGTACATAGGGTGCGGACTGTATGCTTTGTTTGTTTTGCCTGCAAATAAATCGATATCTTTTAAAACAGATTGACTCATTGCAATAAAACCATGACAGCCTTTAATGAAGTAGTTGGTGAATTGTTTATCACCTATTCTTTTTTCATGCGGAATTACATTGTCTGTTAAAGCTAACACTGTTGTTTTAGATTTTACAAGTCGCGCAATAGTTCCTAAACATGGACCAAAAAAAGGCAGCCAATATCTGAATAAAATAAAATGTGGTTTTTCTTTTTTAATAAACCTTGCTACATTAAACCAATTTAAAGGATTAATTGTATTAATTAATGTGTGAATTTTTATTCCTAAAGGAGCTTGGCCGGATGTTTCGTATTGACTTGATCCCGGGAACAAAAAATTGGGGTATTGTAAACTGTAAGAAATAATTTGGGCATCGTGCCCGGCTTTAATAAGTTCCATGCAAAGGTTCTGGTTAAACTCTGCGGGCCCTCCTCTTAAAGGAAAGGCTGGGCCGATAATAAATATTTTTAAACGCTCCAAAAGTTCAGCAAATATAGCTAATACAATCACTTCTATATTAAATCTGCCGAATTAAAAAAAAGTTAATAAAAATAGGAAATCAAACCTAAATAGTATTATCTTAGTTTAATTA
>JADBXZ010000090.1 GCA_020403265.1 Bacteroidota bacterium
AAAGTTGTTTTGTTTAATGGTTCAAATACAGACCCTAAATCAAGAGAAATTTATTCAACATGGGCAGCTAAATACAAAGATACCGACCGAGCAACAGGTTCAAGAAGTGCTGATATGAGGGCTGCATTAGTTGATTACTTTAGAGAAGAAGCAACTATAATGATTGCCACCGAAGCAGCAGCAGAGGGTATCAATTTGCAGTTCTGTTCTATGATTATCAATTACGATATGCCTTGGAACCCCCAACGTATCGAACAAAGAATTGGAAGATGCCACCGCTATGGTCAAAAATATGATGTTGTAGTTATAAATTTCTTAAACAAAGCAAATGCAGCAGACCAAAGAGTTTATGAGTTGCTTCGTGATAAATTCCAATTATTCAATGGTGTTTTTGGTGCGAGTGATGAAGTATTAGGTAATATAGAAAACGGTGTTGATTTTGAAAAAAGAATAGCAGAAATATATCAAAATTGCAGAACCGTAGCAGAAATAAATCAGGCTTTCGATGTATTAAAAAGCGAACTAAAAGACAGTATAGAAGATGAATTTAAAAAGACCCGAAAAAACTTATTAGAAAACTTTGATGAAGAAGTACACGAAAAATTACGCATAAACCTACAAGAGAGTAAAGAGTATCTTTCAAAATACGAAACATGGCTTTGGGATATTACACAATATTTTTTAGCCACCAATGCTGAGTTTTCTGTTGATGAACATTCATTTCGTTTATTAAACAATCCATTCCCCGAAGTTAAAATACATCCTGGTCCTTATCGTATTGGTAAAAATATAGACGATGCTAATGTTTACCGAATTGGACATCCTTTGGCTCAAAAAATAATTGATACCTGCAAGGCTACTAAATTGGAAGAAATTGAGCTTGTTTTCGATTATACCAATACAGTTAAAAACATTGCAGCCATTGAAGGTTTTGTTGGACAATCGGGTTATATGATGGGCAATGTATTAAGTATTACATCTTTTGAATTAGAAGAGTTTATCCAATTGTGTGGTATCACCGATAATGGTACTTTATTAGATAAGCACCAATGCGAAAGGTTCTTTTCAATTCCAGCTACCATCAATAATTCAGCAATAGCAGTTCCATTAAGCGTTTCTCTGAAATTAGCAGAGCAAATTCGTACACATCGTTTAAGCACCTTAGATGAAATTGGCCAACGCAATGCTGTATATTTTGAAAACGAATTAGAAAAATTAGACCATTGGGGTGAAGACCGCAGAAACTCATTAAAAGTAACCCTTAAAGATTTGGATTTTGAAATTAAAGAAGTAAAGAAGCAATCACGATTAGCACCCAATTTGCCTGATAAATTAAAACTTGAAAAACAACGGAAGAAGTTAGAAAACGAAAGAGATACTGCATGGAAAGAATATGATGGTGCAGCAAAAGAAATAGAACAAAACAAAGACAAGTTAATAGACCAGATTGAGCAAAGATTACAGCAAAATTTGAATGAAGAACCTTTGTTTTTAATTAAATGGAAACTTATTTAATCAACGATATGAGCAAGAGCAACGCAGAATTAGCTAAAATAATTGACGATAAATTGAAAGCAGCTGGCTTAATCAATGATACTGAAACTCAATTGGGGATTAAATTGGCAAAGGGTACACTAAAAGATGTGGATTGGAAATTAGCATTTGAGGAAGTTTTAAATAAACCTGTTACAAAAACAATTGATACAGATGAAGCTAAATAACCTCTACATATCCTCTTTTAGAGGTGCAACCAAGCCAGTAACAATTGACTTTGACCCTTCAAAGAAAATCACTATGATTTTTGCTGAAAATGGTAATGGCAAATCAACTATTGCAGATGCTTTCATTTGCTTACTTACAGAGAATAGAGGCTCATTAGACGATAAATCTTCAATTGATCCACAGTTTATTAAATCATTAGGCACAGGCATAGGTGAAACTAAAATAACACTAAATACAGATACAGGCACTTATTCAGCATCCTTAGCCGGTACTGCAAAAGATTTCACTAAAACCCCTGCAACAGGTTTACCGCCATTAAGGTTTTTAAGAAGAAGCCAAATCATCAACATAATGAATTTAAAGCCTTCTGAAAGGTATAATTCATTGAAGGACTATATTGATGTTTCAAGCATTTATGCAGCAGAGGAAGAGTTAAGAAAAACAAGCAGAGATGTTGATAATGAATTAGAAAATTCAGTTCGAGTACTTGCAAGTGCTAAAGATACTTTAGAACAAGCTTGGATTAAAGAGGGTAAGCCACAAGGCGATATGCTATTATGGGCAAAAGCACAAGCCGAAATGGATTTGAGTAAAGATAAAATTGCACTCAATACACTAAGATTATTAACAAATGAATGGAGGGCAATTGACAATAAGTACAAAGAAATATTAAGTTCATTAGGTATAGTAAAGGCTTCACAAACGGCATTTAACAATGCAACGGAGGCATTAAAGAAATTACAAGCTGAGAGCATCAATAACAATGCTTCGCTGTTTACTTTGTTGCAACAAGCCAAAAACTATATTGCAGCAAAAGACCCTATTACAAATTGCCCTGTTTGTTCAAGCGATATTGATAAAACCGAAGTGCTTACTTCTTTAAATAAGCAAATTGCTTCAATGGATGCATTAGGCAAAGCAGCCAAGTTAGTAGTAGATACAAAAAAGGTAAATGATAGAAATATTGCTATACAGAACAAGGCAGTTGAAAATTTTAGCGGACTACTTATTAAATATAAAAATTCAATAGCTAAGTACAAAACAGATGTTCCAGATATTGCACCTTTTGTTGATACAATTGGAACTGATATAAGTGCAAACTATACTTGTTTTACAGCAAACATAACACCGCTAACCGCTTTATTTGCTAGAATTGAAAATGCTGAAAAACTAAAGTCAAAAGCAATAGAGCAACACAACTTTATAAAGACACAGTTTGATACAATTACCCTTCAACTCACTAAATCAGAAAAATTAGGCAAACTTTCTATTGCTACTGCTAAAGCATTGGTTATAGTTGAGAAGGAACGCAAAGATTACTACGATAACGAATTACTATCTATATCGGGTGAAGTAGAACAGATGTATCAAAGCATACACCCTAAAGAAGGCTTAGGAGGTATAAAACTATTTCTTAATCCAAAATTCAAAACATCATTAGAATTACAAGCCAATTTTCATACAGAGGAAGGCATTACGCCTCAATCTGTTTACAGCGAAAGCCATTTAGATACTTTGGGCATTTGCATATTTTTAGCATTAGCAAAAAAATATAGCACAGGCGATACTATCCTTGTTTTGGATGATGTGGTAATGTCAGTTGATGATAAACATTTAGACAGGTTTATTGATTTGTTACATGATGAAGAAAAACACTTTGGGCAAATAATTATTACCACCCATTACAGACCTTGGAGAGAAAGATACCGCAACAATAGAGCACCAGCAGGTAATGTTCAATTCATGGAACTTCGTAACTGGACAAAAGAAAACGGTATTCGTGTTTTCAATAGCAAAATTATTTTGGCAGAGTTAAAACAATTATTGGCTGATGAAAAAGATTTTCATAGAGAAAATATTGCAGGTACAGCAGGTAGAATGCTTGAAAACATTTTGGACTACATTACACTAAAATATTCATCACGTTTACCAAGAAAGCCAAAAGCAGATTATCAACTTCACGAATTGCTTACAGGCTTATCTAAAGAATTGCTAAAGGTTTTTAGAGTAGAACATTTCACAAAAGACGGAGATGGCAAATACACTGTATTATCTAATGATATTCCATTAGTGACAGTTATAGATAAATTGAAACAACTTAAAGCAGTTCGTAACCAAGTAGGGGCACATTTCAATTTTGATGGGCAGTTAGTAAGTGACGATGATGTAATTGAATTTGGAACAGCAACAGTTGAATTTGCCGAATTATTAATTTGTGCAGAAACAGGAGCATTACCCGACAAGGATAGTT
>JADBXZ010000091.1 GCA_020403265.1 Bacteroidota bacterium
AATGGTCCAATTTCGTTTCACTTCATTGCACCAAACTTCTTTCTAATCGGTATAAACCACTGTAGCAAAAATAATTAGTGCCATAATTATTTTTTCACATTGGTATACCCAAATGGTGATTTTCTAAATCGGGATAACCCCAATTAATACAAGTAGTTCGGCTAATTCTTAGCCTTCTATTGCATAAATTGGGTTAAACCAGGTTTTATTTAGAATGATTATTTAAAACTATTTTAACCTTGTTCTGTTCAAATAGTATGTATCTTTATAAAAAATCATCATTATGTTGTCTAGTAAAGTAAGTCAGGCTTTAAACAAGCAAATTGAATTAGAGGCATCTTCCTCTCAATATTATTTAGCCATGGCCAGTTGGGCCGAAACACAAGGATTAAATGGCGTTTCCGCATTTTTATATTCGCACGCAGATGAAGAGCGCATGCACATGATTAAGTTAGTGCGTTTTGTGAACGAGCGCGGCGGACACGGTGTAGTGCCGGCTTTAAAACAACCGCCTGTAACATTTAAATCTGTGAAGGCTGTGTTTGAAGAAATTTTAAAACATGAGATTAAGGTAACCAATGAAATCAATAATTTGGTAGATATTACCTTAAAAGAGAAAGATTACACTACGCATAATTTTTTACAATGGTATGTAAGTGAACAAATAGAGGAAGAGGCATTAGCGCGTCAAACAGTTGATAAACTAAAATTAATTGGCGATGATAAAGGTGGCTTGTACTTTTTTGATCGGGATATGACAGCCTTGGCTGCTGCATCAGGAGAAGTGGATGCCGAAAAAGGAGCTTAACCCATTTTATTCATTTGGAAAACCAAATGAATAAACGATGTAAGAAAATCAACCCTTTGTTCAGAAGTGCCTGAAATACAGATGTGAAATAATACTATTTATAATTGTTAAAGAGTCTATGGTCAGACTGAGCGGAGTCGAAGTCTGATATTCAAGCACCCTTCGACTACGCTCAGGGTGACTTAAATGCTTTAGACTACTTTTAATTTATAAATGGTATAAGTAATGGTCCAATTTCGTTTCACTTCATTGCACCAAACTTCTTTCTAATCGGTATAAACCACTGTAGCAAAAATAATTATTGGCATAATTACTTTTTCGCATTGGTATACGCAAAAAGTGATTTTCTGAATCGGGCTCGCCTGCAATAGGTAGGCATGCCTGCCTTTAGCAGGTCAACCTGCATTAGGCAGGATAAACCCAACTAATACAATTAGTTCGGCTCATGCTTCGCCTTCTAATGCATAATTTGGGTTAAATATTACATAATACAAAATAAAAAAGCCTTCTTGAATTTTCAGGAAGGCTTTTTTATTTGTCAACTATTTTTTAGAAGCGGCTTTTTACTTCGTGTTTTTTGAACTTATAACGATTGCCAATAGAACTTATTTTAGGATCAAATTTATAAATGACACCGATTGAATGTTGAAAGTAATTTCTTCCATTAAACGGGAAACCTTTTCCGATGCCAAATTTGGCCATACTTTGAATTTGCAAACCCCAACCGCCATATAAATAAGAGTTTAAACCAAGTCCGGTATTAAAATTGGCTGAATGTTCGCGGCCAGGTATGGTACGCATGGTATAACCAAAACCAAAGGTGCCAAAAGGTTGAATGTATTCGTTTATTGCTTTAAAAGTAGCAGCTTTAAACAAAGCTTTATTGAGGTCGTATAATTTATTAAAATCATATTTACCCATTAAATCCACAGATAATAAAGACCATTGTGTGGGCACCAATACTTTGTCTTCTTCATAATAATTACCTACCTTGTATCTGTTGTAAGCCACCATTAATTCAGTGCTCCAGCCTAATTTTTTATCCAACACTTTTTCACAGGTTAAACGGCTAGGATAAGCTGGTATGTGCCACGCATTGGCAGCATTAAATAAATTTTTATACCATAAGCCTGCATCATCATGCACTACATTCCAACCTGCACCAAAAATCCATGGCGTGTCTTTTAAATCAGCAAAAAATTCCTTTGCAGTTCTTTTCGAGTCCTGACCAAAAGCCACTACTTTGCTTAAAAGCAGGAAAAGAACAATAATCTTTATTTGTTTTTTCATTTTGTTTAAACTAAACTATTTAACTGTTTAAAAAGCAATTAATTAGGAAGAACAATAATAAACATAATTATTCATGTGTACAAGATATGGAATGTTAAATTATCGTCAAGATAAGAATCTTAAGAAAGTTATTCATAAAACATTGACAATCAATGTTTTGATCTACTTTTTACCAAGCTTTCATCAAACGTTTCCATAAGGGAATCTCTTTTTCGTGCCCATATCCATAACCGCCATATCCATAGCCATACCCATAGCCGTACCCATAGCCGTAACCTTTTTTATAATTAGCACCATTTATTAAACAAGCTAAATTTGGCAATCGATTTTCGCGATTTAATGAGTCAACAATACGTAGCAAACGTTTATCCAAATAACCGGCACGTGCCACAAAAATTGTTGAATCTGCATATTGAGAAATTAGTAATGTATCGGCTACCAATCCTATAGGCGCTGTATCAACAATTGTGATGTCATAGTTTTCTCTTGCATAATCAAAAATTTGTTTGACCCTTGAATGCATCAACAGTTCAGAAGGATTTGGCGGTATTGTCCCGGAAGGTAAGATATCAAAAGATGAACTAGTATCAGACGAAAATATGACATCTTTAATGCTTAATTCTTGATTGACAATCAAATTACTTAAACCTTGTCTTTTTTCAAGATTCATGTACTGTAGTAACTTTGGATTACGTAAGTCAGTTCCAATTAGTAATACCCTTTTGTTGGCTAAAGCAATGGTAGCAGAAAGATTTAATGAAATAAATGATTTTCCCTCTTTTCCAATTGTAGAAGTAACAAATACAATTTTATTTTTGGAAGGCGTTTTATTGTTTAAAAACTCCAAATTACTTCTTAAAATCCTAAAGGCTTCTGCCATGTTGGAGCGCACATTTTCTACGACTATTAACTTATTTTTATCTTTAGTTTCAGGTATATCGCCTAAATATGCTAATTTGAAATCATCAATTTCTTTTTTACCATGAACTTTGGTGTCTAATAAATCTAAAAAGTAAAAAATCAAAATTGGCAAAACAAACCCAATCATTAAAGAGCTCAAGTACACCATCTTTTTTTTAGGCGCAACTTGTGATCCGTCACTATAAGCTTTATCAATGATTTTGGCATTGGCCACAGTGACTGCCAGTGCAATGTTTGTTTCTTCACGTTTTTGTAAAAGGTATAAATATAATTGCTCTTTAATTTGTTGCTGGCGTTGAATTAATCTGAATTCACGTTCATATTTTGGCACTGAGGTGATTTTGGAATTTATTTCAGCCTCTTTTCTCTCTAAATCCCGTAGTTTAATTTTTAACGCGTTTTTTAAATTAATGAGCGCGTTTTTAATTCCAATTTTTAATTCATTTAATTGTTGGTTAAGTGATTCAACAACAGGATTTTTTTCGGTTGAATTTTTTTGAATTCTATTTTTTTCTAACCAAAGTTTATTGTACTCATTAATTTGTGTGGCTATGGATACATCGCTAAGGCCAAGGTTTGCAGGAATGAGTTCGTTGCCTGCGCTTTTACCGAGGTAATCTAGCATAAAATCGGCCACGCTTAGTTCGGTGCTGGTTTGCAGATAACCTGTATTTGCTAAATCTCCGCTGGTTAAAAATAGTTTGGCTTCCGATTCAATGTCGGTTAATTTATTTTTTGATTTATAATTTTGCGCCTCTTCTTCAACAATATTTAATTCCCCTGTAATAAAATTAATTCGCTCTGAAATAAAATTCGCTGTGTTTTTACTCACCTGGTTCTTATCGGCAATAGCGTCTAAATTGTGTTGTTTGATTAAGTTGTCTACAATCGCAGCCGCTTTATCGGCAATAGGGTCACGCAAGGTAATGGTTATTGCGTTTGAATTTTTATTAGTGGGGTATATTGAAATGGCCCCTAAATAATTGTCTACAGCAACGTCAATAGGGTAAATCAAAATCCTCATTTTTTTATTGAGGTAATAGTTACTAAAGAAGGGTGTTTTTGTAATTACTATTTTCCCAAAATCAGTTTCAATGTTATCACCATAATTTTTTTTAGAAATAAAATCACCATCTGCCGAAAGTAGGTCAAAACCTGTTTCACCAACAATAATTTGCCAATTTCCATTTGGCACGTAACCTGAATCTTTTAAAAAATAACTGGCAAGTATAGGACTGTCAAAAAATCGCTCGTGCTCTAAAGGACGCCCTTTTACAAAGTAATTTACGTTTAAGTTAAGCTCTTTGGCAACCAAAGTCATTAAAGCCCTCGATCTTAAAATTTCAATTTCGTTTTCTAAATTTTTATTGGTTTTTAAAATACCTAAATCTTCAAACGCACTGGTTTCAGATAACACACCGCCGTTTTTATCGTCTTTAATTAATATTCGTGCGCTAACTTCGTATAAAGGTGTTTGATACCTTAAGTAAACGAAACCAATTGTTAAAGACACGACTAAACTCAACACAAACCACTTCCAGTGAAAAAGGTAGCGAACCATCGTGTCTTTTATGCTCCCTTCTCTGGCTTCTTCAGCGGTGTTATTATAGTTCAGTTGATCGTTGTTCATGGTTAACGTTGAATAAGGATAGCCATTGTAATTAAAAGTGAAATGGCCGAAATGATAATTCCTGCATTCGATGGGTTTAAAGCACCTGAATTAATTTTTACTTTGTTAGGTTTCACATACACCACATCATTCTGCTCCAAGAAATAGGCAGGCGATGCAAAGAAATCACTTTTAGTTAAATCAATCAGGTAATTTGTTTTTTGACCGTTTTTATCACGAATCACCTGAATGTCTGTTCGTTTGGCTGTAATGTTGAGGTCGCCGGCTAAGCCAATTGCCTCCAAAATAGTGATGCGTTCATTAGGAATATTAAAAGTACCCGGTGTTTTAACATCTCCTAATACGGTAATTTTATAGTTAGAAATGCGTATTTGAATGTTTGGTGCATTCAGAAAAGGCTTTAATTTTTCAGTTAACAACTCAATGGCCTGTGTACGGTTTAAACCGCCTACCGTAAGTTTGCCAATTACCGGAAAATCAATGGTGCCTGCTGCATCTACCAAATAACCCGGGGGCGATTGAGCACCTTGCACATAACCACCTATAAAATTAGAGCTAAGGGCATTCGTGAAGGGGTTAAATGGCTTACTGGCCTCAGCATCCATAGAAGTTACTAAAATGTTTAACAAATCATCTGGTTTTATGGTTGGTGTGTAATTTTTGTTTTGTTCAGCGCTTGGTATGCTGTTTTGGAAGTAAATCACCTTTTTACTGCTTAAACAACCGGTTAACACAGCAAGCATGATTAACAATAAAAGGGCATGTAATTTTGTTTGCATACAAGGCTTAAAGATACTATTTTTTAATAAACGCTTAAGCACTCCGTTTCCCCTTAACCAGAATGTTAAAGATTGCCTTAAAAAAGAATTTAGTATCGGTGGTAAATGGACTGTTTACTTTTTCCTTAAGGTACTCCCGCTCTGCGATAAGAACGGATTGAACGTCTCCGTTTCGGTTGAGCGCCACATAGGGTGGTACGCAGCCTGGTTTAAATTTACTCCGTAAATCCTGTAAATCTTTTGGAATATCATTAAAATAACGCTGTGAAATGGGGCGAACACCTACTAATTTTAAATCGCCTTTTAATAAGTTTATTATTTGAGGTAATTCATCTATCCAATATTTACGCATCCATTTGCCCCAGGGGGTTAATCTGAAATCATTTTTTGGTTTACCAGAATGGGCGTAACCGTTTAATTGCAGCACATAGTCCTGCAAATACTCGGCATAGGGGTGCATGGTACGAAATTTGTACACCTTAATGGCTTTGCCATTTTTTCCAATACGGTTCATGGCAAACACCATTCCATAACTGGGACTCATGTTAAAATCGGGTAATTTTTCTTTTTGCACCACAGCGTAACTAATGCCTTTAAAGGCGTTAACATCCACAATTTTAAAGCCACAACTCACCAAACGCCCTAAAACTTCGGCTTTAGAGAGTAAGCGGTTGCGCCCGCGTGTAATTAAAAAATAAACTTTTTTTAAACCCCAAATTTTTGGAAACATGCGCAAAAACACAAACTCAAAAAAAAAGTAAAGATGTTTTAGCACCGGAATTTTATTTATTTTTTTGGATTCGTGGCGGGCCTGTATGGTTTGAAAGGCCACGATAAAGTAATCACCCGGTTGTAGTTTTGAGTTAACCTCTTCAAAAAACTTATTAATACGCCTCACATTGTTAACTTTGGTGAGGTTAATAAGGGAATTAAACTTGGTGTTACTGTTTAAAATGTTAAAACTGTTGGTTGTAGAAACAATAAGGGTGGCATCCGATTCGGTGTTGACGTATTGATTAAAAAAATCATAGGCATCCTGGCCGCACTTATCAATGATCAATTGTTTCATCTTAACACTTTGCCCCTTAAGGAGCATCTTTAAAGGACTAAAAGTACAAAATTTAGCGCATTTTAGATTTTAGTAAAGTGTTAAATAATTGGGAGAAATGGGATTTCGTCTAAATATTATTTGAGTTTGCTTTAATGAATTAATAATTGGTCGCAGGTAATAATTGTTTAACACAAAGTTAATTTAAATTAAACGAATGAACATGGCAACAGGCAAAAAAAGCCCGAACTTTGCTTGGTTATAAATGTTACATAAAAAAACATAAAAATGAAAAAAATATTAACGCTCTTATTAAGTTTACTCTCAATTATTTCAATCAGTCAAGTAACTATTGTAAATTATGATTTTAACAGTGGTTCCAGTTACGCAACACTATCTCCCGCGCTAGCTTCAGGAATAACTTGTGGAGCAAGTTCAACAGAAGCATACGCATTTAATGGAGGTATAGCGACTGGAGTTGGAGCTTTCACAAGTAACTCAACTGCAGGAAATGATTTAACGATGACAAATTCAAGTGGAACGAACACAAAGTATTTCCAATTTAGTCTCGGAGGAGCTTCATTAAGTAATTATAATACATTTAAAATTTATTTTCAAGGAAGAAGATCTGGCACTGGCGCTCAACTTATAACGGTGCAATATAGTTTAAATGGAGGTGCCTATACGAATTTTGCCTCCAATACAATGTCGCCAGGAAATGGTTCATTTCTAGAAGCAACTTTTAATTTGCCAATTGCCGTTGATAATCCTTCTACATCATTATCTTTTAGATTATTAGCTAGTGGTGCCTCAGGTAATGGGACACTTAGGCTTGATAATTTTCAAGTACAGGCAGTTAATTCTCCAGCTACTTCCACAGTATTAATTACAGCACAAGACCCTAATACACCAACCCCTGTTAACTGGGCAATTGGTAGTACATTGAATCAGTTTTATTGGGCTGCAGTTACACCTTCGATGGTTGCAGCTACTTTAAATTCTGTTACTGCAAATATGACCGGGAATTATGTAGCTGCTGATATTGCTACCAATGGTTTAAAATTATATTATTCTTCAGATGCAACTTTTATCCCGGCTGGGGATGTTTTATTATCTTCACAAAGTTCAGCAAAAGTTGGCGCAACAGAAACAATCACTTGGAGTGGTTTAAGTCAAAGTTTTTCTTCTGGAACAACAGGTTATATTTATGCAACGGCTGATATTTCCGGTTCAGCAAACGCTGGCAATACATTAGCAGGGAGTTTTGGATCTAATACGAATGTTGTTTTTTCACCAACTGTTGCTTACAACTCTGGTAATACCTATGGTTCTACCACCGATAAAACATTTGCTTCGTTGCCAACTAATCCTACTATTTTTAATGTAAATTGCTCTTCGCAGGCTAATATTAAAGTTAATATGAATGCACCAACTGTAGGTTCTGTTTTGGTTTTTGCTAATACCGGCACCACTTTTACTGTACCAACTGGATCAGGATCAGGGTTTACAGGTGCAAATTCGAATTATGGCTCAGCAACTAATTATCCTGCAGTTGGTGGTCGCTTAGTATACAGTGGCGCAGGAGCTAATTTTACTGTTACAGGGCTAACTTTAGGCCAAACCTATAGTTTAATTGCTTATTCTTATAGTGGTTCAACTTGGAGTTCAGGAACTTCTGTTATTACTGGTACGGCAATAACCCAACCGGTAACTGCAACGGTTGTTACACCTAGTTCCGGACAAGTTAATTTATCATGGACTAATCCCTCTTCGAGTGCATGTAACAATAATGTAATTGTTATTGCAAGACAGGGAACAGCCGTGGAGTCTTCCATCAGTAAAGCTAATTTTGACGGATTAGTTAGCGATGTTGATTTTACGGGGGCCAATGCGACTTGGACTTTGAATTCCAATACTAATGACGTGTTTGATTTAACAGCCGGTTTAATTGGCACAGACAACACTAATTTTTTAATTTACAAAGGGACAGGTAATTCAGTAACCATTAATGGACTTACAAACGGTACAACGTATTTTTTTAGAATTTTTACTGTAGATGGAAATGGATCTTCAGCCAGATGGAGTAACGCAGTTGATGCTTCAGGTACTCCAGATGTACCAGGTTACTTTTGGAATGGGGGCAATATAAGCGCTATTCCTGCCAATGGCGGATCTGGGACTTGGGGTACATCAAACGCTTGGAGGCAGCCTGGTGCTTCAGGATCTCCAACTACATGGGTTGATGGAAACCCAGCTGTTTTTTCAGGAAACGCTGGAGTTGTCACGCTGGATGCAAGTAGAAGCGCAACAGGCTATTCTTTTAATACAAGTAGTTACACATTACAAACAACATCTTCAACAGGAATTAATTTAACCGGCCCAATAAGTATTTCAACAAATCAAGAATTAGTTTTGGCACCAAATTTACCATCAACAACCTTCGGGGTAATGGGTGTTAGCTCAATAAATGGTAGTGGAACATCATCGGTTGTAATTTACGGGAACCCAGCATCTTCAATTGAGAATAGTCGTATTAATTTGGCTTCTGCAAATTCAACTATTAATGTGCCTACAGAAATTAAATCAAATAGTGGGCTTGGTATGGCTGGATACGTTTCAACATCTGTTGGAGGTGTAATAAACGGAAATATAATTAACAACTCTAATTTAAGAACAATGATTGGTGCGACTAGTGGGAATGATTTAACAATAAACGGGGTTATCAGCGGAAGTTCAGGTTTACAATTTTCTGCTGGTCAATCCGGAGGTATTGGTACAATACTTTTAAATTCGCCAAACACATATGCAGGTAATACTATTTTCAACACTGGTAATGCCGGTTTAGTTTCTTTAGGCGTAAACAATGGTTTACCGGTAAATACAAATTTAACTATGGCATTTTCTTCAAGTAATGGAGGAATATTTAACTTAAACGGTTTTAATCAAATTATAGGTAATTTGGCAAATGGTATAGGTGGAGGTTCAATAACTAATAATAGCTCAACATCAAACAGTACCTTATCCATTACACAAACTACAATAGGTTCTTTTAATAGACCCATTACAGATGGCAGTGGAGGAATGAAACTGGGTATAATCAAAAATGGCTCCAGTTTATTAACACTGAATGGTACAGGTTATACTTTTTCTGGCGGAATGTATCTTAACGCTGGCGAATTAAGATTTAATCCAAGTTCAAGTCCAGTTGCTTTAGGGTCTTGTCCAATGGTTTTAAATGGCGGTGTTCTTGGCACATCTGGCATTACAGCTAGTTCGGTACTTAATTTTTCAACTTTAGATGTAGAAGGCACAACAACCATTAGTTTAGCGGCTTCGGCGCACACATTAAATTTTGCAAATAGCAATGGTGTTGCATGGACTAGCGGTACTGGTCAATTAGACATAATTGGTTGGACAGGTACTTATACCACCATGCCTGGTTCAAGCGGTACCAATGGTAAAATTTTTGTTGGCAGCAGTGCCAGTGCTTTAACTGCTGCGCAACTTTCAAAAATTCGTTTTTTTGACGGTGTAGATTATTACCGTGCTACCCTACTTAGCACAGGTGAATTGGTGCCAAATGGCAAGTTAACCAAGCTTTCAACAGCTTTTTGTGCCTACACATCAACTAGCACTTCAGAGTTTATTTGGGCAGATAGTTTGGGTACACCAAGTACACAAAGTAATTGGCGTTATTTGTTTAAGTTGGTAAATGGTGCCAGCACTTTTACTTGGCAAACTAACAACGAATGGCCAATTATGCAGTTTTATAATTTTCCCGGCTTAAGCATTAACACAACTTATACTGCTTCGGTTGCCTGGAGTGACGATAATGGTTCAACATTTAGCGCTTATGGCCCAACCTGTGCTATCAGCAGCCCTGTTAGTGGTACTACTAATATTTCTTCAGCCACGTGTGGTTCTACTTTAACCAGTTTTAGTTCACCTATTTTTGCTGATGGCAACGGAGCCAGTCAGTATGAATTTCAATTAGTAAATAGTGCTTTGAGTTACACACAAACCAAAGTAAACACTTCGCCTAATTGTAACTTAAGTATGTTTACCGGCATTACAAACAGCGCTACGTATAATATTAATGTGCGGGCATTTGTAATGGGTGTTTGGAGTCCTTACGGCCCAACCTGTACCATTACTGCACCAAATAGTGCAACTACTCAGTTATCGCCCGGTTCATGCGGATCTAGCCCTTCAAGTTTAACAAGTGGTATTTTTGCAAATTCGGTTACAGGAGCCAGTCAATACGAGTATCAGTTAACAAATAGTAGCTTAAGCTACACATCAAGCATTGTGCGTACTGCGCCAAACTTTAATTTATCTATGTTTAGTGGATTACAAAATAGCACAACTTATTCAGCACAGGTTAGGGTAAATATTGGCGGCAGTTGGGGCAGTTATGGAGCGGTTTGTACTTTAACAACACCGGCTATTCCAACCACTTCACTTTCTTCCGGTAGTTGTGGTTCTAGTCCTGCTACTTTTATAACAGGTATTTTTGCCAATGCTGTTACCGGTGCAACGCAATATGAGTATCGATTAATTAATAGTTCATTAAGTTACACGTCTAGTATTACAAGAGGTGGCAGTAACTTTAACTTATCAATGTTTACAGGTTTACAAAATAGCACAACTTATACATCAGATGTAAGGGTTTTTGTTGGAGGAAGCTGGGGTAATTATGGTGCTGTGTGTACGCTTACAACGCCCGGTATTCCCACAACATCATTATCAGCCGGCTCGTGTAATTCATTTCCAACATCCTATTATACCAGTGGTTTGTTTGTAAATCAGGTACCAGGGGCTACACAGTATGAGTACACGTTATATAACACAGCTAATTCTTATACTTCAGTTATAACAAGAACGGCTTCTAATTTTAATTTAGGGATGTTTAGCCCATTACCAGCAGTATCAACAACGTATTCGGTTATTGTAAGAGTAAATCAGGGAACCGGATTTGGAACATACGGTGCGCTTTGTACGGTAACATCGCCTGGCACACAAGCAAAATTAGGAGGAGCTAATGAGGTTGAGTTTGCAGAAAACGCAAATGATCAATCCACTTTAAAAGTAGTTGGCGAATTAAACAATACGTTTATTGAAGCCTTAGTATTTCCTAACCCGGTAAAGGAGAGTTTCCAAATTGTACTAACTAATTATCAGGTAAATGAACCAATTACCATAAATGTGTTTGATGCAATGGGTAGATTGATTGAGCGCAAAACAGATACTGCAGAATCGATTGGCGTTATGCACTTAGGAACAGAATATGCAAAAGGAATTTATAATGTTGTAATAGTGCAAGGTAATTCTGTAAAGAACATTAAAGTGGTGAAGGAATAATTTGCTAAATGTTTAGAAATAAAAAAGCCTGAAACGGAATGTTTCAGGCTTTTTTGTTTGTGGTTCTCGACTTCGCTCGAACTGACGTGGTTCTCGACTTCGCTCGAACTGACGTGGTTCTCGACTTCGCTCGAACTGACATGCGCTTGAACGGACAATGTTTTTGTCACGTTGAGCGGAGTCGAAACGTAGACAAAAACAAAACCATGTCTAAGTTATTATTCATTAACTGCTTTGTAATTTTTATGTGAGGTTTCATTTTTGCATTCTGCTTCTTTTTTGATTTTTTGCCAATCACTTTTAATTAGAGCCTCTTTTTTTGCTTGACTCCATTTTTTGATTTTCTTTTCCCATTCAATAGCTAAATTGAAATCTGTAAACTGTTCACTGTATTTCATTTCGACAGGGACTCTGCTATACGTATATGCATTTTTATTGGTTCCTTTATTGTGCTGCAATAAGCGCCTTTCCGGGTTGTTCGTAATACCTGTATAATAGGTTCCGTCTGCACATTTTAAAATGTAAACGTAAAGGTATTTAACGGGTTTCATATAGATAGATAAAGGTAAGGTTTTTTGTTTGTGGTTCTCGGTTTCGCTTGGATAGAAACAGTTCTCGACTACGCTCGAACTGACATGCGCTCGAACTGACATGCGCTCGAACTGACATGCGCTCGAACTGACAAACGTTCGAACGGACAGAGTTGATCAAAAGGAAAATTAGCTTTTTACTATTAACCGTTTAATGATGTTTTTGGCGTTTTGTAAAACAAGTTCTTTTAACCATTCAATTGGATGATTAGTCCAGCGTTGTGGGTGAAAGGTAAACATCACTTGCGGAGGGAAATTGTGATGTTTAAGATCAGAAATGATTTGAGAGGTGCTATGATAACTTCGGTTGAGGAAGTCAGGATTGTTAATAGTATTGGCGTTCATGGCTTTATCGCGAACGCTTACTTTGTGTCCGTCCCAGCGACGGCCGGTGTCGGTTAAGTAAAAAACGGAATTAAAGTCTAAATCGAAATAAGGTTCTGCTAAAATTCCTAAGTCGTTATACTTGTATTTTTTCCAAATATCACGGTTGTCAAATTTACTCATGGGGCTACCATGCATACAAATGGTTTTAACAGTCACGTATTTTCTGAAATTTTCGAGATGAAATTTAAACTCGTTGTAAGCCTTTTCAACATTGCCTTTTGAAGTGTCCATGGTTTCGTAATGGTAACCAATTTCGTGCCCCATAGTTTGCATTTCTTTCATTAAATTTGCGTCAAAGCTTTGCGGGATGGTTCGGAAGTAATAGGTGCCTTTTATGCCCAATTCGTTTTGTATTTTAGCAAATGCATAAGAGTTTTGTTTTTTTGCATCCACGTCGTGGCGGAGGATAATGCATTTATTTTTTGGCGCTTTTACAAATTCAGCATAGGTTTGAAATTCGTAACCTTCCTTGAGGAGTGCTTTTAATAAATACTCATAGGATGTTATTGTAAAATCTTTCATTGAAAACGAAGTTGGTAATCAGGATTGTTTTTAAGAACATCACTACTAGCAGGATAATTTTCTAAGAACCAAACTAAAAAAGAGCTTAAGTCTATTTTATTTTTTAGGAAATGATTTCTTTTTACAAGGGTGTTGCCTTTTAAGTTGTTATCGGCCAAGAGTTCTTTCACTTTGTTCATCACACCAGAACCAGTTTTAAAATGATAAAGCAAGCCTGCTTTTTCCTGCTCATTAATAGTCCCGGAGTTCATTGAGTTGATGTAAATGGCGGGAGTGCCTAACATTGCACATTCAGAAGCCATTGTAGCGCCTTCACCAACAAATAAGGTTGCAAAGTGCATTACATGATGTACTTTGGCCGGGTTAATTTTTAATTGAAATGGTTTGAGTTCGGTTGGTAATTCTTTTTCTGATGAAATGATCACCTTACCGAAGGTGTTTAAATAATTAACCAATTCAATTTTCTCTTTTAAGTTTAATCCGCCTTCACCAACATCATGGCTGGCATTCCACGATATAAAACGTAAAAAGAAAAATTTAGTGTTTGAATTAAATCCAAGCTCATTTAATACAGAGTCATCTGCATTAAATCTTTTTGGGTGGAGGTAGGCCAGTTCGTGGAAGGCGTTATAAAAAACTTGTTTGCTTCCGTAGTTTTTATGAAAAGAAGTACTTGTTAAAACGTGTTTTGTAAATGGCAAGTATAATCTTACTTGTTCATTATTGCCGGTATCTTCTAAAGCAATGTTTACTCTGCCTGTTAAAAAGGCTGCATGTGCCGCATAGGGCGAGCCATGACTTAAAAACAAATCCGGTTTAAATTTTAATGCCGTTTTAAGCATCAAAAAATCAAACTTCAGAAGTCCAATTATTTTACCAAGGGTACTTTGGTATTTTTTACCGAAGGACACAAATTCAAAACCTTCGTGTTTAAGTAATTCGATTTCAAATTCTTTTTCACGGCACGTGAATAGAATATGGTGATTTTTTTTTATGAATTCGTGCGCAAAATTCTTAAACAGATGCACGTGCCCTGGATGCCCAATGTCAATTAAAAGTTTCATTTTGTTTTTTTCAGAAAGGCAAGTGCTGATTTACCAATCGCATACAAGGCTTTATTATTGATTTTAACGAAACGCCCGTGTTCAACTAATTCGCCCCCAAACTTGGCCTTGAAATCACGAACACCATAGTCTTCATCAGGCTTACCTGCCCCCATAAAATCAAATCGTTTAAGGTTGTTTTTGAAACCGTATTGAATAGCTGCGTATGTTGCCATTACGCTGGGACTTTGGTCTTTAAACTCAGCATCTAATCCGCAAATGTAAAATTCGTAAATGCTTTGGTTTTTAAGGATGGGACAAACTATCCCGCCGATAATTTTATCTTTAAATTTCACTAATAAAATTTTACCAAGATTACTTTCGTAAAATTTTTCAAAAAATGAAAGAGGCGGCAAAGGCTTTTTAATTTTTGATTTGTATAGAGCGTATAAAATTTGGTAGTATTTTTCTACTTCGTTAATAGACCTTACTTCCTCTAATTCAACCCCACTGCTAAAAGCTTTTTTTATTTGACGTTTGCGGTTGCTATTAAAATTTTGTTGAGCGATTTGTTCACTTGAACAATCTAAATGAAAATTGAGGTACTTTTCGTACTGCCAACCATTCAATTCAAATACTTTTTTGTAACCACTGTAATCATAAAAATTTCTGGTTTCGATATAGATAACGCCTTTTAAGTTTTTACTTATATTTTTTAATAGGTAATCGGCTGCTTCTTTATTTTCTGTAAATACAGGACCTCCATAGATAATAGCCCGCTTTGAAAAAAATCCTTTAATGCCTTTTTCTTTTTGAATGGTAACAAGGCAAAGGGCTTGAATGTTGTTTTGTTCGACAATTGAAAAAACATAGGCTTTGTAAGTTGCAAGGCTATTAATAAATTTATAAAACGCAGGACTTTGAAAAGGGCTATTAAACGGAGAATTTGATATAAAATTTTCCCAATCGTTTAAATCAAGTTGATGGTTAACTTTTAACTCCATTAAATATCTTGATCTAAGGCTTCAAATATACCAGGTTTAAAACCGAAAATGAGTTTAGAAATTGATTTGCCTATTTTTGAAAACTTTTTTATGGTTGGGTAATAAGACGGGTAATCGTAAAAATAGTTGTTGGGTTGTTTAAATGCGTGTTCAAATTCAGTAGCTGAAAGATCTAATTTTTTAATGACGTATTCTATTTCCGTTTGAATATTTTGTTTATCATAAGGTAAATTTTCTAACAAGGCTAAACCGTCATCTCTTACAATTTCATTCGAGAGCACTTGGGCGGAATAGGTGATAATTCGCTTATCAATATTGAATTTTTTTGGTAGCCAATATGAAATAGCAAATTTTGTAAATATGTTTTCGTGATGATGTCCACCATAGTCTACCCAACCATATTGCGATTCTAATAATTGTTTGGCTTGCTTTTTTTCATAAGGAAGATAATAAAGAGGTCTAATAGCTTTTATTTTTTTAATTAATCCGTAATAACCCAATTGTGCCAAAGTGAGTTGCGGGTAGTTTTTTAATCGTTTCCGAGAGAATTTTTTTACAACATAGTTAAGTTGTTTCGAATCAGAATACGTCCAGGCCAAAGGTTGTTTTCCCTCAGATCTAAAATCTCCGCCATTTAACGCATACTTAACACCATATTGCGCTGCTGCTTTGTATAGTACCGATTTAATCGCAATGTCGGTAGGGCTATCAATCCAGGGTAACCCAGCTAGGATATAAGATTTTAAAACAGTTTTTACCTCTTCGTAATCAATGACAAATGTTTTAAGATCATAATTTAATTGTTGAGTCATTTTTTCAATATTACTCACCGCTATATTTGAGCCCCAGCCATTATCTAAATATACTGCAAGGACTCTTAATTTGTATTGATGCGCGATGTGAAGTAAGTAAGAACTATCCGTTCCGCCGCTAATACCAATGATGCAATCGTAAGCTTTGCTTCGTCCATCCGATTTCATTTTCTCTACAATCCTTTCCCAATCGTTCATTCCTTTTTCACCTCTTGGGTATTGTTTCATTAAAGACAATTGCATCTTTGCGTAATTGGATACGCCTTTGTCATCGAACTTAATGTTTGGGATGGTGGTGTCCCACAAACCGATGGAACAGCGTTGATAGTTTTTTGAATAATCTATTTTACGGCGAATGATTTTGGAATAAAGATCAATTATTCGTTCAGCTGTTTTTTCGCTGCTTAATTTTTGGATGTTTTCTCTGCCATTGCTTCTGGTTTTTTGTTTAAGGATTTGACTAATTTTTTCAGCAATTTCATCTGCCTTAAAGTTCACCAAAAAACTATTTTCGGTTCCGTTTATCACGTTGGCTACATCACCTACTTTTGTTGAGACAATTGGGCAATTACAAGCCATTGCTTCTTTAATAACGTTTGGTGAGCCTTCATGATTGGAAGTAAGCAAAAGAAGATCGGCGGCATTGTAATGGTCTACCATTTGTAAAGTGTTTAAGCCTTTTAGAAAATGAACCTCAATGCTAGGTATATGTTCTTTTACTTTATCGAGGGCTGCTTTAGCAAGTGCATAATTTTTTTCGGGTCGATTAGGATCAGATGCAAACAAAACATGGAACATCGATGAGGACCAGTTTAATTTTTCACGAGCCTCATCAATTAGTCGAGGTTTAAAGGTATTCAAGTCAACTCCGTTTGGAATTACAATTGCCTTTTGATTAGCTAACACATTGTACATTTCATCTGATTTTACAATCGTTTGACTCCAGAAAAATTTAGAGAGAAATCGGGTAAATAGAAAAATGAGTTTATTGGTTGAAAGCACATCACTGCCCATTAAGGAAACAACGATAGGTTTTGACGTAAAGGTTAAAGTTGCTACAATGCCGCTTAGTGAATAATGCGCATGAATTAATTCCGGCTTCTCGGTTTGCATGAGTTTACGAAGCGGAATAATGTTTTTGAAGTAACCCTTTAAACCGGTACCTACAATGTTGTAAAAAACAACTTGAATACCCTTCTCTTCTAATGATTGAGCCTGTCTTTGCGTAATATAGTCTACGCCATGATTGTAACTTCTAACAAATAAAACCTTCATTTCAAAAACCAATTAATAGATTTCGCGTAGACGTTTTCAATTTCAAGTTTATCATTTACAAAAAGCCAAGAGTCTCCAGTCTTTTTATAATAGCCATTAGAATACGGTATACCCGCAGTGCCAAAATACACACTTTGGAATTCGATAATATAGAATTGTTTGCCATCATAAGCTACATCAAGTGATACATGCGGCACATTTAATTTTAAAAAAAACATATAGGCGAATTCAAACAAACCTTCCGGTGTATTGGCATTAGGTCCGTACAAATAATTATCATACCCACCGCCACTAGCTTTTATTCCTCTGCCTTTTTGAATAGGCCGATTAAAGACATAAAGCATGTCTCCAAAAATATAAAGTTTCCAATCGTTTTTTAGATTTGGAATAAATTGTTGTACAATAAATTTACGTCTATAAATATCTTCTTTTAAATAACCTTTATGCTTCTTACTTCTGAGGTAGTCTTTAAGATTTTCTTTGGGGTTCGATACCTTGTTGTTTTTTTTAATAATTTTTATTAATTCTTCTTCTGTATTAGCTAAAAAAACGCCAGTCCCGGAGGCACCTTCAGCGGTTTTAAATACACAAGGATAGCTTATATTATTTCTAAAACTTAAAAAGTCATTAAGCGATCCAAATGAAAAAGCACTTAACTGTTCGGATTCCTTAATTTCTTGCCTCATGAGTTCCATAAACACCTTGTTGTTGTTAGCTCTTAAGTGTTTGTAGGATGGTATGGTTTTTGCTCCAACTGTCTCCAATATTAATATAATGTCCTCAATAAATGATTTATAATAGTATCCAATGTCTTCTGATGAGGTGTATAAAACAAATTGTCCTTTTAAAATATTTAAATTACTTGTGACCTCATGAAGTTTATGAAACTCTATTTCTAAGGCTAGCTCATTAAAATACTTTTTTAGTTTTTCTTTATCCATGCCGCTGCGGTATGGTCTATCGAAATGCTTTGAGCCAAATTTGTTTTTGTAATCTGTTAATGCAATTATTTTGGTCATGCGGAATTACTTTTTATTTCACTTTTTAATTGATTTAATTGTGAAGATAGGGCAGCAGACATTAATATATTATCGCGTTGTTTTTCATTCATGTATGGCTTTAAAGAGGGTATTTGCGACACTATTTTAGCAGTATTAAACAGCGCATTGTAATTGGAATTGAGCAATGAGTTTAGGAAGCTTGACTTATCTCCTGAAATGATACTCAGATTATCCAAGTTTTCTTTTCTTACTTTTCGTTTTAACTTTTTGAGGGCAAATGCACCGATGAGTTTAGTAAGATATAATTTATTAATTATATCAATAGGCCGGTATCCTTTTCCGGTTTTTTGATAAAGTATTGTTGAATTTGTTTTTTTGATGATGTGCGCATATACAACCTGACCATTCATTCGTTTATATGGATTTTTGGTTAAAAAATCCGCATTTGCACCGGCAAAGTTTGTTTTAAGAAGCTCGTTAATAAATTCATAATCTAAAAACGGTGTCCTCACAATTAAATATTCTTGTTGCGCCACAATCCATTGACCAAATAATTTCCGAAAGATTTCTTCAAAAACAAACACATACATTTTTTGGTTTTTGGTTAACTGTTTAGGAAGGTTGTTTTTATAATTGATTAATTCTAGTATCAGTTCATTTATTTCATTTTCAAATTCGTGTTTGTGAATGAATTCAAAACCAACGTATTTTAGAAGATAGTTCCGAATTGTAACTTCATCGTCGGTATTAAAAAGAAAAAGAAGTGCTTCTGAACTAACTGCTCCTTCAATATGTAAAGCTCTGAAAAGTTCGCTGCCAAAATAACCGGCTAATAAATAATTAGATTCTTTGGCTAGTTTTTTTGAGGCATAAGAAACGTGGGAATAGATGAAACCGTTGCCTCCAACGCTTGATTGGTTGAAATCTATAGCGCTTTGAATGTAATCTTTTTCAAGATAAGATGCATTTCCTAAATTTAAACTTTGATAGGGTATATTTAATTCTATTGCATTTTTTTCAGGAATACTTACATCATCGTTTTCTGGTTTACCAAACGAAAATGTTTTAAATTGTATGTTATAATATAAGCCACAACTCACTATAGTTCTACCGTCGAAGCCACCGGTAAAAGCAACATGAGTTGTAGAATCCGGGAAATAGGATTTACTTGTTTTAATGAAGAGATCAGCCAATTCGTTTTCACTAAGTTTTACGTTTGAAGGCTCAAATAAGGCGGAAGTATCATAAACTTTGTTTTCATGAATCGCAGTAAAATTAATACTGAGAGATGTATTAGCAGGTAAAAGGGAAATTTCTTTAAAAAACGTGCGATTGAAGAAACCATAATTAAAGAGCAGACACTCGAGAATAAATTTTTTATCGACAGTTAATTCTTTTTGATAGGCTTTAATAATATGATTAAAATTACTTGAAACTATGGTATAGCCGCTAAGGAAATAAATTGGAAGAATGTTAAGAAATGAACTGTAGATTTCTAAGGAATCTTTTGTTTGACGAATGAGGTAAAAATGACCTTTGAAGGATTTTAAATTACTTGATTGAAAGTTTTCTAATAATTGTTTATTGGAGATAAAATCCCCTGAGATATAATAAGTAGTATTCTCAAAAGTAACTTGTTCCGGTTCGGAATCAAAGGTGATAAAGTACCCGTTAGGTAGTTGGAATGTAAAGTCTTTCTGAGGTAGCAGATTTTTATAAAGAATAAAATGGTTCATTACACTAAGCCACGAATGCTAAGTTTAAATATGTTCCAGCTGAGAATAGCGATGGTGATTACAAAAAGATATATTTCCCAAAACTTTAATTTTTTTTTATGTTGCCAATCTAAACCAATCGGAATAAAGAAAATTAAGAAGGGGAGAGCAAGCAATTGAAAACGATCTTGAAACGAAACCCCAGACAATGCAAGTATCATAATATAGCCAACAGCAAATGAGAAAATGTAAGCCATGTTCCTGGCTCTGTTTTTTAAAGCGCAATACATCCCCGTAAAAACAAAAAAATACATCGCGTTCCGCACAATTTCATTTTGATAGTGCATGTAAATACCAAATTGATTCTCGTCGAAATTTATTAACGAAGGGAAAGGCGTAATTATTGAACCTAATAAAATAAACGGTGCAATTAAAGCTTGTTTGTAGGAAACACCTCGTTGAATAGCGGAATTGGTTAATTCATTTGAAAAGGCTGTTGAACCTTGATTGCTTAGTTCATAAATTTTTTCAAGCATATTAAATTTTCTCAAAACAAAAAATATCCCAATAGAAATTAAGATAAATGAAAAGCGAATTAGAAACTTATTTTTTTTTGCAACACTGAAATAGAAAAAAAAGTGAATGGCGGCTGCAATAATGATAAGAGGAATTAAAAACAATCTAAAATAGTAAAGCGGAATTAATGAAACGAGCAATAGGCCTACAAATTTTATTCCTTTTTCGGGTTGATGTGTAATTTTTAGTATGTAGTAGCTGGAATTAACAATTAAGAAAATCAGAATGGTTTCTTTTAAATACATGGCCGAAAACCATAATAGAGGAGGAAAAAGCATGAATAAAATAGCAGCCTGCCTAGCTTTTTTTTCTGAATAAATCAGCGTAGCAATTTGATAAACTCGAATGGCAGTTATTGAACCAAAAACAGCATTTAGCAATTTAATGAGAATAATTGAGGGTCCCAGGTAATAATAAACGACCCCTAAATAAATTGAAAAACCATAATCCGTTTCGTTTTTCCAATAACCAGAAAGTGCTGTAAAAACGTTTCTACCTTCCTTTAAAGTTTTAGATACTAATTCACCTGAATAATGATAGTTCCAACCATCTGCAGCTCCAATCTCCATCGGTAAATTGTAAGGGTCGTAAAAATAGGTTAAACAATAAACACCTATTATTGCGATTATTCGGTAAATTAAGCTATGTAAAAAAAGTTTTTGCCTAAATCCAGCACTGGATTCCCATTTTCTAAAGTAAGAAGTTAAACTAAAGTAAAACCAAAAAATAATAGTTACACCCATAACCAAAACTGGTATTTCCATAATATAATTGGGGAACAGAAGTAGGTGGATTATAATAATAAGGACAGAAAAAATTAAGGCTCTTGAATTATATTTATTTCCCCAATTAACGTTCATATAAATTAATATATTGTTGAGAAATTGATTCTATATTGTAATTTTCATGAAAGGATTTAAAAGCGCATTCTTTCATTTTGTTTTTTTGATGTTGATCTAACTTTATCCATTGAGAAATGCAATTTTCAAACGACACCATTTCGAAATCTTGAGCAATAAAGCCATTATAACCATTTTGAACAACATCTTTCATTCCACCTGCCGGCGTAGTGATTACTGGTACACCCAAAGATAATGCTTCCAGTGCAACAATAGGCATGCCTTCTTGAGATGACGATATTAATAGAGCATCGGCCTGAGAAAGATAGTCAGCGGCATTTATAACGGAGCCTGCAAGGTGTAAATTATCTGCGCCAACTTCAATTATTTTCAAGTATTCATTCTCATTTATTTTTTCCCCAATTAAAACGCAATTCACATTTTGGGACACTGCCTTTAGAGACTTTAAAGTATGAGCTAATAAGGAAAAGTTTTTATAATATGTCAAATTACCAATCGCCAAAAACCGAGGACCATCTGTAATCCCAAATTTATTCCAGAGTGAACTAACCTCTTCTGCCTTACGCAGCGTTTGATATATCTTGATTCCATTGTTAACGTGACTGAATTTTAGTTTCGCGTATGTAAAAACAAACCTGTCATAGATGGATTTGGATATGCAAACGTGATTTATTTTATTATTTGCAAACCTAACGCTATTTAAAATGTTGAATATTGGCCGCCAAACATCAAAATTACTATGAATTGTATGAATAAACTTTATTTTATTTAGAAAGAAGGAGCTTATATACACATAATAAAATGGATTGTGCAGGTGAACATGAACGACTGATGGCTGCAATAATTTTAAATGTTTAATGAGGTAAAAGAGTTGTTTTAAAGAATATTTTTTTTGCCATTTGAGCTGATGTATTCGAATACTTTTAGCGATTTTTGGCATGAGAGAATTATTTACAGATGTAGAATTTAGTATGATAATTTCTACAGTGCACTTAAGAGCTTGTTCATTAGCCAGTTGTACACAAAAATTTTCTGCGCCTCCAATGTTTAAGGTAGAAATAACATGAACAATTTTCAAGTATTGGAAAGTATTTGATGGATTAGTTTGTCGCTTATAACAGAGTCAATTTTCCTTGCAAATAGACGATCGCTTTGCAGAATTTTCTGATAATCTAAAATAGTTAATGTTTTTGGCGGCCCATTAGTATTCCAATCGATATAACGAAACGGTTGGTTAATTAGTTTTCCTTCCAATCGTGGTGAATTGTAAACAACGGTTTGAATATATTGTTCATCTGAAGCCCATACTCGTTTAAAGAATATGTAAAGCAATTTATTGTTTGTATAGGATTGCAAAACTTCAACAACTGCTTCTTGCGTTAAAGCCCACCATTGACTGCCGAAGTAGGGATCATAACCAGCTGGGAATTTTCTTTTCAGGTTTATAATTTTAAGAAAGACATGAAGAATTTTGTGAAAGTACTTTTTTAAATATCGGTTGCAATTTTGTAATTCATCTTGAAACCATGGATAAATTATTTTCGGTAGTCCTTCATTTTGCAATGAAAGGTTAGGTATTTTTATACCTTCTATCACACTATGTTGTATCGTTTTTAGTTTTTTTTCTATAATGAAGTTGCTATAAACTGGAAAACATGACCCACTCATATTGATATAGTAATCAAATGTATATTCGCTTTCGAAAGCCAGTTGCATAAGATGAATTGTTGCTTCAATAACTTTGAAGCCTGCCCAACCTGCTTTAAATCTTTTTTTTGCAAATATTACATTTACCTTAGTTTTAATATCATCTGGAACAGTAAAAGACACACCTTTTTTGAAATGGATGAAAAAAGCATTTTTCCCGTTGTCTAAGAGACGGACAAGATTAAATACATCAAGTGGTTTATTATAAACAATAAACAAGTAAGCAATTTTCATTGTTTCCTTAGTAGTTTTTTTATTATATATTTTTTGATATCGTTTATACCAACAAGGCTTTTTAATTGCAACGCTAATTCAATAATGCTGACTCTAAATTCATTATCGTATTTATAATCAAAGGCTTTGTTTAAATCCATAATATTATTAATTCTGAATGCAATGGCTTTTTCATATGTCAAACTACTCCACATGCCACCTTTATGGGAGCGATAGGAACTCATTACTTCGTTGAGGTATCTTACTTTCCCTTTTTCGGCCATTAAAATATTCATATACCAGTCTGTTGATTTAAGCATCAACATTTTACTAAAATCTTTCTCAGTGAAAATATTTTTAAATACTATAGATGCTGATGGGATAAAATTAGATTTTAACAGATCAGTTAAATAAAAATCTTTTTCAGTTTCTATTTCCGTATATTTATTATAAGTGTTTTTAGTTTCATTATAAATGAAGGCATTGTGAAAGCAACAGGAGTATTCAGGATGTTGATTTAAAAAATCAACTTGTTTTTGTAGTTTATTTTCATCTGTCCAAAAATCATCACCTTCACAAATGGCAATATATTTTCCTTTACAATTTTTTAGAACATTTAGCTCATTTTTAATTGCCCCTAAATTATTTTTATTTGCGATTAATTTAATTTTATCTGGATAAAGCGTTTGATATTTTTCAATAATTTTTAATGTACCATCAGAGGAGCAATCTTCTCCAATAATTAATTCGTAGTTAAAATTAGCTTTCTGATTAAGAACCCCTTTAATTGTGTCTTCAATATAGTCTTGGTGATTAAAAGTTATGCAACAAATACTAACTAATATCATTTTATTCGCTTTTAGTACTGTAAATAAATATTTTCAAATAAGTATCCTTATTAAATTTATAAGTTAACTCATTTATTCTTTTAAAACAATTAGACTTATCAAATATCTCACTACAAACAGGATGGTTATAAATAATAGTTAATTCTCTGGGATTTTTCTTTAGTGAATCTTCCAAGTTTACTAATACCTCCTTAACAACGTTACACGGAAAAGGATTGAATAAATAAACGTAGTTAAAACCCGTGTAATCTGTATATTTTCCTGCATCTTCATTTATAACTTCAGCGTGCTTTATTTTCAATAGTTTTAAATTTTTTGTTGCAATAACACACAATGCTCTTGATAATTCAACACCTACAACTTTTTTAAATTGATATTTTGAAAATTGTACAAGTGCATGACCTTTTCCACATCCTAAGTCTATAATTGAATCGTTTTCATTAATTTTCAATTGATTTAAAAGAAAACTCAAGCTATTAAAGTTTTGCATTGCTTCATGTCCGTTTGCTCTTGCTTCTTCAATCCCCAATTGATTATAATTAAAATCAGGTTTAAAGTCTAAACCTCTATAATTATGATATAGTAACCGCATTCTTTTAACTATACTTTCATTTGGGTTCATTATTAAAAACATAACCCTTTGAAAAAACTTCTTTTTCTTATGCTGCATTGTTAATCATGATTTATTTTCTTTTAGAGTATCTTGAACGAGTTTCATGGACGTAAGTGCTTTGTGATAAAAGTAAGATGAAAATAAAGTATTTCCTTTAATTACAGTCTGATATAAGTACTGCCTTCCGGTACTGAATTGTCGTTTATAAAGATCATCACCCCAGCCTTCTGACTGATCAGAATACTTACTCTCATATGAATCTTTCAAACTACATTCAAGAGATAATATTCCTACAGAATACTGTTTATAATTTCGATCAAACGAAGCATCTAGACAGTATTTTTTATTTTTGTAAATGATATTTAATCGATAAGCGACTTTCTTATCATTTAAACAAACATAGATTATCTTGCCAGAAAACTGTTTTACTAAATTCAAAATCATCTGTCGTTTGATTGGATTTAAATATATATTGTCTTTATTATCGACCAGCTTAGAATTTGACATTTCTTCTATATGCCTTAAGTCCTCTTCTTCATACTGCTTGACAATAAAATCGATTTTTAATCCATCATTTATAATTTTATTTTTACATGTTCTTAAATTTTGTTTATGGCTAGCTGAATATGATTTAGAATACTCTATATAATTAGTGCTATTTGAAATTTCAAATTCATAAAGTTTATTATACATGTAAGCACTTGAAATTAATAAACTTAACAAATTAGTCTCGGTGCCAATTTGTTGCAAAAAAATTATATCATACTTTTCTTTTTTATTGATATAACTCAAAACGTAATTAAATTCTTCTTTAGATATTTTCTCTGAAATAATATCACAAAAATCTGCCAAGTATTCTTGACAAATAAATTCAATACGTTTATATTTAATAAACATTTTATTTTTTTGTCTCATTAGCCAGGGGAAAACAGCCTTTAGTTCATTTTTAAAATATAAAAAAACAACAAATAAACTTAAGTCGCTATTATTTTTTTTCGAGTTCCAAGCAATCTTTATAAAGTCATAAGTATTAAATATCTCAGTAACCCCTAGCTTTCTTTCAAAATTTTTCCACTCCAATTCATAGTCTATAAAAACACTACTGTTCTTGAATATCTTGATGCTATAGTCTAATCTATTTTGCATTACCTAAAATAGAGTATATTGATTAAGATATTTTGCAGAAGATATGCCGTTGAACATTAATACATCAATCACAGATAGATTGTTTAAGAATTTTTGGCCAAATTGTTGGTATGTAAAATCGTCCTTTTTTATAAAACTTAAATGAATGCCTTGCTTTAAAAAATCTTCTTTTGAATATAAATCCAATCCTCCAATCGGATTTATATAGTGATTACCATTTAATTTTTTACACAAATAGACAACTCTTTGACTTGATTCAAGCTTATATTCATTATTGTTATCAATCTCTGAACTAATTAATATTGGTGTTTTAATATTTAGATAATTGTTAATTTTGACAATTGAATTTTCTAAATATTTAAACAAGTTTTTATCTTCAAATAAGATTATCTCTTTAAAAAGTGATAAAACCTCATCATAAAATGGCGCTTTCTTGTACGCTTCAGAAAATTTATTTAAGATTTTTATTCGTTCTTTTTCGAAATCAATAGAGATATATCTATCCTTTATATTTAAATAATCAGAATCCTTTTTTAACGGTATTGTAATAAGATGTTCATAATCATTCAGCAAGATACGGTTTCGGTTTATCCACCCTTTTTTAGTATACTTTATATTATCATATATTACAAATTTATCAACAGCATTAATCAGTTGAAAATATCCAAAGTAAGGGATAAAATATGGCTGCATTATTCCAATTTTAGTATTTAAATCCTTACCCATTTATTAGGACCATTGTAGTTTTCATATTCTAACTGGAACTTAATATTACTAAACCAATTTGTTGGATACGTAATTAATTTATCTTCACTACTTAACCAGGCCGCCCACCAACTAAATGTACTATTAGCCATTATAAAGTGTTTACAAGAACGCATCAATTCTAAATCCAAATAGTCTTTTGAACCATTATTGTTATTTACAAATATCACTTTATCATTAACTAATAAATTATTTAATAGTTCCTTTGCTCCTGCTCTATCATCTGAAAAAACATAAAATACCGGGTTATTAACTTTTGATTTAACGAACTCGATCGCTTTTTCATAATACTCTTTGTCTAAAATGGTAAATAACTCTTTATGCAATAGATAATCCCCTCTCCTAACGTGTATACCAATAGAATTTTTGTTAATTATTTCGTTCTTTAATGAGTAATTGTCCAAATCTAATTCTTCATTAATTTCAAAATCATTCTTAAATCTATCATAATTTAACTCGAAATACTTTTGATCGCCCCAATACCCATCCAAATAAATAAACTCGAGTTTATCAATGTTTTGTTTAACCAAATCATACCTGGCTTCATTTACAACAAAATCATTTTTAGAATAATAACCCATTCTCTTTTTTAAAAAATTACTTACTTTATTACCCGAAAACCATCCTTTTGATAACCGTAATATTTTGTCTAATTCATTATCATCAAGGACTTCCTGATTAATTTTATACTTATCTAATCTATACATAGATTTGCCAGCAACAGACTCTTGCTTTTTAATTTGACTTAAATCAAGTTTTAACTCTCTGTCTAGCGATAAGGATAAGCTTTTTGCAAAAGCATATTGAAACAATTGATTACCTAGTCCGCTATGTATTTTTACAATTATCACTACTTACTTTTTTTTAAGTTTTGTATTCACAAAAACTAAAATTTGTTCTTTATCTCTTTTAGTAATAAGAAAATAAAAAACCACTAAGGATAGAATATAAAAAAACAAACGGTAATAAATCCTTGTATTCACAAAAAACACTGATCCTAACATTAATACTAAACCAATAAATATTATTAGTAAGGAATATTTATTAAAATATACTTTTTCTTTTAAATACAAGTACAGTGAAAGAACAAATGTTTGCTCAATACTGGTTATAATTAACGTATAACCTAGAATTTTAATGCCGTATTTTTTTAAGAAAAAATAAGGAATTGTGATGACCAAAGAATATGCTATTAAAGTAACAATAGTATAAATTTTAAATCGCTCAAGTCCTACTATATTTGCTTGTATACCTAATTGAATATTTAGTAAATACTGTGCGATAATAAACACATATAGTATAGGCCCCAACTGCAAGAATTTTTTACTATAAAGTGTGTGAATAACTGTATCAGAAAACAAAATCCCTGGTACAAATAAAAGTATGGACGATAGCACAATTACCTTAATGTAGTCATTTAGTCTCTTATTTCTTTCATCTACACTAATCGTTTCTGAAGCTTTAGCATTAAACATAAATTGCATTGACGTTCCTACTAAAGCAAGGTAGTTCGTAAAGGTGCTGGCCGCTCTATATAGCCCTAATGAGAGCATATCTAGAAATCGGACAACAATAATTCGCTGTAAATGAATGCTTATTAAATTAAAAATTCCTATGAATAAATTTAAACTTCCAAAATGCATCACTTTTTTGTATAATTCATTTTTAAAATCAGGCCATGCAATCTTTGGCCTATTTTCATTGCTTTTATATAAGAAAATGAACAGTCCGAAGAACGCAATCACCAAAACATTAATAAAGAAACCAGTTAAACCAAATAATAAAACTAAAACTACAGCACTTATTACGTCAAACAACCTTAGAACAATTTTTCTATAGATAGTTTCGTTGACCATTAACATGCCTTGGAAATACGCTTGCATAATTGAATTCAAACTAGTTCCTAGAAAAGATGCCGCAAAAAGAGCATAATATTGAAAGCTAACATCTCTATCAATAAAAGTATTAATAATGAAATCAGAAAAAATGAAAAACACAGAAATAAAAAAAAGGCTGGTAAATAATGTTATCGAAAAAGCAAAATTTAATATTTGCCTAACTTCATTTTGTTTATCACGACTACGATAATCTGATACATATCTCATGACAGGTGTGCTTAACCAACCACCGGCAAATATCAGAAAAAACCCGAAGAAAGAATCTAAAATAGAAAACAAACCATAACCCTCCGGACCAACTGTTACGGCTAAGTATTTATTTTTTAAAACGCCAACAATAATCAGTGCAATTTCAGTCGAGCCAATTTTAACAGTACTTTTTAGTAAATCTTTCATCAAAGAGGGATCTTTAAAACTTTATCAATTTGATAATTCTCTCAATCGATTCCATCTCTAGCCCAACATATAACGGTAGGCATAATGCTCTCTTAGAAACGCTTTCACTTATAGGCATGGAATTACCATTTACGTAATTAACAGTATTAAGAGAAGGGTAAAAATAACGTCGTGGTGTAATATCGTTGTCGTTTAAATTCTTCTCTGCCCTCAGCAAATCTTCTTCAGTCTCAAATACCACTGGGAAATAACTGTAATTCCATTCGGCACCTTCCCGAATTTTTAAGTGCTTTATATTTTTCAACTCTGTCTTGTAAAAATTCACAATTTTTTTCCGTTCACTTATAACATCTTCCAAATGAGGAAGCACTGCCAGTCCCATCGCCGCCTGCAATTCTGAAATTTTTCCGTTTATACCCAAGCCATGAAAATCCAGGGTACCATTATGCCCGAAATTATGGCTATAAAACAACTGGTGATTTAACTCGTTGTCGTTACAAAACATAGCTCCACCCTCTCCGGTATGAAACAATTTAGTGGCATGAAAGCTACAAGTGCTGACGTCACCGAAATTGAATATACTTTGATTTTTGTATTTAACCCCGAAAGCATGCGCAGCATCATAAATTACTTTTAAATCATATTTATTAGCAATTAGTTCGATTTTTTCAATATTACATGGATTACCGTAAACATGCGTAGCAAGTATGGCTGTGGTTTTATTAGTAACTGCTGCCTCAATTTTCGTTTCATCTATTGTTAAATATTCAGGATCAATATCTACGAAAACAGGAAAGCAATTTTCCCAAATTATAGAAGAGGTGGTTGCAATATAGGAAAATGGAGTCGTAATAATTTCGCCTTGTTTCCCTAAAATTTTTAATGCAATTTGTAGCGGAATAGTTCCATTTGTTGTAAGAATAATATTTTTGATATTTAAATATGATTTGAGTTTAGCTTCTAAATCCAAAACGAGTGGTCCGCGGTTAGTAACCCAATTTGTATCCCATATCTTTTTTAATAATTCTATGTATTCTTCTTTTGGTGGTAAATATGATTTTGTTACGTTAATTTTCATTTGATATTTGATTTAAGAATCTCATTAATTTTTAAGGATAATTTCTTTGCACCTATAAAATTAAGGTGGTTCACATCTCTAAAATCATTATTAGTAAAGGTAGAGTCTGATTGAAAATTATAAAACAAAATTTTATCTTCCGTAATTAATCTATTTAAAGCAATGATATTGGAGTCTAATATTACACTTGGTATAGAGTTGTAGTAATATTGTGATGTAGGCGGCTGAATTAAAAATAGTTTTATTCCATATTGCTTCAGCAACGTATATAGATTTTTAATATATTTTTCATTCGAATTATTGTGTAAATCAGTTTCGGTCAGATGAATTTTAACGGTTTCTTTCCCCATACTAGAATTTACTAAGCTCTCGTTGGCATCATCCTCACCGTATTCCCATCCTAACGAATCTATTTTATGAATATTAGACAATGATTTTTCAAATTTATTTCTCATGAAGACGGACTGGACAATTGTTCTAACGTCATAAATGCCACATTTAAATTTCCAAGTGAATGAATATTCTCCAGATTCTGGAATTATATGCCAATAATGGTAATAAAACTTCTCTCTCCACTTTTCAATGTTCTTTGAATACGATGACTTTAGCATTAATGGCCCAATAGATAATACTACCGTTTTAAGTTTTGGTAATTTAGTTAAGTTACTTTCAATTAATTTACAACTGTTGTATATAGTTTGTGATGAGTTCGACAAGTTAAAGCTAGAGAAGGAGGAAATATATTTAGGCGCTATACCAAGTTGACTTTCAGATGCTCCAATAAAAATTATATCTATTTTTGGTTCGCATTTTGTAAAGTTGTTTTTAATTTTAGAATATGAAGTTGGATACTTATTTAATATTATTTCTGCAAAAGAGAAGAAAATTACTAAAGGTAAAATAAGCATACTAATTTTGAATAAAACTTGCTTAACCATTCAGAATTGAAAGTAAATGAAGTTTCTGTTTTCAAAAACTCCAAAAAAAACTATTGATAGTACGAGTGCGTAGTATAACCCCCACCTTATTATTTTATTACTCATTAGGTAATTTAAAAAATAACGACGTTGATTTATTAAGTATTGTCCTATTTGTAAGCATATTATTATGCTAATAGAAAAAATTAATTGCTTTTTATTTAGTCCAATGTTCTGTACTACAGCTTCATTTTTTCTGATGCTATCAAATAAATCATCAATTCCATAAGCCATTTTTTTTATTACTATAATTGCGCACTCTAGATTTGGCGCTCTAAAAAAAATCCAGGTAAAAGAAATTAGCATAAAGGTTATAAAAATATTAACCAGATTAAATTTACTAAACCAATTAAATCCTACTTTATTTTTAATAACTCCTCCAATTAGAAAGATTCCATTTAAGCCACCCCAAGCTATAAATGTCCAATTCGCTCCATGCCACAAACCACTTAAAATGAAGACCACCAATAAATTGAAACAATTTCTTAATAAAGTTACTTTATTACCCCCTAAACTAATGTATAAATAATCTTTAAACCAGGTAGATAAAGAGATGTGCCAACGTTTCCAAAACTCGGAAATATTTTTAGAAGCATATGGTCTGTTAAAATTTATCATAAGTTTAAAGCCCATAACTTTTGCACAACCAATAGCCATGTCTGAATAACCAGAAAAATCACAGTAAATTTGAAAAGTAAAAAATATGATAGCAATGATTAAACTTAAACTATTATAGTTTTCTGGCGCAGCGTAAACTGTATCAACTGCTATTGCTAAACGATCAGCAACAACCACTTTTTTAAATAAGCCCCAAGCCATTAATTTTAACCCACTTGTTACTAAGAAATAATCAAACTTATGCTCTTCTCGAAATTGGTGTAATAGGTTTTGAGGTCTTTCTATTGGACCTGCTACTAATTGAGGGTAAAACATCACGTAAAGTGAATAAATTCCAAAATGTTTTTCAGCTTTTTGGTTACCTCTATAAACTTCAATCGTGTAGCTCATTGCCTGAAATGTATGAAAAGAAAGACCAATTGGTAAAATGATATTTATATATGGTAATTTGTTTTCAAGACCAATTTGATTCAAAAACGGATTTATATTGTCGATAAAAAAGTTGTAATACTTAAAAACCACTAGTATTCCTATATTGGCAATTAAACTAATTAGAAGTAATGCTTTTCTTCTTTTCCCTGAAGTGCTTTCTATAAAAATTCCGGCAAAATAATCAATTACAATTGTGCCAGCTAAAATGAGAATATAAATGGGTATGAAGGCCATATAGAAATAGCAACTGGCAGTTAATAACCAAACCCATCTATGTTTAAATTTCAAACAAAAGTACACCGAGGTTACTAAGATGAAGAAGACTAGAAAATGAAGGGAATTGAAAAGCAAATGATTTAAATTATTGAGGTTAAGCTTATTTACTTAATGTATTTTATTCCAATATAATATTCACAACGTGGTTTATAGTCCTCATTGATAGGAAATTTGGCGTTTAATTTGAGGATTTGTTCTCTACTTAATTGTGAAGTCTCCATACTATCAATTTCCAATAATTCATTTTCCAACATTGGAAGTTTGGAATAGAGATTTTTTTTTAGCGCTATATTGGGTACAATAGAACTTTCGGAAGCAATACAGAAAAACCCATATTGTTTCACGTTTGAAAACACAGAGGCGATTGTTTTTGGAATAACTCTATATTCATCCATCCAAATCATACAATTGCCATTTAACTTTAGATGTTCTTTAATTAACTGGAAAAACTCTTTTGAATATAGATTGTTGCTATATGCTGAGGTAGAAAGTAATGGATCTATTAAAATTAAATCGTAATATTCATTTGATTTATAAAGAAACTTTCTGCCATCTTCAATATTTGTGGAGATATGTTTTGACTTTAACATCACATTTAGGTAATCAATTTGGTTTAAATTATCTAAGAGAGATTTACTTAATTCGACTAGAGTAATTGCAGGTACTGGATTATGCAGTAGGATTGTTTCTGTTATCGAACCAGTTCCATAGCCAATAATTAGGACATTTTTCAATTCTTTGCAGGAAGCCAGCGCCTCAATCGCTTCATAATAAAAAAATGCTGTTGGTCTTCCACCATGTGATAATCCGTTGATGTATGTTCTTAACTTTTCTTGATTGTGAAAAGTTACAATTACACCATCAATAGTTTCAGTAAAAATTATTTTATCATTAACATCAAAAACATATTTCGGATGGATTACTTTATAAAGTTCGGACTTTTTTGGATAACTAGAAGTAATAAAAACTACTAATAAGATTAAATAACCCAGTTTTGCAATCGGTTTAAACATAGTTCTTTTACTTTTAATGAATAGTAAAAAAAACAAGCCGACAATAGATAATAGCAATAAGGTATTTTCGGTGCCTATATAATTAAGAAACACAAAGCCGGTTACCAGTCCTCCGCTTACGTTACCTAATACGCTGAAGAAATACACTTTACCTACTGCTTGACCGTCGTTTTGATTGCTAAATGCAATTGACGTGATTAAAGGAAAACTTGCACCCATCAGTATTGAAGGGATGGATATAAAAATTATAGGCCAAATAAATATGTCTAATAAATTATAAAGACTGGTAACAAAGGCCTTTATGGAATTAGTTGATATACTTAAACTTGGATGTAGCATTTGTGTGAAGCTTAGTTTTTGAAGTTGGCTAATGATATTTTCTTTTTTTAATAGTAAATAAAGAAATGCCATAGAAAGTATTACAAAAATTGCAATACAAAATTGAAAAAAGTAGAATAAATTCTTTTTGTTAATGCGGTTGTTTTGACTTAATTTCTTTTTCATCAAAAAGCTACCAATCGCTATTCCTAGAAGGAATATAAATAATACAGAGGAAAATGAGTAGGCTGAAGCCTTGAATAGAACGCCCATTAGTCTAAACCATACTATTTCGTAGCTTATAGATATAAATCCCGTAATAAAAACAATCAGGAACACAGTACTTTTTATTGAAAATTGTTTTATGTTATTTATTTCAGTATTAATGTTTTTGTCGTCAATTGTTAAATATGATTTTCTTTTTAAAAAAAGAATAAGAGCAATTAAAAAATTGATTCCGGCAGCAATGTACACACTGGTATCTATGCCTAAGAATGAAATAAGTACAAAACTACTGATTATTGTCCCAAAAGCTGCGCCTAAAGTATTAATGTAGTACAGAAAGCTAACACTAAACATAAAGTTTTGCTCGATCGAATTGAAAATTTTTGTTAGTAATGGCAAAGTTAGCCCCATTAGAATGGTTGGTATACATAAAAAAATAAACATAAACAGAAAAGACATGTAGTAGTTTGCTCCAGCTGTTTTTTTCCCTAGATATTCCAAAAATAAAATACTGAGTAACCCAAAAAACCCAATTAGTAATTCTATTGTATAGTAAAGCTTAACTTTATTTTTAACTTTCTCACTTAAATTTCCTCCAATAATAGCACCTATGCCTAAGCCTAACATATAAACACTTACGATTAGTGTGGTTGAAATATGTTCAACACTATAGTATAGTGTGAGGATTCTCTGCCAACAAACTTGATAAATTAGACTTGAGAATCCTGATAAGAAAAACACAATAATGAATAGGTTACTATTTGATTTTATTTTCACTAAACTTAATTTTTTATGTTTTGGCTAATAATTTTTAATATTTGAATTTTTTGTAACTTATTAAATTATTGTTGAAAATAACTAATTTACAGTATGTCTTTTTTAAATTCTGAATTGTTTTTAGTTTTTGAAATTAATTTGACGTAAAGTTTTCAGTTAAGTTTTTTATATCATTAAATATTATCTTAAATTTTCCCAATACCATTCCACAGCTTCTCCGCCGCGGCGGATAATCCTTTCTCTAAATTATGAGACGCCACATAGTCATACATTGTTTTTGCTTTATCAATACTTGCCAACGAATGCGGAATGTCGCCCTTTTTCTCCGGACCGTGAATGATTTCAATGTTTGCTATTTGTGGGGCATGCTTTGCTAAATATGCTTTAAGTAAACTCAACAGTTGATTTAAATCAGTGCGTTCTCCAACCGCCGTATTGAAGACTTCACCAATAGCTTTTGGGTTAGTAGTTGCCAAAGCCAGTTTGTTCATTTGCAATACATTGTCGATGTAAGTAAAGTCGCGGCTATTGGTGCCGTTGCCATTGATCACCGGACTTTCGTGTTTCATGAGTTTCATGCAAAATTTCGGTTAAAGCGTTTCAATTTGTTTTTTAAGTTGATCTTTACTTGGTAAGTATAATTTGTATTCTTTTGCAAATATTTGATGATTGTTTTTAGGCAATGTTATTTCAACAACCGTTTTATTTTCCTCTTTACAAAGTATAATACCTATTGTTGGGTTTTCGTTATTAGTTTTTACGAAGCGGTCATAATAATTCACATACATTTGCATCTGTCCAATATCTTGATGTGTAAGTTTTCCGATCTTAAGGTCAAGTAAAACAAAGCAGTTCAATAATCTGTTATAAAATACCAGATCCACATAAAAATGGTCTCCTTCAAACGAAAATCTTTTTTGTCGTCCCGCAAATAAGAATCCTTTCCCCATTTCGAGCATAAAATGTTCAAGTTTATCTATAATAGCTTTTTCCAGATCTCTTTCGGTATAGTGTGGCCGTTCCTGTAAATCAAGAAATTCCAGCACCAAATGATCTTTTAAGGCATCAGTAGGTTTCTGAATGATCTGGCCCTTTTTAGATAATTGTTTTACTTTTTGTTTATTCTTGCTCAAAATAAGGCGTTCATACAAAGATGAGCTGTACTGTCTTTGCAATTCTCTTACACTCCAATTGTTTTCTGTTGCTTCAATTTCATAAAAATTTCGTTCCTCTTCATTTTCAATTTTCAGTAACGTGGTATAATGTGACCAAGAAAGCGAAAATAGTAGTTCAGATTTCCGCGACAAGGATGCGGATTTTGGTGTGTTTTTTTGAGCTGAAGATTTCCGCGACGCTGTTGCGGAAATTCGTGTTCGGTAATTCAGATAGAATTTTCTGAATCGTTCAAGATTATCAACAGAGAAGCCTCTCCCAAAATCTTTTGTTAGCTTATTACTAATTAGTTTAAGTGTAAAAGATGCATAACTTGCCCTGGCTTTATTTTTCTGTTCATCTTCTAAAATAAATTTTCCGATTTGGAAATACGTTAACAACATGGTGGTGTTAATATTTTGAACTACTTGTTTTTTAGTTAACTCAACAAGTGATTTGATGTTTGAATAAAGAATATGTTCTTTTTTAGATTTCAAAAATTCCTTTTTACTTTAAGTTATGCCAATACCATTCCACAGCTTCTTTCAATCCTTTCTCCAAATTATGAGACGGTGCAAAACCAAGCATTGTTTTTGCTTTATCAATACTTGCCAACGAATGCGGAATGTCGCCCTTTCTCTCCGGACCGTGAATGATTTCAATGTTTGCTATTTGTGGGGCATGCTTTGCTAAAAATGCTTTAAGTAAACTCAACAGTTGATTTAAATCAGTGCGTTCTCCCACCGCCGTATTGAAGACTTCACCAATAGCTTTTGGGTTAGTAGTTGCCAAAGCCAGTTCGTTCATTTGCAATACATTGTCAATGTAGGTAAAGTCGCGGCTATTGGTGCCGTCGCCATTGATCACCGGACTTTCATGTTTCATCAATTGCATGCAAAATTTCGGAATGGCTGCAGCGTATGCTCCGTTAGGGTCTTGGCGGCGGCCATATACATTAAAGTAACGTAAGCCGATGCACTCCAGGCCGTAGTTCAAGCCAAACACATGGGCGTATAATTCGTTCACGTATTTGGTAACGGCGTAAGGGGAGAGGGGTTTGCCAATTTTATCTTCCACCTTTGGAAGTGTTTCACTATCGCCGTACGTGCTACTGCTGGCGGCGTATACAAAGCGTTTCACATTCGCATCACGTGATGCAACCAACATATTTAAAAATCCGTCGATGTTGACACTGTTGGTAGTGATAGGATCATTGATGCTGCGGGGTACAGACCCGAGGGCTGCTTGGTGTAAAATGTAGTCTACATCTTGGCATGCTTTTTTGCAGGTGTCGAGATCGCGGATATCGCCTTCAATGAGTTTGAAGTTTTTATGGTCTTTTAGGTGCGCGATGTTTTCTCGTTTGCCGGTTGCGAAATTGTCGAGACAGGTGATGTAGTTATTTTTGGCAATAAAATAATCTACGAGGTTGCTTCCGATGAAGCCCGCACCTCCTGTGATTAATATTTTTTTGTTCGTGAGCATTTTTATTTTCTTCTTACTTTTTTCTTAGTCAAAAAAGTAAGCAAAAAGACAAGCCCATGCGATTCTGCGCACTTGCACCTCGCCTAGCATGCATGGGCAGGCCTGCGCACGCGGTTTCAAAAGGTAGATTTTGGTTCATATAAAGTTGATGCTTCGTGCCAGTCTCTGAGTTATTCGATAGGTGTGTGGAGAAGTTATCAAGACACGTTATGCGATTGTTCTTCGCGATAAAATAGTCGCATAAACTGGAGCTATTGCCTGCCTGCTGGCTAGGCAGGAATCCTGCACCTCCTGTGATTAATATTTTTTTGTTCGTGATCATTTTTATTTTCTTCTTACTTTTTTCTTAGTCTCTTTGGCTTCTTTTTTTGCTGACCGGCAGGTGCTCAGAACAAAGGCCAAAAGAAGCAAGTCTATAAGAAAGTAAGAATGTTTTAAAATTAACTTATGAATTTAGTAAGCTATTGTTTCGAATTAAAAGATCGATTGAAACAGATGATCTTCTTCTTTATTCAAACAATCGGATGCTTGAGTTGTTATTTTAATGTGAATTAGCCTAATAATTATAGTTGGTTGTTGAGCAAAAAAAGAGCTTCTAAACCTTACTGAGAAAGTGGATTCATCTAAAATTTTAAATACCTGTGAATCAAATCTTTTCAGAACTACACATAAAGAGTATCTCTTGTTTTTTTCACGGCTTCGCCACACTCAGTCACATTAAAATTTGCAACTAAAGCCATTTTAGCGACGGTTAAGTTACTAATTTTAGGCGTTAGATAGACAATAACTGTCGATTAATTTTGGACTTGATTAACAACACCGTTGTGAGTAATTTGGAGGGATTAATTAAAAATATACCGGTTAAGGGTGCATGAAAAACCCCGCTTAAAATCCCCGCCATCGCAACAATGGTAAAGTTACTCACCGGTATGTCAGTAATGCCAATAAGGCTTAAAAAGAAAGAAAAGATAAAGCCCAAGTAAGCGCCTACGAAAAGTGAAGGTGCAAAACTACCGCCATTACCGCCACTTCCAAGTGTAATGGCAACGGCAAAAGATTTTAAAAGCATGGTAACTGTAATAAAGCAAAGTAAAATCCATTTACCATGGATGTAAGGTTGTATGAGGCTGTTACCAAACAATACAGAGGTGTTTAATTCTGCCAACGCTTTAATGCTTTCATAACCTTCGCCAAAAAGGGAAGGGAAAACAGCGTAAAGTAATGCCAAACATAAGCCGCCTAATAACCATCTGTTTACGGATGATTTAATTTTTGTAAATCTGGACTCAATTTTATCAAAGAAATGAATATAGTATAAAGAAACGAGTCCGGCTAATAAACCTAACAAGAGATAAAATGGGGTATTATGGTAATCAAAAGGCTGTTTTAATTTAAAGAACAACAGACTTGTTTCGTTTAAAATTATTTTTGATAGCAAGGCGCCAGAGGCTGCGGCAATTAATAGAGGTATAAATGCACTAATTGAAATATCGACTAAAATGACTTCCAATGCAAACAACACACCGGCAATTGGGGCATTAAAGGCACCGGCAATACCACCCGCAGCGCCGGCGGCCAGCAAAAGGGTTCGTTCTTTGTAGCTTAATTTATAAGTTCTGGCAAAATTGGAACCGATGGCACTACCGGTGCTTACGATTGGTGATTCTAAACCGGCAGAACCTCCAAAACCAACTGTAAATGCGCTTGTTAAAACATGCGAGTACATCTGGTAAAATGGCAAAAAACTACTTTTTTTGGCTATGGCAAAGAGAATGGCAGAATTACCCCTTTGCAATTGGTCCTTAAAAAAATACTTAATAATCAGAATTGTAATGCCAATACCAAAAATAGGTAAGGCTAAATAAAGGTATTTAAAATCAAATTTTAAAAAATAACCCTCAACTATGTATTCGCGAATAAAAAACACAAAAAGTTTAAGTACAACTGCCGCAATACCTGCACTAACACCAACCAGGATACTTGAAAAAATCAGAAATTGTTTATCGTTGGTTTTCTCATGAATCCAATTGATGCTTTTTTCGATGTAATTTATTTTTTTAAGATTCATATTTCAATTACGGATTCAGTCTGATGAAAACGTTGAATTTAAATGGGTGAGGTGAGCACTAAAGTTAGTGTTTTTTTTAGTATTAGCCGTTTTAATATTTCAAGTTGAAGCTGGAAAAATTGTAATTTTGATTGATGCTCACATTTTTTGCGATAATAATTTCTATTTCGGCCGTTTTGGGGTACATTAATCACAAATGGCTTAAACTACCAAACACAATAGGCGTTATGTTTATTAGTGTTGTGTTGGGCATTGTTTTAAGATTGTTTGAAACCCTTTACCCGGGTTACACTTCACCATTAAGGGCATTTTTGGAAGGATATGATTTTAGCGCCTTTGTTCTCGATTTTATTCTCTGCTTTTTATTGTTTGCAGGTTCCTTGCATGTAAATATTGGTCAGTTAAAAGGAGCAAGGGCAACTGTATTTTCATATGCTACAATTGGGGTTATCATTTCAACCATCCTCATAGGATTATTGAGTAAACTGGTGATAGGTTTGTTTGGGTATGAAGTTAGTTTAATTTCTTGTTTTTTATTTGGCGCTTTAATTTCACCAACAGACCCGATTGCTGTTATTGGGATTCTCTCACAATACAAAATCCCACAAAAATTGAAGACAGAGATTATTGGCGAATCACTTTTTAATGATGGTGTTGGTGTTGTTGTATTTTCAGTCATTTTCTCTTTAATTACCGGGGGTGACCACTCATTTACCGCAACAAATATCACTAAGATTTTTGCGATTGAAGTTTTAGGCGGACTAGCTATTGGTTTAATGATAGGGTATGCAGGTTATTGGTTAATGAAAACAATTGATCATTATCAAACAGAAATAATGATTACACTTGCAGTAGTAACCGGCGGGTATTCTGCTGCATCTTACTTTCACGCATCGGGTCCCTTAGCTATGGTAGTTGCCGGTTTATTAATTGGCAATAAAGGGAAGGAACATGCGATGTCTGATATAACTACCGAATACGTAGATAAATTTTGGGAACTCATTGATGAAATATGCAACACTATTTTATTCGTATTGATGGGGCTGGAAATATTTTTAGTTCCTTTTGATTTAGGATACATCCTTGTCGGTACTTTATTAATTGTAGTTGCCTTGGCAGCACGTTACATTTCTTTATTACCTGCTTTCTTTTTATTTAACCGAAATGAAAAACGAAAAGGTTTAAATCTCGCTGTGTTAACATGGGGCGGATTAAGGGGTGGCATTTCCATTGCGTTAGCTTTATCATTAACTAATAAAATTGAGGGGAGCAGTTTATTTATCGTAAGCACGTATTGCATAGTACTATTTTCGATTATGGTGCAAGGCTTGAGTATTAAAAAGTTGCTTGCCAAGTATTAAAATTGCTGTTTAGGTTTTTCAAAAGCAATTAGGATTATTTTTTTGGAAGTAAAAAAACAGAGATCAAATGTTCGCATTTGCTCTCATTTTCTCTCTGTTTATGTACAGGTGAAGGGACTCGAACCCCCACGCCTTTCGGCACCAGATCCTAAGTCTGGCGCGGCTGCCAATTACGCCACACCTGCAAGGGACGTCAAAATTAAGCAATAATTCCGGATTTTCAAATTTTATTACAAATAATATTGTAGGCGCAAAAGTTACAAATTTCAGTATCAGTCGTTTGTACAAAGGTTGTATTATAACTTAACAATTCCTGAATTCTTGTAATTAATGCTGCTTCAAATGCTTCAAAAAAAGCTGCGCTAAATACAAATGGTTTACGGTTTTGTTTTAAATATTGAGCAGCATCTTTTTTACTTTTAAAGGCAATAATGCAAGGTTTGATTTGTTCAGGCGCGTATAAATTGGTTTTATATAGCAACCAACTGTAAACAATTAACTGAAATTGTTTATGGTATTTAGTGTTGATAAACAAATCAGAGAACTCTGAATCTATTTCAAATTTATCCGAATCATTAACGGAATTTTTGTAATCGCTTATTTCAATGTCAGCTCCTTTTTTCTCAATCCGATCAATAGTTCCTTTTACCCAAACTTTATAATTGTTACCATTAACAGAAATATCCAAAGAGCTCTCAAGCGTGTATTCTAATCCCAATAAGGTAATAGACTGATTTTGCTCGAGTGATTTTATGCAATTAATTACATCTCTTTCAATCTGTGAAATAACATGTGATTTAACCACTTCTTTTTGAAGTAAATTTTTTCCATATAATTCCTTCTGATCAAAAAACTGTTGAAAGGAGGCGTTGACTTGTTTATCAACCTCATTCTTTAATTGTTTGACGACCTCTGCTTTTAAAATTTGATTTACCAGAGGTCTGTACAAATTCTCTAATGTTAAATGCAGAATCTGGCCTTGAGTATTACTTTCGGCATATTCTTCTAACTGTTCCGGCTCTTTAAGTTTTGCGCCGTACCTGAAAAAGAACTTCAAACTACAATCAGAAAATGTGTTTAGTGCAGAAGCTGAAAGCCCTCCGTATTGGTCAGAAGAAGTTATTTTTTTCAGAATTGGTTGAACCGTAACTTCATTTTTTGGAATGCTGATGTTGTTTTGTAATTGGGATGGCGCCTCTTTATACTCTGCAACTTTTTCGCTAAGCCGGATACTTTGATTGTAAGTTGGTAACTCAATGAGGAGTTGCGTTAAAAATCTGCTTTTTTCTCCTTTTCCAAAGGTATCGGTTACACTGTCGTAGGTTATGCAAATTTGTTGTGCACGTTGTAACAATCTGTAAAAATGATAAGCATAAATGGCTGCCTTTTCGGTATAAAGTGGTAAACCAAACGCCCTTTTTAAATCATTTGGCAAAAAGGAATTGCTGTTTTTTGAAGCAGGTAAAATACCTTCGTTCACATTTACAAATATTACATATTTAAAATCCAAGGTTCTGGTTTCTAAAACACCCATTAATTGCAGCCCTTTTAGCGGTTCGCCTATAAATGGAACAGACCCGGATCCGATAATTTGCTGGAATAATTGTTTGTAGGATGAAAGATCGTTGAAGTAGTTTTCTGCACTCACAATTTCAGCCATCCGATTAAGATGTTTTTTTATTACTGTTAAATACTGTAACTCTAAAACTGTTAGGGCATTTTGTGTATGTAAAGTGAGTTGTTCAATTAACTCATCTATTAAAGAACACAACGTTAAATTAAAATCTGCTACAGTTTGATGAACAGAAATAAATGGATTAATGAACTTGAATGAGTCTTCAAATAAGGCTTGTAGATTTGATTTACTTAAGAAAGCGATGTTCCGTAATTTTAAATTTTGTAATACCTGAGGTATCTTAAGCGATTTACTTTTAAGATGAAGGTAATTTGCAAATAAAGGGTGAAGCAGCAAGTCGTTTAAATCTTTATGGTAAATTCGGCCCTTGTATTTTTGTTGTTTTAAGCCAATTTGTAATTTGATGAGTTGTTCTAACAAATTAAAAGCAGAAGTAAATTTAATAGGGTATTCCATGGTAATATTCACGTGTTCAACCCCGGCCGGTAACTGATTTAAAACAGGCCATAATAATTTTTCATTAGCCAGTACAATGGCTACGTCCTTTAAATTGACACCGGCGCTTAGTAAACTCTGCACTTCTTGTTTAACAACCTGCGCTTGTCCTATTTGCTTTGGTACTGAAATTAGTTTAATGTTTTTAGTTGTTTTAAAATGTTCACCAATTTCTATATGTTTAAATGAGCCAAATAACTTTTGATTTTGTCTTAAAAACAAACCGGCTTCGTGACTTTGGTTATTGAAATAGTATGCGTCTGCATCCCACAACAACTCTGCTTTACCAATGTTTTGCAAGTGTTTCAGAATTTTTAGTTCTGCAGCGTTTAACGCATTAAACCCGCAAAAAATGAATTGACGATACTTATTGGGCAGGCCGGAGCCATTTAATTTAGTTACTGCAGTTTTATAGGCTAAACCTTGATAAGCCCAGCCATTTGTGATAAGAAAATCTGTAAAATGTACATAAATTTTACCAAGACTTTGCATGAAATGCAGGTAATTTAATTGCATTTCGCTTAACGCTGTTTCACCTAAACTCCAATTCTCAATTTCCTTAATGTGTTGTAAATTGTCGTAAAGTTGTTTGCTATCGGCCAAATAACGATCAATCTCATTAAAGTCCTGCAAAATCAAATGCCCCCATTTTAAAAAGGAATCAAAGGGCTCTGCGCCATCGCCGTAGCAAATTTTATAACTTTCGTACAAATGACAAACCAAATCAATGTCGTTTAAAATGGAGAGTTCGCTCAGTTCTTCGATGAGTTGTTCGGCAGTTAAAATTGTTGGCAGCCAGGTGGTTTCTTGATAGACATTAGCCAAATGTTGCTTAAAAAAAAGTGCACCGCGTTTACTTGGCAATACCACGCAATAAGCATCGAGTGGTTTTTCAAGATGGTTGAAAAAATAGTCGGCTACTTCTTTAAGAAACGGTTTCATGTCTGTCAAATGTAAGTATATTTAAGGCAAAATGGAGTTTCCTTTGTTTCGAAAATATCCCAATGAAAAAAGTTATTTCAGGATAGAAAGTCCAACGGAATTACTTGAATTAAAATTGGTCGGGCAAGTTTGGATAAAATATACTGTTAAAGCCACTCAATACCCCGAGATAGTAATGATAAGAGATTTAATGACTGAAGGTTTAGTAATTACGGAGGAAGAGTTTAATATTGTGCTGAGCAAGGTGTTATAAGCCAAGATCTCTTTTACGTTTCACTTTAATTTCACGCATATTAAACCACTCGTTTAATAGCGAAAAGGCAAGGGCAAAATAAACGTAATTTTTGTTTAAATGTAGGTGTTGATCATCCGGTTTACCACAATTATAAACATCAAGCCCACCTTCTATCAATAAAACGAAACCAATTAATAATAAAAAACTAAGTGCAATTGTTTTAATGCCCGGATTTTTATTGATGAAATCTGCAACGCGGCCACTGAATAAAATCATTAACAACATACTGATAACCACAGCCAGAATCATCACGAGTACATGGCCACTAACGCCAACCGCGGCAAGTATACTATCAAAACTAAAAACAAAATCAATTATAATAATTTGTAAGATAATTGCGCCAAAGGTGTTTTTACCTTCATTTTTATTTTCTATTTCGTCGTGATCACTTGTTATTTTTTCATGAATTTCTTTAATGGTTTTATAAATTAAAAAAACGCCACCAAATATCAGAATCAATGCTTTCCCGCTAATACCAAATGAACCAATTGTAAAAAGCGCATCTTTAAGTCCTGCAATCCAGCCAATAAAAAACAGAAGTATTGTGCGCACAACAAGAGCCAAGACTAAGCCGATTGTTCGCGCTTTATTTTGTTTGATTTTAGGTAGTTTGTTAACGGCAATTGAAATGAAAATGATATTGTCAATTCCTAAAATAATCTCTAAAATAGATAAGGTCAGTAAGCCAATTAAACCGTTAAGAGATAAAAGCACGTCTAATTCGACTGAAAAATTTTGCATTTAGAAGGTATAAAGCGCAAATGTAGTAAATTTAGGAGGAGTATGCAAATTTTAAATGAATTGAAAATCAGTACTTTAAGATGTGTTTAACAAATTTATAGTATTATGTATCACATAGTACCAAATAAAACATATATATTTGCATCACCAATTATTAAGTAATACAAACCACTAAGAATAAAAAAATGAAAACACTAAAAAAAATAAGTCTGGCTATTTTGTTTTGTGCCGGCACCATGGTTAGCAATGCCATGGTAAAAACACCAAATTCTATTTCAACAGAAATTCAAGAGAACATTAAACTTGAAAAACAAGTTGTAACTAAAAATGAACGCGTAGAAGTTTTGTTTACAACCAATCAAAATGGTGATGTCAATTTTGTAATGGTTAAATCGGACAACAAAGCTTTGAAAGATGAAATTGAGAAGCAATTTTCAAATTTCAATTTTAAAACCTTAAAGAGTGAAACAGTTCACAGTATTATTTTAAACATTAAATTAATTTAACGAATGGAGGCAATTTCAACAGACAACACAAAAGCTCAAATGCGAAAAGGCGTTTTGGAGCTTTGCATACTTTCTATTTTAATGGAAGGGGATGCATATCCTACAGAAATTATTGATAAGCTAAAAGATACCAAATTGGTCGTAGTTGAGGGAACGCTTTATCCGTTACTGACCCGTTTAAAAAATACTGGTTTATTAACCTATCGTTGGGAAGAAAGCACCAGTGGGCCGCCCCGAAAATATTATAAGCTTACCGAAACGGGCGAGCAATATTTGAAAGAATTGCAACAAAGTTGGAAAGAGCTGGTAGATGCAGTAAATAAAACAATTGAAAGAGGAATAAATAAATAAAACAGATCGTATGAATAAAACAGTAACAATTAACATCAGTGGCATTATTTTTCACATTGAAGAAGATGCTTACAGTAGCCTGAGCAATTATTTAAACAAAATCAAATCAAAGTTTAATGCTAGCGAAGGTGGCAATGAGATATTGGCTGATATTGAAGCTCGTATCGCAGAATTATTATCCCAAAAAATCAACCAAGGGAAGCAAGTAATCGTTTTAAATGACGTGAACCTTGTAATGGATACCTTAGGAAAACCGGAAGATTTTGCGGATGATGATAATGCTTCAAAATCTACAAACACTGCAAGTGAGGCTGAATCAATGCAGGATAACAAACGCAGATTATTCAGAAATCCTGATGACAAAATGATTGGGGGTGTTTGTAGTGGCATTGCTGCCTACCTCGACGTGGATTTGGTATGGATTCGTTTGGCAATGTTCCTTCTGATATTTTTTGGTGGCTTAAGTTTGTGGGTTTACATTATTCTTTGGATAGTAACGCCGGAAGCTAAAACCACAGCTGATAAATTAGCAATGAAAGGCAAACCTGTAACAATAGATAACATTAGCGAATCAGTAAAAAACGAATTTGAAAGTTTAGGAACTAAATACGGGAAAGGATCCGGGGCACGCAAAATGTCTGACAACCTTGCCAGAGGAGCCAGTAATGCTGCTAACACAGTTGGTAACATTATAGTTAGAGCTATAGGCTTGTTTATAGTTTTTGTTGCCGGTTCAATGTTAATAGGCTATTTGTCTACAATCTTTGGATTTTCTGTTGCAGGCAATAGCGAAGATTTTAATAACTGGAAGAATGCCATTTTTACAACAGGGTCTGATTATAGTTTAGCAGTACTAGCCTTCATTTTAGTAGCAGGCATTCCAATTTTCATGCTCATGTATTTAGGCATTAAATTGTTGTTAAACATTAAATACAAGAACAAGTGGCTAAATATTGGGCTTGGTGTGGTTTGGTTTATTGGTTTTTGCTTAGGCATTAGTGTAGCTTTTAAAACAGTTAAACAATTTTCTGAATCGAGTAAGGTAAAAGAGGTTGTTCAATTAGCTAATGTTGGGGATACTCTAATTGTGAAGGCCAATAGCTCTGATAACATTCTAAAAAACTTTAATTTTACGAATAGCGTAGAGGTTGAACAACGATTAAGTAAAGGCAAAAACGATTATGTGTTTGGCATTACCGGGAATCAATTAACCGTTATTGGTAATGTGGATGTGGATATTGTTGAAGCGAATACTGATAGTATTGAAGTAGTTGTATATTATAACTCACAAGGTGAAAGCAAACAAATCGCGAACAATAATGCAAAAAACATTCAATTTCAACTAAAACAAATCGGTAATGAGTTAATATTGGATCAGATTTTCACAGTAAAAGCCGGCGAGAAATTCAGAGCACAAGATGTTGATGTGAAAATAAAATTACCAAAAGGAAAAGTTATTGTGTTAGACAAAAGCTTGAGAGGTTTGTTGGATAACGTGGATAATGTTACCAATACTTGGGATGGCGATATGATTAATCGTAGATGGTATATGGGAGAGAAGGGACTAAGGTGTATTGATTGTGCAGGCATTGACACAGATGATGAAGGTGATTACGACGAGCGCAACGAAAACGGAAAATTAATTATTAATGGTAAAGAAATTAAAATTGATGATAAAAATACCAGCGTAAAAATTGATAAGGATGGTATAAAAGTAAAGGATAACGATGCAGATGTGAAAATAGACAAACACGGCATTAACATTACCACCAAGGAAGAAAAAAAATAGCAGAGATTAGCAAATAGTTAATTTGTTTTAGTCTGGATTTAAGTAAGCCAACAGATTTTAAATCTGTTGGCTTATTTTTGTATCACTAATTTTTTGGTCGTCGTTTTGGAGCGATTAGGACTCCAGATTAAATAAAGACCGGCAGCAAATTCTTCTTTGGGTAAAACAAAAAAAGTATTTGTACCTGTTGAAATACGTTTAATTACAGCGCCTTGTATTGATGCAATAATTAATTCCTGAATAGCCCTATTTTTTAAGTGGATAAAAACTTCCTTTTCTGTTTGACTTATGTTGAAATCATCCATTGATTGCCTTTGAAAAAAAACAGAAATGATTTTACTGATTTCTTTTGTGCCGTCCGAATTAATAGTTACAAGCCTATAATAATTATTACCTTTTATTGGAGCGTCATCCAAAGCCTGATAAATTAAGTTAGAATTACCTGCAGTGGAGGCGATACTTTCAATCTGTTTTATAGAGAACCAGTTCTCAGCATCGTTACTTCTTTCAATTAAATAATGACTCACGTCTCTTTCACTTTCTATTAACCATTTTAGAGCAATGCCTTCTTCTGTATGCGTAGCATAAAAATCACTTAAGGTGATTGGCAGTACGGAGCTGCAAGCAGGTCCACAGGTGCCGGATAAAGTTATAGTCCAAGTAGCAATCTCATCTCTTCTATCGGCTGTTAATTGGATAGTTAAATTGCCACCTGTTTTTGTAAATGTACAGACTAAATTTGCATTACTAGCCCCAGTAACATTATATGGTAAACCTGTTGAGGTTCCTCCAATGCCAGTAACTGTTAAGTTATCGCCTGCATCTGCACCAGAGGAGGTACAAACACCCCTAACCCTAAATTCTACAGTACCAGTAGCAACACAACCTGCCGGTAAATTGAATGTTGTAGAAATTACTTGTGAGGCACATGAGCCGGTAATACCGGTTCCATTACATTGCGGGGTTCCAAAAAAATTATATGCGGTTAAATTGCATCCTGCAAGACAGCCACTTGGACATAGCGAACCTAAGCTCATACCTCCATTAAGAGTACATCCAGAGACCGAAATTTGTGAAAAGCCTACTAAGTTGAATGAAAAAAAGATCAAGAATAGGTAAACCTTTTTCAAAACTTAATCAATTTAATTTACGGTTAAATGGTTTCGGGAGCCACCCTGTAGGATATCATTTAACACACCCAACAAAAATATACACTATTTTCTTAAAAATGCTAAACTAAAAATTAAGAAATAGTTAAAACAATCGATTTTTAACACTTTAACTTCATATTTAGAGCGATTTTTTCAATTTTTTATCCTTATAGGCAATGGCCTCATCTAAAATCGCCCTTAGTTCTTGTAAGTTTAAATCTTTATTAACCTCAATTGTGTACTGTTTAACTAAGGTACGGCCTTTAAATTCTAGCTTATTGTTTTTTAAAAATTTGCCGTCAATAAAACCAATGTAAGATCTTTTGGTTTTTGCGTGGAAGGTAATATAACAAAGCCACTTATTTTTATAAAAGTAAAATGGAACGTTGAATTTAAGGTGTTCAGTTATTTCTTTGTGATAATTTTTTAAATAATCTCTCAAGTATAAAAAACATTGTTGCTCTGCTTCTGGCAAATTTAAGAAGTAATTATTAAGTGAATTTTCAACCATTGGTTAATACGCTATTAAAAGCACTGAAGTATCGTGCGTTGTTTGCATACGTTGAATAATTATTTTGTACAGTTTGTAAACCAAGTTTTCCTATCTTTTCTCGCAGATTTTCATCTTCAATAAGTTTACTTAAAACAGATATCCATTCTTGTTCTGTTTTACATAAAAAACCATTCACGCCATCTTTTATAATGTCTTTATTCACGCCAACCGGGCTCATTACTGTTGGAATTGCACAAGCCATATAGGTGAGACCTTTTAATCCACATTTACCTCTTGTCCATTCGTTGTCCGGTAAGGGCATGATGCCAATATCAAAGTTATTCAACAATTTATTTTCTTCTTCCGCAGACCAAATTTGGCAATCAATATCTAGGTCAGGATGCTGGTACTTAGATTGAGAAATGATACCGATGCGGAGCTTTGGGCCGTATACTTGCTTCAGTTTTTTTAATACAGGAATAATGGTTTCAAAATGAACCAAAGTACTGACACTTCCGCTCCAACCAATCGTTATAATGTTTTTGTTTTTTACGCTTGGAATGGGATATAAAATCGAAGTGTCAACCGTTGTTGGAATTACAATTGTGTTTACATTTGTTTTATTGGCTTCAGCTTGCAAATAGTCATTACCGGCAATCACTAAATGCGCATTGGCTATGTTAGAATAAAACTTATCAGCTCCTTTTAAAAAACCAAAGAATTTATTTTGTGGGCTTGCATCGTTAAGCCAGATACTGTCATCAAAATCAAAAATAATCTTGCAACGACTCTTATATGCCTTACGCTCAAAATAAGAAGTTCCGAAAAAGTGAGCTTCTCGTTGTATAAAAACAATGTCGAAATCATTGAACCTTCTACAGTCGGCCAACCTCATAAAAATGGTTTTAATCAGGATGAGTACTTTTGAGAGTAAACGTCCTTGTGAATAAAAAACCTTATCGTCTTTTTCGTTTAACAAATAGGACCAAGTAAAATTAAAACCATTTTTGGTTAGAAAACTTAAATACTGTTCAAATCTGTATCTCTGGCTTGGAGAACGATTAGGGCGGTGAGCGCAAAGAATAAGAACTTTCGGCATTAGCTACCAAATTTAAAACCTAAATTTGATTTAGTAGAGGTATGATGGGTAACCAAGTGTTGTACATCTGAAATGGTTAAGCTACCTAAATCAGATGCCTTTCGCTGGTCAGCAGGCAAAGAAGCTAATCGAAGATTTTGTTTCATGATCACATCACCAATAATTTGTCTTACAGTGCGGGCATTTCCAAAAAATTTATCTCTGCTTGTATACAAGTCGTTGAGGTAATTTTTTAAGTAGGTTTCTGTTGTTGCATCCGCCGTAATACCTTCTTTTTGTAACAATGCTTTTGCTATTAACCATAATTGTTCAGGTTGGTAATCTTCAAAAGCAAAAGTTTTATCAAAACGTGATTTAAAACCGGGATTACTTTCGATGAATTCGTGCATGTTTTGAGGATAACCCGCCACAATGATTCCAAATTTACCGCGTTGGTCTTCCATGCGTTTCAAAATAACTTGAATGGCTTCTTGCCCAAAACCATCATTACCTCCTTTACTTGCTAGGGCGTATGCTTCATCAATAAATAAAATACCACCCATGGCATCTTCAATTCTATCAGCGGTTTTAATAGCGGTTTGTCCTGTGTAACCTGCAACCAATCCTTCTCTGTCAACTTCAACAACATGTCCTCTCTCTAGTAATCCTAGGGCTTTGTATATCTTTGCAATAATACGTGCAAGGGTTGTTTTTCCGGTGCCGGGATTGCCTGTGAAAACAGAGTGCAACGAAAATTTGTTAACCACATCTTTACCAACTTCGTTATAAAAACGGATTAGTTTAACAAGTTCATTAATGTCTTGTTTAATCTTATCCATGCCTATCAATTCATTTAATTCACCTAGGGCTTCATTAAGCTGTTTATCGTTGATGGTTAATTTTAGTTTTTTCTTTTGTTCAGCTAAAAACACACTTTGAATATCTTCAATAGTAATGGTTGATAATTCTTCTTTGGTTAGTTCGTTCAAATTTGCTGATTTCATCAGGCGGAGCCCCATGTCGTGTTTAGCTTCTTCCACAACAGCATGAACAAATCGGGCATTTCCAAAATGATCATCTCTTTTGCGGTAGGCTTCCGTTAAATGTTCTTTTAAGTAATGATCTGCATCCGTTGTAAAAGTTATTTGTTTGTTTTTAGCAGCAAACAATGCAATTTGATATAGTTCTTCCGGCAAGTAATCTTCAAATTCGAAATACTGTGAAAAACGTGATTTTAAACCCGGATTACTTTCGATGAATTTTTTCATTTGTTTAGGATAACCGGCACCAATAATGGCAATATCGCCCGGACCATCACTCATTTCTTTCAGTAAAATTTCAACTACTTCTTTTCCAAAATCTTTGCTATCGTCATCTGCACGGGCAAGGGCATATGCTTCATCAATAAATAAAATACCGCCTCTGGCACTGTCTATTGCTTTTTTGGTTTTAGGTGCAGTTTGTCCAATGTATTCACCAACCAAAGCCACACGATCAACTTCTACTACATGGCCTTTTGTGAGGAGTCCCATTTTCTGATAAATTTTACCAAGCATTTTCACCACTGTTGTTTTTCCTGTACCGGGGTTGCCTGTAAAAATACTGTGTAATGAAATTTTGTTTTTATCCTCAAATCCTTTTTCATTACGCAGTTTGGTGAAGTTTAAATAGGTAATATTTTCTCTGATAGATTTTTTAACTCCATCTAAACCTATTAAGGCATCCAATTCCTGAAGTAACTCTTCTAATGTTTTTGAGTTTTCGGTATCGTTATTGCTTGAGGTATTTGTATTGGTATTTACTCCTGCGGCCAAGGCTTCTTCAAAATTAGTAATTAACTGTGTTTCACCTTCCACCTCTTCGTTAGTACAAGTGAAGGAAGTTGCGCCGATTAAAACATCATTAAAAACAATTTCAACAAGATATTTATCATCGGTCCAAATCCCCGGTGTGTTGCTTCCCCAGGCGCGGTTGAAAGTGTAGGTTGTATCTTTTTTATTAGCATCCATGTAGCCTGTCTCTTGTATGGAAGCCTTTTGCAAACCAGCATCATCATGAAAGTTTAAAAAGAATTCAAAATGAAATTCAGAGTTAGTTAATACCTTGTAAGATATTTCTGCCCAAACATATTGTGCTGTTTTTTTGTTAAACGTTTTAAGGTATTTTTTATTGGTTTGATTCCAACCATCATAATCGCCGTTATATAATTTTATACCTGTAATGGCCAGATAAGGATTGTAAGAATTTGTGACTAAACCTACGTCATTAATGAAAAAATTTGATTCGCCTATTTTAACCCCATCAATAAATGCTTCCCAATAATAATCGCCTTTTTGCCAGAAACCGCCTTTGTTTTCAACGCCCCAGCCATCTCTTAAGAAAAAAACATTTTCTTCTTTTTTCACATCAATGTGCAGCTCTCTGTCGCAAATTAATTTTTTATCATTTTTATTATAGCACTTTAAATTAACTTTGCCTTTCCAATCTTCTTCATCAAAAAGTTTATTATATAAAGCTAGTTCAACTCTTACATAGTCAACCTCATCTTTATCAAATGCAATTCTATAACGTTTTGCATTATTAGCCATCCATTCGTTGTTACAAAAGGTTAGTAATGATTTAAATTTAAATCTCTTTTCCATCTTCTTGATATTAATAACTAAAAATATTGAAAAAAATTAATATCGGAAACAAAAAGCGCTAAAATCCTGTTAAAATCTGTGTTATTTTTGCAACATGAATTCTTTAAAATTTGACATTGTTGAAATACTTAAAGTTACAATGGTGTTGTTTGCTGTGATAGATATAATTGGGTCAATACCGGTAATCATTAATTTAAAGCAGAAAACCGGCTACCTTAATGCCGCAAAGGCCAGCTGGGTTTCTTTCGGCATCATGATCGTATTTTTATTTTTAGGGCAGTCTATTTTAGATATCATAGGGATTGAAATTGGTCATTTTGCAATTGCCGGTTCAATTTTGATTTTTATAGTTGCTATGGAAATGATCTTAGGTATTCAAATTAGTAAAGATACTTTACCTGCTACTGCAAGCGTTGTACCTCTTGCATTCCCTTTAATTGCCGGCACAGGCACTTTAACTACTTTACTATCTATTCGAGCCGAATATAATTTACTATCAATTATCATCGCTATTATTATTAATGTTTTGATTGTTTATGTTGTATTAAAATATTTATATAAAATTGAAAAGCTTCTAGGTGCAGGGGGTATTGCAATTTTGAAAAAAGTTTTTGGAATAATATTATTAGCACTTTCAATTAAATTATTTAGTAAATACACCGGCATACCTCATGTATAGGCATTTGGCAACAATAGGGCTTTTGATCGCTTCTAACACCTTTATGACGATTGCTTGGTATGGACATCTTAAGTTTAAAGATATATCCTGGTTAAAAAATGCAGGAATGCTGTCAACAGTTTTTATTAGTTGGGGAATAGCCTTAATGGAGTATATGTTAATGGTACCGGCCAATAGAATTGGCGCCGCGAGTCACGGTGGACCTTTTAGTATGTGGCAGTTAAAATTAATTCAAGAGGCAATATCAATTAGTGTTTTTGTTATTTTCACACTCGTTTTTTTCAAAACAGAATCATTGAAGTGGAATCATTTTGTAGGATTTTTATTTTTAATTGGAGCCGTTTATTTTTTCTTTAAAAGATAATACTTGCTTATTTTTTTTGATTAAGTTTTTCCAGCACCTGCTCATAAAGAGTTTTATAATCCTCAGGGTGCTTGCTGTAATAATACAAAGTAGAATCAAAGCGCTCTTTGCTCACATTATGGCTTATCAACGCATTAAAATTATATACTGAATCGAATTTTGCTGCACTGTAATTTTGAACATTTTGATTTAAAGCACTTTCTGTTAAGGCCATTTCGCATAAAATAGATGCCATGGTATCTTCTTCAACTATGTATTGCGCAGAAATTGTATTTAACCCTCCTTCGTTGTTTTTGATACATCCGGCATAAAAAATTGAAACTAATGCCAAGAATTTAAGGAAGATAATATTCGCCTTTTTCATTAATTTTTATAGGTTTTAATTGCTTTTCTTTTTCAAAAAAATTGCCACATAAGAATAAGTTATTCCAAAAACGAATTAAGGATTGATCTTTGTTCCTTAAATTTTCACTTAGTTTGTTTTTGTCAGTAAACTTAAATGGAAAAACATCTATGTTTATTAAATTACCATTCGCTTGAGCTTCAATACATAAAGTGTATAACTGTTCTATAGGATCGTCTTGGATAGGAATACAGCCGATAGTAACACATTTACCATGAATCATAATGTCTCCGCCTAGCGGAGGTTTGTTCAAATAAACATCTGCTTTATTTGGATAGTTAACTTTAAGGGATAGATGATAGCTGCTGTTAGGATTAAAAGCAGAGATTGTATAGAAACCTTCAGGCACTTGGCCATCTCCTTCTTTTTTTTTAGGGCCTAATTCACCACTACTACTACAAATAGGAAATACTTTGAATAAAGCGTAGGTTTTTTCCTTTTTACTTCTGAGCCAAATTTCTAATTGACCTTCTTGCTTAAAAGCCCTCAAATAAACAAAAAAATTCGTTGTATCGATTTTAAGTTGATTAATTTCTTTTTTAAGTCCTGACCAATGCTTTTGGTACGCTGTTTTAACCCTGTTGTTTTTTAGCTGCAGTTGTTTAAAAGATTGAGCGCTTAAGGAGGCATAAAGCAAAACAGAAATAACTAACACTAAATATTTAATAACCTTTTTAATAATTTTTCAAATTTAAACAAATCAACCTTAAATTTAGATTCAATTAAAGGTACATGATAATTTTAAAGGTCATAAAAAATAAGTATTTTTTAACGATCATTGCGGTCTTTATCTGGATACTATTTTTTGACAAAAATGATTTTTTCACACAAATTGATTTGATTAACAAGTGTAAAGAATTAAAAAAAGAAAAAAATTATTATCTAAGCGAAATCCAAAGCGATAGCACGCAAATCAGTCAATTAAAGACCAACCTAAATGAGCTGGAAACCTTTGCAAGAGAAAAATACCTTATGAAGGCAGACAACGAGGATGTGTTTGTAATAGTTGCTAAATAAGTTAGTCAATTATTTGAAGCAATGTTCTAAATGCCGCATATTTATCTTTATATTTAGCCGCATGTTCAGCTTGCAATTGTGGAGCAAAATGTTTGTTGTATCTTTCGATATCTTCCATTTCCAAAAAAGTGTATTGTATTGAGTAGGTATGTCCTTCATCCTCAACATACAAAACTTTAACTAAACGGTTATCAATAAAACAACCTGTTTTCATTACATCAGGGATGTGTGTTTGTCTCATCCAATTTAACCAATCGGTATGAACATCGTCGGAAATATTGACTGTTACATTATAAATAAACATCACCATAAAGATAAGTTTAATTTTTAAACTCACTTAAAATTTGCTACTTTTTTAAGCCAAATACTAATTAAGTAGTATCTTTAGAGCTTAAAATTATGCCAGTTATTTCATCAAAAGCTAATAAGATGCCAGCGTCTCCAATTCGTAAATTGGTGCCATTTGCTGAAGCCGCAAAAAAGCGTGGAACAAAAATTTACCATTTAAATATTGGACAGCCGGATATTGAAACCCCAACAACATTTATTAATGCTGTAAAAAATGCGGATGTTAAAGTATTAGAATATAGTCATAGTGCCGGTAATGAAAGCTACAGAAAAAAACTGTGTGGTTATTATAAGGAGCATCAAATTCATTTAGACGCATCTGAAATTATAATTACTTGCGGAGGAAGTGAGGCTATTGAAATTGCAATGATGACCTGCTTTAATCCCGGAGATGAAATTATTATACCAGAACCATTTTATGCTAACTATAACGGATTTAGCATGGCTGCTGATGTAAAAGTTGTTCCGATCAGAAGTTATATTGATAGTGGTTTTGCTTTACCCCCAATTTCAGAATTTGAAAAGGTGATTTCGAGTAAAACAAAAGGGATTATGATTTGTAATCCGGGCAATCCAACAGGCTATCTATACACAAGAGAGGAGCTTGAGGCGCTTAAGGAACTTGTTAAAAAACACGATTTGTATTTGTTGAGTGATGAAGTTTATAGAGAGTTTTGTTACGATGGTAAAGATTATATAAGTGTAATGCATTTAGAAGGTATTGAACAAAATGTTGTTTTGCTCGATTCAATCAGTAAACGTTATAGTGCTTGTGGTGCAAGAATTGGCGCTATGATTTCTAAAAATAAAGAAGTAATGCAAGCGGCTTTAAAATTTGCACAGGCAAGATTGAGTCCGCCCAGCTATGGGCAAATTGGTGCTGAGGCTGCTTTGGATACACCAAAGAGTTATTTTGAGGAGGTAAAAAACGAATATGTAGCCAGAAGAAATTTTGTTATTGATGCTCTTAATAAAATCCAAGGGGTATTTTGTCCAAAACCAAGCGGTGCATTTTACTGTATAGCAAAATTACCTATTGACAATGCCGATAAATTTTGCCAATGGTTATTAGAAGAATTTAGTTACAATCAACAAACAGTAATGCTTGCTCCTGCAACCGGATTTTATTCTACACCCGGAGCCGGACTTAACGAAGTGCGGATTGCCTATATTTTGAATTTACAAGACTTGAATAATGCAATGCTGTGTTTGGCAGAAGCTTTGAAGGTTTATCCCGGTAAAACAAATTAATGAAATGTAACTTTTTTATATTCCTATTAGTAATTTTTGTTGCTTGCACCAATCAAACTCCAGTTAATAACGACAAAGTATCAGAAATAACGGACAGTCTTTCAACTATAAAACAAGATAGTGTTTTACCTGCATCACAATTTACAACTTATAGTGATTCAGCTGGTGTAATTGGCATATTTGAGGTTCCTGAAATGTTAGTTTTTACCATTTTGGATTCTTGTAGTTTTAAGGATGCGCCATTTGTGATGTCAAGAGATTATGCAATTTTACAAACTGAAATCAAAGAATGCGGTGCTGAAATTGGAGGCGCTCCTGGTTGTATTTCATATAACAATGACACGTCAAATTACGTGTTTGAATGCGTTATACCAATAAAAAGTGTAGCTAAGAAAAATCCTAAACGATCAAAAATGGTAGCTTTAAGTGCAGGTGAAATGGCAATTTATAATTATTATGGCACTTATAATTACTTATATCGTGGGTATGCCAATTTAAGAGCTTATATAAAACAACAACATCTCCAAACTAACGGGCCAATGAGAGAATTTTACGTAACCGATGCCATGTTAGAAAAGAATCCAAATAAATGGCTAACACGAATAATGATACCTGTAAAAAAGAAAACAACTAATACCTAAATTATGCAATACAGAATTGAAAAAGACACTATGGGCGAGGTGCAAGTACCTGCCAATGTATACTGGGGAGCTCAAACAGAGCGCAGTAGAAACAATTTTAAAATTGGTCCTGAAGGAAGTATGCCAAAAGAAATTATTTATGCTTTTGGTTACTTGAAAAAAGCTGCTGCCATAGCTAATCATGAACTAGGTGTATTAGCAAAAGACAAAGCAGAGTTAATTGCTAAAGTTTGTGATGAAGTAATCGCTAAAAAATTAGATGATCAGTTTCCTTTGGTGATTTGGCAAACAGGCTCTGGCACACAAAGTAATATGAATGCCAATGAGGTGATTGCATATCGTGCACACGTTTTAAATGGTGGTTCATTAAGTGATGAGAAAAAAGTTCTTCATCCGAATGATGATGTAAATAAATCTCAATCTTCAAACGATACTTATCCAACCGCTATGCACATTGCAGCATATAAGCAAGTAGTTGAAATAACTATTCCCGGAATGATGGGCTTACGCGAGAGCTTAAATAAAAAAGCTAAAGCATTTGAATCAATTATCAAAACCGGCCGTACTCATTTTATGGATGCAACTCCTCTTTCACTGGGACAAGAGTTTAGTGGTTATGTTCAACAAATCGATATGAGTGTTAGGGCCTTGAATAATGCATTAGAAGCCGTTAAAGAATTAGCATTAGGCGGAACAGCTGTTGGCACAGGATTGAATACACCAAAAGGTTATGATGTTTTGGTTGCAAAGAAAATCGCTGAATTAACGGGCTTACCTTTTGTAACAGCGCCAAATAAATTTGAGGCACTTGCTGCTCATGATGCCATGGTTGAGTTAAGTGGTGCATTAAAAAGAAGTGCGGTTGCGCTATTTAAAATAGCTAATGATATTAGAATGTTGTCATCAGGACCTCGTTGCGGAATCGGTGAAATAATCATCCCGGATAACGAACCAGGTTCTTCAATTATGCCGGGGAAGGTAAATCCAACACAGCCTGAGGCTTTAACCATGGTTTGCGCTCAAGTAATTGGAAATGATGTTGCCGCTACTATTGGTGGAACAATGGGACATTTTGAACTTAACGTATTTAAACCGGTTATTGCAGCAAATGTTCTTCAATCTGCAAGATTAATTGGTGATGCTTGCGTTTCATTTACAGAAAAATGTGCTGATGGAATTGAAGCAAATTTACCTGAGATCAAAAAACACTTGGAAAATTCTTTGATGTTGGTAACAGCTTTAAATCCACATATTGGTTACGAAAACGCTGCGAAAATTGCTAAAACCGCACATAAAGGTAACAAAACATTACGCGAGGCATCTGTTGAGCTTGGGTTATTAACCAGCGAACAGTTTAGTGAATGGGTAAAACCAGAAGACATGATCGGCAGTTTGAAATAATAATTCAAGAAGTAGTATTGACTGAAATAAAAAACCCCGGCAATGTTTGCTGGGGTTTTTTATTTTAATAAAATTGGTTTTAAGCTTCCGGTTTTTTAATTTCTTTCATGTTTTTAGCGCTATCAAACATTTTTTGGATAGCTTCCTTACCAAAAGGCTCTGCTTCTGTACTTTTTACATCTTCTATTGAATAATCGATATTGCCAATTTTATGGTTGATTAAAAAGTGGAATTCAGGTTTTGTAATTTCACTTTCCCACATTATAGCGTTAGGTTCTTCAACAGAAAAAGCTTTTAGTTTATTAACGTCATCTCCTTTGAGATCAGCTTTCTTCATTTCAATATCAGCTGCTTGCTCATTAATTGAAATCGCAAAGTTAGTTCCTACTGAAATGTCCAATGCGCCCGATTGTTGTTCAACTACAGTAAGTTTTGCTTTTGTAGTATCCGGCACAAAAATGGCAAATTGTTTTCCATAACGCGTAAGATCTAAAGTGTTCATTCCTTCAGGAGCCACGATAGGTTCTTGTTCACTACCTTTATTTCCGCAAGCCACAAAAAATAAAGCTGTCCCGACAACAGTAATTATTGAAAGTAATTTTTTCATATTGATTAATTTAATTATTATGAATGTAAATGTAATTTATTTTTTTATCTATTATTATAATTTTTTTAGAGTAACAATAAAAAAGCCTTGTTATAGTTAACAAGGCTTTTAATAAAGGTGATATAACAAAAAACCCCCGTTAAGCGGGGGTCTTTATTACTTCTTTTTAGCTGCTTTTTTAGCTGCTTTTTTAGGAGCTGCTTTTTTAGCTGCTTTTTTAGGAGCTGCTTTTTTAGCTGTTTTCTTAGCTGCTTTTTTAGGAGCTGCTTTTTTTGCTGTAGCTTTTTTAGCTGTTGCTTTTTTTGCCATGTTTTTTGTTTTTGAGATTTGTTGATACGAAGTAAATAAATTTTTTAGTCTTATCTAATTATTAGGGAGTTATTTTTTCAACAACAAAATGTTGAAATTGTTAATTAAGGAATTTAGCTTCTTATTTCTTTTTTACAAACTGCTATTTAATTAATTTATATTTCTTTTTAACACCCTGAACGCCTTTATTTATAAGCATTTTGGAGCATCACTAGTTTGGCGTAAGACAAACTATTTCTTTAAAACAACTTCTTCTTCAATTTCCCAATCAGAAATCACTTTTAATTCTTTCGGAAAAATTTCGACTCTTTCAGGTTGTTGTTGCTGTAAAAAATGTCCGGTCGACCATTCTTTGTTCTCGTCATCATCAAAAATAATTCTCAGTTTATACGTTCCTGGAGTTATATTTTGGAATAGAACGCTTTTGTTATTGCTTTCGCTTAAAGTAAAGAATACGCTGGTTTCAGCCACAACCTTATTTGATGAGCTAATTAACTGTAATGTGTAATTTTGTTTTTTGTTGAATAATAAATTAAGTTTAATTTGACCTAAACTACTAATTGATTGCAATTTAAACATTGCATTTAAAGAATCATTAAACATTCCATTTCTACTTTTAAAAATTGCAGTATCTCCTTTTATAACATATTCTTTTTCCGGATCAAAATTTGCACTTATTTCTAAGGTAATCGGGTCTTTAAACCTATACTGATACGCAATTGGCAATTTAAGGCTATCTTTTTTCTGATAAATTATTAGTTTTGGTATCAAACATTGATTTGTGTCAATTGCTTGAGGAAACAAAATTTGAAGTTTAATTCCAACTTTAAGCAATTGATTGCTTGTATTTGTTGATATAGGAAATTTAATCTGCTTTTTAGATAAACCGGTTGTAACTAAGCGAATAGTATCATGAAAAAGTGTTTTTTCATCAGTGATTTTTAATTTTAACGAGTCTTGATTTGGCCAGAAATAAACATAAATAGAATCTGATTTGGACTTACCGAGACCAGAGATTAAATTAACTGAATTAAGTGCTGTAATTTTTGGTGATACAGGTTTGTTGAAAATTAATAACGCTTTACCATAACCAAGTATCTGAGATTTTTTAAGGAAAGTTTTACGCGGAGCTTCATAAAAAGAGTAAAGGGTTTCAATAGAATCAAGTGCGGGTTTTAGAGGACCCAGTTTAAAGGCTATTTTTTCCTGTTCAGCATCATAGATTAAATTTTTGTTTTTGTCATTAAATGCTACAAGTTTAAAGCTACTATCAGGCAAAAAGGCAAATTTAAACCGTCCATTAGAATTAGTTTTACAATAATAGTTTGGCTCTTTTTTATAAATTGTACTGTCTGAAAAGTATCGCGTGGAATATAGTCCAACTATCATATCGCTTTCTGGTTCTTTAAATAATGCATCTAAAATTTCACCTTGTTGAGTTAAACTATCTAAATAATTACCGGTAGAAAAAATGAATTCATATTTTTCAAGAGGGTTACCTTCATGCATATCTACGATTGAATTTCCAAAAAAAAGTCGATATGTTGTGTTTTTTACTAACTCCTCTTTATTAAAATTTATTATTAGTGATTTTCCAATACTTTGAACTGTTGGTTTTGTTTTTAAAGTAGGAGAGATAATGAATTGGTTGGAAAGATCTTTTAACTGAATAAATTCATCAAACTTTATTGTAATGTTATCTCCGTAAAAGTTAACTGTTTTATTACTTGGAATACTATTCACAACTTTCGGGGCAGTTGTATCACGTTTACCGCCGGTTAGAGGTACAACTTGTGCGCAGCCAACAAATAGTAGGCTAAAGAGAGTGATGTAAAAACTAAATCGCCACATTTTCTGTAAAAATAACCACAATATTTTATTAAAGCGTATATTTATATAGCACAAATTTTGTTACAGCATTATTTACAAATATTCAAAAAACTTAGCGTTCCTAAACTTTTAAATTTTATTGGGTTATGGATTGGTTTTCATCTATCTAAGTTGTTGAAAAGACCTGTATTAATAGGGTTACCATTTTCATTAAGCATTGAGCCAACAACAAGTTGTAATTTAAGATGTCCGCAATGTCCAAGTGGGTTGAGATCTTTTACTCGTCCTATCGGTATGTTAAGTATTGTTGAATTTGAGAAAAAAATACAACAGTTTAAAAGCCATTTGATTAGTATAATGTTTTATTTTCAAGGCGAACCCTTTTTAAATCCGGATTTCCTGAAGATGGTTAAAATGGCCAGTAAATTTCGGATATACACTATTACCAGCACCAATGCACATTATATAACGGAGATAGTTGCCAAAGAAATTGTTGAGAGTGGTCTAAATAAACTAATAATATCTATTGACGGCAGCACTCAAGAAACTTATCAAGATTATCGAGTTGGCGGCAACGTGGAGAAGGTTCTTGAAGGAACAAGATTGATTGTAAAAGAAAAGAACAAAACAAAATCAACTCATTTATGGATTGTATGGCAATTTGTAGTTTTTAAGACAAACGAGCACCAGATACCCGAAATTAAGAGGCTGGCTGAGGAGTATGGTGTAGATGAACTAACTATCAAAACGGCTCAAATTTACGATTTTAAGCAAGCACATCATTTAATTCCCGAAAATTCAAGCTATTCAAGATATATTTTAAGAAACGGGAAATATCAAATTAGGAATAAGTTGCTTAATCAATGTTGGCGGATGTGGACCAGCTGTGTCATTACATGGGATGGTAAAATTGTACCATGTTGCTTTGATAAGGATGCAAAATATCAAATTGGTAAACTTGGCATTTCAAATTTTAAATCGATTTGGAGAAGCGAACCTTATCAAAATTTCAGACGTTCATTGTTAAGAAGCAGAAAAGAAATCGATATTTGTACAAACTGTTCGGAAGGCACAAAAATATGGGCTGATTAATTTATGGGTAAAAAAACATTCTTTATTTTATTTATTATGTGTGGCTTATGGTTTAAATCAGTCGCACAAAGAAGTCAGTTTGTTGATAGTTTGTTTTTTGAAAAGCCAACACCAAAAACACGCATTTTTGTAAAACCAAAATATAAATATAATCCAATTGGTTATTTGGGAACCGGTGCATTATTTATTTATCAAAATGTTATAAGTGAACAAATTCAAGCTACTTGTGCCTATCATTACAGCTGTAGTGAATTTACCAAACTTTGTATCAGGGATTATGGATTTCTAAAAGGTACATTTATTGGGTTACACCAGATAATGAGTTGCCTGCCATTTGTTAAGTACGATACACATCCTTTATACCTTAACTCAAACGACTTGATTATTAATGAACATTATCTTAAAAAATAATCTTGTTGCCATTCTTTTTGTAGTTTTTAAGTCTCAGTTAATTGGACAAGTAAATGCGGCATTTGTAAATCATTTAAAAATGCATGGTTTAGTGAAGGAATACGATCTCTATATTAAAGCAGTTAAAACAACTGAAGACAGTATCAATTTGTTAAGGTTAGATTATTTTATTGCGGTTAATAAACCAGATTCAGTTTATAATCTACAAAAACGAAGAATATCGGAATTAACCAAAGACACAATTTTACGTTGTGAATTATCTAAATATTGGCTTAGGCACGACGAGCATAGGCATTTTACTAATTGGTTTGATAGTGTTTTGGTGAGTCCGATTTGCAATTGCGATAGAGAAATATTAAAAGTATTTAAGAGAGGCCAATTAAAATCTAAAATCGACAGTGCAAAAATGGATTTCTACATGGACTCTTACCAACCTTTAGTTAAAAGTAATGCCAAAAAGCCACTTAAAGCCGCATTGCTTTCAACAATCGTTCCGGGTTTAGGGCGTTGGTACATTGGGAGACCTAAGTTATTTTTAATAAATTTTTTAGCTATTACAGGTTATGGTATACAAACAGCTGAAGCAATCAGAAAAGTTGGAATTAAAAATCCATATTCTATTTTCATGATGAGTTTTGGCGGAATGTTTTATCTTTCCAATATTTACGGTACATACAACGAGACTAAAATGATACGAAAAGAAAAAAGGCACATCTATTTCCATGAGGCACAAGTATTTTATAACGATTATTTTAGTTTCAACTAATTTTATTTTAAAAAGTCAATCTGCTAAATCAGATAGCTTACTTTTATTTGAAAAACTGGTTTTTAACGCAAAGTCAAAAATAACAAGTGATAGTTTATTACATGAGAAACTTAATTTTGCAATTAGAAATGCTGATTTAGTTAGTGCTTACAACACTTATTTAAGGTTAGAGAAAGGTGGATACAGGGTTTACAACAAAAATTATTATTGGAATTCTGCATTGCTTTGTTTGGATAATTTTAATTTTTCATCTGCTATTCAAAATTACAAGCTTTATAGACTAAATTTTGATAGTCTCAGCATTCATTCCAATTTACTTGGGTATTTAGTGCATGTTAATTATGATTCAATTATAGCCAAAAAGTACTACAAAAAAATGATTGAGCTAGATTCCACTTTAAGTTGTATGAGTTGCTTTTATGACCTATTGAATAAAAAAGTTAAGAGCGGTACTGGTTACATGATTTCCAGCGGAGTTATACCCGGTAGCGGCTTAGTTGCAATTGGCAAACCTTTAAAGGGAATAGCGAGTATTGTTTTAATTGGTGGGATGTCTTATGGTGTTTATTCTCTTATCCAGTCAAACATGTACATTAATGCAATTAATTGGTCATTAAACTTAGGCATGAAGTTTTATTTAGGGCAAATTAAATTAACCAAAAAAGAATTTGATAAAAAGCAAAACAAAAAGAGAAGCATTTTAAATAAAAAGTGTAAAGCAAATTATTTGGAGGTATTAACCAAGTATAATTTAACTTATAAGGTAAGTTCCTTGCCTTGATAGAAATCAAGTACCTTTAATTTAAAGATGTAATCGTATTTTGCTTGAATCAAGTTACTTTCAGCTACAAAAACACGACTTTTTGCTGAGTTAAAATCAAATGTGCTTAGTGCACCAGCATTAAATTTTTGTTCGGCAAACTTAAAACTCTCCTTTGCGGCACTCAGGCTGATGGTGTTTGCTGTATATTTATTCAGTGCAGCTTTAGCATTGGTGTAGGCTTGAACAATGGTTTTGTATAAGTTTTGTTTACTTAAATCACTTGAAAGCTTGGAGTTTAATGCACTAATTTTTGCATTTTGGATTGCGGTATGGGTTTGTAGCCCGTTAAATACAGGGATATTAATATTGATTCCTATGCTCTTATTAACATTATCTTTAAATTGAGAGGAAAAACTTTTATCTCTAAAAACTGGTTCAGCAGATGGTGCTATAACAAAGTCGCCGCTGGTTGTTACGCCAATAGTTTGGGTGCCGGTGTTAATACCTGCCAATTCTTTAGCGAGACCTGAATAACCAGTACCGATACTTCCGCTTAAATTAATACTAGGGCTTATTCTTCCTTTAGCTGAAGCTAGATTTTTCTCAGCACTTAAAACCTGGTAATTGGCGCTTTTGATGTTAGGTTGAGTTTTTACAGCATTTTCGTAAATGGTGTTAATATTCGTTGATAAGCTGGAATTAGCATCAATTTCTAAATTGGGTAAATTTATTTTGAAGTTGGTTACGCTGTCTAGATTCATAAGCTGAATTAAATTAAGTTCAGCCAATTGATAATTATTTTTACTTCCAACCAAATTAGATTCATCGTTAGCCACTTGTGCTAATAAATCAAATTCAAAACTTTTTGCTAAGCTGCCGGCTTCTACCAATTTTTTCGTCCGCTCTAATTGTTCTTTACTGATGTTTACTTGATTTTCCGATATTTTAACTAACTCGTCTGCGAATGCCAGGTTAATATAAGCATTTGCAACGGCTAAAGAGATGTCGTTTTGGGTTTGCTTTAAATTTTCAATAGAGCTTAGGTAATTGTATTGATTAGCCTTTATATTATTATATTGACTTAAGCCGTTCCATAATAAAAAATTAGTGCTACCATAAAAGTTTTGCGACAATACCATGGTGTTAGCGAAAGTATTTGTAAATCGATCTATGGTTTGCCCAAAATTATAAGTATGAGCTGCGCCTAAATTAACGCTCGGGAGTACATTGGCTTTGCTTTGCAAAGTATTGTTTTTATTAACTTCAGCAGTAAGTTGTTGCTGTTTGAGAGATATGTTATGATTTAAAGCATACTTCACACACTGCTGTAAATCCCAACCGTTCTGACAATGAGCTATAAAAGGGATACAAAAAAGAAATATTAAAGAGGTTTTAAACATGATTTAATTTTTTGCGTTTTTTAGTTTTTCGGATCCTTAAAACAATGAAAAGAAAGATGAGAGAACAAAGTACAGTTGTAAATAAACTAATTGTAGCCATATAAAAGTAAACTGATAAAAAGGTTATGGAAACATTTAGTAAAGTGAAAATGTAAATAATTATAACGGTTCTGGAATGAGTATAGCCACAATCTAACAGCATATGGTGAATGTGATTTCTATCTGCGGCAAAGGGAGATTGGCCTTTGATAGCCCTGATAATAAATACCCGTAAGGTATCCAATAATGGGTAAGATAAAGCTGAAATGGTTATAACTGGCTTATTGCAGAAAACAAAAATACCACTTAAGTCTTGCACAGGGAATTCAATAAGTTTGAATGCAATTACGCTAATAAACATTCCGATAATTAATGAACCGCTGTCTCCCATAAATATTTTGGCCGGGGAAAAATTAAAAATTAAAAAGCCCCCTAAGGCGCCAGCTAATGCAAAAGAAAGCGCAGCATATGGGTAATAGTTTGCGAAAATAAACCAAATACCAAACACACAGCTTGCCAGAAAACCAATACCCGCAGCTAAACCATCAACACCATCTATTAAATTAAAAGCATTAACAACTACCACATAGGTAAAAATTGAAAGAAAAACGCTACCCCAATAAGGGATTTCATTCACACCAAAGATGCCATGTAAACCGGTTATTCGTAAGTTGCCCATCAAAACCAAAATTAAAGCAACAACAATATGTGCAAATAATTTTTTAACAGGTGCGGTTCCAATGATGTCATCTTTTACACCAACAAAGAATAAAATTAAACTACATGCGACAATTAGTTGAAATTCTTTAACTGATTGAAAAATGGCATCACTATAAACTAAATTGTCAATGTTATACCATAAAGAAAAAGAAAACAAAGTGCCAGCGTAAATAATAATGCCGCCAATAGTTGGTACAGATCTTTTATGGATTTTTCTTTCTTCTGAAGGACTATCAATAAGTCGTTTTAATATTGCAACTTTTATGAGTGCAGGTGTTGCATATAATACTACAACAAACGAAGTCAAAAACACAAGTATTAATAGTAACATTAAAAGTCGGTGTAAAAGTTAAACAAACTACTTCTGAAGCTAAGATACACATAATTAGTGTATTGATTGTTAATTAATTCACTTGAATAACTGTTATGTCGATAGTTTAAACCTAGGGCAACATTCAAGTTATATGCCGGATTGATAACATAACCAATTTTAATATTGGTATTTTGAACAAGTTGTTGCTTTCCTCCTATAGATAATTGCGTTAGATTGTTTAATTTTAAAGTTGCTATGAATCTTTTATTCTTATAATCCATCAAGGCTATTAATTCTGAGCCATTAAACGGAGTATAGGCTAAAGGTTGATTGTAATTTGTATAAGCATTATATCCCATTTGCTTATTGAAAGGTAAGATAATAGTATCAGCTATATTTTTTCCTACCGTACCCTTATATGTTTTTGGATTTACGAAATTGTATTCAGCAGTAAAACTTAAATTATGAATATTGAATAAATCATAAACATTTAAGCCAACTTGTAATCCACCATGCTGAGTGTTAAGATTGTTCAAGACATATTGACTATAAATATTAATTTTTGATGATAGTTTAATTTTTAATTCTGCGCCACTTAAAATTGTGTGTTTGTTGGAAGTTCCAAAGTAGGCAGTATTAAACAAAATAATTGGATTATAAAATTCCCAAGTTAAATTTTGCTGATTGCGATCGCCTCCCGGTTGCCAAATTAATCCTTGGAAAATACCAACATTTATTCGCTTATTTAAATTATAACTTAAATATTGAAAAGATGCACCCTTCTTTTGATACAAGCGTTCGGCATTAGGAGTTGGTTTTTTTGAGGCAGAATCAAGATTCATTAAAGAGGCATAAATAGTTGTGTATTGTAATCTGCCTTTTAGCCATTGTTGTGTAAACCGAATAAACGGATAATTAAATGAATTATCGCTTAAGAATAAACTTCGGTAGCCATGTCCTATTTTATGTTTCCCGTTGCCAAATTGTAAATTGGTGTTTTTTGTTGTTTGAATACTTACAAAGCCGCTTGAATAGGCAAAGTCATAACCGTTGGTTTTGAAACTTTTCCACCTGCCTTGACCAGGTATGACTTGAGATGCAATAGCATAATCATTCAGATAATTTGGTAATTGTGCTTGATTTTCTGCAAAAAGACTTTCAAAATAAACATTTTTCCCAATTTGACCACTTCCAATAAATCCACGCGTATTTGTAAAAAGTCTGTTAACGGAGCTTGTTGCTGTGTTAGCACCGGTTTCAATACCAATTATCGGATCCAATCTAATTTTAAAATCATAATTGGCAGGTTCCACACGAACAACATGCTTTATAAAAAAAGCATCTAATGCAGGATCGTCAACAATGTATTTAAACACCCTAAAAGTATCTTCCACAAAAACATATTTTTGGTTAAAATAGGGGATGTAAGGTTTTACTGCGGCGTGAATAGAAGAATCTGGCACTGCCAGATGTTTTTGCGTTAGCTTATCAAAAAAGTACTCAGTTGGTAAGGTGTAATACTGTGCTTTAATTTGTTGAGAAAGTAAACTAAGAAAAAGAAATAAAACCAGATATTGTTGTTTTTTCAACATTAATTTACCAAACTTTTATATTCGTTTTATTTTTAAAGTCTTCATACACCATGGCTATTCCTTCTTTAAGTTCTATTTTATGGTGCCAGCCTAAACTGTGTAAAAAGCTCACATCCATTAGTTTTCTTGGCGTTCCATCAGGCTTAGAAAGATCATTTTTTATTTCACCATTATATCCAATAACTTCTTTTATTAGACGGGCAAGGTCATTAATGCTGATGTCAGAACCGCAACCAATGTTTACATGCTTATTGCCGCTGTAGTTTAACATCAAGTGTACACAAGCATCGCCCAAATCATCAGCGTGTAAAAATTCTCTTAGCGGTTTACCGCTTCCCCACATTTCAACAAATGGTGATCCTGATTCTTTGGCCTCATGAAATTTTCTGATTAATGCAGGTAAAACATGGGAATTATTAAGATTATAGTTGTCGTTAGGGCCATACATATTGGTTGGCATCACACTTATAAAATCGCAACCATATTGTCTATTGTAATTTTCTACCATTTTGATGCCTGTAATTTTAGCAATGGCATATGGTTCGTTTGTTTCTTCTAATGAACCTGACAACAAGTAATCTTCTTTTAATGGTTGGGGAGCCAATTTGGGATAAATGCAGGAAGATCCTAAAAACATTAATTTTTTTGTTTTATTCAAATAAGCGTTGTGTATTACGTTGTTTTGAATCATTAAGTTGTCGTACAAGAATTCAGCTCTATAAGTGTTGTTTGCATGAATGCCTCCAACTTTCGCAGCTGCTAAAAAAACGTACTCCGGTTGTTCTTCCTTAAAGAAACTTTCAACGGCTTGTGCATTTCTTAGATCTAAATCACTGCTTGTTTTTAAAATAAAATTGGAATAACCTCTTTTTTCTAGATTTCTCAGAATAGCAGAACCAACCATGCCTTTATGACCGGCTACATATATTTTAGAATTTAAATTCATTTTCGATTGAATTATGGGATGCTAGAAAGATTTTGGATGTATGTAATTATTCTTTATAGTTTAATACTTTATGTCCACCTTCCAATAAGTATTTATCTCGTTTAAATAATTCCAAATCGGCAGCTACCATTTCTTTGCAAAGTTCTTGAACTGTGTACGTTGGAACCCAGCCTAACTTTTCTTTGGCTTTGGTAGCATCTCCTACCAACAAATCTACTTCTGCGGGGCGATAATATTTTGGATCAATTTCAATTAAGGTTTTACCAGTTGCACTATCAATTCCTTTTTCATTTTCTGCTTTTCCTTCCCATTTTATAGACACACCAACTTCTTTAAATGCCATGTTGATGAATTCTCTTACTGTAATTTTGATACCTGTTGCCAACACAAAGTCATCCGCTTCAGTTTGTTGTAACATACGCCACATTCCTTCAACATAATCTTTTGCATGTCCCCAATCGCGCTCACTATCAATGTTACCCATGTATAATTTTTCTTGCAACCCCAAACTAATTTTTGCAACCGCTCTGGTAATTTTTCTGGTCACAAATGTTTCGCCGCGTAAAGGACTTTCATGATTAAATAAAATGCCATTACATGCATACATGCCATAGCTTTCGCGGTAATTTTTTGTAATCCAATAACCATATAACTTAGCAACGCCATAAGGACTTCTTGGGTAAAAAGGTGTTGTTTCTTTTTGTGGAATTTCTTGAACAAGGCCATATAATTCACTTGTTGAGGCTTGATAAAATCTCGTTTTTTTCTCCAAGCCTAAAATGCGAATGGCTTCTAGTATTCTTAAGGTACCAATGGCATCAGCATTGGCAGTATATTCCGGGGTTTCAAAACTTACCTTCACATGACTCTGTGCAGCAAGGTTGTAAATTTCATCTGGTTGTACTTCCTGAACAATTCTAATCAAATTGGTACTGTCTGTTAAATCACCATAATGCAGTTTAAAATTAACATGTTTCTCGTGTTGGTCTTGATAAAGATGATCAATTCTATCCGTATTAAATAAGCTGCTGCGACGCTTTAACCCATGAACAACATAGCCTTTACTTAAAAGCAATTCAGAGAGGTAAGCGCCATCCTGACCGGTAACGCCTGTAACTAATGCAACTTTTCCCATAATATAAATTACAATATTACGAAAAATTAACTTTTTACAGGTAATATAAAGGGTTTAAAACATGTTTATTTTATCAGTATATTTACTTCTTAATTATGATGACAACTTTTTCAAAAAAGAATTATCAACTATTAATAGCCGGAACTGTAATTGTTTTGTTGGGCTATTTATTAATGATAGGTGGTGGCAGCAAAGACCCTAATGTGTTTAATGGCGAAGAGCTGTTTAGCTTCCAAAGAATTACCTTGGCGCCAATGGTTTGCCTGGCTGGTTTTATTCTAATTATTGTTGCTGTTATGTGGCGCCCAAAATCTAAGAATGAAGACACAGCCAATGGAAACCAATCAAAATAATATACAAAAGAAGAAAAGTAAGTTAAAGAAGTTTGTATTTATTTCTTTAACTGTTCTAATTGTTGGCTGGTTTATTTACTTTTTTATTTGTGGCATGACTTATAGCGAAGGAACCAGAAGTGGGGTGTTAACAAAGGTGAGTAAGAAGGGGTATGTTTTCAAAACATTTGAAGGTGAGTTAAATGTTGGTGGCTTGAACCAGGGTGATGGAACGATAATGCCAGCCAGTATTTTTAAATTTTCTGTAGAAGGCGAAGCTATTTATAATCAACTGGAAAAGGAACAAGGTAAAAAAGTTATTCTGCATTACAAGGAGCGAATTAAATCTTTTTTTTGGCAAGGAGAAACCAATTATTTCGTGCAAAAGGTCACCTTTGTTGAGCGTTAGGCCTTAGTTTAGTAATTCAATTTCAAAATAGTAAGGCCACATTTTTCCGGTTACTAAAAATGTGTTGGTTTGTGAGTTGTAAGCAATGCCATTTGTTTCCAACGAATACGGATAACGTTTTTGAGCTTCTTGTAAAAGGGGATTTAGATCAATCCGTCCAACAACATCGCCGGTTTCAGCATTAATTTTTAAAATCTCGTTTTTCATGTAAATGTTGGCGTAAATAAATCCGTTTACATACTCTAATTCATTCACATAATCAATAGCTACATTGTATTCATTCACGTCAATTGTCTTCGTGATGGTGAAGGTTTGCGGATTAAGAAAGGTGATGATGTTGGTTCCATCACTCATAATCAAATCTTTTCCATTGGTTGTTAAGCCCCAGCCCTCATTGCTTAGATAAGAAAATTGGCCTTTTGGTTCAAAGTTATTAGCATTATAAATAAAGCCAATTTTGTTTTTATAGGTTAACTGAAACAATTGATTGTTTAAGATACAGGCACCTTCACCGAAATATTTATTTCTATCAATTTCTGTTTTTTTGGTGAATTTGCCGCTGGTTAAATCTACTATACCAATTAATGATTTGGTTTGAGGTAAATTATCAGGAGAACCGGTACTTTCAAATAATTGCTGTTCATGAAAAAACAAGCCTTCCGTAAATAAACTTGTGTCATGAGACAATTTTTTAATAACGTTATAACGAATAGCAGGAGCTTTTTTGACCGTCTCAACCGGATGTTCAACCGGTAATTCCGGAGATTTTGGATCATTATCACAACCAATAAAGAGTAACAAAGCCGTGAATCCTAAAAATAATCTAAGTTTCATAACAATCAAAGATATTAAAATTGTTTAAGCAAAAAAAACCCTCCGCATAGGGAGGGCTTTCATTTTAATTATTTTTAAAGAAGTCGTCGTAACTTACTTCGTTGGCTGTTAAGGTACAATTTAGTTTAACCAACTCTAATACTTTTTTAGAGTATAAGTTTTCAAATATACGTTGTGCCTCTTTTTCACGACTTAACAAATCTTTAGCAATTTTGTCTACCTCTGCTTCATCAGGCTGCTGACCATATTTAGCGTATTCAGAGCGGATAAACAGTTTAGCCTCTTCAATAGCCTCGTCGTTGGATACTTTTATTTCATTGTCCTTAATGATTTTGTTCTCAATCAGTCGCCATTGCATGGCTTTTGTATAATTTGGATAATCTTTTTCTAATTCTTCTTCAGTAATAGGCTTCTCATTTACAACTTTTAACCAACGCTTTAAGAATGAATCCGGTAGTTGAAGTTTAAGAGACTCAACTAAATTTTTCTCCACTTCTGTTTTCAAAAATCGTTCAGAATCTGCTTTAAACATTAAGGCTAATTCGCTCTTAATTTTTTCTCTGAATTCTTCTTCGGTTTTAATGTTGCCTGCGCCGTATACTTTGTCAAATAATTCCTGATCCAAATCCGCTTCATCTAATCTGGCAATGTTTTTAACGGTTAATTGTAAGTTACACTGAATGTTTTCTGCAACTTCTTTATCAATCCCTAAACTCACACTTTTATCAAGCGCAGTTTCGTATAATTCATTAATGTCAATCACTAATTTGTCATCTTTCTTAAGACCTAATATTTTAGCCTTAGCCTTTTCATTAGTCAGTCTTTCAAAACTCACGCTGGTACTTTTAAAAATACCTCCGGCTTTAATCGTGTTATTTTCATCTAATTCATTAATGTCAACAAATAACACGTCTTTTTCTCCTGAAACTTCAGGGTTAACTGGTTTGCCATAGTTTTTACGAACGTCCTTAATATACTTCTCTACAAGGGCATCATCAATTTTTACGGTTTTGTAATTGAACGAATGAGACTTATCCAATTGTAAATTAAATTTTGGCGCTAAGCCAATTTCATAAACAAATTCAAATTCTTTTTGCTTTTCAAAATCAACAGGCGTTTGATCTTTTGGTAAAGGGTTACCAAGAATCTCCAAATTATTTTCTTCAATGTATTTATAAATGGTGTCTTGCAAAAGCTTATTCATCTCATCTACCAGTATTTGCGTACCATATTGCTTTTTAATTAGTCCTGTAGGCACTTTTCCTGGTCTGAAACCCGGTAAACTAGCCTGACGTTGCACTTTTTTTATGGCTTCGTTAACTTTTCCTTCATAGTCGGCCGGAGCAACGGCAATTTTAATTTCGGCATTTAAGCTATCAATCTCGTGTTTAGTAATATTCATTCTCAAAAATTTTGGAGGGCAAAGATAGTGTTTTTTTAACATAACCCGAAAAAAAGAACAATTAAACGAATTGATTTTTAAGGTTTTACATTCGTACACCGTTAAAAAACACTGATATTAATGATAAGAATTGATAAGAATTTCACAAAACCCTTAAAATATTTAATCTTTAACCGCATGGCTATATTAAGTTTTGCTTTTGAAACACTTCAAATTTAAATTAAGACAAGCTTGCTCACTATTTTAGTAACGCCTAAACAAACTTGATCATATTTTTCAAGTGTTTTTTGTATGTAAATAAAGGAAAGTAAAACAACTTCATTTTTGGAATCAAAACGAACAATTAATTCATGTTTATTTAATCTATAAGCTTCTTTCATTCGCCTTTTTAGTTTGTTACGATCATTTGCGTGCTTAAAAAGTTTTTTTGGAACTACGAACATGGCCTTATTAGTAGTATGTATGCTGTTTTTTTCGGTAATAAAATAAATAACTTTGATAGGTGCTGCGGTTATATGTTTCCCGTTTTTAAACAAAAATTCAATTTGTTTTTTGCTTTTAAGTCGCTCGTGTTTATGGAAGCTTTGTTTCAAGATTTTGTTTGGTAAAGATAATTTTTTACTTTTATGGCTTAAACATATTTTATGGGAAAAGGAGATAAAAAAACAAAACGTGGTAAAATACACATCGGTACTTCTGGCGTAACACGTCCAAAAAAGAAGAAAAAACCGGTTAAGAAAGCTGAAGCAAAAAAAGCTGCGCCTAAAAAAGCCGCAAAAAAAGCCAAGTAATTATAAAAGGTTGTCTCAAAAACAACCTTTTTTATTTAGATGAATTTAGAGTTGTTTAATAAAAGCGCCAATCAGTTAAAGAAGCAAAATAAAGCTTTGTTAACAGATCTTAAATCAAGCAGAGGGCTTAAGTTAGATGATTTGTTTCATCGTGCGCACACAGAAGTATTCGAAAAAACAGAATGTTTAGGCTGTGCCAATTGTTGTAAAACAACTTCTCCTATTTTTTACCAAACAGATATTGAAAGGGCAGCTAAATCAATTGGCATTAAGCCCGGGGACTTTATAAAAAAGTACCTGATGATGGATGAAGACGGAGATTTTGTTTTTACGTCTGCTCCTTGTCCTTTTTTAAAAGAAGATAATTATTGCGGCATTTATAAAGACAGGCCTGCCGCTTGCCGCGAATACCCTCACACAAACAGAAAAAACATCCGGCAAATTTTAGACTTGACTTATCGTAACACGCTGGTGTGCCCTGCCGTGTTAAGCATTGTAGAAAAAGTTAGAATAGCAATTGAAAAAAATAAACACAAATAATAGAAATATGAATCAATTAAGTTTTCCAATACATTTAAAGTTCAACATTGCAACCATTGCCAACGATTTTGAAGCTTTAGATGCCAATAATCAAACATTGGCATATGTAAAACAAAAAATGTTTAAACTGGTAGACGAAATTAATGTGTATTCGGATAGGAGCCAAACGAATCTGCAGTATGTGATGAAGGCCAATAAATGGATAGATTTTTCGGCAACTTATTCTTTTTACAAAGATGGTTTGGAAGTTGGAAAAGTGGCGCGTAAAGGATGGGCATCTATTTGGAAAGCGCATTACGAAATTTTTAGTGGAGGCTCCTCTACAAGCGATTTTGTTATTCGAGAGGAGAATGCCTGGGCCAAAGTGTTTGATAGTTTATTAGGAGAAATACCTATTTTAGGAATCTTTACAGGCTATTTATTCAATCCAAAATATTTGGTTAAACAAGGTGATACTACTATTTTAAGACTGAAAAAAATCCCTTCCTTTTTTGGACGGAAATTCGAAATAGAAAAACTGGCCGAAGTAAGTCAGAAAGACGGTGAGCGCCTGATATTAAGTTTGATGATGATGATTTTATTGGAAAGAAGACGGGGTTAAATTAACTTAAACGATAAGAAAGTACTTTTTTTGTAATTATTCTATACTAATTAATCGATAGTTGAATTTATTACTGTTTAGTATGAAAATGGTATCTTCTTTAAATTTTACAGATGCTGGAATATCATTTTCAGTCAAGGGAATTTTTTTAGTTTTTAGATGTGCGTAATTCTCTTTTTTATAAACATGAAGATTAGCCTGATCGTTTTTTACAGATAGTATATATAAATTGGTTTTATCCTCTGAAACATCGTTTATAAAACTATTATTGCTACAAGCTAACGAATCTTTAATAAAATGGTGTTGTGCATTTAAATGATTGAAGATAAATGGGATGCCACTAATGAAAACAAATCTTTTATTAGCAAGATGGTTAGTTTCCTCAATTTGTTTTTTAAATTTTGTATGAGTTGTTGAATCTAATGGTAGTTTAACTAACTGACCGGTAAACTTTAAAGTGTCTTTGTCGAATATGTTCTCGTAATACCAATATTTTTTAGAATATTCTTCATTCGTGTATCCTGAAATAAATATTTTATTTTCAGCAACATAAAAAGGCATCAAATTATCCATGTAAATTTTAGACCCTATTTTCGAACTTAGGTCAATATCGGATAGGTAATACAATTTTCTGCTCCCATTATTCAAGTTCCGCTTGTAAATAAAAGCTTTAATTTTAATGTGTAACTCCTTCTTTAAATCCAATTCAGGATAAGGAAAACTAAGAAGTAAATAGAGGCAAGTATCATTTAAATACGAAACATCGATATGTGGGTAATGCTTTCCAAGATATTTAAGCGTGTTAAAATTTTTCCAGTAGGAAACGGAGTCAATTTTTCCCAATTCAAAAAAGGATCTTGGATTAAATTGTTTACCTTCAATTATTAAGGGTTGCTTTTTTTCAATAAATGAGTTATATGTAACTCTATTTAGCAGATAATCAGTAGTAATTAGAGCGATTTTAGTTATTTGAAAATCACATCGGTCAGAAGCTTTTAACGTATCATTGAGATTGTAGGAAATTTTCTTTGAAAACAAATAATCTTTTTTATAGAGATCAACTAAAGGAAATGTATCTACTTTTAAATTATTATCATAGTATGAACATTGACTTTTTGAAGAATTAGTGAAGTTTTTTATATAAACAATATTGTATTTACGGTTTAGTTCGTATGATTCGAGTAATAATTGCAAGTAATCCTTTTGTTTATTGGATACAAAAAAAGTCACTTGATAATCTTCAGGTATGCTTTTTAAAAAGTTTAGGCCAGTGTTACAATTAGCACAATCATTGAAATTAGGATAAATTTTTAAGTTTTTTATTTGAGCGAAAATAATAGAGTTAACAAGTAAACAAAGAACTATGAATAATCTTTTCATTTTGGTTTAAAAGTTGAAATAAATTTATTATTTATTACCGCTTCCCTGCATTTTGCCCGTCAGTATGTGCTTTGCTAATCCTGTACAATATAATCATAGTTATAGCGATTTGCAATTGCCACTAAAATTTAATAACTTTAATCGTTGTAAGTTTTAAATTACGAATTTAAGAAATGCTAATCAGTAAGTTGGCGTTGCAAATGCCAGTAATGGAAGATGTGTTGCGCAGCATTGCATGCACCTCGACAAAGCAGCGCAGTGGTGCTTTACCTTATTGCTATAAAAAATACTACCTACACCCAAACCGATAGAATTATTTTAGAATGAAAAAAACAATTAAGTATATACTATTTATAAACTTACTATTTTTTGCATTAACTTGTAAAAAAAAACCTGATGGTATAAATATTAAAGCAATTGATCCATTTATGAATCAGCCTATTGCTTGCGCAAAAGTAGGATTAATAGAACGAGAACTTAAAGGAGGCTTATTTAGTGGTGGTTATAACTGTAAAATTATTAAACAGTTAGAAACTGACGCTAACGGCAACGCATTTATGAATAATGTGAAGTTTAAAACTAACAAATCAATAGATTATTTTATTACTGTGCTAAATGCTTACGGAAAAGACCTGTCTTATTCTTGCGGTAATCATAAAGAATCAGATTTACTTCAAAAAACAAATAACACAATTAATAAAACGGTTTACGCTTATGGCCGCGATATTGATTGGAAAATAAACTTAAATAAATTATACTCACAAAATTTTGGAGGCTTAAATACTGATTCTATTATAGTAAAAGTATATAGAGATTATGGCTACTTTGATGATTTAATTGACAACTGGAATGGGTCAAAACAATTTGTACAAAGTATGGTTTTAAATAAAAAATATTACCAATCTCTTTATAATCCCTCTAATCCTGAAACCTATACCTGTTGTACTTATAATTATTTAAATAAAATTTTTCCAGGTAATTATAAAATCGAGGTAACCAAAAATAAAAATGGAATATTAACATCATATAGCTATAATGAACTAGTTTCACCTCACGTTAATATCTACTATTTTAATATAGATTGGTAGTATTACTGAAATTCAGTCAAGAAATTATCTTAGAATGAAAAAATTAGTTTTTTTAATCCCCGTAATAATTTTATTATATACTTGCCGCAAAAAAAGCGACATAAGTATTACCGCTTGGAATTACGCGTTAGCAGAACCCATTGCCAATGCCGAAGTAGGTATTTTTGAAGTAGAATACCAAGGTGGTTTATTTAATGCTGGTACCAAGTGTAAAGAGGTGGCTCATGCTACTACGGATAATGAGGGTAAATGCTTTTTTAACAGTATAAAACTAAAAAAAAATAAAAAAGTGCAATACGCAGCAAAGGTTAAATACAGTTATGGTAAAGATGATAGATATAATTGCAATGTTACAGAAAACAGTGAGGTGAAATTAGGTAATAGCAACTTGGTATTAAATAACAGCAGCTCCTATGTAAAGCAGAAATAATTATGAACAACTTTTAAGAAGCAACAGTGAACTCTTTTTAATGTGAGAAATTCGGCCGTGCGAGGGCCTGTGCGTTTCTCATATTAAAAA
>JADBXZ010000092.1 GCA_020403265.1 Bacteroidota bacterium
ACTGACATTACAAATGCCACTGTACTAGAAAAATTCAAGCTATAAATGAAAACAACATCTGCTAACACACGTTTGGCGCAATGGGGGCTAACATCGTTCATTGAAAGTTTGTGCTTCTATTGTAAATTCGTGCTGTCAGACAATTTAGTTTTCCAAAATCCCCCACTGCGCCAAGCGTGGGAACGTTGGGCTTAATACTTAACTACTATGGCAGAAAATAAATATCATTTTGAAATCCCCTCCAAAAATGTTCGTATTGAGAAATACGAAAGAACAGGTTTTTCCCAAACTGTTCCAAGAATAAATCACAAGGAACATGGAGAAAAGCTAAAGATAGAAGTGCTAAAATTAAAGGAAGTTGAATTTAAAAAAAGAGACTCAAAATATACTAACGACTTATTTCTTCAATTAGAAACTCCCCAAAAAATACCAATTAAGAGTCAAAAAACTAAAATCGAACAATTAGGTTTTGAATTTCTTTCATACTCACCAAACAATATTTCACTTGCAACTGCAAAGATTGAAAAAAGCAAATACCTTGAGTTTGAGGTAAAGTTAGACACATACATTCATACTGAAGACGCTGTTGGTAAAACTTATTTTGCCCCAATCGAAAATATTTCCAGCATATCACCTGAAAGTAAGATTGATGAAAATATTAATTTTGAAAAAAGCCAAGAAGTAGACATCCTTATAAACCTATATAATGCGCTTTCAGCAAAGGAAATTTTAGCAATTAGTGCGACAATAACAGATGAATTAAAAAAGTATAGTCAATCTATTCGTCAAAAATATTTTCAAAATGGCATCAATTCAATTCATTGTAAAATTCAATCTAAGCATATACCAAAAATTATATCAGAGTTCTCAACAATTAAAGAAATTAAACTTTCGCAGTTCTTTTTTGTACCTCAGTCTACTCCTGTCCAATCAATACCAAGTGATGTAAAAGTAAATCCCCCTGTTTCTTCGTCTATTATATGTATTGTTGACTCAGGAGTTAATAACACTAATGGGATTATGAATGGAATTGTTAATTCAAAATTCATTTATTTACCATCCAGTGCAATTGCACCATGTTATGATCATGGAACATTTGTTGCTAGTCGTTGCGTTTTCGGTGATGAAATTGAACAAGGTGTTGTTGGAAAAGAACTCACTCCTTATTGCTCAATAGCAGATTTAACTGTTTTTGGGCTTGATGTAACTGGTAAATTAATTGGTCCCAGTGACTTTGACTTAAAGATAGCTATTGAGGAAATCGTTACTGCAAACCATTCAACAATTAAAGTTTACAACCTATCATTAGGAGCTCCAATTCCGGTAAAGGACTTTGAATTTTCGGATATCTCAAAATTGCTTGATTTTCTCTCAAAAAAGTACAAAGTATTGTTTGTAATTTCTGCTGGCAATATTAATTCTCTACTTGGTAGTTTTCCCGCAGACCATTTTGCAAGTCCACTATCAAGAATTGGCCCACCAGCTGAATCTTTACTTGGATTAACTGTTGGGTCAATTGCAAAACATACCAATACATCTGCTTTATCTCAATTAAATTTTGTGTCTGCGTTTTCTAGAAAAGGCCCTGGAGTTGACTTAGGTATAAAGCCCGAAGTTGTTGCTCATGGTGGTAATGTTTTAAAACCATACGACTTTTCGACAAGAATTGCTGCCCACGGAATCAGCAAGGACGGCAAGAGTTTATGTTGTAATGTTGGCACAAGCCATTCAGCACCTCTAATTTCACAATATGCACAACGTTTATTCGACATTTATCCAAAAGCAAACCCTAATTTAGTTAAAGCGTTACTCTGCCATTTTAGTGACACGCGATATATACATGAAGAAATAAGTGACAATCCTGAATACTATGTTGGTTTTGGAGAGCCTCTAATTAGTCATGCAATTGAATCACATAATAATAATGCTGCTTTTATATTTGAGGGTCAGTTAGATCAAGATAACTACCAATTTATTAGCTTTCATATTCCTTCAAGTTTAGCAAGTGCAAATCCACAAACTAGTTTAAGAATTAAAATTACAATTACTTACGACCCTCCTGTAAATCCCGATAATGACTTAGAGTATTCTGAATCTAGAATTACAGCTTCTCTTTTCAAACCAACACATGATGGTAAGGCGACAATAAATATCTCATCGGACGACAAATATCTTGTACCTTGGAATCCTATCCTTCAATTTGAAAAGAGTTTTAAGAGATCATACTTACATGGAGAATGGGAACTAAGACTAAGACTTTACACCAGAGGAAAGACAATAGCTACTTACATGCAAGATTTTGCAGTTGTTATAGAAATAATTGATGAAAATAATAAAACTAATGTATATAACGACATACTAAATGAATTCAAAGAAATTTATAAACGTATCGAAATACGAATTGCAGCGTAGCGGTACTTCGCCCAATACGTGTTTAGTGTCAGGCGCGGACATACCGATCTGTACCTCACAGGGTACGCTTTGCGTTCTTTGAGTTTTGTTCATCTATCAAGTATGCAACTAGTTGAAAGATTGAATTCGGAAAAAATGTATGAGCGCAATTCTAAAAAACTATTAGCACCAATTGTAAGAAGACACCGTAACAGACCAACATAGACGAATGAAATATAAAAATATCAGAGAAGAAGAACTTAAAAATAAAGTCGGTGCGGACTGGTTTAAATCATTCGACACGACCGAAATAATAGGCAATATTGACTTTACAGTTTTTCCCAAGCAAGACAGTTTTTTCGGACGAACACCGTTACTTTGGGCAGAAGCCAAAACTGGCGACTTTGATATTCCGACAATGTTTGTGCAACTCATTTTGACAATTGGTAAGGCACGGACTTTTGACAAAACTTTGCCACCAGCATATTTAGGAGCCTTTGATTTTAAAAAATTTGCTTTCGTTCCCTTCACCAGCGTTCAGGACATTTTCTATCTCAACGACTTTAATTGGAACGTAACGCCAAGTAATCATGATACAAAAGAATTTAAATTAATCAAAGAAAGGATTGAAACAAATTTTGCACTGAACAGTTATATTTACGACTACGTTAAAGATGAAAAAGAACTTAAACACTTCATTTCAAACAACATTGCCAAAGCAACAGAAACAAGCAAAATAAGTATTGACAAGAATAATTTCATATCAATTTATTTGCGTTGGCTTGACATCGTAAAACCTATTATTGACATTGTTTGGGGTGACCTAAAAAGAGCAAACATTTTAGATAGCGATTTTTATTTAGCAGATTTATTTGTTGATGACAGAGACACAAGCAAAATTGAGGATGACGCATCAATAAGAGATAATCTATTTGTAATTTTTCAAAATCAAGGGTACAAAATTGCAAAAGAGAATATTAGACAAATGTTTGATGCAACAATTAATATTCGCAACAAAGAAATCTATCAGCAATTTTGGAAACGCTATAAAAGACCACCAATAAAGGAGTTTCAAAACTACATTATTGAACGCAGGGATTTGCTTGTTCCGCAAGACATAAGAGAACGAAAAGGAGCTTTTTTTACGCCTAGACAATGGGTTGAACTTTCTCAAAAATATTTGAGCGACGTATTGGGGGAAAACTGGCAAGAAGAATATTTTATTTGGGACTGTGCTGCAGGCACAGGCAATCTTCTTCTCGGGTTAACTAACAAATACAATATTTGGGCAAGCACATTAGACCAAGCAGACGTCAAAGTTATGCACGATCGTATCAAACACGGTGCAAACATTTTGGAAAGCCACGTTTTTCAATTTGACTTTTTAAATGATGATTTCTCAAAACTTCCAAAAGGGTTACAAGATATTTTGAATGACGAAAACAAACGTAAAAAGTTAATCATTTACATCAATCCCCCTTATGCTGAAAGCGGGGACATCAAACAACGAAGTGGCACTGGTAAAAACAAGGCAAATGTTTCATTCAATAAAATACACGACAAATATCATTCTCAATTATCAGGTGCTAATCGTGAATTATTTGCTCAATTTTTGACTAGAATTTATTTTGAAATTCCAAACTGTACAATAGCAAATTTTTCAAAACTAAAGATTTTACAATCAGCTTATTTCTCTCATTTTCGTTCATTTTTCAAAGCATCACTTAAAAAAATATTTTTAGTTCCTGCGGACACTTTTGACAATGTAACAGGGAAGTTCCCAATTGCATTTTTTGTTTGGAAATCAGATGAAAAAGAAGATTTTAAAAATATAGTTGCTGATATTTTTAATAAGACAGGTGATTTTTCAGGAACGAAAGAAATTATATCCTACGATGAATGCGTTTATTTTAGTAAATGGGTGAACTCCATAAAGGTAAAATCAGGTTTGCATCTTGCTTGGCTTCAAGGCGTAACAAGAAATGATTTTCAAAATCAAAATGGAATTACAATAAGAAATAAAAAAGAACAAATAGCCGTACCTCGTGGCATCGATATTTATGATAAAAATTTAATTGAAAGCTCTATTTGTTTTGCAGTAAGAATATGTATTGATGCAAATTGGTTAAATGACCGCGACCAATTTTTATTCCCAAATATTAACTGGAAAAATGACAAAGAATTTCATAGTGATTGTTTAACATTTACTTTGTTTAATAATGAAATTCAATCAAAATTTGGTATTAACCATTGGATACCTTTTACCGAAAGTGAAGTAAACTCTAAAGAAAAGTTTGAGAGCAACTTTATGACAGATTTCATAAAGGGTAAATTGAAAACCGAAACTTATGGCAATTTGCTTAGCAATGACGTGACGGACTGCACAGGATTGGAATTTACAAAGGAGGCGATAGAATCATTTAATGCAGGACGAGAATTATGGCGATACTATCATTCACAAAAAGATATTAATGTAAATGCGAGTTTGTATGACATCAAATCGCATTTTCAAGGTCGTAACGACAAAGGACGAATGAATACAAAAAGCACTGACGAAAAATATATGGAATTAATCAGCAACTTACGACAAACACTGCGCATTCTTGCCGACAAAATAGCCCCAAAAGTATATGAGTATGAATTTTTGAAACAATGACTAGAAAATAACTAATAGTGCTAACAGCATGCAGGCGACATGGCTTCACCACATGCGCAACAAAAAGCAACATTGCCTACACTCAAGACATTCGCTGTAACTTTATGTTAAAACAACGGGACAGACATTGTATTTTTTGTAAAACACCTTTAACGCAGGAAAATCGTAGTAAGGAACATGTCATTCCCAAATGGTTGCTATACTCGTTAAATGTACGAAAAGCAAATATACAGCCGACACATTTTTCAAATAAAGGAGAAATGCTGACAAAAAGACAACATACTCTTGAAGGTCTGCTTGCTGGACAAATTTGCAAGGTATGTAATTGTGGATGGATGAGCGAATTAGAAGAAGTCGCAATTCCGATAATAAAACCTCTTATACTTGGAGCATCAGTAGTAGTGGAACTAAATGATGCCGAACGGCAGCTTTTAAGCAGATGGACAGCAAAAACGGCATTTGTTTTGAATTCCTCTTCAAATTATTTAATGAATATTCCATCAACTCATTTTGAACATATTCGGTTACACACTAATAGTTTACCATTTAAAGTTTCTACTTACGGACAACAAAATCATGGAGACCGGCCTTTTTATTGGATTCAATCAGCAACATGGATATTAAATGGAAAATCAAACAATATTTCTAAAATAGCAGCTGAATTGAAAAACAGTTCTTACAAGATTGGATTTCAATTTCGTAAACTAATGCTATTGATAGGCTACCTGCCACTTGAAAATATTTACCCAGTAATCTGGAAAGGAATTCACGTCCCACTTTTGCCTAAGAATGGGAAATGTGGGTATTATGAAAAGAAAGAATTTTCATGGCTTGATAGTGAAAAAGCATTTTTCGAATTTCACTTTGGACTTCAGGCAACAATTTTAGAATAAAAAAAGCTACAACTAATTTCACACGAGTTATAGACGGGGTTTCATAATTCGTAGACAGTGTTTTGGTAGCCAAGAGTTCCTTTCTTCAAACAAATATTTGATATAAAAAATGAGCATCAATCTGCAACCCGTCTGAGACTTGAATTAATTTACTTTCCGCTGACGCTCTTCGGGGGGAGTTAGCACACCGCCTTGCACTGCTGCCGTTGAAAGTGAGTAGTAGTGAGCGACCAGGACCAAGAGGGCAGGGACAATCTCTTCAGGTACGACCGAAGTGAGCTGAAGGAAAGTGAACCGCTCGATGAGACCTCATGCGCTCCGTTGCCATAGCTGCGGGTGTCTTACCACGAAAATCATCAAAATTTTGCCCTTTGGAAGTTAGTGCCACCATAACTATCTTTAGTCAAGTGAATCAGAACATGAATAGCCGGATGAATCGAGCCGTTCAAGTAGTTTTCTCCCTCATGGCCGGGACAAGTTCTGGGAGGGCAGGGGTGAAATTCCCCTTTCTGACTGGATTGACAGTCATTTTCGAGAGATGATCCCGTAGAGATTAAAATCATAAAAGCCAACTATCAAGTTGTTCATTCGGACAACATTTGATACCTTTGTACAGCATGAGTGAAATAAAACTGAGGACTGTTACATTGTATAAAAACTATTTTACTGATTTCTTTGGCAAACAGAAGCAGAAAGTAAAAGATAAGATTCTATGGACCTTCAAGATTATTGAAACTCATCAACATATACCTACCGACTACTTTGAGCATATGACGGGAACGGAGGGACTTTATGAAATCTGAGTTAGGCAAGGGAGCGATATATTTCGCATTTTCTGCTTCTTTGACGAAGGGAAATTGATAGTGCTTGCTAACGGATTTCAAAAAAAGACCCAGAAGACACCAAAATCGGAAATTGAAAAAGCAGTAAAAATTAAAAAAGAATATGAGCAAGAAAAATAATTTAAAGACACTTGACCAATTTGTTGAAGAACAATATGGAAAAAAAGGAACTGCCAAACGTGACAAGTTTGAAAAAGGATATGAAGTCTTTAAACTCGGTTTTCTTATTCAACAAGCTCGACTTGAAAAAGGATTGACACAAGAGGAGCTTGCAGAAAAATGTGGAACAAACAAAGGCTACATTTCAAAAATCGAGAACGACCTTAAGGAAGTTCGGATTTCGACACTTCAAAAAATAGTTGAACTTGGGCTTGGTGGTCACCTTGAACTCTCAATCAAATTATAACAACCAATTGATAAACGGAGAAAGAAAAACCACTGCAAACAGCACCTACCCAAAAACTGGCGCGTTCAGTGGTTAATTCAAGTCCCGAATTTATTTTGGGATTTCTGCTAGGTTGATCTGCCTTCGGCGGATACTCCCCTGCCTGGCATCAGGCAGGGATATCGCTAACTTCTTGCAGCTGTAAAACATTGTTTGCTATGCTATTAAACCTCTCCCGTAAATGAAATCTATCACACAGATTGAAATAAAAGAACTTGAAAAATTAAAGTATAGACTGAATCTAATTCTTATCGCCTTTTTGTGCTCAACAACTTTAGCACCCTGTGTGATATTTTATTTTAGAGGAGAAGGTCAACTGAAATGGATGCTTATATTTATTGGGATAAGTTACTTAGTGAGTCGACTTCCAACAACATTCTATGACCGATTTCAAATTTCGGAAGATGTAAGAATTTACAAATTGTTGGGTGTCGATAAATTTAAACAACTATCAACAAACGGTGATTTAATAAATAGAAGAATCAGAAAGAAGTATCCGACTCATAGAAACATAATCAATTTTGAAACGATTAAAGAAAAACTTAATGAAACTTACAAAATTGAGAAGTCTCACACAGTCTTATTTGTTTTCTGCCTATTGACAAACATCTATGCTATTTTCACAAATTCTCTTGGCACAGCAGTTATTCTATTCATAGGGAATATCTTGTTTAATTATTATCCGAATCTATTGCAACAATACAACCGAATAAGGTACAAAAGAGTAGTGAATAATTATTCACCAGCAGTAATCACCTATGACAAACCATGAAACCTATGCATTTACCACAGCTGCCCACAGCCGTTCTACAAAAGCGGTGTTTCGTACTTTAATGAAGTAGAGTGCTACAAATCCCCGCCTTCGCCAAGCGCTATAAGCAACCCAATTTTTAACTTATCAAAACTCTTGAATAAATACCAATTTTTGGTACATTTGACATAGAATTTGACAAAACATGGCAAAAAATACATCCATTTTATTAGGAGACTATTTTAACAACTTTATAAATCAACAGGTAAAGAGCGGAAAATTCTCGTCTGCGAGCGAAGTCGTTCGAGCTGCACTCAGAATGTTTGAATTTGAAGAGACGAAAAAAGTCGAATTGATCAATGAATTGAGGAAAGGTGAAAAATCAGGGTTCATAGAAAAATTTAATCGGGAATCTTTTCTCAAGAATCTTCATAAAAAGCATTCTGCCGGAAAATGAAATATGTAATCAGCGTTGAAGCTTCAAAAGACCTGGAAAACATTTGGCTATATACATTCGAAAACTGGTCTCAAGAACAGGCTGACCGATATTTCAACCTAATCATTGACGAGATTGAAAGCATATCGAATGACACGTCATCCGGTAAAGACTTTTCTGACATTAGAGAAGGTTATTTCCGCTCCAGAGTAAAATCTCATTTCATTTTCTACAGAGTGAACCGGAAAAAGAAAGTAATTGAAATTATTAGAATTCTTCATCATCAAATGGACATTGAGTCTCGACTGAATGACTAACAACAAGTTGGGCTGCATATAAAAGCGGGCAAGTGTAAGCTCACCCAATTTCCGGGGTTTTGTTCATCGACATTCTCACCCTACCTTTGCGGGCTCAATTTGAGTAGCTATTTCTCAGCAAATATTCTATAAATCAATAGATATGAAAGTAATGAAGTTCGGTGGCACAAGCGTTGGCAAGCCGGAGCGCATGCGCCAGGTGAGCGAATTGATCACCAGAGACCAGACACCTACCGTAGTTGTATTGAGTGCCCTCAGCGGAACCACCAATAGTCTGGTGGACATCAGTCAGGCATTGGCAGATGGAAATAAGCAAGTAGCCAACGAAAAAATTAACCTGCTTCAAAATCACTATCGCCAGTTTGTTGATCAGCTTTTATCACAACAGGCAACACGGGAAAAAGGTCATCTGGTGGTGACAGAACATTTTGATTTCTTGCACATCATCGGAAAAATTTCTTTCAGCGAAGCCCTGAATAAAGACATCCTCGCACAGGGTGAATTGTTAAGTACCCGTTTGTTCTCTTTGTTCCTGGAGGAAAATGGCATTGAGCATGTCTTGTTACCGGCACTGGAATTTATGTCCATCGACCAACACGAGGAACCGCAGCTGCTGTTGATTCGTGAGCGACTAACCCGCTTGATCAATGCCCATGCAGATAAAAAGTTATTCATCACCCAAGGGTATATCTGTCGCAACGCACGTGGTGAAGTAGATAACCTGAAGCGAGGTGGTAGCGATTATACGGCTTCTCTGGTGGCTGCAGCACTTAAGGCAGATGTATGTGAGATATGGACAGACATTGATGGTATGCACAACAACGATCCACGCATTGTTGGCAGAACCTTGCCGGTAGAGCAACTGAGTTTTGACGAGGCGGCCGAGTTGGCTTACTTCGGAGCAAAAATTTTACATCCTACTTGTATCTGGCCGGCACAACAAGAGAACGTTCCTGTTAAACTACTCAATACCATGCAACCCGATGCAGCAGGAACAGTCATCAGGCAAGAAGCCGGTTCAACCGGCGTAAAGGCAGTTGCTGCCAAGGACGGCATTACAGCCATCAAAATCAAGAGCAGCCGCATGCTATTGGCCTATGGATTCCTGCGTAAAATATTTGAAGTATTTGAAAAATATAAAACCTCGATTGATATGATCACCACTTCTGAGGTGGCCGTATCTGTTACCATCGATAGTGACAAGTTCCTGAAAGAGATTGTTCAGGAATTACAGCCATTTGGAACAGTGGAGGTTGAATCAGGACAAACAATTGTTTCTATTGTGGGCAATGAGATCGGTCAAACAGAGCATGTGCTGGAAAAACTGTTCACCTCCATTCGGAACATTCCGGCGACCATGGTCAGCTTCGGGGGAAGTCCGCACAATATCTCCCTGCTCATTCCTGCCGCTTATAAGAAAGAGATCTTACAAGCCCTCAATAAAGGGTTGTTTGGTTTGTAACCGCAAGAATAAAAACAGTTAAACAATCAGCAAGGCATCTCCATAGCTAAAGAAACGATACTTATCCTTGATCGCTTTCTTGTATGCTTCCATGGTCAATTCATATCCTGCAAATGCACAGGTCATGATCAAAAGACTGGTCTTCGGTAGGTGGAAATTCGTTACCAGACTATCAGCCACATTGAAATTATAAGGGGGATGTATAAATAGATTGGTCCAGCCCTCACTGGGCTTTAATAATTTCTGTGCGGTAAAACTGCTTTCCATCGCTCTCATCGTGGTTGTTCCTATAGAGCAGATGCGGCGGCCGGATTCTTTGGCTTTATTCACAATGGCACATGCCTGATCGGTTATGGCATAATATTCAGCATCCATCTTGTGTTTGCTGAGGTCTTCTACTTCAATGGGACGGAAAGTTCCTAATCCCGTATGTAAGGTTACTTCCGCAAAACGAACCCCCTGAATTTCACAACGCTTGATGAGTTCAGGACTAAAATGCAGACCGGCAGTGGGGGCAACAACGGCTCCTTC
>JADBXZ010000093.1 GCA_020403265.1 Bacteroidota bacterium
CCATTCTTGGTTTGTTCTGGGAGGAGTAGGTAATCTTTCACATAATTGAACTTTACATGCATCATTCTTATCTTTCAATTTTGTATTAAAAATATCTGCGTCAAAAACCCTGCTAGACAATGATGATTTGAAAGTATAACTCTCGAATATTGCACTTTTTACTTTAGATACCTTCCATTTAGTATTGTCTCCTGATCCGTTTGAGATTTGGTCAAGTTTATTGCAATTTAAGAATCCTTCATCTGAAGCGCGAATGAAACGATCACTTTTGACATTTTTTATCCTATAATTACCTTCTGGAATTATATCCGTACCTCCATCATATAGTTTTCCACTTACCCCATTATTTATGTCAATTGAGTTGCAGCCTTCATCATTCGCTGTAATTCTTTCCGGTGGAAATGGTAAATTAGTTTGTATGTTTGGAGGTATTAAATTGTGTAATGCTCTCGTTATCCAAGTTGGGTGATGAAAGCATATTCCTCCTATTGTTTCTAGTTTAATTGCTCCGGGTAATGCCCCAGCAAGTCTAGCAGGAAGTTCTATGTCTTTTGATAATGGATTTTCTTCGGCATTATATTTATAACCACCAAGAGTTTCCTTTTCAAAATAATTTCTAACTCCTGCTCTACCCGAACCACCTGATTGAAGAGGTAACTGAGATATTGGGTCATCTAAAAATTCAAATCTTTGAAGTCTACCATTTGTAAATAGCAAATCCATTTCTGTTGCAAAATCTTTATCACCTGGGTGAGGGGAGTTGAAAACATATATCCCGTTTGCCTGTATATTATCAATTTTTTTCAATAGATAACCAAACAGTTGTGCCATTCCACCACCCAAGCTATGACCTGTAATCCATATTTTTTTCGATTGTCCGCCATATTTTTTAATTGTATTTACTAAATCAGTTCTAAATCCACTATAATTCAAGCTTTCTAAAAAACCCTTGTGTACACGTACCAAACAATTATTGCAAGGTTTTTGCGGGAATGCATTGAAATCAGTAAAAATCCATTCTCCTCCTTCAAAATCAGTACCGACAACTCTATCAGTTCCCCTAAAGACAACATAAATTATTGATGAAGTAGATATTACCATAGCTTCGGGATCTTTTCCTACGCCGTCACTTCTCCAAATCCAGCTATAATTGACATCATCATCATCATTTTCTATTTTATTGCTATAATTTTGTTTGTTAAAATCTTTAATAGAATTACTGCTTGATTTCAAATCTTGAGTAGAAAGTATTTTTTCCTGCGATGAAAAAAAGTGTTTTGTTCTTTGAATGAACTTTGCTTTGAACGCAGATGTATCTGTGGGTTTTAATTTTGTATCAAGATATTGGGGATAAACTATTCTACTTAAATAACTTAATAAGTAGGCATTTACATCATTTCTGCCTGTTGCGTTAGCATCAAAATATCTAAAGCAATTCGTTTCATTTTCAGGTGGTCCATTTTTTTTTGTTAATACACCTTGACCTAAACTTGTTAGGGAATGAATTATTACTAGGATGAGTGAAATTGAAAGTTTTTTCATGGTTTTTATGTTATTGATTAATTTAATGAATTTTTTATCTCATCATACATGCTAATGTTACTATAGGTGCAAAAGATGTGAACTTCCAATCTTTATTGAATTGACATCTCATGCCATAGTTTATTATGACACTCCTGTTAAGTCTCCAGTCGCCACCAAAACTTATTGTATTAGGATTTACAACATTCCATTTCACAGAATTTGCTACAACAGTAAAATTTGTAGGTGCGCTAAATGCTTGATTCAAAGCTTCTAGTGGTGTTTTTAACCCTTTTTTCTCGTATAAAAATTCCGCAAAGAATGTAAATAATGGCCCCCCGTATCGTATGTTGAATCCCACAGTAATTAGAGTATTATCCGCTACAGCCTGTCTTGTTAATTCATCTCCTGTTGAATTGTTGCGAATCAAAAAATCTAGCTGTTCTTCATACCAGGTGCTTCTAATCAATCCAGATAGTAAAATTCGTTTTCCTATGCCTAAACTTCCATTAATCCAACCCCCTAGTCCTGTATTTCTGTTCAATCTTAAAGACTTTAATGAGCCTATACTATCCGTTTGATAGGTATACACTCTACCATACGCTATGTCAAGAGATGACGCATTCCAATTTTCTGAAATGAAAATTTTTGCTCTATCATTAATTTCAGAGTTTCTCCGCGAATTTAATGTTAATAATTGCTGTTCAGTTGACTGTATTTGGTTTCTAATTTCTGGTTTTGTGAGAATGTTTTTCGTGGAATCCAATTGAACCCTTAATTCCTTCAATTTGATTGTTAGTTCGTCTTTTTCATTGCTATATTTCTCTCCGATGTCTTCATATAATTCTTTTGCCATCAAAGGATCTTTCTGTCGGATAAGATTCACTTTCAAGGCAAACCCAAGTCTCCTATCGTTGTTTTCATCTTGAACCGATCCAACCGATAGATCTAGTGATGCTAATTTTCTCATCAATGAAGTTGCCCGTTGGTACTTACTGAGATCTTTCCTATTATACAAAATTTCCCATAGTGGTTGTGTTTGAATAGCTAGGTTTGGATTTAGACGCCATGATTTAAAGGACCAATCAACTTTGAAATCTTTGATATCAGATGTTCTATTAATCTGGGAGGGTGTTACGCCCATTATATCAAATACAGGAGAGGAAGGAATAGAAAATTCTTTGGGCGTTATCCTTCCGGATGAAGTTTCAGATTGTCCAAGAATAGTTCTAGGAAAAATCAAAAACAGAAAAAAGATAAAAGATATTATTCGCATGTCTATTATTTTGACATGCTAAAATTGAGTTACTGTAAGATATTTATGATGCCTAATAATAGTGATTTTCGAATTTTTGCATATATTATAATAATATATGATTTATTCTTTTTTGATCTAAGTAATCAGCGGTGTATATTTTTGTAATAGTAGGCAATCGCTTCCCCCAAAGAGGAAACATGTAGTTTCTCGTATATTTTTTTCACATGAGAATTTACTGTATTGAAACTTAAATATAACTTATCTGCTATCAATTTATAACTTAATCCAGCGGCCAATAATTCTAGAACTTCTGTTTCTCTTTTACTAAGTGGATTAGAGATATTCTCAGGTTTAAAATATTCTAATACTTTCAGTGCAATTCCCGGATTCATAACTGCTCCGCCTTCGAACACTTCCTGAATTGACTGTAATAACCGCAATGGGGAATCTTTTTTTAAAATATATCCACTTGCCCCGTTCCGAATACATTCAAAGATTATACTTGAATCCTCAAAAACTGTTTGCATCAGTACTTTTATATGAGGATAATTTAATTTAATTTCTTTCAGACCTACAATTCCATTGGCCTCAGGCATATTTACATCCATTAAAACAACATCAGGGAAGCATATCTCAATATCTTGACTAATATTTACACAATTCGAAGCTTCACCACAAAATAAAATCTCCGGACTTAGTTCAAATAGTGCTTTGAGACTATCTCTTCTTGACACGTTGTCGTCATATATAAATACTCGTATAGTCATTTATGAAGAAAACAATAAAATATGAATTTTTAATCCCTAATCTTAGGTATATCCTTTTTTTTCTTTTATTTCCAGGCGCTCTCTCAATATCTTTATTTGCCCTTTTGATACCTGTTGTTCCAAAAGTTTATTCTTAAGCATAAAGCCAGTATTAAGTAGTAGTAATTCTAAAAGAATACCTATTTCAATACCAAAAAAAACTCTTAAATCAGTTCCACTAAAATCATTGATTATGAAATTAAATACCATACCAATGGTGCCTCCAAGAATATATAATAGAGATCCAATTAGTAAAAAATAATTGAGTATATATTTTTGTTTTACTAGTAATATAAAAATAGGGATGGAGAGCACCAACAATATTGAATATCCCGTCAAATACAGTCTGGAAAGCAATGATTTATTTATTTCGAATGGAATTAATATGACACAAAATAGTATGAATATTATGAGTGATTTTTCGACTAGTTTAATATACTTATATAGTTGAGAGTTTACTATCTCCAAGTTTAAAAATTTTATTGCAAAACACAGATACATCCAATAACTGAATATGCCCAATGGTTGATAAGATATCCGACGTAATTTTTCAGGTAGTAATAAATATTGATGATTGTATGTTTCATTAATTCTAAAAAGGATAAATAAAATTACAGACGCTATATAAGCGATATAAAATAGATATTCATTCCTTTTAAAAAAAATCCATTGAATGAAAATAAAAAGTATCTGAAAAAAGGCAACTCCAAGAAATAAAATATGTAGAGTAAGAGAGTTCATCATATGAAGTAGTTAAGACTTAATCTGACAGTTGGGATTAAATTTGTTGTGACTAAAAACAATTTTATAACCCCAAACCGTCAGA
>JADBXZ010000094.1 GCA_020403265.1 Bacteroidota bacterium
ATATTGTTATTTCTGGTCTTACATTGAACCTTACCTGCCATAGGTGCCCTAAGGCCCTGTTGATGTATAAAGTTCTGTTGTTGCTTAATTCTATTTGTCCGGCAGAATAATTTGTATTTTTTTCCGGTAGTATTGGCGGTGGGAGAAAGGGTGGTTTGACTTGTCCGCCGTGTGTATGTCTAGATAGTATCCAACTATTGTATTCTCCCCAAATGTTTAAGTCGCAAACGTCAGGAATATGGCATAATACAATGTTTGTTATATCTATTTTAAAGAGAAAATATAACTATATAACACCTTGTCATTTGAACTTAGATAAAAAAAATGACACATAAGTGTCATTTTTAAATTACAAAGTGAAAGCTTTTATTTAACTGATATTAATAAGAGATTAATCTTTCATGCTTTTAGGCAGAGGTTTAACATTTAAAAAATTAAAAGTGTACATTAAATTATAAATTTTCCATGAGTTATTTATTTTTACAAGTTGCCAGGATTCTGTACCCCAATTTGTAGTTGTAGATCCCATCAGAAACTTATAGTCAAAAACGACTGTAGCCAGCTTGCCGTCTGTGAAGATGTTAATATTATAAAACTTTTCTTCTAATCCAATGTCTTTAAGTTGCGGATCATTCAATAGCTCAAAGGCTCCACTCTGTTGTATTTCTTTTGAATTTGGATCTATTCTTTTCCCATACTCAAAAGACTTGTCATGTGCAACTGAAATCCATGTTATTTTTTTATCGTAAAAAAGATTAGTCAAAGCAATTGAGTCTTTATTTTTAATAGCACTCTTGAACTCATTTATGAGATTTTGAATTTCATTTTTTGAAGCTGTCAAGTCAATATCATTTGATTCTGTATCAATATTTGTTTTTGATTCTTTGCCTTTGACTTTTTCAAAAGTAATGGTTTTCCCAAATTCCGTAGTAATGGTCAAGTCTGAAGGTGAAAGATTTACAATTTTATATTTTATTGTTCTGGTACTTACTAAGGATAATTCTTTTTGATCAGATGAAATTTGCCAGGTTCCATTTTGTGCTCCTTGCGGCGTAATAATGCTTAATGAAAAATCTTCGTTAAATTGATATTGAATTTCAGGGATGTATGATTTTATTAGTACATCTTTTTGGCTTTCTAATTGACCAGCTAATGCTACATCTGACCTTTTGTAGTTTTCTACTAAATCTAAGAAATAAACTTCTGTTGATTTTTCTGATATTTTCCAGAATCCAACAATGTTCTTGGGAAAATTAGTTTTTTGTGCGTTTAAGAAATTAATAATTAAAAAGCTTACTACGATTGTTAACTTTGTTTTCATAATCAATTGATTTTTATTCTTGCATACAAACGTATTGAGATTAAAAGATTTTTGTAATGCTATCTATACAAAATGATGAAAAAATGATGAAAAAGTTACCAAAAGAGTTAAGCTATATTACAATAATAAAAACATCTTTTACTTTCTGAATATCTATGCTTAGACAGTGAATAATTAGTTCATTTTTGAAAATTTACATATGAAAACCACTAACAATACCATTTTTCAAAGAGGATTATTGCTACACTTATTTTTTTGGTTTTCAGTATTGACTTTATTAATATATCCAAGTTTAATCGTAGATCAACCTCTACCGATATACTATTATAGAAATACTATAATACTATTCATTTCATTGTGTATATCGGTATATACCAATCGTTACTTATTGTTGCCTTTTTACAAAAGAAAAAAATATAGTATATATTTTATACTGACTTTTTGCAGCATAGTTCTCATAAGCTATACCGAGAGTATATTTTGCGAAAACTTTATTAATAGTTTTATTTTCAATCTAATATTTGTGATAATTACCTCCTTTTTACACTTTTATAGAAATACGTATTTAGAAAATATTCGTTTAAAAGAACTGCAGGATAGTGTTGAATTAAAACTGTTAAAAGAGCACCTTAATCCACATTTCTTTTTTAACACGCTTAATATTTTATACAATGCGTCAATGACAAATACATCAATTTTGCCAAATTTAATTGTCAGTCTTGGTACAATGATGCGTTATATTTTTACTAGTTTAGAAAAGGAGAAAGTACTTGTTGCTGATGAGATTAAATTTATAGAAGATTATTTGAATTTTGAAAAAATCAGATTTTCAGATTATATACAAATTACTTATAGTAAGGATATAACAATTCAAAATCAAACCATACCACCTATGCTTTTAATTCCTTTTATAGAGAATGCATTTAAGCATGGCGGACCGAATAATAATAAAAAATTAGAAATAGATATATCAATTGTGGTTAACCATACATTTCTTGTTTTTGAAATTAAAAACACAAAAAATAATGCTGACAACAAGAATCTGCAATCTACGGGTATTGGAATAGCAAATACAAAAAAAAGGCTGGAGAAATTAATTCCAAATCATCAACTGATTATTAATTCAACTTTCGATTTATTTAGTGTTTATTTGAAAATCCCTTTTTAATATTCATAATTTAAATACTATAAAAATGTCATTTAAATGTATCGTAGTAGATGACGAAAAACCGGCAAGAGAGATCTTAAAGAAATTTATTGATAAAATCCCAAATATCAAATTAGTTGCAGAATGTTACAATGCAATTCAAGTTATAGAAGTTGTTTCTCAAGAGTCAGTTGATATAATTTTTTTAGATATTGAAATGCCGGGCATGAATGGTATTGAGTTGTTAAAAATATTGCATAATAAACCTGCAGTTGTATTTACAACCGCATATGATAAATATGCTTTAACGGGTTTTGATTTAGGTGTTGTAGACTATCTTTTAAAACCATTTTCATTTGAAAGATTTGTTATTGCTGTACAAAAGTGTTTTTATCATTTAAAGTCAGATAAATTAGTTGAACAAAATACCGAAGTAAGTTTTTATCTATATATTAAAGTTGGTAAAGAGATAAAGCGATTTGATATCAATTCTATTTATTTCTTCAAATCTTTTGGAAATTACACAAAATTATATTTACAGAATCGTGAAATTTTATGCTCCGAATCGCTAACAAAAATTGAATCCAAGGTATCTGATTATAATTTTATAAGAGTTCATCGATCATATTTAATTTCAAAATCAAAAATCTCGAAAATATTATCTAATGCTATTTGCTTGGATAACTATTCAGTTCCCTTAGGTAACAGGTACAAGCTGAATTTGTAATATACCTTTTTTAGCAATAGTACCTGGAGGTTCATTTTAGATTGTTTGTAAATAGGCTAAGCTGTCATACTTGTTGAAACTAAAATCTGTCAATTCGGATTTAAATTTCATACTTGTATCCATAAACACTGCATGATAAAAAGTGTATGGTGTGTCTGCTATTCTTCTTACCAGAAAAATAGTGTCTCTGTTTTGGGCAAAAATTCCTGAAGAGATGAACAGGCATGAAAGGAAAAAGTAGAATTTCATTCTGGCAGCCTGGTTATACTTAGTTTGATTTTACTTGCTTCACTTATTTCGTTTATCTAAAAGAGTTTTCAAGGCAAGGTGAATAGATTTTTCGTATGATTTGAAGGTAAGAAAATTGTTATAAGCTTGGTTGATAATTTATCCAGTTTCTAACTCAAATAATGTTATTTCTGGTCTTACATTGAACCTTACCTGCCATAGGTGCCCTAAGGCCCTGTTGATGTATAAAGTTCTGTTGTTGCTTAATTCTATTTGTCCGGCAGAATAATTTGTATTTTTCTATAA
>JADBXZ010000095.1 GCA_020403265.1 Bacteroidota bacterium
AACAAATGGTTGATTTTGTTCAATGTAAATAGTATAATTAGACGAATTTATTTTACAAAATAAAAGTGAAGATTTTTCAATGTTCTTTTCTAAAGCAATTCGGGTAAAATTATTTTGACATCCTACCATTAAAATACAAACTACAATTAAGCGATATATTTTCATTTGTTGAGACATTTTATGTGGTTCTATTTTACTTACAGCCAACGTTTTGCAGCTACCCGAAGGGCAGGACTTTTACCACAAAACTTAATTTGAAATCCGCCTTGACGGATGATTAACCTCAAAACTGTCCTTGAAACACGAAACCCCGCCTTTTGGGTAGGTGCTGTTAGCGGTTCGTGCTTCTTTTATTGTCCAAGTCATTTGTTCATTGTTTGATGATTTTGTAGTTATAGAAACCTGTTTTTGTTTGAGCTTTTATGAAATACGTCCCATTCGAGTAGTTTGATAGATTAAACTGGTTTTGGATGGTCTCTTTTATTAACTGACCCTGTAAGTCGTATAACTTTATACTCTGAATAGTCTGGTTTGGTATTTCAATATGGACAAGTCCATTAGTTGGATTTGGATAAACGGTAATCAGTTCCTCTGAAATTGTATTTTCAGTTATACCTACAGGGTTATTTATCAAAGTGGAAAGTAACTCAATGGAAACTTGAAAAGCTTGGGCAGGGTTTTGATTGATAAGAACACATATGATTATTCCTGTTGCAGTATCATATACCATAGAAGAATTATATCCACCCCATATTGTTCCACCATGCTGCCATACTGTTCTGCCTAGCACATTTGTGTTGTAAAGTCCAATTCCATAATTGCCTGAACCAACAAATGTAGTCAGCTCATTAAAAGAGTTCTGATTTAATACTTGACCATTCATAAGTGAATGATACCAACTTGCCATTTCTCCAGATGTTGAATACATAGCACCAGCTGACCATGCAACACTATTAAGAGCTTTCCTTGGTGTTGAAAATTTGTCTACTCCACCTTGCCATGGATGGGCTATAGTATTTAGAACGCTGTCATAAACACCTAAAAATGTACTGTCAAGTTGCAAAGGAAAAAGAATACTGTCTCTTAGAAGTTGACCAAAACTTTGCCCTGTTGCACTTTCTGCAACCATGCCTGCCAGAATATAATTTGTATTACAGTAATTCCAACTAGTCCCAGCAGCAAACAAAGGAGTGCCAACCCAAGACATTACTTCTGTTGGTGTGAAAATACGATTAGGATTAGTTAAAATTGAGTCAGCGTATCCAACCACATTATTTACATCAGCTAAACCGCTTGTATGATTGAGAAGTTGACGTATAGTTATGTTTGGGTTGACGTTGTTAAAAGCTGGAAGATATTGGTGTAAAGAGTCATTAAGATTTATGATATTATTTTCCGTTAGTTTTAAAAGCAAAACACCTGTAAATAATTTCGTGTTACTCCCAATTCCAAATTCCATGTCGGAAGTAATGGGAAAACCTGAATGAGATATTCCAGTAACTCCTTTCCAAGTTCCAACTCCAGGGTAAATTACACTTGCTGAAATGCCTTTTAAATTGTTTGCCGTCTTAATGCTGTCAATTTTATTCTGAAGTTTATTTGCTAAAACTGGGTCAAACGTCTGTGCATTTACAATAAATGTAAAACTCAAAAGAGTTACTAATATGCTACCAGTTTTTTTCATTTCATTTAATTCTTTGTAGTCTTTAGATGTTCAATGTTCTGTCAGGTTTAATCGTGTCTGCTTTTTTAGCATGACCGCTAACGTTTTCGGGCTTGGCGAAGGTGGCGATTTTCACCACAAATGTTGATGCGGAGAACTAAACTTTGATTAACCACAAATGTGTCTGCGGAGCACTGAACCGCCACTTTTGCCAAACCCGTGTTATGCCTTCGTTGTTCTTTTATGTTGTTACATTCGGTCATAAATCGGTCTTGGAATTTGTTTTAATATTGTCGCAATAAGTCCCCAGCGTCTTGTTACATATGCCACCTTTTTTTTGTCGATTATAGCTTGGAAAATTTGTCTAACTGCTTTTTCAACAGGCATTACCCAAAATATTCCTTCTCCTTTCGCCATTTCTGTGTCAACAAGTCCAGGCCTAATATCTGTCACAAAAATTGATGTATTAAGTTTTTTAGCCTTTTGTCTTAACCCTTCAAGATAATTTATTTGATAGGCTTTTGTCGCATTGTATGCAGGTGCTTGTCTGCTACCACGTAGTCCGCCAATAGAACTTATTGCAACTAAATGTCCTGATTTTTGTTTTTCAAAATAGTTAAAAGTCCAATCTGTAACACAAGTAAAACCTAATACATTCGTGTCTATTGTCCGCTTTTCTATTTCAAAATCTAAGCTTTCATTTATGTCGCCAATGCCCGAACTAATAATTAATAAATCAAGTCCGCCAAGTTCTGTCGTAAGTTCATCTAATTTCTGTCCAACAACATTTGTGTCATTGATGTCAAATGATTTTATATAAAAATTTGGATTCTCGTTTTTTAATTCATTTAGTAATTCAACACGTCTTCCTGTCAGGCCAATTTTATAATTGTTGTCAGCTAAAAGTTTTGCAAGTCCTTTACCTATTCCAGATGTCGCCCCAATTATTATAGCTTTTTTCATTCTTAATTTTGTCTGTTTGTTGTGTCGTCCTACAATGAGGCATAACTCCTTTATAAGGATGACTTTGTCATCCTTATCCATCTGATTTGGTCTGCTAAGGATGTTTTTCCTGTCATCTAAAAATAAGCGTTTTATCTGGAAGATCATTGAATGAAATTAATCTATTGTGCATGCCTGCGGTATCCCAAAGGAGATATACCGACTGGGTTCAGTTGTTTTGCTGCTTTTATGGCTCAAAAGTTCCTGTACGTTACGTAAGACAGGGTATGCCTCCAGCAGTCGGATGGCTAAACTTTCTCTAATTTTTCTAACTTGTCGGCCATAAGCGAATAGTAACATGAGCAAAAAACAAACAAAGAAAACAAACAAAGCAGTAGCTCCGCTACCATTGGAAGAAGAACACCGCATCCGCAAGGCATTTAAAGATAAAGACTGGGCCGAGATCAAAAGTTCCGACTCGTGGGTGATTTTCAAAGTGATGAGCGAGTTTGTAAACGGCTTCGAGAAAATGGCGAAAATCGGGCCCTGCGTTACGATCTTCGGATCGGCTCGCATCAAACCTACGAACCCGTTTTATAAAATGGCAGAAGAAAT
>JADBXZ010000096.1 GCA_020403265.1 Bacteroidota bacterium
CAGTGTTTTATTTATCAATAAAAGGGCGCAAATTCAAATTAGTAATAATTTGGGGCAGCTATGTTTTAAGCAAAGCGTACAATTTAACAACGGCAACGCCCAACTGCCTTTAGCCAATTTACCCAAAGGCATTTATTTTCTTAAACTAATTGATGAAGATTTAAAAACTTTTACGCAAAAAATTATTGTGGAATGAGAAAGTTAATCACGCTCATAGGGTTATTTCTATCATTTTATAATGTGGGTTTAGCGCAAAATTGGTTTAATGCCGGAACCATACTGCACCGTCCATATCATATGGACTTCAACCTTCCGGGTTATATCAAATACACTGCTAACGGTACCGTTACTGTAAATAGTTTAACCTGCCAACAGATTCTAGCAGAAACAAAGTGTGTTTATTTGGGGAACATGGCAACTGTAACGAATACCTATAACATCATCACCCATCATAATAATGGACTGGTTACCAGATATTTTCCCACTTCAAATACTTTTGACACCATTTATAATTTTAACGCTGTTGTTGGTGATCAATGGAGTTTAACACCAAAAAGTTACACTAATTGTGCAAAATCAAAAGTAATTGTTAATGCTATCGGCACCAAAACAATTCAAGGTGTAACTTTAAAATGGCTCAAAGTCACCATTAATGGCTTTCCATTTTGGAGCAGTTCACCTAACGTTTATACTGATACAATCATAGAAAGAATGGGTTCTATTGGCAATGATTTTCTTTCAGGATTTAATTTATGTAAATGGGCAACTGATGGTGCCTATGGCAAATGGATTAGATGTTATTCTGACAGTCAAATTATTAATTACAAAAATAATTTAGACACCAATGCTTGCGATTTTTATGCAACACCTGTTTCAATTAATGAATCAAAAATAAATCAAGGCGGAATAAGCGTTTATCCAAATCCGGTGCACGATTACCTAATTGTAAAATCCGATTACCTAAATTCTCAATCGACAAAAGTTAGTTACCTTACAATTTTTAACTCATATGGGAAACTTATTATAACCAAAAAAATTAATCCCGATGGAAAAATGATTATTAATGTTGGTGACTACCCCAAAGGCATTTACTTCATCAAATTAACCGACGAAGATTTAAAAACTTACACCCAAAAAATAATTGTGGAGTAACTTTATCTTTCCAGTTCATCTTTTTTAACACCAAACAGCATATTAAGAATACCGGTAACAAAGGAAAGTATCAAACTAAAAAATAAGGCCGTCCAAAATCCATTCACACTAAAGCCTGTTACAATTTTATCGGCAAACAAAATAATAATACCATTAATAGCCAACAAAAACAAACCTAAAGTAACAATGGTTACCGGTATGGTTAAAATCGTTAAAATAGGTTTAACCACTGCATTTAAAAATGCCAATACTACTGCCACTAACAAAGCAGGTAAGTACCCTTGTAAATGCACGCCGGGCAAAATATGCGCTACAATAAAAACAGCCAAAGCAGATACAATTAATTTAATTATAAAATTCATGATGATTGTTTAAATATTTTGTTCAACAAAGTTAGTTAAATCTACAAATTCCTTCACGGATAGTTGTTCCGGACGTTGGGTGAAAAGCGGGTGCTGCAACGTTTTATTATTTAATAAGCTTTGCACAGAGTTGCGTATCATTTTGCGCCGTTGATTAAAACAAGCCTTCACTACTTTCACAAACAGCTTTTCATTACAATTAAGTTGTTTGGTTTTATTACGTTTAAGTCTAATTACTGCACTTTTAACTTTGGGCGGTGGTGTAAACACGTTTTCATGAACAGTAAAAAGGTATTCAATGTCATAAAAAGCCTGTAACAGCACACTTAAAATGCCATAGGTTTTACTACCGGGTTTTTCGGCAATACGCTCCGCCACCTCTTTTTGAAACATGCCAACCACAACCTCAACATCGTTTTTATGTTCAAGCACCTTAAACATAATTTGACTGGAAATATTATAGGGAAAATTGCCAATCACGTTAAACTTCTCATCAAATAGTTGGTTTGGTTGGCTGGTTAAGAAATCAGCAAACAAAAATTTTTCGGCAGCATGCGGATAATTTTCTTTCAGGTAAGCAATGCTTTCTTCATCCACATCAAGGGCCTTAAAATTAACGTTTGAAGCAAGCAAGTGTTTTGTTAATACGCCCATACCTGGGCCAATTTCAATAACGGGTTGAGTATCATTAACACTTAATAAAGCTTCTACGATGCTTTTTGCAATGCTTTCGTCATTCAAAAAATGTTGTCCTAAATGCTTTTTAGCTTTTACAGATTGCATGCTTTAATTTTTTACGAAACTACTAAAAAAAGCGCTTAAAGTTTTTGAATTATCAATTACCTGAATTATCCGGAAAAATTAGCTAACAAACACTATAACATTTATTAGTTTTAATTAACAAGCTATTGATTTTGAATTCCGTACCTTTAACGAAACACATTTTATGAAAACATTTATTTGGTTAGTATTAGCATTAAACTTAGGTTTTTGCTGCATAAGTAAAGCACAATTACCAATTAAAGAAAATCAAGATTTGTATTTTGATGTTTGGGTAAAAGAACACCGACCTATAAAAAAAGAAGCTTTGCTTCAAGCCAATACAATTGCCGATGTTATTCCCGGCTATCCTGTTAATTGGATTAGTGATTATTCTTCGATAGAAATAACAACTGTTTCAAAGGGGACAAAATTAAAGGCTGTTAGCAGTAACTCCGTTTTAACAGCAGAACAAAAAAAACTGTTGAATAATTTAATGATTGGCTCTGAGTTGATTGTTGAAGTGTTTTATGCAGAAAAAAACGATGTTACTAAAATTAAAGAACCGCGTAAAATGCATACCGAATTCACCATTTCACCTGAAATGAATGCATCCTACGTTGGTGGTATGAAATTTTTAATGAGTTATTTAAAGGAAAATGCTATTAATAAGATTCCAAAAAATCTGGTAAAAACGTTTAAGCAGAGTGCTGTTATATTTACTGTAAATGAAGAGGGTGTAGTAACCGGCTCAACTATTTCTAAAACAACAGGTGATAAAGCTACTGATCGGCTATTGTTAGATGCATTAAGTAAAATGCCTAAATGGATGCCTGCTAAAACTAAAGATGGAAAATCCATTTCACAAGTTTTTGAGTTTACCATCCGAAGCGCAAGTGAAGGATGTTAAAATCGCTTAGGCTTTATTAGTTTGTTTACCACCTAAAGCCATTAAATAGGATTTAATTAATTCTTCTAAATTACCATCCAGCACGCCTTCCGCATTTGTTATCTTTAATTCGGTACGGTGATCGTTTACCATTTTATATGGGTGCAATACATAACTTCGGATTTGTGAACCCCATTCTATCTTCATTTTACCTTCTTCTATAGCATTCTTGGCCTCGTTACGTTTACGCATTTCTAATTCATACAATTGTGACTTCAACATTTGCATGGCACGCTCACGGTTACCCAGCTGCGATCGTTCGATTTGACAAACGACAACTATACCCGTTGGCTTATGCAGGAGCTGCACTTTTGATTCTACTTTGTTTACGTTTTGTCCGCCTGCGCCCCCGCTTCGAGAGGTGCTCATTTCAATATCATTTGGATGAATATTAATTTCGATACTGTCGTCAACCACCGGATAAACATACACCGAAGCAAAGCTGGTGTGTCGTTTGGCGTTACTGTCAAACGGACTAATCCTTACAAGGCGATGCACGCCATTTTCGCCTTTTAAATAACCATATGCAAAATTACCGTCTATTTGTAAGGATACCGATTTTATTCCGGCCACATCGCCGGCATTATAGTCCAACTCACTCACTTTAAATCCTTGTTTTTCAGCCCACATTAAATACATACGCATTAACATTCCCGCCCAATCGCAACTCTCTGTGCCACCGGCTCCGGCATTAATTTGTAACACACAGCTGAGTTTATCTTCCTCGGCACGCAACATGTTTTTAAACTCGATGTCTTCGAGCGCATGAAGTGTATTATCGTACTCCGCTTGGGTTTCTTCTTCAGTGGCATCTCCACTCTTGTAGAAATCGTACAATGTGTTTAAATCCTCCACTTGTCTTTTAAGCGCATCATAGCCTTGCGTCCAGCTCTTTAAAAGCTTCACGTCGTTTAAAATTTTTTCGGCTTTTTTTGAATCGTTCCAAAAATTAGGGTCCAGTGTTTTTTCTTCAAGGAGTTCTAGATCATGTTTCTTTTTATCGTAGTCAAAGAAACCCCCTCAACGCGCCACTGCGATCATTCAAGTCTTTTAATTGTTCAAATGTAAACATGGTTGCAAAGATATCATTTAATCCTTACAGTTTTTGATATTCTTCATTTAAAAATGTCATTAGTTCTTTTATGTAACCACTACTAAAATCAAACTTAATGCCAGCCGCTTCATAAATTTGAGGAATGGTGGCAGTATAACCCAAGCTTAATGCTTTTTTATAATTCTCAATGGCTTGTTTTGGATTTTGTCGGTATTGTCGCCACATGGCTATTGCGCCTAATTGCGCAAATCCATATTCAATGTAATAAAACGGAACTTCAAACAGATGCAATTGCACTTGCCATTTACGTGCCAAGTTGTTTTCTAAGCCTGTGTAATCTATTACCTCGGCATTAAATTCTTTTGCAATGCTTAACCAAGTTGCTTTGCGTTCTTCTGGTGAATGATTGGGGTTGGTATAAATCCAATGTTGAAATTTATCAATCGTCGCAATCCATGGTAAGGTGTCTATTACACTTTCCAGTTGTTGTTTTTTTGCGCGAATTAAATCATGATGGTTTGGAAAAAACACATCCCAATGTTCCATGCTAATTAATTCCATGCTCATGCTTGCCAACTCTGCCACCTCACTGGGCGGCGATTTAAATTCTACTAATTCCTGATGCTCATATAAAAACGAGTGAATAGCGTGTCCGCCTTCATGCACCATGGTTGTCAAATCTCTTAATAAACCAACTGAGTTCATAAAGATAAATGGTATGGCCGTTTCATATAAAGGATACTGATATCCGCCAGGTGCTTTCCCTAATCTGCTGTCTAAATCCAAGCGTTTGTGTTTATCCATTTCTTGTATGCAAAAACCAAAATACGGATCTATCTTGTTAAAACAAGTCATGGTTTTTTCTATTAATTCAGCTCCGTTTTTAAATGGTTGTAATGGGGGTAAAGCCTCTTCATCAACACTCGTATCCCAAGGTTTATAAGTGCTTAGATTTAATTTTTGTTTTCGCTGTTGGTGCAAATTATTTAAGAGTTCAACGGCATGGTCTTTTACCGATTGATGAAATGTTAAACAATCTTGCACTGAATAATCAAAGCGACCCAAGGACTGGTGTTTAAAATCCCGGAAGTTTGAAAACCCTGCGTTTAAGGCAACTTGATGTCTAAGCGAAATTAATTCGGTGTATAAACTATTTAAGGCTTCTTCGTCTTGTGCCCTTCTGGTTTGGAGTTTTGTGTAAACTTGTTCGCGAATTGATCTGTCGAGGTTTTTTAAATAAACGCCGGCCTGTTGCATGGTGATGGTTTTACCATCATGCTCTATGCTTTGTGCGCCGCTGATCTCCCCAAATTTTTGTTCAAGTTCTTGTAATTTGGTGTTGAGTGGAATATTTTCTTCCCTAAATAAATCGATACTGTTTTTAATTCCTCTAAAGTAGATTGGATAACCTGATTCGACGAATTGATTCTTAAACGAACAATTATTTATTTTAAGGTTTAGTTGATTTGTTATTGGCGCCATGTGTGGCTCAATGTTCTGAACAAAGTCATTAAAGTGGTCTCTGAGCTTTGTGTCTGTCGTATCACAGGTCATATTAATATAACGCCATGCCATGTTCTCGCTTATCACAGCGCCTAATTCACTTGCATCTAACAATAATTGCTTCAAATCATTTACTGCATTTAAGTTTCTTGCAAGTAAGTTATCAAAATAGGGTTTTAAATTTTCCCATGTTGTGATGGTAAACTCCGGTTCAACAAAATTTCGTTTCATAATTAAATGGTGTAGGTCGAGTTTTTTCCTATATTATCGTAATTTTTAGCAATCCATTTGTCACAGGCTTCGTAACCTTTATTTTTAAGGTGCATTAAAAAATCCCAGGTTGTATTTAACTTACTTGATAAATTAAAATGTGACAAGGTATTATCAGCACTTAAACTATGTAGATTTATTTTTTTGAGTTTGCCATTTAGTGTTATGCCCTGCTCAACCAGCGAGTTAATAAACTCAAGGTGTTCTATTTCTAAGGCTAAAGAAGAATTAAAACTAATCTCGTTTACACGGTCTTTAATTTCCTCTATGTTGGAAGGCACATTGCTTATTTTAAACGGATTAACTTTTACCAATAAAATATCATCTGTATCAACTGTGCCTGCCGTTAAAGGCGATAATGGTGGATTACCCATGTAACCGCCATCCCAGTAATACTCACCATCAATCTCTACAGCTTCAAACAAATAAGGTAGGCAGGCGCTGGCTAGTACGGCTTTACTGCTAATTTCAGTTGGACCAAATACTTTTGCTTTACATGTTTTTACATTAGTGGCGCAAACAAAAAGCTTAGGTGGTGATATTTTATGTAATTCTTCGAAATCTATTAATTCATTTAATATTTTTTCAAGTGGGTTATAGCCCAGCGGGTTAAACTGATGTGGCGCAAGGTTTTCAGAAGTAACAGTAAAAAACTTATAAAGCGGGCTATAATCCATGTTGCCGGGACTCATCATTTTATCAAACCAAGTTGGCTGTAATGGAGAGAGTTTGCCGGCTTCTGATATTTTGTGCCAAAATTTAACTAATGTATGTTTAGCTAAATTTCTCCCGCCCTTACTTAAACCATAAATGGTGCAAACGCCGTTCATGGCACCTGCGCTTGTTCCGCAAATCCCATCAATTTCAATACCCGGCTCATCTAATAGTCTGTCAATTACCCCCCAACTATAAGCACCGTGTGCGCCTCCACCTTGAAGCGCCAAATCTATTTTCTTTACTTTAGTCATATCTCTTTATAATAAATTGTTCTTGAATTGGTTTCAATGCTTTTTGTTTCTAAAATTACTCTTTTTATCTGTTTATTTCGATATGCAATCTTGAGATAGTTAATTAGAAGATTAAAATTTAAATCCTCTTTGACTTCTCCTGAATGCTTATTGTTTGAACTCTCAAAATAATGAATCAAATTCGTAAGTGCTAATACATTATTTTCCTCTCCGGCTAAACGATTGTTTTGGTGATTAGATAGAGCGCTAAACAAAACATCCTCTGCACCGTTTTCAGTTACTATTATTAAACGATAATTACTCTTAGGTGGATGAGTGAAAAATGTCCAATTCTGATGAAAAAAAGGATACACGTAAGCCGAAGCTGCAACTTTTAAACGGCTGTTGGTTTGATAAAAAATCAATGACAAAAAATGAAGCATAAAAAACCCACTTACTACTAATAAAATAATTATTTTAGATGCCTTATTAATAAGTTAAAGATAAACTTTTATGCGTAATTCTCTTCTTTTTTTATCCTTGCTATCAATTTCGATTTTAAGCAAAGGTCAAAATAAATCTATTAGTGTTAAAGAAGCTGTTTTGAAAGGCAGAGGAGCCCTTGCGCCAAAGCGCTTGCAAAATTTAAACTTTACGGCTAATAGCCAACATTACTATTACGCTGATAATTCTGAAATAAATATCTTAGATTCAAAAAGTAACCAAAGCGTTAAACGTTATAATTTAGCAAGCATTAACGCTTTTTTAAAATCAAACAAAACAGATACGTTAACTGCCTTAACACCATTTAAAGTGGTTACACCTGACAGCTTAGTGCTACTCTTGCAAAAAACAAGTTTATGTTTGAATTTTAAATCTAACTCTTTTAATAAGGTTCAAAACAACGTTTTATTAGAGAACGAACTGGCAGATGAAGCACCTAAAACGAAGTACGTAGCTTATCAAAAAAACAATAATTTATTCATTAATAATTTAAAAGAAGAAATTCAAGTCTCACAGGATGGTGGTTATAACTTAGTATATGGGAAATCTGTACACCGCGATGAGTTCGGAATTAACAAAGGAACATTTTGGAGCACTAGTGGTAATTATTTAGCTTTTTATCGCATGGATCAGACAGATGTGACGGATTACCCGGTTATTGATTGGACAACATATCCGGCGTCTAATAAAAATATTAAGTACCCTATGGCCGGGAATAAAAGCCATTATGTTAGCGTTGGTGTTTACAATGTTAGCACTAAACAAACTACTTACCTGAAAATTGATGGACCTAAGGACCAGTATTTAACAAACATTGCTTGGAGTTTGGATGAAAAAACAATTTATGTGGTTGTGTTGAACCGCGAACAAAATCATTTTAATGTAAATGCGTATAATCCAATTAACGGTGATTATATAACAACACTGTTTGAAGAAAAGGATGAAAAATATGCAGAACCTTTGCATTCGGTTTTGTTTTTAAGTAACGGCAAGCAATTTATTTGGCAAAGCCGCCGAGATGGTTTTAATCATCTTTATTTGTACGATGTTTCCGGTAAATTAATAGCACAACTCACCAAAGGAAATTGGGAAGTAAAAAATGTGTTAGGTTTTGATGCCAAAAACGAACAACTATACTTTGAAGCAAATGAACAAAGTCCAATTAACCAAGACGCTTATAAGGTTAATTTGAAAACCAAATTAGTGACTCGTTTAACTAACGGAAATGGTTATCATACCTGCGTTTTATCGCCTAATGGCGAGTACTTGTTAGATAACTTTTCGAGTTGCTATATTCCACGAGAATACTATTTTATTAATGCCAATACCAAAAAATCCGGCTTAATCTTTAAAGCAGAAAACCCTATTGCTGAATATAAAACCGGGAAATGGAAATTACAAACTATTCCAAATAAAACAGGGCTTGCATTACATAGCCGTATTTTTTTGCCTGTAGATTTTGACAGTACTAAAAAATATCCTGTGCTAATCTATTTATACAATGGTCCGCATTCGCAAATGGTTACTAACACCTGGATGGCCGGAGGAGAATTGTGGTACCAATACATGGCTCAAAAAGGTTACATCGTTTTTACCTTAGACGGCAGAGGAACCAGTTACAGAGGTAAAGCGTTTGAACAAGCTACGTTTCGTCAATTAGGAACAGCAGAAATGGAAGACCAATTAGCAGGAGTAGATTACCTTAAATCATTGCCCTATGTGGATTCAAAAAGAATTGGAGTGCATGGTTGGAGTTATGGCGGATTTATGACTACCAGCTTAATGACGCGTAACCCGGGCGTATTTAAAGTAGGCTGTGCCGGAGGACCGGTTATTGATTGGACTTATTATGAAATTATGTACACCGAAAGATATATGGACACGCCAAAAGAAAATCCGGAAGGTTATAAAAACAACAACCTCCTAAATTATATTGATAAGCTTAATGGTAAACTATTAATGATTCATGGTGCACAAGACGATGTGGTGGTTTGGCAACACTCTGTTCTTTACCAACGCAAAGCGGTTGAGTTAGGTGTACAATTAGATTATGCAATTTATCCGGGCCACTATCACAATGTACTTGGAAAAGACAGGGCACATTTAATGGAAAAAATTTGTAATTATTTTACGGATAATTTATAGTTCAAATACGCCGTTTAACTTATTAATTTCTTTTTGATAATCTGTTATTGGAAAGTAACCATGTTTGCTTATTATTGATTTATTTGCTGCACCAAGTTCGAATAAAATAAATTTTTTTACGTTCCCTTCAATTGGTTTTTTTATATAGTGATATAAAGGTCTTGTTAAAGGGTAATCTCCTTTAAGTACACTGTTTAACTCAAGTGGTGTTACTTGTTGCGTATGAATATCTAAACTCAAAGGCATGCACCACACTTTGCCATTTGGTTTCCCAATTGAATCAACCAATACATTTAAACTGCAATAACCAAAAGCTCCGTGGTTATTCATCGTGCTATCTAAAATTTCTTGATTGGTGTTTAATTCTATAAAATCTTTGCTGTAGTTTTTTAGGTCAAACTTATCAAGAAGATATGAATAGGTACCTGAATTTTGATTGCGTCCGAAACGTTTAATCAAAATATTTTTGCCCCCAACTTCTTTCCAATTATTAATTTTCCCCTCTAGTATTTGTTTAACTTGTTCAAGTGTTAAATTAGCTACTCCCAACTTTGAATTAGTAATGATCACAATTGCATCCATAGCAAACATTATAGGAATTAAATCGATTCTTTTATCCTCAAAAAGCTTCTTTTCATTTTCGTCAATCAGCCTTGAGGCATTTATAATTTCCAATTCGTTTTCTAATGATTTTTTGAATCCAATTGAGGTGCCTCCACCGCTTAATTCAAAGGTTATTGAACTATCAACCATATAATACTCTTGAACCATTGCCTCTACCAAATTTAATTCAGTATCAGAACCTCCAATTTTAATAAGTGTTGATTCTGGAGACGTTTTATTTGGTGCGTTCTTCTCAATTGATTTGGAGTTACAAGCGAGTAAACTAACCATTGTAATTATACAAGCAAACTTTATGTTCATACGATTCATTTTTAGGCTAAATTGTATAAATCATTTAATTAAAAGTTTAAGCTAGTGTTAACTTTCGAATAATTATATGAGACTTTGCAATTATTTCTTAATGTGGGTTGACTCTGTTAGTAAAGAATCTGAATAACTGCAGTAAAGCGAAGATTTTAAAAAATACAAACTTTTAGGTAGAGTTTCTAATTTGATGGTAGATTCAAAAAATAATTTAGTGTTGTAGCTAACCAAATTACTATCTCTTTGATAATACAAAAATTCATTGCTCACTTGAAATTGATTTAAACCTTTTATACCTATTGTTTTAATATAAGTTCCATAAATGTCAAATACCTGAATTCCCAAATCAGAGCAATTCATATACAGCATTCCGTTTTGCTCCAACAAAAGATTTGGCTTCAGTTGTAACTCTAAAACCTGATTTAAGTTGCCGGTTCGATTTACAATTTTAGATTGTGCATTAAATCGTATCAATTCTGAATTACGCTTATCGAATATCCAAAAGCTGTTGTTGGCGCTGGCACAAACTAATTCTGTTTGTTCATACCCTAATTCCTCCAAATTAACCGGCTCACTATTAACTGAAAGTAAATTATCCAAAAAAACAATCTGTTGAAAATCTTTATAATATGCAATTATTTTAAGCGGGTTTGTTACATCCAGACTTGTTACATCTCCTAATTTTAAATTGCTATACCGGTTTATTAATTTGCCCTGAACACTGTACTTCGTAATCTCTTCATGATTAACAAAATAAATGTTACCAAGATTATCTACCTTAAAGTACTGATGCTTTTGTATAATTTTTAGTGGTGTAGTTTGTATAAAACTCAAACAAAACAAAAGTGGTACAAGTATTTTATACAATTGTATCTTCAATTAAAACTGCCCTGTTTCTACTAATTTAACTGCTCGTTCAATCATCACATCTTCTACGGGATCATATTGAACCTTCATGCTGTTGCCAAACAAACTGGCTAAAGCTTGCCAAAAACAGGCCTGGAAATTTCCACGCATTTGTTTAACAATTTCGTAGGTTGTTTTACCGGTTTCTCTGTCAATTAATTTCATTAAAACCCTTCCTTGCGAAACGCTCAGCCCTTTTAATTCATCCTCAAATTCTTTTCGCAAATCTTTCTCGCAAATTTTTAAAAATGCTTTTTTAGTGTGTTCGTTCTTAATTGTTAAAAGCGCCTTATCATATTCACTCAATTTGGCAGATGCCAGGATTGCATAAGGATAAACTTTTTTAACATTATGCTTCGTTCTGGTCCACAACTCGTACTGGCGATTATTCTTAAAAACAAAGGTGGTATTAACCTCAACGCCGTTACATGTAAAAACCGGAATTGTATCGCCATTTACAAGTTCGGCAGGGCACCTGAATCCTCTTTCGGGTGGCATGCTTATGTCTTGTGTGATAGATTGAGCCAAAAGAAACTCAAATGAAATACAACAAAATATAAAACTTAAATATTTAAAGCGTACGTTCTTCATATACACTTATTAATTAGTGTCTACGCAAATAGTAACCTACAAGTTGCGTGCTTATTATAATCTGTTGGCCTTCCATTTGCTTTTTTTAACAGCCTCTTGGTTATTAACGAAAGCAAAGTCTGTTTTATTGCCTTTAAAAAGCACGCTTCCTGCAATAGCAGCAAGCTCATCAAACTCTGTATTGTGATTGTTTAACATTTCAGGCTGAAAATAATTTTTAATGAAACCAGTGTCGAAGTTACCTGACACAAACTGAGGGTGGGTTAATACAAATTTACAAAACTCTAAAGTTGTTTCAACGCCCACAATTTTATAATCGTTTATAGCTCGCAGCATTTTTTCAATCGCTTCGGTTCTGTCCTTTCCATGCGTAATTAATTTAGAAATCATGCTATCATAATATATAGGGATTTCCATGCCTTGTTCAAAACCATCATCTACCCTAACCCCATTACCTTGAGGAACCTTATATACTAAAAGATTACCAACTTCAGGTAAAAAATTATTCATCGGGTCTTCAGCGCATACACGCACTTCGATGCTGTGCCCGTTTATTTTCAAGTCCTCTTGCTTAAAACTTAACTTTTCATTTCTGGCCACCTTTATTTGTTCCTTAACCAAGTCTAATCCTGTAATCATTTCACTTACCGTGTGTTCTACCTGTAAGCGTGTATTCATCTCCAAAAAATAAAAATTTAAATCTGCATCCACCAAAAACTCAACCGTTCCTGCGCCACTATAATTACAAGCTTTAGCAACATCCACCGCACATTTTCCCATTTTAGCTCTCAACTCAGGGGTTAAAACAGCACTTGGCGCTTCTTCTATAACTTTTTGATGACGGCGTTGAACGCTGCACTCACGCTCGAATAAATAAACGCAATTACCATGATTATCAGCAATTAATTGAATTTCGATGTGACGGGGTTGGCTTGCATATTTCTCAATAAACACGGCATCGTTTCCAAAGGCTGATTTAGCCTCGCTCATGGCTAATTTCATCTGCTCCTCTATTTCACTTTCTTTTTCTACTAAGCGCATACCTTTACCTCCACCACCGGCGCTGGCTTTAATTAAAAGCGGAAACCCGGTTTCTTTAGCTATTTTAATAGCCTCCTTTACATTAGAAACTGCTCCTTCGCTGCCGGTTATCATGGGCACATTCATTTTTTTAGCCGTTGCCTTCGCACTTAATTTATCCCCCATCATGTCCATGCTTTCCGGGCTTGGACCAATAAATGTGATACCTGCTTCTCGAACCTTTCTTGCAAAGTCAGCATTTTCACTTAAAAAACCATAGCCGGGGTGAATGCCGTCCACTTTAAGCTCTTTACAAATTGCAATGATTTTATCGCCTTGCAGATAAGATTGAGAACTGGGAGGTGGTCCAATACAGACAGCTTCATCCGCATATCTCACAAATGGTGCATTTCTATCTGCCTCGCTAAAAATAGCCACTGTTTTAATTCCCATTTCCTTTGCACTTCGCATCACACGTAAAGCAATTTCTCCTCTATTGGCAATAAGTATCTTTTGCATAACTAAAATTTATGTGCTTAAAGATAAATAAAAAACCCTTTCTCTACGAATAAAGAAAGGGTTTTGAACCAAGATAAATTAAGTTTAATCTTTTATTACTTTTTTAGTCTGAGTACCATTTGCAGTTTTTACACTCAAATAATAAACGCCTTTTGAATAAGTACTAAGGTCAAGTGAAAAGAGCTGATTTCCTTCTTCAATTTCTAAAATTACTCTTCCGGTTACATCAACCAAACGAATAGTTTTAAGTTCACTGGCTGTAGTAACAATACTTAACAATCCATTAGTTGGGTTTGGATATACTTCAAAAGATAAACTTGTGTTTTGTAATAATGATGTTGGAGATTGCGATGTAACACAAGCGTTAGAATTATTCGTACAACCATTTGCGTCTGTAACCGTAACTGTATAACAACCTACAGGTAACGATCCAACTGACTGTGTGGTAATATTACCAGGTATCCAATTATAAGTGAATGGACCGGTGCCACTGGTACTAACTGAAACAGCTCCATCAGAACATGTTGGACAGGTTGCTAAAGTTGAGCTAGCCGTAGCGCCTGGTAAAGCGTTAACTGAAATATTAATAGTTGTTGTACCGGCGCAAGTACCTGAATTACCATTAACGGTATAAATTGTGCTGCTGCTTGGTGAAACCGAAATGGCATTTGAATTAGACCCGGTATTCCAAGTATATGTTGTAGCTCCGCTTGCTGTTAAGTTTGCACTTGATCCTGCACAAATAGCAGTTGAAGAAGCAGCAACGTTAATACTTAATGCTGTTCCTATTGTAACAGAAACCGTTTTAGTATTGTTACAACCTGAACTAGTACCAGTAACAGTATAGATTGTACTAGTTGCAGGACTCACAACAATATTGGCGCTTGTAGCGCCTGTATTCCAGCTGTAAGTTGATGCCCCTGAAGCTATTAATGTGGTTGTGCCGCCTGAACAGATTGTTACATCTGAAACAGCAACAGTTGGTGTCGTATTTACTAAAACATTACTGATACTGTTTGCTTTGCATCCTGCGGTATTAGTGCCTGTTACCGTGTAAGATGCTGATGTCAATGGGGAAACCACAATGCCGGCAGCTGTTGCGCCAGTATTCCAAGAATATGTGCTTGCTCCACTTGCGTTTAAACTTGCGCTATTTCCGCTGCATATTGTAGATGAGTTGACAGTAACAGTTGGGTTAGCCGCAACAGTTACCGTAACTGTTCTAACATGAGTACAAGTTCCATTACTTCCGGTTACGGTGTAAACAGTTGTTCCAGCAGGTGATGGGTTAATAACCGATGTAGTTGCGCCTGTATTCCAGCTGTAAGACGATGCACCAGTTGCAGTTAATGTTGCTGTATTGCCTGCACAAACGGTTGTGTTATTAACTGTTACAGTAGGGGTAATTGTGCTGTTAACAGTTATTGTTCTGTTGGCAGAACAAGCGCCAATGGAACCTGTAACGGTATATGTTGTACTCGTAGATGGTGAAACTACCACAATTGCTGACGTTGCGCCGGTATTCCAGGTGTAAGTAGTTGCGCCGCTTGCTGTTAAAGTTGCGTTGGTGCCAGAACAAATATTGGTGTTACTTGCAACAACGCTCATGCTGATTGCTCCACTTACCGTAACCGTAGCTGATTTAACATTATTACATGTTCCGTTAGTTCCCGTAACTGTATAAATGGTTGTAACAGTCGGTGTAGGATTTAAAACATTTGTGGTTGCGCCGGTATTCCAACTGTAAGTTGATGCACCTGTTGCAGTTAAAGTGGCTGTGCCACCGGAACAAATGGTTGCGTTATTTACGGTTACTGTTGGATTTGTGTTAACGGTTACAGTTGTTGTTTTGTTCCCTGAACAAGTACCTGCCGTTCCGTTTACTGTATAAACTGTAGTGGCAATTGGCGATACCACAATGCTACTTGTTGTTGCGCCGGTGTTCCAGGTATATGTAGTGGCACCTGTTGCTGTTAAGGTAGTTGAGTTGCCACTGCATATTGAAGCAGTATTAACATTAATGGATAATGAACCGCTAACTGTAACATTGGTTGTGCGGGTATTAACACATGTTCCGGTAGAGCCGGACAATGTATAAACTGTTGTTGTTGTAGGATTTACAACTGCTTGTGTCCCTGTAATGGTTCCAGGCGTCCAAGTGTAATTGGTAGCGCCACCACTCGCTGTAAGTGTTGCACTACTGCCACTGCAAATTGTTGCACTTGTTGCAGATAAAGTAAATGATCCTGTTACAGAAAAATTCTGCATGTTGTTGTTGTTGCTTGGATTTGAATCAGCTCCACCATTTACGGATGATAAATTCACTGTGAAATTCTTTGGTCCGTTTGTGATATTAATTACCGGCGGTAAATTAACGGTTGCTGTAGCCCCCGGCGCTAAAGAGCCTGTCCAAGTAAAGGTTTGTGTTGGCTTACCGGTAACACTGTAATTATATATCGCAGAGGTAACCACATTCGAACCCATGTTTGAAACTCGAATAGATGGGCTAAGCGTGCTGATACAATTGATAACCTGAGAGTAAGTTGGGGATATAACATTGATAATTGCTAAATCATTTACCACGGTTGGTAAATTACAAACAGTTGAAGTTAATAAGGCGGCTCGCATTGGCGAATGCGTCATGATTAATTGAGCGCGGTTTTTTTGATCTGCCGAGAACATATACATACAAGCATCATTTGTATAATCCATATAGTTCATGGTCATTTCACCGGTAGTGTTGCCGCCGCAAACACCTACTTTATATGGATGCGCAGGACAACCACCATTTGAAGTTTGTGCAGGCGGCGTGTCATTACAAAAATCTGATGCGCAGGTTCCATCTCCCCAGATGTGTCGTAAACCAACCCAATGGCCAATTTCATGCACAACCGTTCTTCCTCCATTATAAGGTACGCTGGCGGCAGCTGTTCCAATACTTCCAAAATATTGAGGTGGCATTACCAGCCCATCAGTTGTCATTGAGCCATATGGCGCCGGCAATCCCGATAAACCGGATGTGCCTGGGTTAGGAAATGTGGCATAACCTAATATCCCACCACTTAATGGCACTGTCCACATATTTAAATAACGGTTAGGATCCCAAATACTGTTTGGCTTTACTGTTCCATCGGTGTATGCCATTGTGTATGGAAAAGCATTCCAGCCTTTAGCAACACGGTTTACGCGATCTATTCCGGGTTCCGGTAAAACACCTCCGGTGGGGTTAACAACCGCTAAACAAAAATTAAACTGAAATTTACCTAACAAGGGCTTAAATACAGCCGGAATTAATGACGTATCAGGGTTTAAACCATTAAAATCACGGTTCAAAATGTTAATTTGATTTTGAATCTGAGCGGAGTTGATGTTATTTCCCGTAGTAGCGGCGGGCGAATTAACGGGTTCGTTATTATGCACCACATGCACAATTACAGGAATATTAAATATAGCCATGGTGCTATTGTTGTTGTTACCCGGGCCTTTTACGTTAGATTGATTCGCCTGAAGTGTTTGAACCCAAGCCTCAAACTGGGCATCCGGTGCAGAAGTCCCACAATTTCGTGTTGGATTAACGGCCAGTGATTTATTTTGTGCTTGTGTAAATGCAGTAAAACAAATACTCGTTACAAGAATAATTAATTTTCTCATGTGTGTAAATATAGTACTGCAAGTTAAATTAGTGTTAAGGTAATAGCAAACCAACCAAGTAGTTATATAACCACTAGTACTTCAAAGCCGTGATTTAGTAGTTTAAGCAACGCTATTTCGACTAATTTGATGAAGCTAAAGCGTTTTTTAATTCGGTAAAAAGGTTACGAGCCTCATTATCTGATACCTGCATGGCTAAAATAATGGTTTTGCCTTGGTACTGAAAACTTAAACGCTCGCCGCCCTTCACCCAAAAACTTTGATTAATGGAGTCAGCCCAACTGGTATTGGTTATATCAATTACTTTAAGGTCTGATATTAAATAAAGGTCATATATTGCTGTTTTTCCTTTACCGTTCGTTTCTTTTTGGTAGTGGAGTTTCCCTGCCTGTATCCAAAGCTTCTCTTTGCCATACTTGCGCCAAATAAAGGCTCTTACTATTTTATATTCAAAGTACAACCAAAAGGAAAGGTAAACAATGATAAACAATTTGGCTTGTTGCTCCTTAATTGTAAAATAATTTAAGAATACTATTAGGCCACAAACAGTCCAAGCAAACAACCAAAGGAATAAGAGTCCAAGCTTTTTTTTATCGGCATTGGCCAAAATAACGATGCTTAATAAGCCTTCTTTTTTTAAAATACTGATTCTATCGCCAATAACTTTCATTTAGCGTACAAAAGTACGATCTTTCGATACGGTTAACAAGACTTTTATTTAAACATGACTATGTATTATCATCCAATAAAAAACCCCATGACTATTTAAAGCCAAGGGGTTAAACCAAACCTCAATTACCAAAACAATTACTCCGTTGGAGCTGCCTCAGCTATTAAAGCTTCCTTAATTTTTGCTTCTATCTCTTCTGCTAAATCCGGATTTTCTAAAAATAAAGATTTAACCGCATCGCGCCCTTGTCCTAATTTGGTGTCATCATAACTAAACCATGATCCTGCTTTTTTAATGATGCCCTTTTCTACACCAATATCAATGATTTCTCCAACTTTACTGATTCCTTCTCCAAAAATAATATCAAATTCAGCTTGGCGGAAAGGCGGTGCTACTTTGTTCTTAATTACTTTTACGCGTGCTCTGTTTCCACTCACAACATCCCCTTCTTTTAACTGACTTACACGTCGTATATCTAAACGAACAGAAGCGTAAAACTTAAGTGCATTACCACCGGTTGTAGTTTCAGGATTACCAAACATGACCCCAATTTTTTCTCTTAATTGGTTAATGAAAATACAACAACAGCCCGTTTTATTAATTGTGCCCGTTAGCTTTCGTAAAGCCTGACTCATTAAACGAGCTTGTAAACCCATGCGGCTATCACCCATTTCACCTTCAATTTCAGCTTTAGGAGTTAAGGCTGCAACCGAGTCGATTACAACTAAATCAACCGCGCCGCTGCGGATTAAATTGTCGGCAATTTCTAAAGCCTGCTCACCATTATCGGGTTGTGAGATTAATAAACTTTCCGTATCCACGCCTAATTTCTCTGCATAAAATCTGTCAAACGCATGCTCTGCATCAATAATTGCAGCAATGCCGCCTGTTTTTTGCACATTTGCAATAGCATGTATGGCTAAGGTTGTTTTACCCGAACTTTCAGGACCATAAATTTCAACGATTCTTCCTTTTGGTAAACCTCCAATGCCTAAAGCAATATCTAAACCTAAAGAACCGGTACTGATGGCTTCCATTTGTTCAACTTTGCTGTCGCCCAATTTCATGATGGTGCCTTTGCCATACGTTTTTTCTAACTTATCCAGGGTTAACTGTAAAGCTTTTAATTTTTCAGAATTCACTGATTTTTTTGGTGAAGAAGATTCCATTTCATCTAAAACTTCTTCTGCTGTTTTTCTTGCCATGATATATTTATTTTATTATTTACCTCTTTATTTGAAGTTACTAAAACTATTTGTTGGTGTTTTTTATTTTAACTAACAGATTGCTTTAACTTCTTCACAAAGGTAACAACAAAAAAAAGCAAGGTATTGCTATAGTTTGTAGTATCTTTAAAAATAGTTGATTTCAGTGGGGTTGAGGGCTCATAATTTTTTAAACCTCGGCACTATTTTGTCTCCAACCTTTACATCTTCCATAAACATTTTTAATGGTCGTACCCATAAATTTTCACCTTCGGGCATATACAAGGCTTTGTAAACAACCATTTGCTCCAGTGTTTCGCTGTGTGTTGCAACAGCTATTACTTCGTAACGCTTCCCTTTATAATGTTCGTATAGGCCTGTCTCCAGAGTTATTTCACAACTGCTCAATTTTAAAGTCTGTTTAATAAACCAAAAAAAGTGTGTTTAATAATTTAATCTTTTATGAATTTGACTTTTTGAACCTGATTGCCGGTTTTTAACTGTGCAAAATAAGTTCCGGCGGATAGTCCTTTTACATCAATGGCAATTGCTTCATCTTTTTGTGCTTTCTCTAACGATTTACTTAGAATGATTTTACCTGAAACATCTACAACAGAAACCTGAATTTTACTTAGAACGTTTGCGCTTGGTTGAAGAAAAAGCACATCCTTGGCAGGGTTTGGATAAAGAGCAAAAGAAACCTTACTGTTTTCGCCAAGTTGTGTACAAACAATCACAATAACAGATAACGGTTGCTCCACCGAACAACCGTTTAATCCGGTTCCGATACAAGTATAGGTTTGTGACGTCATTGGTGTATCTGTAAACGTACTACCTGTTGTGTTATTTGGTAACCAAGTATAAGTAGCGGCTCCGTTAGCTGTGTAAGTGATTAAAGTCCCTTCACAAACTTGCTGATTATTGGGTCCGGCAGAAACCGAAGGTAATGGCAATACTGTTAGCGCAGTTGTTTTAGTATCACTGCAACCTGCCAAGGTGCCGGTAACGGTGTAGTTAGTGTTACTTGCAGGAGAAACATAAATGATACTGGATACAGAACCGGTATTCCAGGAATAAGTGCTTGCGCCGGAGGCCGTAATCGTTGCTGTATTACCACTACACACCGAAAAACTACTTGCTAAATTAACCGTTGGGTTTGCCGTAACCGAAACTGTTTGAGTTATGATGCCCCCTGCACCGATGGTGTTGGTTGCTACCATGCTAACTGTGTAGATACCTGCATTCGGAAAGGTAATATTTGGGTTTTGCGAATTACTGCTTACAATGCTCACGCCGGCGGATGGTGTTACACTCCAACTCCATGTCGTTGGTGAATTACTTGAAGCATCGTTAAATGTTTTAACTTTGTTTACACAAATTTGTCCGGTTACATTAAAATTACTAACGGGAGCTGCTAACGGTGGCGGAACTACACCTACTTCATAGACGCCCCGGCCATACGTTGCAGCCCTTAAAAGACCGGGTGCAGCAGGCGAAATTTCCAAATCAGAGATTGGTGTATTAGGTAAATTCGTGTTATAAAGCACCCAATTGGTTAACGAATTGTCGCGGTAATATACCCCAACATCCATTCCTACATATACACGGTCGCTGCTGCTTCCCGGTTCGTAGGCAATTGCATTACAAGGTATGTTTGGTAAATTACTGCTGATGTTGGTCCAGGTAGCGCCGCCGTCGGTAGTTTTAAAAATTTTGTTTCCGGCACTGTATCCGCTTAACGTTACCCAAACTATATTTGCGTTGGTAGGGTGAACAACAACATAAGTAGGTGCTGCACTGCCAACCGGCACTGTACCTGTAACATTTGTCCATGTGGTGCCTCCATCTATTGTTTTACGGATAGAACCGTTATGCAGAACATAAATGATTTGGTTGTTAGATGGCGCAATTGCAAATTCTACAATACTACCCGAACCTCCGGTTGCCGGTAAGGCAGCAAAACTAACAGCCGAATTATTTGAAACATACAATTGGGTTCTACCGGAATAATAACGGGTGGCAATGGTTGGATCTTGTTTTATTGGCGTAACCCATGCACCACTTTGGGCAGGGCTGTATGATGAATAAGTCCACGAAACGCCGCCATTACTAGAATACGCATGATTACCGCTTGGATTACTGGCAATCATGTAATTGTCGTTAGTGCGATCAATTAAACAATCCATTCCATCACCTGCCAAACGGGCAATATAAGCACTGCCGGTATATAAATTAGATCCATTATCCTGATGACCTGTAATAAAACGATTAGCTGTTAAAGCAGAACAACCTATGCGATAAATTTGAGCAATGTTACGTTGTGCTGTTATATCTGTCCAAGAAGAACCGGTGTGAAAATAAATGCCACCATCATTAGCCGAATATAAAACGCCATCCGATCGGTAATCCAAATCGTGTACATCTGCGTGCACGTATGGCGGACTAGCCGAGGTACTGTTCCAACAGCCAATATTGGTCCATGTTGAACCTCCATTTAAAGAACGCCAGTGATTAATTCCTCCAACAACCACCTCATCTTGATTGGTAGGTGAAACCGCAATGGCTAAATCGTACCAGCCTTGCCCGTTACCGGTAGTTCCGGCACAACTGTTTGCTAGAATATCAGGTGAAGATGACATTAAACTAAAGGTAACGCCACTATTAGTAGAACGATAAAGGCCTTGATAACCATTGTTGGAACTAAGTGCTGAAACTACATAAACATAGTTTGGATTGGCGGCTGTAACCGCTAAATTTTTCCTAACCGCCCCGGTGGTACTGATACCAGAACTCACCACTGTAAAAGAAGCGCCGCCATTGGTTGATAAATAAAATGATGCGCCACTTGCATACACCGTATTAGGGTCGCCGGGTTTAAAATCCAAATCGTAGGTATTAATGGTGTTTATTTGTGTCCAGGTAGTACCGCCATTCGTTGTGCGCCAAACACCGTTGCTTGCAGCGGCTAATAAAATCTGAGTGTTGCTTGGATTGATAATTAATCTGCGAACCGTAACATTGCTGGCAATGTTAAATGTTAAGGTTGTTGCTGCCCAGGTCGTGCCGCCGTTGGTTGATTTATAAATTCCCATTGAAGGTGTATCGCCCGCATACCCATCGCCGGTACCTAAATACATTATTTGCGGGTTTGTAGGATCTACTGCCAAATCTGTGCAACCAATGTGTGCAAGGTTCGAATTTAAAATAGACCATGTAGAGCCGTTGTTAGTTGTTTGCCATAAACCACCAGCAGGCGCACCAACCCAAAATGTGTTTGGTAAGGTTGGATGAAATGTGATAAAATTATCTCTTCCTGCTTTACGCGGTAAACCATTATTGGCAGAACCGGTCATAGCACCTAATGGGCCAACAAGAGACCATGTGCTGGATGCCATTACAGAGTTGGACGAATTAAACTTGGATGCCAAATTCGAGCGCAGATATTCTTCAAAATTTAAAGCAGATTGTTTTAATAAAGCCAAATTACCACTTGGATAAACGCGAGGAGAAACAAAATACTCCCAACGTTTAAATGGTTTGTATCCGTTACCTTTCTCATTGATGTCTTTATCTTGAAAATAAGTATTAAACGCATCCTGTATTTCATATAGGTTAGCATCAGGTTTACTCATTAACTCAACAAAATTTTGAGCACGGCTTAAAGTTCCGCAAATCGTTAAGGCAATAGCTAAATAAATATTCTTCATAATAATCTTACTTTTTTATTTTATAAAACTTCGTTAATGATTGTGTGAGACTATTAGCATTTAACTCAATGGAAATTCACAAAATGATTAACACATAATTAATACTTTGATTTAAACGAATGTAGTGCAAAAAAATTCAGAAAACAAACCGCTTAAAAAAAAGCAAACTATTTAGATTTTAAATTAAGCTACATGTAATTGACTAATCTTTGCTTTATTCAACTTGCTTAATGCATATTCATAAGTAACAGTAAATTGCTTTTTCTTGTCGCTTGTTGGGATTTCAAACATGCTGTCAAGCATAATAGCTTCACAGATGCTTCGTAAACCGCGAGCTCCCAATTTAAATTCAATCGCTTTATCAATTATTAAATCATAAACCTGTGGTTCGAAGTCTAACGTGCAGCCATCCAATTTAAAAAGATGAATGTATTGTTTAATAATGGCGTTTTTTGGCTCTGTTAAAATATTTCTCAATACATCTCTGTCTAGCGGTTTTAAATAGGTTAGCACAGGTAGGCGACCTATTAACTCGGGGATAAGGCCATAACTTTTTAAGTCTTGGGGGCTTATATATTGCAGTAAGTTAGCTTTATCAATCTGTTCTTCATTAACACTGGCACTGTAGCCAACAGCTTGTGTGTTTAGCCTATTGGCGATTTTTTTCTCTATTCCTTCAAAAGCACCACCACAAATAAATAATATATTTTTGGTGTTCACCTGAATCATTTTGGCGTCAGGATGTTTTCTTCCACCTTGTGGTGGTACGTTGGCAACAGTGCCTTCTAATAACTTCAAAAAAGCATGTTGAGTCCCTTCTTTTAAATCACGTGTGATACTTGGATTATCTCCTTTTCTTGAAATTTTGTCAATTTCATCGATAAAAACTATTCCGCGTTCTGCTGCGGCCACATCATAGTCTGCAGCTTGTAACAATCGGGTGATAACACTCTCCACATCCTCTCCTACATAACCGGCCTCTGTAAAAATTGTAGCATCGGCTATGCAAAAGGGGACGTTTAACATTTTTGCAATTGTTCGGGCTAATAAGGTTTTTCCTGTGCCTGTTTCACCAACTAAAATTAAATTACTCTTATCAATTTCAATATCGCCATTTAAATTTTGTGCTGAGTGATTAATTCGTTTAAAATGATTGTATACGGCAACGCTTAAAACTTTTTTGGCTTCATCTTGTCCAATAACGTAATCATCTAATCCCTTTTTAATAACTGCCGGTTTAAGCAGATTAAGAGATGTTTGCAGTTGTTGTTTTTGATTTCCGCTGCTTTCCTCTTTTATTAAATTGTAAGCTTGACTAACGCAGTTTTCGCAAATATGTCCGTTAACCCCTGCAATTAATATTTTAACTTCTTTTTTTTCGCGGTTGCACATGGAGCAGCGCAAAGTTGTGTCTTTAGCCATACAAATTAGATTAACAAAATTAGGTAAAAATGGTTTATCTGCAAGGCACTTTCAACTTATTATTTAGTTTAACCCAGATTATGTATTAGAAATTCCACATCGAGCCAAAGTTGCTTCAACAATTACTCAACTATCAAAAATTCCGTACGTCTGTTTTTAGCTCTTCCTTCCTCTGTAGTATTGCTGGCTATAGGTTTCAAAGAACCATATCCTTTGGCGGTAATGCGTTTGCCATCAACACCCAACTCTTCCAACATCCATTTCACACTGTGCGCACGATTACTACTTAGTGCCTCATTATCTTTTTCCTTACCAACATTATCGGTATGCCCTTGTATTTCAATGTTCATCTCGGGATTTTCTTTTAAATAATTTGCAAAGGATTCTAATACAATTCGGCTTTCCAGTTTTAAATCGGCACTGTTAGTGTTGTAGTAAATGTTATTAATTACAAATGATTTGCCGGCTTTTGCTTCACTTACCTCCAGCTTAATCTCTTTTTGAGGCGCATTATATGAGAGCTCTTTGGTACTGATGATTTTTGAATTAAATGCTACACTGTCCTTTTTTACAGTAATTATTAAATCATCTTTGCGTTTTAAATTAATAGCGGCCATGTATTGCCCGGTAACACTATCAACGGTTGCGTATGATTTTTCCTTGGTTTTAGTGTTTTTTATCTCAACTTGCGCGCCTGTTACGGGCACGCCCTTGTCGTCTTTTATATCACCTTTGATAAAGGCTACTGCCTGCGGACGAGCCTCCTGATATAATTCGAAATTAAATAAATCATAACGGCCAATACCCTTACCGCTGACTTTACCTTCGTCAAAACTAAAAAAGTAGCCTGTTTTAGTGTCGCTACTAACAAAAAAACCCGCATCATCTGTTGGACCATTAATTGGTGAACCTATGTTTTCCGGATCCATCCACTCGCCTTTATCGTCCTTTCTTACATAAAAAATATCTAAGCCCCCAAAACCATAATGGCCATCGCTGCAAAAATAAAGCGTTTCACTATCACTATGAATAAATGGGGTTTTTTCGTGACCTTTTGTATTAATTTTTGGGCCTAAATTTTTTGGCACGCTCCACACACCAGTTTTAGGGTCTTTTTTCGTAACATACAAATCAACGCCACCATAACCGCCAGGGCGATCGCTGGCAAAATAAAGGGTTAATCCATCAGACGCAATAGTTGGTTGACTATCCCAGTATTTAGGGTCGTTTACAAAAGGACTTATTTTACGTGGCTCTGACCAGTTTTCATTATCATTATCGCTCACATAAATATCTACATTCGGCTGAGCCCCTCCTTCATTTTTCATCATAGCAAGGTATAAATGTTTGTTGTCAATAGAAATAGAGCATCCACCTTGATTGTCATCGGTTGTGTTAAAGGGCGGCATCATGGGTTCGCCTGCGTTAAATTCACCCGATTTTGTACGCTTGGAAAGCATAAACACTTCTTTTTCTTTATCGCTGGTATACACTTTATTCATGTCTTTAATCGGTTGTTTACGTATAAAAAAGCACCATTGATCATCCGGTGAAACATAAGTTAAATACTCGTCTCGTGGTGTTGATACGCCTTTCACTACTGATGGGTTAAACGGAACGTTTTTTTTAAGGCCTTTTTCTTTTTTTGAGGACTTCACCATCATTTTTGCCTGGTATAATTCTGCTTCGTAGTCTTTCGGAAATTTAGTTTGATCATCGTCTTTAAAATTAATAAACTTGTCAAGGTATTTAATTGCGCTATCGTTTAGTTGTTCTTCATAATAGGCAAAACCAATATAATAGTATGGGTCGCTGTGAATTTGCGGGCAAGAAGCAATAGACTTCATAAAATAAGGAATAAGGGGTTTGAAAGACATGTTTTCCAGTTTTGCTCTCACTACCATTTCTTGCGCCATGTATAAATTAGCTTCGGCAAAATCCGGTTCTATTTCCAATGCTTTCATGAGCATTTCAACCCTTTCAGGCTTCTTATATTTCTTTTTGTCTTTAGCTTTATCGTAAAGTTTTAGTGCTTTTTTATCAATATTTTCATTGCATAGTTTGGTGTTACCCGACTCTTCATCTTGCGCGAGGCCAGAACTGAGGAGAAATAAACAAAATAATATAGTTAAATAATACTTCATGGAACTTATAATTAATGACTTAAAGTTACGTTACAAGTACTTTGCCATAACTCATAAATAATGGATTTTACTAACAAAAATGCGTTGGAGACAGGCTCCTTTTGGAACGAAAGACCATTTTTGACTCAAATAATGAGTAAAATCAAGCTTTTAATTAGGGAAATCGCATTTTCGCTTGTGAAAAAAATGTTAATATTGTCTCATTAAACATCAACACAGATGAAAAAAATTATTTTAGGATTTCTTGTAGCCGGGTTTTTTGGACTAAAAGCTCAGGTTGATTCTTTAGAAGGTTTTAACCACAAACATGCTTGGGAACACACAATTAAACTAAGCACAGATTATGAAAAGAAACAAATGTATGAAACCATTAAACGAAATTGGATCAAACGTAAATACAATTTGTTTCCAAAGGTAGATAATCCGGCGTTAAACAGTACTTCCGGTTTAGGAAACATCAATTCGTTTGGTAATAAACCAGCAGGACCAAGTACTACCACAAATTCAGTGTTTCAGGGTGTACAACCGGCAGGATGTACTAATATTGATTTTGAAGCAGGTACAACTGCCGGGTGGGCCATTACTGGTGTGAGCCAATTAATGACTGCCGGAACTGACCCTTACGGTGGTTTCCCAAGAGTTTTTCCGGGTGGTGGCACAACTTCTTTAAGGTTATCAAACGATTGGGCTTCGGCTCAAGGTGGTTGTTTTTGTACAACTGCACTTCCGCCTGCCGGAGGTAATTTTTGTACTTCACAAGCTTCAAAAATTATAAATGTTAATGCATTAAACAACCAATTGCAATTACATATGGCTATGGTTGTATTAAATTTTCCTCATGGTGCCAATGATGCTGCTTTTATCAAAGTAGATATTTTAGATCAAAATGGTAATCCAACACCTTGCCCTCAATTTAAAGTATACTATGATGGTAATACGGTTCCTGCCTCTTTCGTAGGTTTAAATGGTTTATCCTCAAGTATTGGCACGTCAACAAATGGTTGTACCGGAAATAATAGCACCTCTATTTTGCCTTGGACAACTGTTAATGTGGATTTGAGTCCCTATAATGGTCAAAACGTTACTTTGCGTGTTCAAGTTAAATGGTGTTTGTATGATTGTGATTGGGCCTACGCATATATCGACGCAGATTGTGGTCCAACACCATCAGGAACTTTAACACCGGTATGTACAGGTACGCAAGTGTGTGCTCCTGCCGGCTTTGCTTCTTATACCTGGACTGCTCCCGGTGGCGGTGTAACAACTGCGCAGTGTTTTACCCCGTCTCTTGCCGGAACTTATACTGTAGTTTGCAGACCAACCATCACTTGTTCGCCTAATCAAACCATGACCTTGTTCGCGTCTTCTCCATACAGTTTAGCAACTAACTCAAGTTCTATCACCTGCTTTGGTGCAGCAAATGGTGCGGCCACCGTTACGCCGCAAAGTGGTTTTGGACCATATACATATACCTGGACAAATACCGGAGGAAGCATTAGTAATGCAACCAGTATTAATAGTTTAACCCCGGGCGGTTACACTGTATCCGTCAGCAATGGGTCATGTGTTGCAAAAGCCACCGTATCTATTACCCAGCCACCCGTCTTAACTGCTTCAGTTGTGAATGTTACAACGGTAACTTGTAACTCCGGTACCAATGGCGCCATCAGCACCTCTGTGAGTGGCGGGGTTGGAGGTTATGTTTATAATTGGACGCCAATTGGCAATGCTACGGCAACAATAAGTAATTTGCCAGCCGGAACTTACACTTTAAATGTTACAGATGCCAATAGTTGCAGCGTCAGCATCAATACTACGGTTGTTCAACCAACTGCCGTGCAGGTTTCAATCAGCACTAACACCAATCAGGTTTGTGTGGGCAACAACATTAACTTAACAGCCAATCCATTAGGTGGTTTAGGAGCTTACACATACAGCTGGAGTAACAGCGCCACTACCAATATGACCTCTGTGTCCAATAACAACGGGGCCTTCACTTATACTGTTACGGTTACTGATGGAAACAACTGTAAAGCCAGCGCCGTGAGCACTGTTACCTTTATTGCTAACCCTATAGTAATTGTACCAAGTAAAGCCATGTGTTTTGGAACTCAAATTCCTATGAATGCCAATGGTGCCAGTACATACTCCTGGTATCCTAACATTGCTATTACGAACACGGTAGGTTCTTCTGCTTTAGTTAATCCGTCAAGCAATACAACTTATACTATTATTGGCGCTAATGCCTTCTGTCAGGCCACCACAACTGCCTTTGTTCAAGTGGTCCAATATCCTGATTTAAGTTTAACAACCAGCGAGCAACAAATTTGTGAAGGTAAATCAACTACCTTGATTGGTTCGGGTGCACAAAATTATCTCTGGGCACCGGGCTCTTCTTTATCTAACACTTCCGGAAGTTCTGTGTTAGGCTCTCCGCCTGTTACTACTGAGTATACTCTTGTTGGTACCAACTCATCCGGTACGGTTGCTTGTTCGGTTCAAAAAATGATTACCATTGTGGTAGTACCTAATGTAAAACCAACAGTTAGTCAAAATAAAACCGTTTGTTTTGGTGAAAAAGCAGCTTTCTCCGCTGCCGGCGGCGACACATACAGCTGGTTACCAACTACAGGTTTAAATCATACCAATACTCCGGTAGTTGCTTCAACAGCAACAGCCAGTCAAATTTATACAGTTTATGTTTCAAACAAAGGCGCTTGTGGTAATACCGCCACCGTATCTTTAGTTGTTAATCCTTTACCTAAAGTATTTGCAGGCGAAGACGTTGTATTTAATGTAGATGATCAAATTTACTTAAATGCAACCGGTACCGGCACTATAACCTGGACTAGCGGCGAGGACATTATTTGTAAAGATTGTCCTAACACACAATTAATGGCCAAACGCAGTGGATGCTATGTGGCGCAAGCCGTTAATGAGTTTGGTTGCAAATTCCAAGATGAAGTATGTGTAACTATTACAAATGATTACGGCGTGTTTATTCCTAATTCTTTTACCCCAAATAACGATGGCAAAAACGATGAATTTAAAGTTTATGCCTACTCTGTTCAACCCGATGTTAAAATGGAAATTTTTGACCGTTGGGGCGAGCGTTTGTTTAGCTCTGATGACATTAACAAAGGCTGGGACGGTAAATTTAAAGGAGCAGATTGTAAAGCTGATACTTATATCTATAAAGTAAGTTACAAAGGTATAGACGGAAAGGTAGTTAACAAAACGGGCCACGTATCTATCTTAAGATAATTGCTTAACCTTATTGAAATTTAAAAAGAGAACCAATTAGGTTCTCTTTTTTTTATACAACCCTAAACAGACAATTGAATGCACCCAACTGTCTGCGATGTAAGTGTTTGTATGCGTTTCAAGCTTACAAGTATAATAAGAAACGCTAACAAACACTAAATCGGAGCCTGTCCTGACCTTTGGTCAGGAATTACCCGCAATAAGACAGATAGTTATACCATTTATAATTGTTAAACCCATTTTATTCATTTGGAAAACCAAATGAATAAACGATGTAAGAAAATCACTCATTTGCTCAGAAATACCTGAAATACCGATGTGAAATAAGTAATGTTCCAATTTCG
>JADBXZ010000097.1 GCA_020403265.1 Bacteroidota bacterium
GTTCAAGAATTTCCTCTTTTAAACAATGAGAAACGCACAGGCTTGCACTCGTCCGAATTTCTCATTATTTAAAAGAGTTGTGTTGTTGATTCTTAAAAACTTGTTAATAATTATTGCTGCTTTACATAGGAGGTGCTGTTAGCTGACGTTTGTTACGCAACGTATGTTTCGTGAATAATTGTCTTGACGTTATATATTTCTTTTTCAGTCAAGCTGTCAAGAATTTTTACAATACGTTGTCTGTCGATAGTTCTAATTTGATCCAATACAACCCAACCTTTGGTCTTGTTATGTTTAACGGGAACTCTTGTCGGATAGCTTTTCGAATTGCTTGTCATAGGAGCTATTACAATTGTCTGTAAATATTTATTCATTTCGTCTGGGGAAATAATAATGCAGGGGCGAGTCTTTTTCATTTCACTGCCTATTGTCGGGTCGAGATTAACCAATACAATTTGATATTGCTTTAGTTCCATTCTTCGAAGTCTTCGTCTTTAAAAACATCTGAAACAAGCAATTTGTCGTCGCCATTTTCGTGCATTTTTTTAAAAGATTTCTCCCAGCCCTTGCGAGCTTTAGTCTTTGGTTTAAGAATGATATAGCCTTTTTCAAGAATCAATTCAATTGTGTCTTGAAGGTTATATTTTTCAATTAAAGTCTTCGAAAGTCGAATACCTTTTGAATTACCTATTGATATTAATGAAACGTCCATTTGTCTGTGTGTAATTACAAAGTTATTACATATATTTCAAAAGTCCAAATTAATTTTTCGAAAGGAAGTCTGTCCTAACAAATGACAGCTAACGTTTTGGAGCTAAAAGAAGTGCGGCTTTGAAACCGAAATGTTTTCTACCAACACAATATTAATTAGTTGCCGAAATACTGTACTCTTTTTTGCCTACATAAAAATACTAAACTTTCGCGAAGCGGCAATTTGTAGGCAAAAAACTTATACTTCCGCCCGCATTTTTTTTAGCTGCTGTTAGTAGCTGGGCGTTCTGTCCGCATGGTTGATTGTTGCATAATATTGCTTGTCCGCACGAATGCTTACGCTTTTTTGTTTATTGTCTGCCGAAATGTTTTTATTGGAACCCTAAAGAAGAATTTAAAATTTTTAGAAGGGATAGCAAATGCGGTTTGAAAAACCGCTCGTTCTTTTACGTCTAGTGAGTTGGGGGAGGAAATTTTGCAAGCTTATTTGGCGCAAACTAAAATTATTGCCTTTGAAAATATGCAACCAAATGTGCTTGCAAAATTTGCGGTGGCTTGAACACAGGTCAGCACACTTGGACTATAAACACAGGTCGACAAACTGTTGCTGTTTAGTGGTTTATGCTGGTAGGTCGACATACATTTAGTTGTAAAGCGGCGAGCTATGAAAAGTAAGCTGCTTCCTTTACTTTGTAAGCGGTTAGTTCTATTGTTACAACAACGTCATTTGTCTTTAAAGCGGCAAGAACTATTTTGAGAGCGGCGAGTTCTAAAGTTAAAGCGACTCCATTTTCTTTTACAGCGGTGAGCTCTGAAAGGAAAGCGGCTTCCACTATTTTGTAAGCAGTAAGAATTACTTTTAGGGAAACGAGTTTTATAAAACGAGCTGTCTATTTTAAAGCAAATAAAAGGGAGTCAAAATTTGACTCCATTATTTTTAATATTCTAAATGTTATCTACCTGTTTTAACCTTTGTAAACATAATTGAACTCCCTAATTATTCTGGACTACTTCCTACGAAATTACCTTTTGTGTAACCTTTTATTCCATTTACCAAACAGATGTGTATGGTAAATAATCTTTTTTATATACTGAAACTAAATGCTAAGTGAGAATGGAATTGATTTATTTTTCTATACCTTTCCAGTAGTTAAAATTATAGTTGACCGTTTGCAGTTATTACTATTCATTATAGTAAGTAAAGCATAACTCAAAAAGTTAACTGAAACTGAAAAGTCATTTATTCCAATTGGTTTACTTAGTTCGGTTGGTCTAATAACTTTTACTATTATTTTTTTATCGAGTATATTGTTTATTTTACCAACTTGTACAAGTGTATAGTCTATATTACTTGCTTTTAGTAGGTCTTCTTGAAAACTATACTCCTTCAATTTTCCTTTCAAGAGATTAAAATAGATTTTCATTTTATATACAAGAGACAAATTGTTACTTGTTTCTCCACTTCCAAATGGAGCTAATCCAATGTATTTATCTACTTTATTTTCAACAATAGCATATAAGATATTTTGAGAGATTGCTGTAATAACCCCTGTATCAAACGCGTTAGATTTGATTACATTGATTACTACTTGTTGACCTGAAAAAGCATCCCGAATAGAATTAAAGTTTAAAACATCGCCTTCAATTATTTCCAGATTTGAATGATGTATTTTTATCTCCTTTTTTATTTTTACAACTGCCGTTACAAAATAGTTTTGACTTAATAAATATTTGGCTAAGTTTATACCAAAAGATGTTTCGATGCCAAGTATCAATATGTTTTTAAAAGACCTCATTTTGAAGTAGAAAATTTATGAATACTATAAAACAAAGGCAGTTAAGTGAATAGCTGCCTTTGTAATTATCATTTATTAAAATGTGAACTTTAACATTGGAACAGGAAAAAATCCTTGTTGATACTCGTAAGAGATTGTATTACTATAAGGGTTATATCCCTGAGCAAAGATATTTTTATTGTTAGACACGTTTTGTAAATCCACGGCAATTTCAAATGAACTTTTCTTAAAATCTTTACGATAACCTATTTTTACATCTATTCTAAAATAAGGAGTTTGTTGCTCGCTAAATGCTTTAGTGTCATCAAAAACAGCAGTACCTGCTTGTTTCGATGCAGCAAAGTCAAGAGGTGTAAAGTACTTACCGCCTAAGGTCGTGCCTTTAATGTTTGCATACAAAACACTACCTTTTTTTCCTAATTTAAATTCTTTACCGGCTAATGCGTTTGCTGCATATTTTGTATTAAATGCTGTATTGCGTTCTATTTTATCACTTCCTTGATATTTACTGTCAAATACAGAACCTGTAATTAAAAAGTAAAAACCTTTATTGAAAAAACGCTCTAGAGTTATTTCTGCTCCATAGTTTGTCCCTGTACCTTTATTTACCAAATCAGCTTGGTCATCGGGGTTAAATGATGCTCCAGTGTTTAAGGCTGAGAATGTAGATGGATAATTCGTAACCGGAACTTGATCTATTGCTTGGTAGTAGGTTTCTACTTTCAGTTTAATATTTTTTGCAATGTTGCTTTCAAAACCTAATACAACATGATTAGATCGAGTAAAATCTAAATTCTTATTGGTTTGAATGCCATTTGAGTTTTGCAAAAATAAATTATACGTTGGTAATGTTTGATGGTGTAAACCATATCCTAAATTAATGCTAGATTTTGCTCCCAAAGCTAGTTTTAATCCTAAACGCGGCTCAATTACAGCTTGCTGATTGATATCAAAGTATTGAGAATGTAAACCAACATTTGCACTAAATTTATTAGTAAAGCGATGCTTCCATTGAACATATCCTTGAGTTAAGTTTAATTCGCCCTTTTGTTTCACTCTTACTATTTCACTGTTTATGGTAGGAAAATCCTTGTTAACATAGTCAAATTGTGTAAAGTCATGATTTACACCTGCTACTAAGGAATTTTTTGCATTAAATTTATGAGTTAGCATAAATACAGCTGAGTATTTATTGTCAGTAAATGCCCCTTGTGCGCCGAGTATAATATTTTTGTTTATGAGAGAAATACTATCAGTTCTATAATCATTATAAGATTGACTGGCACCCAAGGTTAACTTCATCCAGGTTTTATCTGTAATGCTTTTTTCATAAGAGACGCCTCCAATTGCTGAACGAAAGCGCGGGTAGGTGTTTTCGTTTTTAGATCCATAAAAATTTGTTGCTGTAGTATCTACTTCCGATCCCAATAAATCGATTGCGCTTACACCCCCTAATCCAAATACAGTAAATTTGCCATTACCCTTTGTAGGAATTGTGATTTTAAAATTCAAATCCTGATACAAAGGTGTTGCACCTCCAGTGCCAAAATCAATACCTAAAGTTTTAAATAATCCTAAAGTAGAGTAACGATAATTAATAAGGTAAGATGCTTTTGAATTTTTAGACAAAGGTCCTTCGGCACCTATCTCAAATCCATTGAATCCAATCTGGCCTAAAAATTCATGTTTTTCATTGTTTCCTTCACGCAGTCTTAAATCAAACACTCCGCCATTGGCATTCCCGTATTGTGCAGGAAATGCTCCGCTAAAAAAATCAGACTTTGCAAGGTTATTACTGTTAAGCATACTTACCGGACCGCCTGTGTTAAAATTACTACCAAAGTGGTTGGGGTTTGGAATGTTCAATCCCTCTAATTGCCACAACATCGCATTAGGCGTATTACCTCTCACAACAATGTCGTTTCTGCTATCATTACCTGCAATTACACCAGCAAAGTTAGCGGCCATTCTGCTTGGGTCACCTAAGGCACCCGCATACTTTTTTGTATCATCTAAATTAAATGAGCGAGAGCTTACAGTGGCCATATCATTATTGGTTACTGTTGGGTCAGTTTTTCGATCGTAACTTACAACAACTTCATCTAATTTTGAAATAGCTTCTGTTAAATTTAAATTTAATATTACCTCTTTTCCGGCCGTTACCATAATGTCAGGAATTTGCAGAGGCTCGTAACCAATAAAAGTTACTTTTAAAGTTTGACGACCTAAAGGGACATTTGTTAGTTTAAAGTTGCCCTCATCATCTGTTTGAGTGCCAATTTGTGGTACTGTTGAAACTACCGCTACAGCAGCAAAAGGAATAGGACTTTTAGATGCTTCATCGATTAGTCTACCTTTAATAATTTGAACCTTTTGAGAAGTATTGAATACTGAATCTTTTTTTGTACTCTCATTTTGGCTAAAACTTTTGGTTTGATTTAGGGTAAGTAATGCAAGCATTGTTATTACAGTTAGCTTTGTTTTTTTCATTTTGGATTTTTTAAGGTTTAAGTGCCAATATGAAAAGCATGTGTTTAAAAAACTTTTTTATGAAAAAATCAGACACATGCAATTCATAATCGACATTACAAAGTTGTGGTAATACAGGTAAAAACTACTTGATTTCAAATAGGAAATAAAAAAAGTTTATAGATTTGAGCTAAGATTATCGCTGAAAGAAATTAATCTGAATCAATTTTTTAAAGCAATAAAAGCTTGTTATCAAATAGTTTAATTGTTTGGCCTCATTTTATCGTTGGACGTGCATGTAACATTGTTAAACAGCATAGCAGTATTTGATCGTTTTTTCGTAGTAAGGTTAGTGGATGATTCCATGCAAAATATACGAACAGCATTACGATGGCAAGAAATAGATAATGAAAACTCAGCCGTAAAAGAGGCTAAAGACAGAGGATTGAAATATAAATCTGCCGTACTGTCTAATGGAGATACTCTAAAAGAGTTATTAGTTAGATGTAAATATTTACTTTATAAGTATGAAGATGATTGGACTCTGAATCAAAAAATACGTGCTGAGTTATTCTTTACGAAGTATCCCCAATTAAGGGTAGTTTATAACCTTTGTATACCCTTTAGAAATATATATAAATGCTTAGATAAGTAACAAGTTCAGGGTAAATTAATGGAAAACCATAGTATTAAATGCGAAGACAAAAGAGTTTAGTACAGTGGTTTACTCCTTAGAAAATAATTTAGATAATATACTTAACTTCTTTAATGACTGAAATACAATACTAAGGCTGAATCATTTAACTCTAAAATAAAGAACTTTAGAGCAAATTTAAGAGGCGTAACAGATGCAATTTTTTCTTGTTTAAACTACAAAAAATATTTGCTTAACATTTATCCCCAACTTTTAATGTAACTAGAAATATACTCAAAGTCAATGATTAAATAATCTATTGCAATTATCTTATTTGATATTGCAATTACTTAAACCCTTGTTCATATTCGTTTCGTCCATACAGCTTTTTTTGTGCCCTTTTTTACCTAGATTAGTGGTTTTTACTTTACTTATTAAAGTATCCGTCTTTGTTTTATTGGAAACACAAACGCATTCATAATCTTTAGTGCAAGACGTTAAAAGAAGTAATAAAGTAACTTTTAGTGCTATTATATTTAACAACCTAGTGTTTAAGTTATTTTTTTTCATGCGTATCTAATTTTTTTATGATGTAGTTTCTTAAATCCTTTAGTGTTATATCTCCTTCTAATTCATGATCGATAATTTCAATTTTAAAAAAGCCTTCGAGCTGCATATATAAAAGATTAATTTGCTGAGCATTTAAATCGATTTCTGAATATGAATTATTTACACTTATTTTTTTGTGTTGAATAATTAGTTCATTTCTTATTATCTTTTTTACATTGTAGGAGATTAGATATTTATAATACATACTATTTAATTATATATTAAGTGGTGTTACAATTACATGATTTATGTGATAGTTCTGAACAAAATGCAAGTCACAATCGTCGTTACAAAGTTGTGGTAATTGAAGGAAAAACTACTTGATTTGAAATAGGAAATAAAAAAAGTTTATAGATTTGAGCTAAGATTATCGCTATGAGAAATTGATCTGTATCAATTTTTAAAATCAATAAACGCTTTTATCAAATGTTTAAATTGTTTGGCGCTCAGTTTATCGTTCAATGCGTATATAGTTTTTTTTGACTACATCTAAATTATTACTTAATAACCAATTTTTTTTCTGCGTAAATCAAAGTTGTGAAAATGCCAATTCCACCCGTAAGATTTGTAATTATGTTAGCAGGTTGCCCGAATGGATTGCCATTTGATGACTGAGCGTTACTAACTGATTCCGCAAAACTATTGTGTTCATTAGTAAGGTGATATAATCTACCAACAACAGTATCACCTAGGTTAAATGCGTAGCCCGTGTAAAAGCTGAATTGATCTCCATTAAAAAGGTTATCATTAAATGTGATATCCCATACATCTCCATCATTAACAGACGGAACATCCTTAAAAGCTACGATTCTGTAATAATTTTTTGTTTTTACATCATCATTCAAAATCAAACCAACTGCTGCTTTACTACTTGAATTATAATTATACACTAAAGTATCTATTTGAACAATATTGTTAAGGTTTGTCTTTCCTGTCATCTCTCTTCCTTTACTATCTTTTACATATACATGGTATTCTATATTTGGCTGTAACTGAATAATTTTAGGATTGTGATAATTATATATTTTTTGAAACTTTTGATCAAAATAAAATGTATTGAATAAGGTATCCTTTACTCCATTATAGCTTAGTACAACAAGGGCATTATCAATTAGTTTAAATCTAGTGGTGTCGGTATAATTGATACTTTCTTGTAATAGACAGCTTAAAGTTTTATTGTCTTCGAGATAAAATTCAAGAACCATCTTGGGTTCATAAATAGGCAAATTAAGTTTAATTTCTTTTCTACACCCAATAGTTAAAGTTGATGTAATTAATATTATTAAGATATTTAATTTTATTGTTATACTATTATTTTGCATACAATTGTTTATTTAGTTTTAAAATTTAAAATTATAGGTTACGGCAGGAAGAATTGGAAATAGCGATACGAGTGTTGGTTTAAACTGAACTGTTTGTCCCGCATCGTCTTTAACTTCTTCATAAAATACAAAAAAAGGATTTCGGCGACTATATGCATTATATAAACTAAATGTAATATCTGAATCCCATTTTTTACTTCTCAGTTTCCATACCAAACCTAAATCCAAACGATGTGTAGGTGGCATTTGAAAATCGTTTCTTTTAAAATAATCTGGTGTTGCACTTATTTGGTCAGGCAAGGCATCCTGAAAAGCAAATCTGCCGCCGGCAATTGTTGCATAATTACCTGTACTATATACCCATGTACCGCTGATACTTAAGCGCTTTGATAATTTATGCATGATAACAACAGATATGTCATGCCTTCTGTCGAATCTCGGATGAAACGGTTCTCCGAAATTGATTTTATCAAACTGCCGCCACGACCAAGATAAGGTGTATCCTATCCATCCGGTTGTTTTGCCTTTCTTTTTTTCAATGTACGTCTCTATACCATAAGCCCAACCTTTCCCAAAAACAAATTCCTTACTTAAATTTGGATTAGCAAATAATTGCGCGCCATCTCTAAAATCAATAGCGTTATCAATCCATTTGTAATAGCCCTCAATGGAGGCAAAATATTTATTCTCCGAAATGGCCTGATGAAAACCAAGCGATACCTGATCGGAGCGCTGAGGCTGAATACCTTCCTCACTCGGATACCAAACATCGGTTGGTAGTGAAGCCGCGCTACTGCTAACTAAATGTAAATATTGGTACATTCTGGCATAACTTGCTTTTATGGTTGAGTTTGAATTAATGCTTGTTTTTAAAGCCAGGCGTGGTTCTAGATTATTAAATGTTTTGTTTCTATTATTAAATGTCGAATTTCTTAAACCTGATAAGACCTCAACCCTTTTATTTATTCTCCAAGTGTGAGATAAATATGCGCCAAATTCCCCTGCCTCAATGTTTTGCCCATCTTTTATATCCGTAAACTCGGCTGATATACCATATTCACCTACTGTAAAGCGATGATATATCCCGCTAACTCCAAATTTAAGTGTATGCTTTTCGTTGATATAATAACTCCAGTTGTTTACCAGACCCTGATCCCATATTCTGGACCCTAGACTTAAGCTAATCTCTGAAAAGCTTGTGTTAATTCTATAAAGATAACCTGAAGTAAAATAAGCTGTTGAAACATTGATGCGGCTGTTGAAGCGGTGCTTCCATTCAAGCGTTGCTGAACGATTTCCCCACAGTAAATTTGCACCAAAATTATCACCTTTAAATTTAAAAAAATCATTTCCAAAATAACCATTTAATGAAAGTTTGTTTTTATCATTAATGTTGTAATCCAAAGCACTATTGAAATCATAAAAGTAGTAAGCAGGTATTGGGGTAAAGTCAGGTTTGTTTTTATTTAGTTCATTTAAGGAATTGGTGATTAAATCAGCGTAGGTTCTTCGTCCTGATACAAGTAATGATAGTTTTCTTTTTATAATTGGGACGTTTAATGTTAAACGAGATGCAAGCAAGCCAATACCGCCCTGAACAGCTATGGAATCAGCTTGCCCTTTTCGCATTTCCACGTCTAAAACTGATGATAATCTCCCACCATACTGTGAAGGAAATCCTGATTTATAAAGTGTTACATTATTAATTGCATCTGAATTGAACACACTAAAAAATCCAAATAAATGGCTTGGATTATAAACCGGTGCATGTTCAACCAATATTAAATTTTGATCATTGCTACCTCCTCTTACAAAAAATCCAGCTGTACCTTCGCCTCCCGATTTAACCCCGGGCTTTAATTGTAAAACTTTTAAAATATCAACTTCACCAAGAATTGCAGGAAGTAATTTAGCTTCGGCCATTGATATTCTATCAACACCCATTTGCACATCATTTACTTTTTCTTTTGGATCATCTTTACTTGTAATAACTTGTACTTCATTGAGCGACTTATAGGCAGGAACTAAAGCAATTGAATAATATGAACTATTGTTTAAAACAACTATTATAGTATCTCTATATCCTATGTAGGCAACTTTAAACCGAGCTACATTTTCACTTGTAGTGATTTCAAATTCACCCAAGGCATTGGTAGTGGTTCCTACTTTTTTTTCCTGAATAAAAACCGTTGCACCAACCAGTGTTTCTTTAGTGCTTTTATCAAATACTTTGCCCTTAAGTGTTATTGCTTTTTGCGCATGCAATAAAAATGACATTACCATTAGAAAAAATGTAGTGCTAAATTTTAATTTTAAAAACATGTCAGACTGTTTCATTTGTTTTTTTTCCATAAATAATAAGTAGCCAAACACAGCATCAAACCCACTGGAGCCATAATGATATCTGGTATCATAGGATTCCCTGTTGCTATAAAACCAAAAATAGCACCGATAAAATCAAAAGTGAATCCTGCATAAGCCCATTCTTTAATCCATTTAAAGGGAGAAAACCACAAGGCGATGATTCCTGAAATTTTCAAAATTCCAAGCAGGTAAAGCAGGTAAACAGGCATCTGAATAATCTCCATGGAATGAACAACGGTTTCATTCAAGGTTAATTCTCCTATGGCGCTAAAAAGCATGAATGATGAGAATAGGACTTTTAAGATGATGTAACTTTTGTTTTTCATGATAACTTATTTAAATGAATAATTAGAATTTAATTCCTAGGTTTAATGTTCCAACGTAAATCGGTCTTTCACCGGTTGAACCTATAATTGGATGCGGATTACTTTGTGCCGCTAGGTAATAGAATCCATGTTGTGTGCTTAGGTATGGGCTAAACTTCAAACTTTCCCTCTTTTCTTTCTTCAAAAACTCCCAACGATATCCTGCTAACAAACCAACTTCATAATCCCAACTAGTATAATCTTTTCCATCAACCGCATTATTTCGATTAAAACCTGGTCCAAAAGCATTATAAAGTTCCAAATGAAGCCCTTTCCAGATAAATTGTCTGTATCCAAAAGTTAACGCGTAGTTGGCAAAATCTCCTTCTTCTTTCCTGAACTCAGAGGGGCGAATATGAAAACCAACATAAACATCGCCAGCTAAATCATTTTTTCTCCAGGATTCGTATGTAGCTTGTCCTTTGTAGATATTACCTGGATAAATCGGCCAAAGTATATTTATTTCTGCGCCCCATTTTTTTTCATTAGGTTGTGTGGTTTGCCCATAAATCTTGGTTGAAAAAGCTAATATTGTTGCTAGCATGAATGCAAATTTCATTTTATTCATCTTTTTACATTTTTTATTTTACCTTGTTAATTTTATATTTAATTCCGGCATTAAAGAGGCCAAGATCTCCTTCCCAAACATCTTTGCTACCATAAGGATCACTAAAGTCAAATTGAAGGGTAAAAACGACTTTATCAGTTAATTTATGAGCATAACCTAGCGATACCATATAGCCAAAGTTTGATGTTGATTTTTCAAAATTCGCATTTGAAGGGCTGCTAATCGTGCTTTGCGAGAGCAAAAAACCAACACCTGTGCGAAGAAATATTTCAGATTTATCGCCAAATGGCAGATAAAATTTCGGACTAATCATCACATTGGAATGCCTGGCCGTAACCTCGACTTTTTCGTTGTTTAGAACCAAGGTGCCCTTTGCCTTCAATGAAGTGAGCATGGTTGCTGCATGTGTTTCAATTCCCAAATACTTGTTAAATCGATATCCAATACCCAAATTGAGTTTAGATGTCCATTGAGATGCAGACTCTTTTACCATAAACTTTAATCCATCCTCTGACCTAGCAAGTCCGGCTGAGGCATGAGCATAAAGCGTTTTGTTGGATAATGTTTGTGCAATGAGTTTAATACCCGAAGTAAGCAAAACCAAGGTTGCAAAAAACGTAACTAAATACTTCAATTGTTTTTAGTTTAAAAATTATATCCAAATCTTAATGAACCTAACATAAAAGGCGATTCGCCTACTTCTTTGGTTAAGGTTTCATCTTCGTAAATAGGCCATGGGTTGGATTTATAAATTACCCCTGCAACGCCAAATTGAGGTAGGATATAAAGTTTCTTTTTAGCAAACTCAAATTTGTATCCAATATATCCTGTAACTAACCAATCAAAGCTATAGTAATCCTTTCCTGTGGTTACGTGATTTTGTAATACGCCCATGCCGGTAGTTTGACTATATTCAAGATGAAGACCTTTCCAAAAATATTGCCTGTATCCACTGGCGATACTGTAATCTGCAAATCGACCTTCTGTGACGCGGTCTTCAGGAAAATCGTTGCTGAATCCTACACAGACATCGCCCCGCAAATTACCCTTTTCCCAGAGTTTAATGGTGAAGTGCGTACGAGTTGATTGAACCAAAAAAGGCCAAAGAATATCTGTTTCAATGGCGTATTTGGTTTGTTTTTGCTCAGTTTGAGCGAAGAGAGAAGTAGAAATTGTGCTTAGTAATGCAAGCATTGTAATTACAGTTAGCTTTGTTTTTTTCATTTTTAATTTTTTTAAGGTTTAAGTGTCGATATGAAAAGCATGTGTTTAAAAAACTTTTTTATGAAAAAATCAGACACATGCAATTCATGATCGACATCACAAAGTTGTGGTAATAAAGGGAAAAACTACTTGATTTCAAATAGGAAATAAAAAAAGTTTATTGATAAGAGTTAAGATTATGATTTAAAAAAAATGATTTGAATCAATTTTTTTAAAGCAATAAATACTACTAACAAAGATCAATGTTTAGTGGGCTTTTTCAAAGTGAAAATTACAATCTTTAGCGGAGCGATGGATATTACGAAAGCTATGAAATCTGTCAAACTTTTACCTTAGCTATTAGCAACTGTACTTCTGCTTATTTTTTCTAAATATACCTCATAAGGTAAGTTGTCAGTTGTGTTTCATGGTCTAATATCATACTATGGTATAATTCAAATCGTTTTCTTTGGTAATATTTTAGGTTGGAGTCTGTAGAGGTTTCCAAGTATAAAGGTACTTTGTCCTGTTCAAATTTATTGATAGCTTTTGATAGTATTGCAGTACCATATCCCTTACCTTGTTCATTCGGAATAGTTCCCAAAATCCACAAATAATTGAAAATTGTTTTGTCAGGGTAAAATGCCGCAATTTTCTTTTCCATAGCCGATATTCTTGTTATTCCACTCCTTCCAAAGGTGAAAAAGAATAACATACTTTCATAGAATAAATTTATTGTCATATTTTTAGAATTACTTGCCTTCCATATGGCTACAGAGTTTTTATCTTCGCTAATTTCAACTTTACCATTGGCTAAACCAAATTCAAAGGAGTAAGCCATTAGTCGCATCAGTTTTTTATTCTTATTTCCGTTACTACCCAAGATATAATTTATCTGTGGGTCGTTTTGAAAAGACTGACAAAGTATTTCTATAATTCTCGTCTTGTCTTTTCTTTGTGCATTGATGATGTTCATTTTCAAAAGAGTTTAAAAGTTAATACCAATTTTTAGGTCACCTAATCCATAAACTGTTGAAACATTGCTATTTGCCTCGGGCCATTGGTTAAAGTTTTTAGCATATCCAAAACCACCTTGCCCTATTATAAAAAGATTAAACTTTTCTCTTTTTAGCACATTAAACTTATAGCCAATAAAAGACTGGGAAA
>JADBXZ010000098.1 GCA_020403265.1 Bacteroidota bacterium
TACCTCAAAACTGGAAGCAACACCCAAATATTTAATTGGGGTGTAATAATGCTGATAATATACTGCTAAAACATAAGGGTATTGGTGGGGTGCTTACGTCTGAGTGTCCCCGCAATGAAGTCCAGGGTTCGACATTACACACTCAGGCTCTACACTCACCACTGACCTGCCCCCCTACTTGAAGGATCGCCGCAGGCAATCCTTCAAGTATTGCACGAGCGTGAAAGCTTGCTTTCAAGAGTGAGTGCACAAAAAACCCCCTAGAAGGCGAAGCATTAAGGTTTGTCGCGTTTCAGCCACCAACCTTAGGGATCGCCGCAGGCAATCCAGTCATCCCGACTTGTTATTTTAGAAAATAACACTTTTTAAAAGAAAATGCCGATCTGTGAGGGTCGGCATTTGTTTTAGTGATTTTTTGAAACAACTAATTGAAATTGTAAGCTTTTTAATGTTTTGGATTTTAGGGGAGCGGACAATGGTTTTTCATAACTTTTCAATTATTTCTTTTATATCAGTAAGAAGTTTTTCGAGATCATTTTTTATTATGTTCCAAACGATTTCATAATCAATTCCCATGTAGTCATGAACGATTCTGTTTCTAAAGCCTCTTAATCTAAACCAATTGATCTCTGGAAATTTATCCTTTATTTCTTCAGGAAGTCTATTTGCTGCCTCGCCAATTATTTCAAAATTCCTTATAACGGCATCAATTGTCTTGCTATCATCTATGAATTGCTGATAAGTTAACTCTAAAGTGTAAATTTTAATCTTTTCTATAGATTCGCAAATATCAGTGAGCAGTAAAGTTGGCTCTCTTTTAGACATATGCTAATTCTGTTTCGATAGACTTGAAATATTTTTTCTTAATTCCTTTCTTTGAAACTAAATCCACTTTAATGTGGAGGATTTGCTCTAATTCTTCTGCTAAGTCTATAAATTCCAAACCAATTGGTCTGTTAAACTCAACCAAAATATCTACATCACTATTTTCCCTTTCCTGCCTGCGAGCATAGGATCCAAAAATAGCCAGTTGACTAAGCCCATACTTGTCTACCAGTTCACTTTTGTGCTTTTGTAGGGTTTCAATAATGGAATTAAGGTTTTCCATAATACAAATATACTAAAGTTCCAGAATCCTTTCATTACCCTTTTCAGACCTAAATGATCAGCTGCTGAGACATGCTAAAATAGTTCAATTTTATTGGTTTTTATCAGTACCAATTTTTTCAAATATTCGAAAACCAAAATAGCATTTTTGACCGCTCCTGTTTTCACTTATCAATACTTTCTCACCCCCTCCCAATCCTCCAAAAAGTTAGAACTCCTGGCAGTCATCCCGACATGTTATTTTAAAAAATAACACTCTTTAAAGCAAAATGCCGATCTGTGAGGGTCGGCATTTCGATTTAAAATCATTACCGACTTTTTTCAGGATTGATGAAAGTATGACCAGCAAACCGAAGTGCAGCTACCCAAGACGACTTATGATAACGCAGTTTCCATTAAATATTTTTACAAAGGGGGTTGCGGCTGATGAAAAGTCCATTTGATGATCTATAATAATTTCATTAAATTTGAATACTACGCAACATATATGCGCATATCTACCTTTTTTGGATGGATATGCGCTATAGAGTAGCGGGTATAAGGTAGTTAGCGGTAATGGTAACGCAGACTCAAGAATCTAACCAATGACTAAACAATTAAAAAAATGATTATGAAGAATAAATTATTTGTATTTTGTTTTCTACTGATTAGCACGACTACTTTTTTGAAGGCTCAATCAAGCAATCAAAATACTTGGACATACACATATCTTAAAGCCACAAGTGGACAAAAAGATAACCTCAAAGAATTTTTAAAAAAAAACTGGTTTGCAATGGACAGTATTGCTGTAAGGCAAGGACTTTTCAATGACTATGAATTGATTGAAAACATCAATAAAGAAGACTCTTTGACTTGGGATTTTATTGTAGCTGTTGAGTATTTTACTTCTGGGACTTATGCTGATGTAGCTGAAAAATGGCAAGTTATAAGCAAAGCTCATCAAACAGTAAAAGTAAACGGATTGAGTTTTAAAGACTTAGGGAAAATAGTTAAATCTGAAACTATCAAAAAAAACTCTGACATAAAAAACATCCCTCAATGTATTGGAAAACAATTTGAAATTTTAAAACCCTTCTTAGGAAACTGGGAAGAATATACAGTTGAAGATGGTAAAGAACAACTATTTGGAAGATTAACAATTACACTAAATGCAGAGGGATGTAGCCTTAATAAGAGATTTCTGCTATATAATAGAAAAGGTTCTTATCTAACAAGTGGCTACTATGACCTTGCCGAAAATGCTTGGATTGAAACATTTACGTTTCGTAATGGAGATTATTCTAAGTACAAATGGGTAGTAGAAGGGAAAGAAGTAGTAATGGTACGAATTGCGAATTCTTCAAAATCAGATTATCTGAATAGAAATCGCTGGACAAATATTACTTCCGATTCCTTTGACATTTTAGAAGAACGTTCTTATGATTCGGGAAAGAAGTGGACAGTTTACAGCACTACCAAACTTAAAAGGAAGTAGTAAAAAAGCACACTGGACAATATAACCACTACCGCTAACATCGTATTGGCAAAAGTGGGGCTGACAGTTATAAACTCAAGATTTGTAATTCGATTAGGCAATTGTGCAAGTGGTGGGCTGACGTTTTTCAAATGCCCCACCATCGCCAATACTTTTCCGTTATGGGCAACCTAATTGAAAAACCAATTATTTTTAACTTATTACTATAAACCAAAAAAATGCGTTAGAAAATTGAATGTACATCTAAATAAAAACACTTATATGGACAGAAAGGAATTTATGAAAGCATTGACAGCATTAGGTATTATTGCTGTATTGCCAAAGGATATTCTAAAAGCACAAACCATAAATAACAAACCAATGCAAAAAGCAGATTCAACTATTCAGCAAATTCTTGCCTATGGCATGCATGCTCCAAGTAGTCACAATACTCAACCGTGGAAGGTTAAAATTGATGAAAATAAAATAA
>JADBXZ010000099.1 GCA_020403265.1 Bacteroidota bacterium
CAATCATAGCCATCATTTGTTCGCGCTGAACTTTTTTGTTTTGCATAATTAATTTTTTGCAAAAATCGATAGTCCTATGCAACTCAACAATATGGTATCGGTGGGAGGCTTACGTGGCAATGGTAGGACGACCCCGAAACGAGCAAGAAACATCAAAACACAATCAAATGACAATGGTATTTTTACAGAATGAGAACAGACACCAAAAATTCATATCTTGAAAGTATCAACAAGGCAATTGCATTCATAGAAAGTAATTCGACAACTGACATTCAACTCAAAGACATTGCCACACAAGCAAATCTTTCCCAATACCATTTTCATCGAGTTTTCAAATTGCTAACAGGCGACACTACAAAAGACTTTTTGACACGACTTCGGCTTGAAAAAGCGGCTCTAAAACTTAAACATTCACAAAACGACATTGGACAAATAGCGTTCGACTGTGGTTATCAAAACCACGAAACATTTACAAGAGCATTTAAAGACTATTTTGGACTGACACCATTAGAATATCGAAATTCAATAGCAGAACTTAGGTCAAACAAACAAAATGAATACGGAAAAGCAAATATTGACTTAGATGCTCTCAATGTTCAAGGTCCAGTTATCAAGACAATTCCCGATTTGCATCTTGCTTATATTAGACACACGGGTTCGTATGACAAAGTGGGCAGTTCCTTTCAAAAACTTATGTTTTGGGCTGCAACTCATTTAGTTTTAAAATTAAAGCCAGTAACTATTGGTATTGTTCACGACAATCCCGACCTAACCGCAGAACAACATATCCGTTTTGACGCTTGTGTTTTAGTTTCCAAAGAAATAAAACCAAGCGGAGAAATTGGTTACAAAAAAATTGAAGGGGGTAAGTTTGCTGTGTTTACCTACAAAGGAGCTTACGAAGGATTTTATCCCGTTTACGACTACATTTATAATGTTTGCTTGTTTGACAATAAGTTTGATTTAGCCGACAAGCCAGCACTTGAATGGTATATTAAATCGCCACCGTTTTATAAGCCTGAAAATTTTTTAACTGATTTTTATGTTCCAATAAAATAGCAAAAAACGTCAAACAACTTTTGAAAATGAAATAGAAATTTGCAGAATAAAAAATCTTTAAAATGAAAAAAATGATGACTTATTTACTTATTTCTGTTGTTGCAATCATTGCAATCGTGTTGATAATTGGCCTGTTTCTACCAAAAGAAAGAACCTTTTCAAAAACGGCTTTGCTTAATTCAGACGTAACGAAAGTATTCAACATCGTCACTGATTTTAAAAATCAAACCACCTGGAGAAATGATGTTAAAGAAATTATTGTAATTGACAACAATACTTGGACAGAAGTCCCCAAAAAAGGAACAGCTATTACTTTTAAAGTAAAGCAGAAAGTAGAAAACGAAATTTTTGAAATTGAAATCATTGAACCCGAAAACTTCAGTGGATATTGGGTTGGAACTTTTAAACAAACAAAGCCGAATGAAACTGCCATAGAATTTAAAGAAGTTGTTACTATTTCAAATCCGTTTTTTAGAACAATATCATATGTATTTGTGAACTTGGATAAAACAATGGATTTATACCTTCAAAACTTAAAACAAAAATTAAGCGAATAAAATGGCTTCAAAAAAGACTTGGCTTGACAAACTAAACGAAAAGAAAGAACCAAAAATCAAACGAATTGATTTTGATTTTGCTGACATTCCAGCAAACAACAATATGTTTATTGCGACACCGCAAATAATTGACAATTACATCAAGCAAATACCAAAAGGCAAAAAGGTTGCAGTCCAAACAATGCGGAAAGACCTAGCTATTGAAAACAGAGCTGACTATACTTGTCCAGTTACGACAGGCATATTTTTACGAATAGTGGCAGAAGCAAATTTTGAAAAATATCAAAAAGCTAATTCATTAAAAGGCATCACACCATTTTGGAGAGTTGTAGAACCCAACTCGACTTTATCTAAGAAACTCACTTTTGGACAAGATTTCATTATTAACCAAAGAGAAGCAGAAAATATAATTGACTAAATTAGCAGAAGAAAGAACCACTGCCACTAACAGCACATTGGCAATAGGCGGGGTTTCGTCTCCGCTTGACAGTTTTGTGGTAGCCGAAAGTTCAGTTCTTCTGTGAGTACCCCTTTTAACAGATAGTATTTGAGTTGTGAATTGCTGAGATCGGGTTACTTGCAGTGCTCCGAATACGCTCGCGAGGGGCTTACCCAAACGCTCACACTCAAACTCACACTCACACTGGCCTTTGTGCACCCATGCTCCTTCGGCACTCACGCTGACTTACCCACTCACACTGATTTTCACACTCAAACTCATACTCACTCTGGCTTTAACACACACGCTGGCATTTGTGGGGGAATATTGTTAGGTGTAATTACCTGAAAGAAGTAGATTGGTTATTAATAGTTTTGTTCTTGATCAACAAAAAGGGCGGAGTCACTTTTGATTCGTAAGGAGAATAGTATATACTAAAAATATATACCTTTGATCAAATATTTGGTATGAAAAACTTGTCCTTGAAACTGGAAGATGATATTTATATAGAAACGGAACGCATCACAGCGAAATTGCAGATAGCCAGAAACAGGTATATCAATGAGGCAGTGGATCTATTGAATAAATACCATAAGCGGCGACTGTTAAAGTCCCAATTGGCAAAAGAATCTGCAGCTATCAAGATAGATTCAATGGAAATATTGCGGGAAATGGAAAAGCTTAAAGATGATGATTAGGCAATATGATATTTGGTTGGCCGATCTGAGTCCTCGTATGGGAACCGAACCTGGAAAGACCAGGCCGGTTGTGATTATTCAGACAGATTTATTGAATCCCTTTCATCCTTCAACAGTGATTTGTCCGGTTACTTCTCGAATCCAGCCAGCTGTGAAATTGTTGCGGGTACATCTTCAGAAAGGACAATTAGATAAGCCTTCTGCTATATTGGTTGATCAATTGCGGGCCATCGATAATCGAAGGTTGAAGCAGCGCTTAGGCGCCCTAACCCCCAGACAAATTAAGCAATTAAAACAGAATCTGTTGGTTGTTTTAGATTTGTAGAGGTATACTTATAGTGCTCCGAATACGCTCGCGAGGGGCTTACCCAAACGCTCACACTCAAACTCACACTCACGCTGGCCTTGG